>NZ_CP039846.2:1817500-2277500 GCF_009914215.2 Acetobacter pasteurianus | reverse complement strand
AAAGCGTTTGTGGCCAGCTATGGTATGGCAGAAGCTACGCTTGCCATCAGTTTTGCACCGCTTGATACGGGCATAGAAACCGATACGGTTGACCTTCCCGCGCTAGAAAGCACAGGAATTGCACGCCCACCCGCCAGTGCGGATACGCCAAGCCGCACCTTTGTTATTTGCGGGAAAGTTCTGCCCGGACATGAACTGGAGGTTCGGAACAGTTATGGCCGCGTGCTAAGTGACCGAGAAGTTGGCACTATTTATGTGCGTGGCCCAAGCCTGATGAGCGGTTACTTCCGTATGCCGGAAGAAAGCAGCAAAACGCTGGATGCAGATAACTGGCTGAACACTGGTGACCTTGGCTATATGCTCAATGGGCAGATAGTTGTAACGGGCCGCGCCAAAGACCTGATTATTATTAATGGCCGCAATATTTGGCCACAGGATTTGGAGTGGTCTGCCGAAACGCATATTCCTGTTCTACGCAGCCGAGATGTGGCCGTTTTCTCGCTGGAAAAAGGTGACCATGAGGAAATCGTGGCGCTTATTCAGTGCCGTGCCTCTGCTACCGACACGCGCGAGAAGCTGAAAGCCGAAGCTACCAGTTTGTTCCGCCGCCTTCATGGGGTGGAAGTTTCTGTTGTATTGGTGCCGCCCCATGCACTGCCGCAGACATCTTCTGGCAAACTAACCCGTGCAAAAGCCCGTACCATGTATCTCAGCGGCGCGTTTGAGCAGCAGTCTGAAGTCGCCTGACCGGTCTACGGGATTTTATCGCCCCTTTATGAGGAGAAAGGCTGGTCAAACTGGCCTTTTTCACCCATAAGGCGGCACTGCGAGCACAAGCTCGGCACAAAACAAACGCCCTTAAGGGATGAAGGATCCGACATGAGCGAAACCGTTGAAAGCGTTTCCGCGCTGATCATTCAAAAGCTCCTCGCCAACCCGAAGGTTCCGCGTGACATTGATGGTAACTGCAAGATCATGGAAGATCTCGCATTTGATTCTTTGGCCGTCATGAACTTCGTTATGGAAGTTGAAGACAGCTTGGATGTTTCCATCCCGCTCGACAAACTGGCCGATATCCGGACAATCAATGACCTTGCCGCATGCATTGTCGCTCTGAAAAACAAAGGGTGAGCGTGGATGACATCACTATTTTCCAAATTTGAAGGTACGGCAGGCGCGCTGGGTTCTGTAATCGCCGTTGGTGGCCGCAACCCTTTTGCTGTTGTTATTGAAAAACCTGTATCTTCAACTGTTGGAATTATTGAAGGTCGGGAAACGCTTCTTTTTGGTACCAATAATTATTTGGGCCTTAGCCAATCCAAAAACGCTATTCGAGCAGCGCAGGAAGCTGCTGCCGCGTGTGGCGTAGGCACTACGGGCTCGCGCATTGCAAATGGTACGCAATCCCTCCATCGGCAGCTTGAAAAAGATATTGCCGCATTTTTTGGCCGCCGTGATGCCATGGTTTTTTCAACTGGTTATCAGGCCAACTTGGGCATCATTTCCACTCTGGCTGGCAAGGGCGATCATCTGTTTTTAGATGCAGATAGCCATGCCAGTATTTACGATGGCAGCCGCCTAAGTGCTGCTGAAGTGATCCGCTTCCGCCACAATGACCCAGATAACCTTTACAAACGCCTTAAACGCATGGATGGCACACCCGGCGCCAAACTGATTGTGGTTGAAGGTATTTATTCCATGACGGGCAATGTGGCCCCGATTGCAGAATTTGTAGCCGTTAAAAAAGAAACCGGCGCATACCTTCTGGTAGATGAAGCCCACTCCTTTGGTGTGTTGGGTGAAAACGGACGCGGTGCGGCTGAAGCCGATGGTGTGGAAGCTGATGTAGACTTTATTGTCGGCACATTCTCAAAAAGCCTTGGCACTGTTGGTGGCTACTGCGTATCCGATCATCCTGAACTGGAATTTGTACGTCTGAACTGCCGCCCTTACATGTTTACGGCGTCCCTTCCGCCAGAAGTTATTGCGGCAACAACGGCTGCCTTGGGCGATATGCAGGCGCATCCAGAACTGCGTAAACAGCTTATGGCCAATGCTCAGCAACTTCATGCCGGTTTTGTAGATATCGGGCTAAATGCCAGCAAACAGGCCACCCCTGTTATTGCTGTTACACTGGAAACGGCTGAAGAAGCTATTCCCATGTGGAACAGACTGCTGGAGCTTGGTGTGTACGTAAACCTTAGCCTTCCTCCGGCAACGCCTGATTCTCGGCCTTTGCTGCGTTGTTCTGTAATGGCCACCCATACGCCAGAGCAAATTGCTCAGGCTATTGCCATATTCCGGCAAGCTGCCGCAGAAGTAGGCGTATCCCCCGCGGCTACCGCAGCATAAAATTCTTATTTGCGTTTAAACGCCCCTTGTTGCCATAACCGCCAAACAATTGGCGGCGCTGCCAGCAAGGGGTGTTTTTCTGCAAACGGAGAAAGCGGCACTTCTATCCCGCTATGACGCTGGACTTTCCAAGCAGCGTAACGTGCTCCACCTGTAAAAGTATAAGCTGCCTTAAGCAGGCGCAAAATATTTAAAGGCCGCCCGCAAGACGCACGTAATGCCCATTTTTGAATGGCATGTTGCTTTTGTTCCTGCGGGATTTGCGGCGTTACAATCTGATCTTGAGATGCATATGGAATGCCCAGCATTTGCCAACACGGCAACAAAAGCTGCGCATAACGCTGGATATAAGCATCTACAATACTTTGCCCACGGCCTGCTTTTTCAACGCGCAATTCAACCCGATAGGTATTGCGGTACAAAGCATTCCAATAATCCAGAACGCTGCCTGAATCCGGGCCAAGCTGTGCCGCCCACCATGCGGCAGTCAATACCGCCCGCATTACACAAGCATGCAGCGCTTCTTGCGCTTTACTATCTCGCCACCATACCAACCGAACAGGCTGCGAAAAGCGCGCCCATACCGTGGTATCCAATGTGTGTGGGCGCGTTAGAGCACGAAACTGCGTAAGGGACAAAATGGCAACTTTGGCCCGCAGAAGATGCTCCCCTACCCTACATTCATGATATTCAACATTAGGAGGCAAAAGGGCATTTGCCAGACAGGAAAGCCTTGTTCTGGGCCAGTCTGCCTGTTTATCTACGATAATATAAAAATCCAGCAGGGTGTCATCTTGGATCCCGCCCCGCAGGCCAGATCCATAAAACAGAACCCCTAATGGTTGTGCATCGCCTAAAAGATTATGCACAAATTCCGTAACCAAAGGGGATACTGGTGTATGCAGTTCTTGCTCTGTAAGGGTGAAAATTTCTTTCTGCCCCTGCCGAATACCCTTCATGAACTGCTTTTCCACCAGAACGTTTTAAACATGCACAAAAGAAACTACGGGACCCGCAGAAACAGTCAGGCTGCCATCTTGCCCCGGGGGCAGAACTTCACCGTCTAGAATAAAGGATTGATCTGTACGCAACACCAGTTCCGTTGCCGAACCGCTCCTATAAGCCGCATTCTGCCGTAGCCATTGCGGTGCTTTCCCCCGCAGCAAGTTCCAGACTGCACGCCCCAAATGTGGAGGAAAAGCAGCAACATCCAGATAGCTAATCCCTCGGTCTGCTTCTTTCAGATTCTGCCAGAAAGGCCAAATACCGTGGGGCAAGCGATGCAAAGCTGTACATAAAAACAGAAAATGATCCTGTTCGGGCAATACCTCGCCATCCCGCTCCACTGTAACTTTTGTGCCTTCCAGCCAGCCGCGTCTATGTTTGGGGCTTAACAATTGCCACGCAGTTACAAACAATGTCGCCATAACAGCGGCATCATGCGAGTAATTCTTTAGAATTTTGGGGTCATGCGCAATTTCAATCCCGCGCCCAAAAGCACCTAAACCACCGAAGAAGCCTAGAGACGCCCCATCTTTCTGGCCGTCCCGCGTGACAACCAGAGGCTGCCTGCGCCGCACATCGGAAAGAAGGCGCCCAGATGCAAGACGCGCTTGCAAAATCTGTAATGCCTCAACCCCACGCTTACCAAACCCAACGTCTGTGGCAATCAGGTTGGTATTACCAGAGGGTAATACAACAATACTGGGCCACTGCTCTGGTGGGCAAGATGACGTATACAGTGCGCTGAGAACGTGCCCGACTGTGCCATCTCCCCCATCTACAACCAGACAGCTTATTTTTTGCTGTAACAGGGCATAAACTTGCTGCCTTAGTGCAGCATGCGTTCTAGGGGAGCAGAACAAGGGCCCCAACATTTTGCCCGTAAGTTCCAGATACTTGGGATCTGCCTTCAAATTCCGACGGCTACGAGGATTGTATATCAGGGCAAAACGATCGGACATTCAGCACTCTTGCTATAAACAAACAAAAACGCCAGCGCCTTTTGCCCCGGCTACGGGCGATGGTATAAAGGCTGTTATGGCTCTTGTCACATGCCGTGGGGCCATACCCCGTCATCGGAGATGTGTTTTTCTTGTCCTGCGTTCATATCGCCCACCTGTCTGACCCACATCTGCCACTTGTCGGCTTGCCTTCTTTGAAGGAAATCCGCTTCAAGCGCATTCTCAGTTTGTTGTCATGGCAACTGGGGCGCAGGCATCTGCATAAATTACCGGCGTTGCAGGCAATTATGCAGGATATCCGCCATTTTCACCCGGATATGGTTGCTCTGACGGGGGATCTGACCAATCTGGGCCTGCTCAAGGAATTTCAGAACGCACGGCAGTGGCTTTTACAGCAGGATTTGCCCCCTGCACTGCTTATTCCGGGCAATCATGATGCGCTGATAAAAGAGAACAGTGCTGTCAAACAGGCACTCTGGGCCGAATGGCTACATAACCGCACACAATCTGAACCAGCAGCTCCTTCGCTACTGGTCAAAGAGCATGTGGCCCTTATTGGAATAAACACAGCCATTCCTACCCTGCCTTTTCTGGCATCTGGCAAGGCAGGGCAAGCTCAGCTTGTGCTTTTGGCGGATCTGTTGCGCCGCACGCGCGCTATGGGTTTATGTCGGATTGTGTTACTCCATCACCCTCCGGCGCAAGGTATTGTCAGCCGCCGCAAAGGGCTGGATGACTTTCAGGCGTTTCAAGATGTATTGCGTGCAGAAGGTGCTGAACTTGTGCTTTACGGGCATTCTCATCGTGCGCAAATCACTCCTATTCCGGGCACAGATATTCTGGCGGTCAGCAGCACTTCGGCTTCCCATATTGCGGATGAACCGGAAAAAAGTGCGGGCTGGAATACTATTTCCGTGCACAAGCGGCCCGACATCTGGCACATCACCATTCAGCACCGCAGCTTAATGCCTGATGGAAGCTTGCAAGACAGCCAGATGAGGCGTGTGTGCCGTGCGCATCGCTTTTTGCCCGCAACCTCGCTATGACAGCCCGCATGCTCAATGTGCCTTTCCTGCGCCGGATTGTTGCTTCGCTTCGCCCCGGCACATTAGACCGTTACCTGATTGCTCAGGTTATGCCGCCTTTTTTGGTGGCACTGTCTGTGGTGATGATTGCCCTGATACTTGAACGCCTTTTGGTGCTGTTCAATCTGCTGGCTGCGGGCAACAACCACATTGGCATCTTTATTGGCCTGCTAGCGGCCTTGCTGCCCCATTATCTTGGCTTGGCTATTCCCGCAGCGCTTTGCGTGGCGGTATTTACCGTCATCCGCCGCATGAGCCAGAATGAAGAAATTGATGCCATTAACAGCAGTGGTCTTTCACTGCTGCGGATCACACGCCCCTATATCCAGCTGGGCATTATTTTAGGTGTTCTTTCCTTCCTGCTTTATGGCTTTATTCAGCCTCACGCGCGGTATGATTTCCGTTCAACCTTTTATATTGCCAGCCATACGGGCTGGGCACCGCGTTTACAGCCCCGCATGTTTGCCAGCCCTTCGTCCCAACTCACCATTGTTGCGGACAAGGTCTCTCAAAGCGGTTCTGATCTGGAGAACGTTTTTATCAGAGACCTGTCTGAACAGCAGGAACGCGATATTACAGCGCGCAATGGGCATATCCGCATCGGTTCAGATGGGGAAACCGTTGAGATTGATCTGACCAATGGCGTGATTGTCACGGATAAAGGGGATGGCGTGCCTAGTCTGGTCACATTTGATCATTCAACACGCTACCTGACGCATGCCTCTCACATCTCCCCATTCCGTACCCGCGGCGAGGATGAGCGAGAACTGACATCTCCCGAACTGGTTGGCCGCCTGATCCGGCATGATCCTTCCATTTCCCGGCCACATATGCGCTCTGAAGTGCATTTTCGTATGGCGCGCAGCCTGACTGTGCCTTTTATTCCACTGCTGGCGGCTTCTCTGGCACTCATGCGCAAGCGCCAACGCAACAATGCCGGTCTGCCTCTGGCCTTTATTATTATGGTTGGGTTTGACCACATCATCCAGTTTGGCCACAGCATGGTTGCCACAAAAAAGGCATCGCTTCTGCTTATCTGGGGGCCTGCTTTGGTCTTTATTGTCGGCTGCACGCTCCTGCTGCTTTATAAGTCTGGCAGTTTTCAGGTGTTAAAAGCCTGGCGTTCCCGCTCATCTGCCCAAAAAGCCCTGCCATGAGCCAATCTTCAAGCATGCCCCGCCACGTTCTTCTCCGCTATCTTTCCATGGCGTTGCTCACGCGCGTGATTTTTTGTGGTGCCGTTCTTGTCGGACTTCTTGAAATTCTGGCTCTGCTTGAACAAACCACACCTATTTTACAGCGGCACTTGGGCATACAGGGTATTCTAAGTTTTGCGGCCATGCGCGCGCCTTTTCTGTTGGCAGGTGCGCTTCCATTAAGTGTGCTGATTGGTGCGCTGCTTATGCTCACCCAGATGACATTGGCCAGCGAGATTGCCATCCTACGCGCCTGCGGTCTTTCTACCTTTGGCCTATATAAATACCTTATCCCGGCTACGCTCGTTATTGGCTTTGCCGGTGTTGTGCTGGATGATCAGGTCACCCCTCGGTCTGAACAGGCCTTGGCCGCATGGTGGAACCGCACAGACCCGCACCCAGAAAACGGGCACGCCTTCTGGTTTCATGATAGCAACCGTATTGCCCATATTGGTTATACATCTGATGGCGGCAATATGCTGACCAAGGTAGATATCTACATCCGTGATGCCAGCGGACGGCTACAACAGATTCTTCACGCCAAATCGGCTGATTACACGCATACGCGTGGCTGGCTCCTGCACAATGTTGATAGCATTACCGTGGAGGGCGAAAAAACCACACGTCTGCCTTCTGTTCAGGACATGGGCTGGGATACAAGCCTGCATCCGTGGGAGTTTATTCGACTGTCTGCCGAAAATCCGCCGCTTTCTTCCACCACCATTCTGGGCATGTTACGTGGGCGCCTGCCATCCCATACCAGCCCCGGTTTTCTGGAGGCTGGGCTGCTTGAACGCTTTTTGCGTCCAGCATCCCTGCTTGTTCTTTTGTTGATTGCGTTGCCCACAATCTATATCCCTCCACGGACAGGAACGCGCAGCTGGGTGCCGGTATGGTGCTTGGGCAGCGGGCTGTTGTTTATTATTGTGCAGGGTATGCTACGCGCAATGGGAAATGCGGGGTTGCTACCACCGGCAATTGCTACCATACCCGCACTGATTATTTTCACACTGGGGGCCATTACTGTGCTCCTGAGGAATGAAACACGATGAGCGGAACGCTAAATAACTCGTCGCTTAAAACCGGGCGCAGCTTTGATCTGGGGAAAATGAACCTCAGGCAGCTTTGGGTGGCATATCTTACCTACCCAACCATCCTGCTCTATTTTGCGCTGGTTATTGCTTCTGCTGCGCTGGCTGCGTATTTTTTTGCTGGCTGGTGGCCAACGCTGGTTTCTCTGGTAGCGGTTGTTATCGTGTACCCCGTGGTATGGTACCTGCTGCACCGTTATGTGCTGCATGGCCGTATTCTGTATAAAATGAAATGGACGGCTGCATTGTGGAAGCGCATCCATTTTGACCATCATCAGGACCCGCATCTGCTGGATGTTCTGTTTGGTGCACCAGTTACAACACTGCCAACCATTGGGGCGGTAACCATCCCCATTGGGTATCTTATTGGTGGCATTGGGGCTGCGGCCACAGCGTTTGGTACGGGCGTTGCCATTACCTGCATTTACGAATTCTTCCACTGCATCCAACACCTCAACTACAAGCCCCGCTCAAGTTGGATCCAGCGTATGAAAGCGCGCCATGTGCTGCACCACTTCCATGATGAAGATGGGAACTTTGGCATTACCAGCTTTGTCGTGGATCGGATATTTGGCTCATATTATCTGGATGCCAAAGCTCGCCCCCGTAGCCCCACGGTGTTCAATCTAGGTTACGATGTTAAGGAAGCCCAACAGTATCCGTGGGTGATGGATCTGACTGGTGCCCCCCCGCGTGACCGCCCCGATGGTGCACGCCCGGCGGCGGAGAACAGGAAAGCGGCATGACCGCTTCCTCCCAAGGCATTACAGCCTTTATTCTGGCTGGCTCTCGCCCCGGCAAGCCAGATCCCGTTGCATTGGCCGGAGGCGTTTCTCACAAAGCGCTTCTGCCTATTGGCGGGGTACCTATGCTTTTAAGGGTGATTGATGCACTCCAACAGGTGCCTCAGGTCACCCGCATTGCTGTGTGCATTGAAAACCCGCAAATTATCGCTTCCATCATTCCCGCAGGCATAGACGTTATTCCTGCGCGCCCTGAAGGCCCTAGCGCAAGCGTGCTGGCTGGCCTTGCGCGCTATGGCACACCTTTGTTGGTGACCACCGCAGATAATGCCCTACTCCAGCCAAGCTGGGTGCAGGAACTGCTCAGCCAGAGCCATCCACAAGCCGATCTTGCTGTGGCCGTTGCGGCAGAAACAACTGTGAAGCAAGGTGTGCCCAATACGCAGCGCACCTATATTCGGCTGGCTGATCTGGCTTTTTCTGGCTGCAATTTGTTTTTATTCCGCACGTCTGTTTCTGCCCGCGTGGCAGACCTGTGGCGGCATGTAGAGAAAAACCGCAAGCACCCTTTGCGTGTTGCATGGGTTTTAGGGCCGAGTATTTTGCTCCGCGCCCTATGTGGCAAGCTGACACGCCACGCGCTGTATCAACGCATCTATCGCCTCACCAGCGCGAAAGCAGAACTTGTTCCGCTTTCTGATGGCCGCGCTGCTGTGGATGTAGATAAACCTGCCGATGTTGTGTTGGCAGAGGAACTTGCTTCCACCCTTCCCGCTTGTTCTTTCGCACAAACACGACAGAAATAAAATTTCTTCAGATTTAGACCGGCAGCAATGCATGCAGTGCGGAAGGAATGTCCGCCATACTAGCTGCTTGGCCATCTGCCTGTGCTGCCAATGCGCTGGAACCATACCCCCATGCAGCAAACACAAACTTCACGCCGGCTCCTGTAGCGGCCCCATAATCTGGCGGCATATCCCCAATCATCACGCTGCGCGAAACTTCCCCTCCCGCCTGTTTGATTGTCTCCAATAAATGCGCAGGATCTGGTTTGTGGGCTGCAAAACTGTCACCTCCGCCTATTGCTGTAAAAAGTGATGCCAGGCCAAAATCATCCAAAATACGTCGAGCGGCCACCTCTGGCTTGTTGGTACATACAGCCAGCAACCATCCAGCATCTTTCAACTGTTCCAATGCCTGCTGTGTGCCGGGGAATAAACGTGAAAGCTGCGTGGCCCGTGGCGTGTAAAGCTCCATAAACCTTTGCACAGCTTCGGCCTCCGTAAACGGTAAGGCATAAGGCTGCGCAGTTATGGCCTTCTGTTTTTCACGCCCTGCATTCAGAACACGTTTCACCAGAGCAGGCACGCCATTGCCTATCATGGTGCGCACCTCTGTATCTGTCAGCGGTGGAAGATGGCAGATTTCCAGCAATTCCCGGCTACACGCAGCCAGATCTGGCACGGAATCAAGCAATGTGCCGTCCATATCAAAAACAGCAAGACGAGGTGTGGACATGCAGTTTTTCCTTGCCGAGTAAATATCTGAAAACTTTTATGATATTGGCATGTTTGTTTTCCGGTGTGGAGACGTTTGACACATGCCGGAGCTTGGCTTACCGCATGCTCTTATGACGTCTATTTCCGCACCACGTCCTGCCACGGCGGTTCTTCTGGCCGCCGGACTGGGCACCCGCATGAAATCCTCCCGCCCTAAAGCCATGCAATCTCTTGGTGGCCGACCAATGCTGGCTCATCTGCTGGCCAATGCAGCGGAGGTATTTGACAGGCTGGTTGTTGTAATCGGCCCAGATATGGAAGAGGTTGCCGAATTAGCAGCCCCCTACCCAGTGGTTGTGCAGCAAGAACGCCTGGGCACAGCTCACGCAGCTTTGCAGGCCGAAGCCTGGTTTGGCGATGGCGATGTGGCCGTTCTGTATGCGGATAACCCGCTGATTTCAGCAGAAACACTCAACCGTCTATTGGAAGAGCGCCGGAAGCCAGATGTAGGTTTGGCATTGTTGGCAATGCGCCCAGCCGATCCTGCACGTTATGGCCGCGTGGTTGCCCAAGATGGCAATGTAGAACGTATTGTAGAATGGGCAGACGCCACGCCAGAAGATCGTGCGATTGACCTGTGCAATGCCGGTGTATTGTGTGCAGATGCCGTGGATTTCCGCCGTTGGCTCCATAACGTGCGCAATGATAACGCCAAGGGCGAATATTACCTGACAGACGTGGTGGATCTGGCCGTTGCCGATAACGTGCAGGTGCGCGCGGTAGAAGCAGCGGAAGATGAACTACGCGGCGTAAATTCCCGTGCGGAACTTGCACAGGCAGAAGCCGCACTGCAAACACGACTGCGCAATAAGGCCATGGAAAACGGTGTAACATTGGTTGCGCCAGAAACTGTGTTTCTAAGTGCTGATACGCAAATTGAAGCGGATGTGCTGATAGAACCCAACGTGTTCTTTGGCCCAGGTGTAACCGTGCAAAGTGGTGCTGTTATTCGAGCCTTTAGCCACCTTGAAGGATGCGAAGTGCAGGCCAATGCGATTATTGGCCCCTATGCACGCATTCGGGAAGGTACCACCATTGGCGCTTCTGCACGGGTTGGTAACTTTGTTGAGCTCAAAGCCACAACGCTGGGTGAAGGTTCCAAAGCCAATCATCTGACATATCTGGGTAATGCCGAAATTGGCAGCCGCACCAATATTGGCGCAGGTACCATTACCTGCAATTATGATGGCGTGTTCAAACACACCACCACGATTGGAGACAAAGCCTTTATTGGTTCAGATGCCATTATCGTAGCGCCCGTGAATATTGGGAACAACGCTCTGGTGGCTGCTGGCAGTGTCATTACACAAAATGTGCCAGATGAAGCTTTGGCTTTTGGCCGAGCGCAGCAGGTGAATAAAGCTGAAATGGGCAGGCTTTTTAAAGAGCGCCTGCAAGCAAAAAAGGAAAACGGCTGATGTGTGGGATCTGCGGCGTTGTTGGCCGAAGGCATGCCACCCCTATTGTTTTTGAAGGTCTGCGCCGGTTGGAATATCGGGGCTATGATTCCGCAGGTATTGCCACGTTAGTAGATGGGCGTGTTGAACGCCGCCGTGCAGCAGGCAAGCTCGATAATCTTGCGGCACTGCTCAAAAAATCTCCGCTGCCCGGCACCACAGGCATTGGCCACACACGCTGGGCTACTCATGGTGCCCCCACCGCGTGCAATGCGCACCCTCATGGTACCGAGCGCGTGGCCATTGTGCACAATGGCATTATCGAAAACTTTGAAACCCTGCGCCGTGAGCTTGAAGCTGCTGGTCAGGTTTTTGAAACAGAAACCGATAGCGAAACCATCGCCCTGCTGGTGGACTACCACCTGCAACAGGGTCTGGAACCCAAGGAAGCTGCTCTCCGCGCGCTGCGCCGCCTAGAAGGTGCATACGCCGTTGCCATGATTTTTGCTGGCCATGAAGGGCTGATGATTGGCGCATGCCACAGTGCCCCACTGGCTGTGGGCTTTGGCGATGATGAAATGTTTCTGGGCTCCGATTCACTGGCTCTGGCACCGCTGACCCGTCGCATTGCCTACATGGAAGACGGAGACTGCGTTGTTATCACCCCCAAGGGTGCTGAGTTCATGAATTTTGACGGTGCACCTGTTGAACGCACCATTCAGCTTACCGCTTTGGCTGCTGGTTCCATCGGCAAAGATGGTTACCGCCATTACATGGAAAAAGAGCTGCACGAACATCCGTTGGTGATCGGCCAGACCTTGCAGCGCATGGTGGACCCGGCTTCTCGCCGTGTGATCTTGCCGGAACTGCCTTTTGATCTGGCAGAAGTGCCACGTGCCGTTATTACCGCCTGTGGGTCTGCCTTTTTTGCCGGGATGATTGGCCGCTACTGGCTGGAAGAAATTGCCCGCTTGCCCGTGGATATAGATGTTGCCAGCGAGATGCGTTACCGCAACCCGCCGCTCACGGAAGGATCCTTGGGGCTGTTGATTTCTCAATCAGGGGAAACAGCAGATACACTGGCAGCCCTACGTAGCCTGCGTGAAAAAGCAGTCCACATTGTTTCCGTGCTGAATGTTGAACACAGCACGATGGCGCGGGAAAGCGATGTTGTGCTGGGCACTGTGGCAGGCCCGGAAATTTCTGTGGCATCTACCAAGGCCTTTACAGCCCAGCTCACCGTATTGGCGTGCCTGACCATCGCCACAGCCCGCGCCCGCGGCAAACTGGATACACTGGCAGAAGAACATCTGGTTAGTGCCCTGCTAGACCTCCCCAGCCGTGCTGCGGAAGTGTTCAACCAGACGGATGCCATTCGCGCTATGGCACAAGTTGTGGTGGAAGCGCGTGACGTTCTATATCTGGGCCGTGGCAGCATGTTCCCCGTTGCCATGGAAGGTGCGCTCAAGCTGAAGGAAATTTCCTACATTCACGCAGAAGCATATGCTGCTGGCGAAATGAAGCACGGACCGATTTCCCTTATCGATCGCACAGTGCCTATTGTTGCTACCGTGCCATCCAACGCGTTGTTTGAAAAAACACTCTCCAACCTGCAGGAAGCCAAGGCACGCGGTGGCCGCCTGCTGGTGTTTACGGATACCAAAGGAGCTGAACGTGTTTCTGCCATCGCAGAACAGATGGTGGTTCTGCCGCACGTGCACGATTTTGTAGCCCCCATTCTGCAAACCATTCCGGTGCAGATGCTGGCTTATGAGGTTGCTGTGCTGAAAGGCACAGACGTAGACCAACCACGTAACCTCGCTAAATCGGTTACCGTAGAATAAATACAAAAAAGCCCCTACCTGCACGGATAGGGGCTTTTTACTGCTTAGGGCTGCTGCTGGGGTTTTCCTTCCAGCTCCACCATGATGTGGCCCATTTTGGGGCTATCCACCTCTATTCTGGTTGCAACCATGCCGATCTGGGGAATGTTCTCAAACCACACACGTCCCTGTTGTGGCTTTCTGGCTTTGCGATCTGCGCTGGACAGTTTGAAGCCCTTGATCTGCTGCGCCACAAAATTGCAGCGCAGGCCATCTTCTCCCCAATTTTTTGATGCGCCGTCTGGCAAAGGCTGAACGCCTTCTGTTTGCACCTGCAACGTGCTTAAGCGCACACCGTCAAACACCTTCACCTCACCATTGCCGCAGCCCTGCCCTTCCTGCACCTTGTGCAAAAGCGCCATCAGGATAGCCACATTATCTACCGCACCTTTGCGCTCATCTGGCAAAATCTGTTCGCGATCGGTTTCTACAGGTTCCATTGTCTGCACATCCGGCATGTCCTGCTTATAGGCAATAGATAGATGCCGGTTTTTACCACGAGACCAACCTGCGCTTTCATAGCTTTCTGGCTCAGGCATGCCGCTATCGTAAAAATGACCCTGCGCACGCAGGTTGATATTGGTTTTCATAAAAAGCTGAAGCAATCCGCCCGTTTTGCTTTGGGCGGCTACGCTATATTGGTTTCCGCTTAGGCGATAAGCACTGTTAATGGTCATAACATGCAGGCCATGCGCGTACACAAAATAGCGCACCACTGTTTGCGGGGCAGAAACCGCGCCCGCAAATGGTGTTGCCATCACCTCTCCAGCCCCAAGCAACAGACCTACGGCACAGGCTTTGGCAAAACGATGCTTAAATAACAGATGCAAAAAAGACATTAGAAAGTCCCTTTGGAATCATCAGGAAAAATCCTGCCGTTCCCCACGATAACCCAAACGGATAGAAACAGCCTGCGCCAACCCCGCAGCCATATTGCCCAATTGCGCAACGGTGAAACGGCTTAATTCTGTTTGAGGCAGGCTAATGCCAATACCGGCTACGGTCTGCCCAGAATGATCCCTTACAGAGGCAGCAAAGCACCATAGCCCTTCATGCACCTGCTCATCATCCACCGCGTATCCTCTGTCACGAATTTCTGCGATTTCACGCACCAATGTCGTCACAGAGCAGATACCGTTTGGCGTAAGCGGTTCTGACCATGTGGAAACAGGGTTAAGAGCCAGCCATTCTCTGAAAGACGTATCATCCATACCAGCCAGCATGGCATTACCTGTGGCCGTAAATATGGCAGGCAAGCGCATACCCACCCTAAAAGAGGCCCCAAGCACTGTAGCGCTATTGCGGCAGGCCACGTAAACAACCTCTGCCCCCTCCAGCATGGTCAGCGTTACCGTAAACGCATCCAGATCGGCACGATTCTCCAACACATGGTAGAATTCCGTTACCAGATCGCGCTTTTCCGTCACGTCTCCGGCCCAGTCCAACAAGCGTGTGCCCAGCCTGTAGCCCTGAGATGCGTTTTTCTCCAGCAGCCCCAATTCCACCATAACAGCCAGCAGGCCATGCACCGTGCTGCGTGGCAAATCGAGCTGGCGCGCCACATCTGCGGCCAAGGGCGGCCTGCTGGAAGCCTTCACCATATCAAGAATACGAACGGCCCGCCGCAATGCGGGAACCGTGTCCTGCGATTTGGACATACTTTTTCTTATTTTCCTTGTTGACAGAGAGGTCCGATCTCTTCATTATTCCAAATACGGGATCGAGTTCAATATAATGAACAACAAAAATCAGAACCGATCTTGCCGCGCAGAAGACATAGTGGAAGCCTGAAAAACAAGAACCCGAAAACGGGCAGCGGGCTTCCACTCTTCTTCGGCATTATGCCGTAAATAAATGCACCAAAATCTCGCTCCCTTTTCCGTCCTGCGCTACAGATAAAGCCTTTCCTGCACCATAGCAGCAAAAGGGCATGAACTTGACCTGTATATATGATTTTAAACTCCCCGCCCTAAATGGAAGCACCCTTGATCTGAGCGCTTATCGGGGGAAACCTGTTCTGGTGGTAAACACCGCATCTAAATGCGGATTTACCCCGCAATATGAAGGCTTGCAGGCTTTGTGGACACAGTTCCAAAAAGCCGGACTAGTTGTTGTGGGGGTACCAAGCAATGATTTTGGCCAGCAGGAACCCGGCACTTCGGAAGAGATTTCCTCCTTCTGCCAGATCAATTACGGGGTTACCTTCCCTATGGCGGCACGCAGCCCTGTAAAAGGGTCAGATGCTATTCCTCTCTTTAAATGGCTGGATAGTGAGCTTGGGTTTCTGGCTCGGCCACGGTGGAACTTCTTTAAGTATCTCACCAACCGTCAGGGTATGCCAGTTGCATGGTTTAGCAGCCTAACGCCGCCTACATCTGGGCGTGTCAGGCATGCTGTGGAAAAGGCTCTCAAATCGTAAAAATTAACCCGCAGAGGCAGGCAGTGGATCGCCGTTAAAATCGGCAGGAACCAGCCTGCCCTCCTGCATGGTCACAACCCTATCCATCCTGGGCAGCAATTCGCGGTTATGGGTTGCCACCAAAACCGCCAACCCTTTCTGGCGCACAACATCAAGCAACTGAGAAAATACGCTATCTGCCGTATGCACATCCAAGTTGCCGGTAGGTTCATCAGCGAGCAAAAGAGCCGGATCGTTTGCTAGGGCACGTGCAATGGCAACACGCTGCTGCTCACCGCCTGAAAGCTTGCCCGGCAAATGGTTTACACGGTGTGCCAAGCCAAACATGCGTAAAAGCTCCTCGGCTTTACGGCGTGCCTGTGCCTTGCCTATGCCCGCAATCATCTGCGGAAGCACCACGTTTTCCTTGGCTGTAAATTCACCCAGAAGGTGGTGAAATTGATAAACAAATCCTATCTGGTCTCGCCGCATCGCTGTGCGTCCGGCATCTGCCATGCCAGTGGTAATCTGGCCCGCAATAACAATCTCGCCCGCGTCTGGCGTATCCAGCAAACCAGCCAGATGCAGCAAGGTTGATTTACCTGTGCCTGATGGCGCAACCAGACCTACAATTTCACCGGCATGCAGCGAGAAATTGATATCCTGCAAAACCGGCAGAACACCCTCATCCCCACTGCGGTAAGCCTTGCGAACATGCTTAAGACTTAAAACTGGCTGATTATTCATGCCGCAAAGCCTCCACCGGGTCTGTTTTGGCTGCACGCCAAGAAGGGTAAAGCGTTGCCAGCAGGGAAAGCCCCAGCGCCATGACAATAACTTCGGCCACCTGCCCCCACACCAGCTTTGCTGGCAGGTGCTCCAGATAATAAACTTCCGGGTTGAACAGGTTCGTGCCGGTCAGTTTTTGCAGAAGCTGACGGATACGCTCAATATTCATGCAGAACACAACGCCGAGTGCCGTGCCTGCCACGGTGCCCGTTACGCCTACAAAAGCGCCGCACATTAAAAAAATGCGCATGATGGCGCCTCGGCTGGCCCCTATGGTACGCAGCACGGCAATATCGGCTGTTTTATCCTTCACCATCATGATGAGGGAGGAAATAACGTTAAAAGCCGCCACAAGGATGATAAGCGTGAGGATAAGGAACATCACATTCTGTTCCACCTGCACAGCACCAAACAAAGCGTTATTGGCGTTAGTCCAATCCAGCACGCGCAGGCCCGGATCCCCCACTGCATTTTCAATGGCAAGGGTAACAGGGCGCACGTGCTCTGCATCCTTGGTCATGACCTGAATCTGCGTGGCCTTGTTGGGCATCTGAAAGTAAATTTGCGCTGCGTGCATGGGCAAAAACACAACGCTAGAGTTGTAGTCGTTCACCCCGGCATCAAAAATGGCCACCACGCGGTACCTGCGCACACGTGGCACGGTGCCAAACGCTGTAGCAGCACCATCGGGTGAAACAAGGGTAAGGCCTGAGCCAATGCCCAACCCTGCCCGTTCCGCCATTGTAACGCCGACAACGATGGAATCATCCGGGCCAAAATCATCCAGAGATCCCGCAATAATGGAAGAACTGACGGCTTTAAGGTCTTTCAGCCCCTGAGGTGTCAGACCATGCACCATACCGCCAGAATTATAGGCACCGGCGCTGAGCAGCACCTGCCCTTCCACCAAAGGTGTGGCGCTGACCACACCCGGAACAGACCGAACCTTACGCGTGACATCTTCATATTGGGAGATTGTGCGGCCCTGCCCATAAATGGTCAGATCCCCATTCAACCCCAGAATGCGGCCCATAAGGTCGGCCTGAAAGCCGTTCATCACAGCCATAACGATAATGAGCGTTGCCACACCAAGGGCAATGCCAACTAGCGAGAAAATGGCAATAACTGATACAAACCGTTCCCCTCGCCGCGCACGGAGGTAACGGCCCGCCACCGCCCGCTCAAAGGGTCCGAACATGCTTATCAGCCTGCCAGAACCAGAGCCAGCGCGTCATCCACGCTCACCTCATGGCGTTCACCGGTGGCACGGCGCTTTAGTTCGACCTTGCCTTCCTTGGCACCACGTGGGCCTACAACAATCTGCCACGGGTGGCCCATAAGGTCTGCATCCGCAAACTTTACGCCAGCGCGTTCTGCACGATCATCATACAGGAAGGCTTCTTCGTTCGTGCTGTAGATGCGCTCGCAAATGGCATCGCACAGTTCATCACCGTTTTTCAGGTTCAGAATAACTGCACGGAAGGGTGCAACGGCATCCGGCCAGATAATGCCGTTATCATCGTGGCAGGCTTCAATAATTGCACCGGCAAGGCGGGAAACCCCAATGCCGTAAGACCCCATTTCCGGGTAAAGCTGGTTTCCGTCCGGGCCGCTTACGCTTACATCCATGGAGCGGGTGTATTTATCGCCAAAATAGAAGATATGCCCAACTTCTACGCCGCGGCCTTCGCGCTGGCGTTCTGCTGGCACAGCCTGCCATCCGGCCTCATCGTGCATTTCATCTGTTGCAGCGTAAGGCGTTGTCACACGGTTGAAGAAAGCTTCCAGCGCAACGGGGCTGTTGGTATCAACCGGTTCATCCAGCCAATCCTGCTCTTCCAGCGCGGCATCGTAAAACACGCCACTTTCTCCAGTGGGGGCCAGAATCAGGAACTCATGGCTCAACTCACCACCAATCGGCCCGGTATCCGCCCGCATGGGCACTGCCCGCACACCCAAACGCTGGAAGGTACGCAGGTAAGCCAGCAGCATACGACGGTAGGTTGCAACAGCAGATTCGTAGTCCAGATCAAAGCTGTAAGCATCTTTCATCAGAAACTCACGGCCACGCATCACCCCAAAGCGGGGGCGCATTTCATCACGGAACTTCCACTGAATATGATACAGAACCTGCGGCAGATCCTTGTAGGATTTTACGGTCTGACCGAACAGATCCGTAATCATTTCCTCATTGGTCGGCCCGTAAAGCAGTTCGCGCTTGTGCCGATCCTGAATACGCAGCATTTCCGGGCCATAGGCATCATACCGGCCAGAACGCTTCCATAAATCGGCTGATTGCAAGGTTGGCATCAGCACTTCCTGCGCCCCAACCCGATCCTGCTCTTCCCGCACGATCTGGCTGATGTTGCGCAACACTTTCAGCCCCGCTGGCAGCCACGCATAAATGCCAGATGCCGTCTGGCGGATAAGCCCCGCCCGCAGCATAAGCCGGTGCGAGACAATCTGGGCTTCTGCCGGATTTTCCTTGAGAGTGGGAAGAAAGCTGCGCGAAAGACGCATGGTGCATTCAGCCTTGTAAAAAAAGCGACTTTTCCTGAACGAAAGCCGCTTTGGTGTAACCAATCACTATCTGCTGTAAAACAGTGACGGGATAAAGAAAAGCCTGAGACACCGGCATTTTCTCTTACCCCGTCTTCTGTCAGGTATCAGACACGCAGCACGTGAACATCCACCAGCGGGCGCTTTTGCAGCTTACGCCCCAATGCGCGACGCAGGGCCGTTTTAGCGGCCTCACGGAAGGAAACATCATCCCCACGCAGTTCATCTGGAATAATGTCCAGCGCGTTGGCGAATTCTTCGCGCACACGCACGCTTTCCAGATCATCCGGATCAAGCAGACCCGGTGCGCTTACCTTGGGCTCACCAATCACAAAGCCTTCTTCATCCACTGCAAAGCTGCCGATAACCATACCGTTGAACAGCATCTTACGACGCGCAGCCAACACCCCTCCGTTCATGGGCAGCAGACGGTTACCGTCCAGCGCCAGACGGCCTGTTGGGGCTGTATCCACCACTTCCAGCTTACCCGGAGAAAGACGTAGGATATCGCCATCTTCCAGCAGAACAGGAGCAATACCCATTTCCTGCGCCAATGCGGCCTGTGCTGTCAGATGGCGCCATTCACCATGCACCGGCACAACATGCTGCGGCTTGAGCAGCTCGTACATTTTCTGCACATCGCCACCCGTTGCGTGGCCAGACACATGCACAAAATGCTCACGGTCCGTAATTACCCGCACACCACGGCGTGAAAGGTTATCCTGCACCGCCATAATCGCGCGCTCGTTGCCCGGAATCATACGGCTGGAATAAATAACCGTATCCCCCTCACCCAAAGCGATGTTGGGGTGGGTATCCATGGCAATGCGAGACAGAGCAGAACGAGGTTCACCCTGACTGCCGGTAATGATCAGCAGAATCTGGTCATCTGGCACATCGTTTACGTCCTGCTCTGTCAGGAACGGCAGAACGCCAGACAGATAACCGCAATCCCGCGCAGCAGTATCCAGATTGCGCAGGGAGCGCCCAACCAGAACCACCGTACGCCCAGCAGCCTGCGCCGCCATGGCGATGGTTTCAACACGCGCCACGTTGGAGGCAAAGCACGTTACGGCAATGCGGCCCTTAAGGCTTGCCACCAGTTCCGTCATACTACGGCGCACTTCGGATTCTGAACGAGACGGCCCCGGCTTCATCACATTGGTGCTGTCACACACCAGCGCCAGAACACCTTCACGGCCAATTTCAGCCAGCCTGTCCAGATCTGTTGCAGGCCCTACCAACGGGTCTGGGTCAAGCTTCCAGTCCCCCGTGTGCACCACAATGCCGGAGGGCGTGCGCAGCACCATGGACTGCGCCTCTGGCACAGAATGCGTTACCGGCACAAATTCAATATCAAACGGCCCCACATCAAACCGCGCACCGGGCTGGATGACGTGAATCGGCACATCCATAATGCGGGCTTCAGCCAGTTTGCGACGCAGAACAGCCGCTGCAAATGGTGTAACATATACAGGGCATTGCAGCATGGGCCAGACATGGGCCACAGCACCAATATGGTCTTCATGCGCATGGGTAATCACCAAGCCGGCCAGCTTGTCCTTGCGCTCTACAATAAAGCTTGGATCTGGCACCAGAATTTCGGCTTCTGGCGTATCGTTGCCACTAAACCCAATACCACAATCTATCGCCAGCCACGTGTCTCCCAACCGGTAAAGGTTGAGGTTCATGCCAATCTCACCCGTTCCGCCCAAAGGCAGAAAGGCCAGATCGCCGTTCTGTTCTGTCATTTCCGTGTTTTATCCTTCTGCAACATAATCTCGGTCCACTGTAAGTTTTGGCAGGGGGTTTCGCCCCGCCAGCAAACGCAACCCATTTAGGGTGAGCATTGAATCCACATGTTCAAAAACAGACGTACCTTCTGAGAAGAGTGGAGCCAGACCTCCGGTTGCCAGCACCTTCATGGGGCCAACCTCCTTTCTGATCCTCTCGACAATCCCCTCAATCAAACCAACATAACCCCAAAACACGCCAGACCGCATGGCGGTTACCGTGTTGCGCCCAATGGCGGAATCTCCTACTGGCCGCCCTATTCCTATACGGGGCAACCGTGCTGCTGCCTGATGCAACGCTTCAACCGACAAATTGATGCCAGGAGCAATAACACCACCGCAGTAGCTTCCATCCTTATCCACAACATCAAACGTTGTGGCTGTTCCAAAATCTATAACCGTAAGCGGTCCACCATACATATGGTGTGCAGCCAGACCATTCAACAGCCGATCTACCCCAACCTCATCCGGGTTATCCACCTTGATGGCAAACCCCCAATCCAGCCGGGCAGATGCAAGAAGCGGTTCAACAGCAAACCACTGCCTGCATAAAGTGCGTAAATGATACAAGGCAGCGGGCACAACAGTGCCAATAACCGCACCGTCAATATCATCCGCCACAATACCTTGGGTGCGCAACAGCGCATTCAGCCAGACAGCGTATTCATCAGATGTGCGCTGGGCCTGCATGGTAATGCGCCATACACCACGCCATCTTTCACCATCATGCACCGCAAACACGACATTGGTGTTGCCTGCATCAATAACAAGCAGCACCCTTATACCCCTTCTTCCAGCAGGATATCTCCTGTCGTGATCGTTTTCATACCGGTTTCCGTGTCCAGCAGCAGGCGGCCATCCTCGGCCAGACCCGCAAATTTTCCCTGTTCATAAGTAGTTCGGCTGCTAACGACAAGAGGCGTCCCCACAGGATGCGCCCGTTCAAGCCATGCCTGCCGCAATGCACCAAAGCCATTTTGCTGCCAAACAGTGCACCAATGTGTCAGGCTGGAAAGAATACATTGGGCAACATCTTTTGCTGGCGGCACCGCGCCATACTGGCCCAAGCAAGCGGCAAAGCGTCCTGTTTGCTGTTGAGAAGGCGCCTGCGTGAGATTGGCACCAAAGCCTATAACAAGGCGGCCGCCTTCCCGCTCTATCAGGATACCGCCTGCCTTTTGGCCATCCAATAAAAGATCATTCGGCCATTTTATCATGAGATGCCCTGCCACAGCAGGCACGGCGCGCAATAATCCATCATAAAATGCCAAAGAGGCGGCAAACGGCCACCCCCCCAGCATATCCTGCCCTGCCTGTTGTGCATCTAGCAAAACGGATAAAGCAAGACTTTGCCCGGCATCCACCCATTGGCGGCCACGGCTGCCTCGACCTTGAGTTTGCCTATAAGCTAAAACCGCAAGGCCGAAATCTGCCCCCTGCCGTGCCTGTTCCAAACAGAAATCAGAGGTGGAGCCCAGTTCTGCAAAGCATTCAAGCCGCCACGGGCTAGGCTGATCTTTCATCCGCCCAGAGCAAGTGCTGCCTGATGCGCCCATGCCATTAGAGGGCCCATTCCTGCAACAAACAAGGCTGTTGCCAAACCCATGCTGCCGGAAACAAATAGCAGGCTGGGTGCAGGACGATCCAGCACTTCTGCTGGGCTATCAAAATACATCACCTTCACAATCCGCAGATAATAATACGCACCAACTATGCTGGAGAGTGCGCCAATTACCACCAGTACGTAAAGGCCAGACTGCCAAGCCGCGGCAAAAACCAAAAATTTACCAAAGAAACCAGCCAGCGGTGGTGCCCCCACCATGCTGAACATAAACAGCGCCAGAACAGCAGCCATTGCCGGATCTGTACGCCCTAGGCCTGCCAGATCGGAAATGCTGACAACCTCCCGCCCTTTCCGCCGCATTGCCGTAATGCAGGCAAACACACCTGCATTCATGACAAAATAAGCGGCTAGATAAATAAGCGTAGCCTGCACACCTGCTAGTGATGCCGCGGCCAAACCCATCATGGCGTACCCCATATGACCAATAGAGGAATATGCCATCAGACGTTTGATGTTGCCTTGAGGAATAGCTGCAAAAGCCCCGTACACCATGGACAGCACGGAAACGGTTTCAATCAGGATTTGCCAACGCGGAGCAACCGTACCAAACGGCCCGGCCATAACACGCAGAAACAATGCAAAAGCTGCAAATTTAGGAGCCCCCGCCATATAAGCCGTTACCGGAGTGGGCGCACCCTGATAGACATCTGGCGTCCACATATGAAACGGCACAGCGGAAAGTTTGAAGCACAGGCCGGTAACAATAAAAACAATGCCAACAATCAGCCCCATTGGCAGATTGCCGGAAGCCCGAATGGCCGCCACCAGCCCTGTATATTCCATAGTACCTGCGTAACCATACACAAGTGAAATACCATAGAGCAGCAGACCAGAAGCCAAAGACCCAAGCACAAAATACTTCAGCCCCGCTTCGGATGACAGCACACTATCCCGCTCCATCGCACACAGAATATAAATGGACAGTGATGAGAGTTCCAACCCCACGAACAACGTCATCAAATTGGCGGAGGATGCCATGATCATCGCGCCCAATGTTGAAAACAGCATCAGCACCGGGGTTTCAAACGGCAGGGTAGTTTTATCCCGCGTGCGGTAACTGAACGTTAGCACCACGGCGGTTAATGCACCCGCCAGTATCAGCATCTTCATAAAGCGGGCAAAGCCATCATTTACAAAGGTGCCTGCATACCCTTCCCCCGTGGGAGACAGCAGAACCAGAAACCCGCATACGGCAAATGCTGCAATGCTCAACATGGCAGAAGAGAAAAAACCCTCCCCTTTCCGCTGCAACACACCGGCCACCAGAATAACAATGCCAGACAACGCAAGCACAATTTCTGGCACTGCTATTGTCCAGTTAAAGCTGGTCATACTCATTGCACCATACCCCGCAGGTGGGAGGAGAAAGAAAAGGAAAAAACCGTTTCGCGCATCATGTTCGCTTCTTCCTCAGCCACACAGCGCCACGGTTAACAGCACAACCAACCCGGCCAAAACCGTAAAGGCATAAATGGCGATAGACCCGGTTTGAAGCTTTACGGCTTGCGCTGCACTTGTACGCGCGGCCTGCACCACATCATGCGGCACAGCTTCCACCACGCCTTCTTCTCCATCTTTCCAGAGAACGCGTGCGATTGCAGCGTAGGGGCGCACAAAAATGGCATCATACAATTCATCAAAATACCATTTGTTCAGCAGGAAGCGGTAAAGCGGCCCACACGCCCGCGCCATATTGGTTGGCAAAGCAGGGTTCAGCACATAACACAGCACAGCTACAGCAATACCGGCCAAACCTGCCAAAGAGGGTAAAATAGCAATCAGGACTGGTACATGTTCCAGATTTTCCATAATCGTATTATCTGGCGCATTGAAAATGGCCCCTTCCCAGAAACCGATCTGGTGCGTTCCAATGTAAAATGGCGCCAAAAGAATACCCGCAACAACAGCGCCAAAAGCCAGCAGCACCAAAGGCACGCTCATAACAACTGGGCTTTCATGCGCGGCATTCCGCGCATGGGCATCTGCTGCCTGACCATGAAACACCAGGAAAATAAGCCGCCAGCTATAAAAAGCCGTGAGAAACGCAGTGATTGTACCCAAGCTCCATGCATACATGCTGGCGGAAGAACCTGTGGACCATAGTGCATTCAAAATGGCATCCTTGGACCAATAGCCTGCAAACGGAAACACACCGGCAAGCGCCAAGCTGCCTATCCACATCACCGTGTAAGTCAGCGGCAGCTTTTTCCATAAACCGCCCATTTTAAACATGTTCTGTTCATCATGCATGGCATGAATAACGGAACCAGCGCCAAGAAACAGAAGCGCTTTAAAAAATGCATGTGTTGTCAGATGAAAAACAGAAGCCTGATACGCACCCACACCCACAGCGGCAAACATGTAACCAAGCTGCGAACAGGTGGAATACGCAATGGTGCGCTTGATATCTGGCTGCACCATACCCACCGTTGCGGCAAAAAAGCAGGTGGTTGCACCAATAAGAATAATGAACGTGCGTGTTGCAGGCGCGAACTCCAGCAATGGAGACATACGCGCCATAAGAAACACACCAGCCGTAACCATTGTGGCTGCATGGATAAGGGCAGATACAGGCGTTGGGCCTTCCATGGCATCTGGCAACCATGTGTGCAGGAACAACTGAGCCGATTTACCCATAGCCCCAACAAACAGCAGTAGGCAGATAACCTCCAGCATACGGAAGGAAATGCCAAACAGCGTGTATGGTGCGTTTAAAACCTGCGGAACCTGCGCAAAAATGGCATCATACTGCACGGTATGGAACAGCACATAAATCAGCCCGATACCCACAAGGAAGAACAGATCCGCCACGCGGTTGACCACAAACGCCTTGATGGCTGCGGCTGTTGCGGATGGACGATCATACCAGTAACCAATCAGCAGATAACTGGCGAGGCCCACCCCTTCCCATCCGAAAAAAAGCTGGATCAGATCATTGGAAGAAACCAGCATAAGCATGGCAAAGGTGAACAGGGAAAGGTAAGAAAAAAACCTGTATGTGGGCATAGAGTCATGACTCATGTAGCCAAGGCTGTAACAATGCACCAGCAACGAAACCACAAGCACCATTGCCACCATGGTAACAGATAGTGCATCAAACCTTAGCGTCCATGTGGCATCAAACCCACCAGCATGAACCCATTGTGCAAGACGCACTGTGGAATGGCCAAAGCCTGCAAGCCACCCGCCCCACAAAGCCCCAATGGCGCAAAGCGTTGCAATGCCCATGCACAAAAGAGTAACGGCTTTGGCTAGGGTATCACCCATGAAGCGGCCACCAAGCCCAGCTACGGTAGCCCCTACAAGAGGTGTAAGAACAGCGGCGGAAAAGAGGTTAAGATCGGGCTGCATAGCCAATCATCCCTTCATCATCGTCACGTCTTCGACCTGGATGGACCCACGATTACGGAAATACACCGTAACAATAGCCAGACCGATAGCCGCCTCTGCTGCGGCAATTGTAAGCACAAACAGAACCATGACCTGCCCGGACAGATCTCCATGCGCAGAAGAAAACGCAACAAGATTGAGATTGGCCGAAAGCAGAATGAGTTCCATGGACATCAGCAGGATGATGACGTTCTTGCGGTTTAGAAAAATACCAAACACACCCAGAACAAGCAGTGCCGCACTAACAAAAAGATAAGGCCCAATACCTATGGGAGCGATTGCGGGTGTCATGGCCTGTTCTCCTCTGTTTCCGCTACAGCCTGATTTCCGGAACCATAGGAACCGGGAACTGCTGTTTCGTAATAGGAGCCTTTGGGCCGAAGGAAACCACCGCTTTCAAACACGTTTTCGCCAAGTGGCAGTTGCACAAGCTCCAGCGTTTCTTCAACTGTGCGTGCGTGTTGCTTATCTATGTTCTGGCGGCGGCCTGTAGCGCGTTCACGCAACGTCAGCACAATGGCGCCTATCATGGCAACCAGCAGCACAAGCCCACATGCCTGAAACAGAAAAACGTAATGTGTGTAAATAATTGTTCCCAAAGCTTCCGTATTTGTAAGCTGAGGGACAGGATTAAGAGGTGCCACAATATTGGCTGGCGCCATTTTCCAGTTGCTGAACGCCATAAGCAGCTCGGCAAACAAAACGCCCCCAACACATACGCCTAAAGGTGCGTGTTTCTGAAAACCTTCGCGCAGGCTGCTGAAATCTATATCCAGCATCATCACAACAAACAGGAACAGAACAGCCACTGCCCCCACGTAAACAATAACAAGCAGCATGGCCAAAAATTCGGCCCCGGCTACCAGGAACAAACCCGCTGCATTAAAAAATGCAAGGATAAGAAAAAGCACGGAATGCACCGGGTTACGTGCGCTAATGACCATTACAGCCGAAAACAGCAGCACCGTTGCAAAAACGTAGAAAACAAGCTGTGCCATCATTGGCCAACCTCCTGCCATGTCATGGCCTGCATCTGCTCAGCGATACGGGGCATCTAATTCCAGACGCCGCGCAAGCAGCGCTTCCCACCTGTCTCCATTCGCTAAAAGCTTATCTTTGTCGTACATAAGCTCCTCGCGCGTTTCGGTAGCAAATTCGTAGTTCGGGCCTTCAACAATGGCATCTACCGGGCAGGCTTCTTCACACAGGCCACAATAGATGCACTTTGTCATGTCAATGTCGTAGCGTGTGGTGCGGCGAGATCCATCATCCCGCTCTTCTGCCTCAATAGTAATGGCCTCTGCTGGGCATGTCGCTTCACAAAGCTTGCAGGCAATACAACGTTCTTCCCCATTAGGATAACGGCGCAATGCATGCTCACCCCTAAACCTGGGGGATAGCGGCCCTTTTTCGTAAGGGTAGTTTAATGTCACTTTTGGGCGAAACATCATGCGGAAAGTGGATGACATGCCCCCCACCAACTCTTTCAGCAGGAAAGAGCGTAGCGTGTTACCTAAAGCACTCATCAGTTCACACCTCCCATATGGGGCAGCAGGCCTGTTGCCATAAGCAAACCTGCCGTTCCGATCATCCACAAAAGGGAAAATGGCAGGAATACTTTCCAGCCCAGCCGCATAAGCTGATCGTACCGATACCGAGGGAACGTGGCACGTACCCAGATAAAGACGAACAGACAGAAAAGGATTTTGAAAATCAGCCACAAAGGACCCGGCACCCATGTAAGCGGTGCAATACCCAATGGTGGCAGCCAGCCGCCCAGAAACAGAATACTGACCATAGATGACATAAGGATCATGTTTGCGTATTCGCCCAGAAAGAACAGGCCAAACGCAAGGGATGAATATTCAACAAAAAAACCAGCCACCAGTTCACTTTCCCCTTCGGGAAGATCAAACGGTGCGCGGTTTGTTTCTGCCAATGCCGATATAAAAAACACAATAAACATCGGGAACATTGGCAAGCAGAACCAGACATGGCGCTGAGCCAAAACAATATCGTTCAGGTTCAGGCTTCCCACTGCCAGCAATACGGAAACAATCACCAAGCCAATGGAAACTTCGTAAGAAACCATCTGCGCGGCAGAGCGTAATCCACCAAGAAAGGCGTATTTGGAATTAGACGCCCAGCCTGCAATAAGAATGCCGTAAACACCTAATGAAGAAATAGCCAGAAGGTAGAGAATACCCACATTGATATTGGCAACGGCCAAACCGTTACCTGTAGGAATAACTGCCCATGCCACCATGGCCAAAGAAAAGGTAAGAAACGGTGCAAACAAGAACAAAGCACGGTTTGCTCCCGCTGGAATGATTGTTTCCTTCACAATCATCTTGATGGCATCAGCAAAAGCCTGAAGCAGACCAAATGGGCCATTCACATTCGGCCCACGGCGGCGCTGCATGGCGGCCATTACCTTGCGTTCCATCAGCGTAAGATACGCAACAGCAATAAGCAGCGGCACCAGAACAGCCAGTGTTTCCAGCAGCATCAGAATAATCTGGCCAGCAAGGGTATGGTAAAAGAACTGTCCCATTGGCCTTACTCCGCTGCTATTGCGCGAGGCACGCTATAAACTTTTGAACATTCCGCCATAGTGGGGCTGGCACGGCTGATAGCATTGGTCTGGTAATAATCAGGAATGACAGACCTGAAAGGTGCGGACATAAAGCTTTTATCCTCGTCCTTTTCCTGTTGTGAGGCAATTGCCTGAGGAGCCGCAAGCCTTGTGACATGCCCAACATGTGCAAACACAGGGTTTACGTCCGCCATACGTGCACGCAATTCCTCCACCGTATTATACGGCAATGTATGCCCACACACTTCTGAAAAAGCCCTGATAATACGCCAATCTTCTCGCGCATCTCCCGGAGCAAACACGGCCCGAAAAGCACGTTGCACACGCCCTGCGGTATTTACGTATGTGCCGGATTTTTCCGTATAAGCCGCTCCAGGCAGAATAATATCTGCCCGCTTGGCTGCCGCATCACCATGGTGCCCTTGATACACAACAAAGGTATCTGGCGAGATACGATCAATGGGAAGTTCATCTGCGCCCATCAACCACAAAACTTCTACACCACCACGCAGCATGCTGGCAGTAGCGCATCCATGCGGGCCGGGCACAAACCCAATATCTAATGCCCCCACGCGGGATGCCGCTGTGTGCAGAACATTCAGCCCGTTCCACCCATCCACAACAACACCTGTTTTTGCTGCCAACTGTTTACAAGCAGCATAAATAGCTGGAGCATCCTGACGGGTTAAAGCCCCGTGCCCAAGAATGATCATGGGGCGTGATGCTTTTTGCAAAACCTCTGCAAAAGCATTTTCCCCTTTTAACAGAGCATCCAACGCAGTCGGACCATCCGCCAGAATATCAACCTGATATGTTGGATCAGAAACAAACCGACCAATACTGGCTATGGGAAAGCCGCCTCGCCCTGCATCCAGATATCGCTTACGAATACGGGCATTTAAAACTGGGGCCTCACGCCGTGGTTCTACCCCTATTAACAACAAGGCATCTGCCTCATCTATTCCGACAATATCGCTGTTAAACAGGTAGTTTGCGCGTGCGCTCAAATCATACCATGCGCCATCTTGTCGGCAGTCCAAGTTTGATGAGCCAAGGCTATTCAAAAAATCCTTAAGAGCACACAGGCTTTCTACATCACATAAATCACCCGCAATGGCACCAATCTTTTCACCAGACACGCCTTCCAGCCTACGCGCCAGAGAAACAAATGCCTCCTGCCATGTGGCCGGATGTAACTTACCGTGCACACGTACCCAAGGCTGATCAAGCCGCCGACGCTTGAGCCCATCAACCGAAAAACGTCCTTTGTCAGAAAGCCATTCTTCGTTCACTTCATCATTTACGCGCGGAACAATGCGCATGACTTCACCACCGCGGGCTTGAATCTGGATATTGGTGCCCAGCGCATCCATCACATCAATGCTGTCTGTTTTTTTGTATTCCCATGAACGCGCATGAAACGCCGATGGCTTGGCTGTAAGGGCACCTACAGGGCAAACATCTATCAGATTTCCTGAAAGCTCTGATGTCAGTGCTTTTTGCACATATGTGGTGATTTCAGCATTTTCACCGCGCGAGACCATACCTAGCTCAGGCGTGCCAGCTACTTCCGTACTAAACCGAACACAACGTGTGCACTGGATGCAGCGTGTCATAGCCGTTTTAACCAACGGCCCAAGATCTTTATCTGTTACAGCGCGTTTTTCTTCATGATAGCGTGAAATACCAGATCCATACCCATAAGCCTGATCTTGCAGATCACACTCCCCGCCCTGATCACAAATAGGGCAATCCAGCGGGTGGTTAATCAGCAAAAATTCCATAACGGCACGGCGTGCACGGCGCACAACCTCTGTATCCGTAAAAATCTGCATTCCTTCAGAAATAGGAAAACCGCAGGATGCAACAGGCTTGGGCGCACGCGCCACTTCTACCAGACACATACGGCAGTTACCGGCAACGGAAAGCCGTTCATGATAACAAAAACGTGGTATTTCCTTTCCGGCAGCCTCGCAGGCCTGCAAAGCACTAAAACCTGCGGGCACATCTACCGGTGTACCGTCAACAATGACCTTCACCATTATTCTTACTCCGCCGCCACTGGCACACCGCCGCTAGGCACCTGCACCAAGCCCGTACCGCCATGCGCAGCCTTGTACTGCCGAATACGCGCTTCCATTTCTGGTCGGAAATGCCGGATAAGCCCCTGAATAGGCCATGCAGCGGCATCACCCAGCGCACAAATGGTATGGCCTTCCACCTGCTTGGTGACCTGCTCCAGCAGATCAATCTCTTCTATTTCGGCTGTGCCCTGCACCATGCGGTTCATCATACGCATCATCCACCCGGTGCCTTCCCGGCATGGCGTGCACTGGCCACAGCTTTCGTGTTTAAAGAACTTTGAAAAACGTGCAATGGCTTCAATAATATCTGTGGATTTATCCATTACGATCATGCAAGCCGTACCCAATCCGGAACGTTCTGCACGCAAACTATCGTAATCCATCAATACAGTTTCACAGATGGATTTGGGCAACACGGGAACAGAGCAACCACCAGGAATAACGGCCAGCAGGTTATCCCACCCACCGCGCACACCGCCGCCGTGTTTTTCAATAATCTCTTTAAGCGGAACACCCAGTTCTTCTTCAAAAACACAAGGTGTATTCACATGGCCAGAAATAGCCATAAGTTTTGTGCCTGCATTATTGGGCCGGCCCAAGCCAGAAAACCAAGCAGCCCCACGCCGCATGATGGTGGATGTAACAGCTATGCTTTCCACATTATTCACTGTGGTTGGGCAACCATATAACCCCGCCCCTGCCGGGAATGGGGGCTTCATACGGGGTTGGCCTTTTTTACCTTCCAAACTTTCCAGCAGAGCTGTTTCTTCCCCGCAAATATATGCGCCAGCACCACGGTGAATACGGAAATCAAAATCCCATCCGCTACCTGCAGCATTTTTACCGAGCAAACCCGCCTCATAAGCTTCGTCTATAGCAGCCTGAAGGCGCTCGGCTTCTCTGCAAAACTCGCCACGAATGTAAATATAGGACGCATGCGCACCCATAGCGAAAGAGGCAATCATTGCGCTCTCTATCAGCTTATGTGGCTCATGCCGCATAACTTCGCGGTCCTTACATGTGCCGGGTTCTGATTCATCCCCATTGATAACGAGATAATGCGGGCGGCCATCAGACTTTTTGGGCATGAATGACCACTTTAGCCCAGTGGGAAAACCCGCCCCTCCACGTCCACGCAGGCCAGAAGCTTTCATTTCCGCCACTACTGCATCTCGCCCTTTTGCAATAATGGCTGCTGTATTCTCCCAGTCTCCCCGTTTCCGGGCTGCGGGCAAACGCCAATCATCCTGTCCATAAAGATTGGTGAAGATACGGTCTTTGTCCTGAAGCATGGCCGTTTCTCCTATTTCTGATCCGGGGATGATGCAGACGTTTCCAAAAGGGTTTTTCTGCCCCCTTCCGGTGCTGAACACATACGGTTGATAGCTGGCCCAGCTTCTGGCTTCCTGCCTGCACGCAAATCTGCAATCAATGCTTCTGTGCGTGGGCCATCCATATCTTCGTAGTAATCATCATCAACTTGCAGAATGGGTGCGTTGGCACATGCACCCAGACACTCCACTTCTGTTAGAGTAAACAGGCCATCTGCGCTGGTTTCACCAAAATGATGAATACCCGTTGCCTTACGGCAAGCCTCTGTCACCGCATCCGAACCACGCAACCAGCAGGGTGTGGTTGTGCAAACCTGAAGGTGATAACGCCCAATCGGCTTTGTGTTGAACATGGTGTAAAAAGAGGCAACCTCATACACGCGTATGGGTGCCATCTCTAACCTGCTGGCAATGTCATCCATTGCGACAAGAGGTATCCATGCACTGCCGGTTACACGGCCCATCTGACGCTGTGCAATATACAAAAGCGGCATAACCGCACTGGCTTTACGTTCTTCTGGGTATTTTTTAAGAACATTTACAATTTCTGCTTCAGATTCATCATCAAAAGCAAAACTTTCCGGCTGTTCTGCCGGGGCCCAGGTGGTGTTCATCGGTCAACCTCCCCGAACACAAGATCAAGCGATCCAATAATGGCCACCATGTCTGCCAGCATCCCGCGGCGGGACAATTCATCGATGGCCTGAAGATGAGCAAATCCTGTTGGGCGAATTTTGCAGCGATAAGGCCGGTTGCTTCCATCAGCAACCAGATACACCCCAAACTCTCCTTTAGGACTTTCCACCGCTGTATAGGTTGCGCCGGGGGGTACGTGATACCCTTCGCTGAACAACTTGAAGTGATGAATGAGCGCTTCCATAGAACGCTTCATTTCTGCGCGTGGTGGCGGGCTAAACTTAGGGTCCTGCACCTTTACGTCCCCAGGACGTATCTGGGTTAGGCATTGCTCAATAATCTTGACGCTTTCACGCATTTCCGCAACGCGCACCAAATAACGATCATAACAATCACCCTGCCGCGCTACCGGCACATTGAACTCAACTTTGTGATAATTGTCATAGGGCTGATTACGCCGCAGATCCCACGGCACACCAGAGGCACGCAAACATGGCCCGCTAAAGCCCCATGCCAATGCTTGTTCTGTTGTAAAAACGCCAATACCAACCGTGCGCTGTTTCCAGATACGGTTTTCAGTCAGCAAGCCTTCAAGTTCATCAATCCATTTTGGAAACTCTTTGGCCCATGCGCCTATTTTATCTTCCAAGCCAGCCGGCACATCACGCGCTACACCACCCGGCCGAAAATAATTGGCATGAAATCGTGCTCCGGATGCTGCCTCGTAAAACTCCAGAAGTTTTTCGCGCTCTTCATACCCCCACAAAGCGGGCGTAACGGCCCCGCAATCCAACCCCATCGCTGTAAGGTTGAGAATGTGGTTCAGAACACGTGTTATTTCTGCAAACATAACACGCAGCCACTTGGCGCGTTCTGGAATATCAATACCCAGAAGTTTTTCCGTTGCCAGAGCAAATGCCTGCTCCTCACACATCGGAGAAACGTAATCCAGTCGATCAAAATACGGCAGAGCTTTCTGATAGGTTTTGTATTCTATCAGTTTTTCTGTGCCACGATGCAAAAGGCCAATATGGGGCACAGCACGCGCCACCACCTCGCCTTCCATCTCCAGCACCAAACGCAACACACCATGCGCAGATGGATGCTGGGGTCCAAAATTTAGCGCGTGAGAATCAATTTCCACAACCTTGCGGGGCTCTTCTTCTGCCACCTTCTCAGGCACAAGGCTTTCTGGAACATCTTGCCGCAGCACAGTATCTGCTGTTTCGATAAAAGTATTTTTCAATTCAGTCATCAGCCGGACCTCTTCATGCCCTGTCTGACTTCATGCGCTTTTTCGTCTCCCGGCAAAGTCAGCATGCCTTCCCATGGGGAAACGAAGTCGAAATCTCGAAAATCCTGTGTCAAGGAAACAGGTTCTTTCACAACCTGCCTGCGCTCCACATCGTAACGAACCTGTTCATAGCCCGTTAACGGGAAGTCCTTGCGCAGCGGGTGCCCTTCAAACCCATTATCTGTGAGGATACGCCGCATATCTGGCTGGCCAGAAAAGACCACTCCAAACAGATCGTAACATTCACGCTCCCACCATGTGGCGCAGGGCCATAAATGGTGCACGGAAGGTACGGGGGTTACCTCATCTGTCTGCACGATCACGCGAATACGGTGGTTATGCGTGACGGACAGCAGATTATAAACAACCTCGAAGCGTTGCGGTCGTTCTGGAAAATCTACCCCGCACAAATCCATCAGTTGCTCAAAGCGGTATGATGGATGATCCCGCAGCAACTCGAAAAAATGCAATAAGTGATCGCGCTCTATGCGAACAACCAACTCACCTTTTTCTACTGCTGCATAAGAAACTGCAGGCACAGTTGCCATAAAGGTAAAGGCCATGGCAGACAGCCGCCCTTCAAGGCGCCCCTGCCGAGGATTTACAGGAAGTTCAGCCACGGAGAATGGTCCCTGTCCGACGTATTTTTTTCTGAAGCAGCATGATGCCGTAGATCAAAGCCTCTGCCGTAGGCGGGCAGCCCGGCACATACACATCTACCGGCACAATGCGATCACACCCACGCACAACGGAATACGAATAGTGGTAATACCCACCGCCGTTGGCGCAGGAGCCCATGGAAATAACCCAGCGTGGCTCGGCCATTTGCTCGTACAACCGGCGCAGCACAGGCGCCATTTTGTTGGTAAGCGTGCCAGCCACAATCATGACATCAGACTGGCGCGGAGAGCCACGCGGGATAATACCCATACGGTCCAGATCATACCGCGGCATATATGCGTGGATCATTTCCACCGCACAGCAAGCCAGCCCAAAGGACATAGGCCATAAGCTGCCTGTGCGCCCCCAGTTCACCAACTTATCCAGATTGGCAACAACAAAGCCTTTCTCGGCCAGAACCCCTGTAATGCCTCGCACAACAGCATCTTGCTCTGGGCCGGGCGGAAGCGCTTCGCGGTTCCATAAGACCGCATCCTGCTGGTTGGTTGTCATGGCTGTATCTCCCTCACCTTAATCCCAATCCAGCGCGCCCTTGCGCCATTCATACAAAAAGCCAATGCCCAGCACGGCCAGAAACCCAAGCATGGAAAGGAAGCCAAACAGCCCAATGCGCCCTAGGCTGATGGCCCAGGGAAACAGGAACGCAACTTCCAGATCGAAAATGATGAACAGGATGGCAACCAGATAGAAGCGCACATCAAACCGACGGCGCGCATCATCAAACGCTTCAAAACCGCATTCATAAGCTGTGAGTTTTTCGGAATACGGTTTCTGGTGGCCGCTTAGTAGCGCCATACCCAACATGGCGGCGGCAATAATAACCGACATGCCCCCAAACACGAGAACTGGCGCATAATCACCAAGAACAGACTGCATGGTGTGGTTCCTGCACATGTTTCAAGCCGCAGTGGCTTTTGTTTCATGCAGCAACCCTAGCCCCAACATCCTGCGCACGGATATGCACGAACGCGTTGGGTATGGGGCACTTTCTTGTGAAGGCCGAATTTTAAGAGATAAATTGAGAGGCCAGATAATGCTCTGGCGAAAACCACATACAGGCAGCAATGGAACTAAGTCCATTGTGCGTGTGGGTTACCATTTGGGGAAAATGGTGGGCAATGACGGGATCGAACCGCCGACCATCTCGGTGTAAACGAGACGCTCTACCGCTGAGCTAATTGCCCGCGCCCTATGTGCCATAAATAGAAAAGGCCGACAACCCCTTCACACGTTTCAAGCAGCAATCTTAACCCCAACATCCTGCGCACGGATATGCACGAACGTATTGGGCATGGACCACTTTCTTGTGAAGGCCGAATTTTCAGGGAGAAATTAAGAGGCCAGATAATGCTCTGGCGAAAACACACACAGGCAGCAATGGAACTAAGTCCATTGTGCATGTGGGTTACCATTTGGGGAAAATGGTGGGCAATGACGGGATCGAACCGCCGACCATCTCGGTGTAAACGAGACGCTCTACCGCTGAGCTAATTGCCCGCGCCCTATGTGCCATAAACAGAAAAGGCCGACAACCCCCTTTTTTGAGATTGTCGGCCTTTTTCAGAAAAAATTTCCTGACGGAATTAACCGCTGACGGCATCCTTCAGCGCCTTGCCCGGCTTGAAGCGGACAGAGGTGGAAGCAGGGATATCGATTTCTTCACCCGTACGTGGGTTGCGGCCTTTAGCTGCCTTGCGGGTTGCGGTCACGAATGTGCCAAAACCAACCAGACGTACTTCCTGCTTTGTGGACAGGGCCTTTTCGATCGCACCGAATACGGCATCGACCACTTCACCGGCTTTTGCCTTGGGCAGGTCAACAGCTTCAGCCACTGCTGAAACGAGTTCCTGCTTGTTGAGCGGCTTCTCCATCCTTACGCCTTTCTATTTCTTATATCTGTTCGGAACGGCGGGCGGCCTATTTCGTCCGCCTGTCCGCTACCTGAACGCACTATGAAGCCGTTTTCCGCCACGTCAACCAAGCAAACGCAACTTCGTGGGCTCTTATCCCTTCTATTCAGTGTGGCAACACCGGAAGAGCGGATTCTCCACCAGCCGCTGGCAGTGGATCTGGCACATCTTCCCACTCAATTGGCTGGGGCTGACGCACCAATGCACGCGCCAGAACTTCATCCACATGAGAGACAGGAACGATTTCCAGTTTCTTCTTCACGTTGTCAGGGATTTCCGTAAGGTCCTTCTCATTTTCCTTGGGAATGAACACAGTACGAATGCCCGCACGCAGGGCCGCAAGCAGCTTTTCTTTCAAGCCACCAATAGCCAGCACACGCCCACGCAAGGTGATTTCACCCGTCATGGCCACATCCCGACGGATGGGAATACCTGTCAGCACGCTTACCAAGGATGTGACCATCGCCACACCGGCGGAAGGCCCATCTTTGGGAGTCGCACCTTCTGGCACGTGCACATGGAAGCTGCGCTTATCAAACAAGGTGGGCACAATGCCAAAGCTGGTTGCCCGACTCCGCACAAAGGAGAATGCAGCAGAGATGCTCTCCTTCATCACGTCGCCCAGCTTACCAGTTTCAACAATACCGCCCTTGCCCGGCACCATAACACTTTCAATGGTCAGGATTTCCCCACCCACTTCGGTCCAGGCTAGGCCGGTTACAACACCAACCATGTCTTCTGCTTCGGTTTCCCCATAGCTGAAGCGACGCACACCTGCGTATTTGTCCAGATTCTTGGGGGTAACAGAAACTTTCTTGGCCTTGCCGGTAACAATTTCCTTCACGGCCTTACGGGCAAGCCCTGCAAGTTCACGTTCCAGATTACGTACACCAGCCTCACGCGTGTAATAGCGAATCAGATCCCGCACAGCGTCATCTGTAATCGACCATTCACCCGGCTTGAGATTATGGGCCTGCGTCTGCTTGGAAATAAGGTGGCGTTTGGCAATTTCCACCTTTTCATCTTCCGTGTAACCGGACAGACGAATGATTTCCATACGATCCAGCAGAGGCTGCGGCATGTTCAGGCTATTGGCCGTTGTTACGAACATGACGTCAGACAGATCGTAATCCACTTCCAGATAATGATCTGCGAATGTGCTGTTCTGTTCCGGATCCAATACTTCCAGCAGTGCAGATGCCGGATCTCCGCGCCAATCAGACCCCAGCTTGTCAATTTCATCCAGCAGGAACAATGGATTCGAGACCTTCGCCTTCTTCATCCCCTGAATGATCTTGCCGGGCATGGAGCCGATATACGTACGCCGATGGCCACGAATTTCAGCTTCATCACGCACGCCACCCAGCGACATACGCACATAGTGCCGCCCTGTAGCCTTAGCGATAGAACGTGCCAGAGATGTTTTACCAACCCCCGGAGGACCTACCAGGCACAGAATCGGGCCTTTCAGCTTCTGGGACCGGCTTTGAACAGCCAGATATTCCAGAATCCGTTCTTTAACTTTTTCCAGTCCGTAGTGATCTGTATCCAGAATTTTTTCTGCTTCTGTCAGATCATGTTTGACCTTGGTCCGCTTTTTCCACGGAATACTCAGCAACCAATCCAGATAATTCCGCACAACTGTAGATTCGGCAGACATCATGCTCATGCCGCGCAGCTTTTTCAGCTCCGCTACAGCTTTTTCGTGTGCTTCCTTAGAAAGCTTGGTTTTAGCAATGCGTTCTTCCAGCTCGGATGTTTCATCCTTGCCGTCTTCGCCTTCACCCAGTTCCTTCTGAATCGCCTTGAGCTGTTCGTTCAGATAGTACTCGCGCTGCGTTTTTTCCATCTGGCGCTTAACGCGGTTGCGAATCTTCTTTTCTACCTGAAGAACATCAATTTCCGCCTCAATATGCGCAAAAACCTTTTCCAGCTGCGCCATCACTGTTGGCGCTTCCAGAATTTCCTGCTTTTCCGCAATCTTGAGGTTGAGATGGCTGGTTACGGTATCCGCCAGCTTTGCCAGATCACTGATCTGGTTCAGAGATACCAGTACCTCAGACGCAATCTTCTTGTTGAGCTTCATATACTGCTCAAACTGAGACACGATAGAACGCCCAAGCGCCTCGGCTTCTGGCCCTTCAGCCGGCTGCTCTGGCATATCCTCAATATCGGCTTCGAAGTGACCTTCAACCTCGTGCAAGGTTTTTACGCGTACGCGCTTCACCCCTTCCACCAGCACCTTCACGGTGCCGTCTGGCAGCTTCAAGAGCTGCAGAATGGTTGAAAGCGTGCCAACCCGATAAATGTCATCGGCGGATGGATCATCCTGCGCCGCATCTTTTTGGGCGACCAGCAGAATGTGGCGGTCATCTTTTGTGACCGTTTCCAAAGCTTTTACAGATTTTTCGCGCCCAACAAACAGAGGCACGATCATGTGCGGGAACACCACAATATCGCGCAGTGGCAGCACAGCCACATGTGCCGGAGCTTTAGCTTCCTGAACTTCTGGCTCTGCAGCAGCTTCTGCAACTGGTGTGGTTTGAGGCGTGGCTTCTGCGACCACTTCCGGCTTGGTTTTTGTTGCAGTCCGGCGTCTGCGTTTCACTGGTTTTTCGTTATCAGCCATGATGATGACCTCCTGACAAGGACGATCCGGACACGGCACCCACCTTGCGGCATACCCTGTTCCGTACAAGAGCCAACGCGATGAAAGCTCTTTAGTCTATCCTTATGTCGTTATTCACAGCGTGTTACACAATGGGACAGTGACAAAAACAGCGCTGGAGCATGTGCCGCCAGCGCTGTTTTGTGAACATTTCCCAACTTAAGCAGATTGTTCTGCCGGGATCTCTTTCTTTTTCCCGTAGACATAGACCGGACTGGCCTTGCCTTCCGCAACATCCCGGTTAACCACCACTTCCTCTACATTTTCGAGGCCCGGCAGATCGAACATGGTCGACATCAGGATACTTTCCAGAATGGAACGTAGCCCACGCGCACCCGTCTTTCGCACAATAGCGCGATCTGCGATGGCCTTGAGTGCATCATCCGTGAAGTTCAGCTGCACATTTTCCATCTGGAACAAACGCTGATACTGCTTCACCAACGCATTTTTGGGTTCCGTCAGGATCTTGATAAGTGCCGCTTCATCCAGATCACCAAGCGTTGCGATAACTGGCAGACGCCCGATAAATTCTGGAATCAGACCAAACTTCATCAGGTCTTCCGGTTCCACATCATGCAGGATTTCACCTGTCTTGCGTTCATCCGGAGCACGCACATCAGCACCAAAGCCAATGTTGGTTCCCTTACCGCGGGCAGAAATAATCTTGTCCAGCCCGGCAAAGGCACCACCGCAGATAAACAGCATATTGGTGGTATCTACCTGCAGGAATTCCTGCTGCGGATGCTTGCGCCCACCCTGCGGAGGAACAGAAGCCACTGTACCTTCCATCAGTTTCAACAGCGCCTGCTGCACACCTTCACCGCTTACATCACGCGTAATGGAAGGATTGTCTGACTTTTTGGAAATCTTGTCGATTTCATCAATATACACAATGCCACGCTGTGCGCGTTCCACATTGTAATCAGACGCCTGCAACAGCTTGAGAATGATGTTTTCAACATCTTCCCCCACATACCCTGCTTCTGTCAGGGTTGTGGCATCTGCCATTGTAAAAGGCACATCCAGAATACGCGCCAGTGTCTGAGCCAGCAGGGTTTTACCAGAACCTGTGGGGCCAATAAGCAGAATATTGGATTTTGCAATCTCAACATCACCAGCTTTGGCAACCTGTGTCAGGCGCTTGTAATGGTTATGCACGGCAACAGACAAAACCTTTTTGGCTTGAGCCTGCCCGATAACATAATCATCCAGCACCTTGCAGATTTCCCGCGGCGTTGGCACACCCTCGCGCGATTTAACAAGGGAAGTCTTGTTCTCTTCACGGATGATATCCATGCAGAGTTCAACACACTCATCACAAATGAACACCGTGGGGCCGGCAATCAGCTTGCGAACCTCATGTTGTGACTTTCCACAGAACGAGCAGTAAAGCGTGTTCTTGGAATCACCGGACTTCGTATTCATCAGCCCACTCCCTCGATCATCCCAGGCCCCATCGCACCGAGAGCCGAGTCCCAGAACGTGTGTGCCTGCCTTACGGCAGGCGTCTTCCCTATTGTAACAGGAAGATTACTGTACGCCAGATTAAGGATGACTTTTATCCTTCTTGCCTGTTTCTGTCGCTTTATGGTGGCTGATCACCTCATCCACAATTCCGAAGGACTGAGCTTCCTGAGCGGACATGTAAGTATCACGCTCCAGCTTCTGCTCAATTTCCTCCAGCGTGCGACCTGTATGTTCACGGTAGATTTCATTCAGCTTCTGACGAATGATCAGAATTTCACGCGCCTGAATTTCGATATCACTTGCCTGCCCCTGCGCGCCGCCTGAAGGCTGATGCACCATAACGCGGGCATTAGGCAGTGCGAAACGACGCCCCTTTTCTCCCCCAGCCAACAGCAAGGAGCCCATAGAGGCTGCCTGCCCGATGCACACCGTACTTACGGGGCTGCGGATGTACTGCATGGTATCATAAATTGCCAAACCGGCAGAAACCACACCACCCGGGCTGTTGATGTAAAAGGAGATTTCCTTGTTAGGATTCACGCTTTCCAGATACAGAAGCTGCGCGGAAATCAAGGAAGCAACCTGATCGTACACGGGACCAGTCAGGAAGATGATCCGCTCTTGAAGCAGGCGGGAATAGATATCAAACGCCCGCTCACCGCGAGAGGTCTGTTCGACCACCATCGGTACCAGCGCATTGCTGAAAATCTCAACGGGATCACGATCCCTCATACCACTCATTCCCGTATAAAAAACTGAATTAGCCTTTCCTGCCTTCCTGCGCGAACACAAGAAAGCTCAGGCACTCTGGTTCAAGATAGAGATAAAGTGGAAAGATGCCACCCCGGAAAAGAAAAACATGCCCAAAAAGAATGTCCCGCCAGTTCACACTGGCGGGACACGGCCTTTTTCTTATTAGATATTCGCTGGTGGAATATCTGAAAGTTCCTCTGGTGTGACCTCTTTATCGGTCACTTTGGCCAGTTCAATCAGGTAATCGACAACCTTGTTTTCAAAGATCGGCCCCCGGAGAGATTCCGCTGCCTGCGGATTCTTCTGGAAGAATTCGAACACCTGCTTTTCCTGCCCAGGGTAGCGCATGGCTTCTGCCCGCACCGCACGTCCCAGTTCATCCGGCGTTACCGTAATGTTGTTCTTACGGCCAATTTCAGCCAGCAGCAGGCCCAGCTTTACGCGACGTTCCGCAATTTTGCGGTAATCAGCGCGAAGGGTTTCTTCGTCTTTGTTCTTGTCTTCGTCATCAAGCTGACCGGATTTACGGTCTTCTTCGACGCGTGCCCAGATCTGGTTGAATTCTGCATCCACCATGCCTTCTGGCGCAGTGAAATCAGTTTTCTTTGCCAGTTCATCCAGCAGTTCGCGCTTGATACGCAGACGGGAAAGCTGATCGTATTCGCCTTCAACCTGCTTGCGAATCAGGTCTTTCAGCTGATCAAGGCTTTCAAAACCCATCTTTTTGGCCAGCTCATCATCAATCGGCGCATCAACTGGCTTCTTGATCTGCTTGGCTTTGATATCGAAGGTTGCTTCCTTGCCTGCCAGCTCGGTTGCGCCGTAATCTTCGGGGAAAGTTACCGTGATAACTTTTTCTTCACCCGGCTTCATGCCTTCGATCTGCTCAGCAAATCCGGGAATAAAGCCTTCGCCGCCGATTTCAACGTTCACGTCTTCAGCAGAACCGCCTTCGAAGGGCACACCATCGCGCTTACCAACGAAGTCGATAGCAACCACATCACCCTTGGCAACGGGGCGAACTTCTTCCACCACTTCAAAGGTGCGACCGCGTTTGGCGATATCTTCCAGCACCTTGTTGATGGCTTCATCGCTCACATTTGCCTTCAGGCGTGTCAGCGTAAGGTCAGACAGATCCGGCACAGCAATTTCTGGCAGAATTTCTGCTTCAACCGTGAATTCCAGATCTTTTCCATCGTCGGTCTGACCGGAAACCAGATCTACCTTAGGCTGACCAGCAGGACGGATACCGCGTTCATCAAAAACGTTACGCAGAGCGTCAGATACCGTCTGTTCCAGAACTTCTGCCCACACGCTTTCGCCGTAACGCTGCTTGGCCAGAGAAACAGGCACCTTACCCGGACGGAAGCCCGGCAGGTTCAGGTTTGCTGCAACTTCCTTCAGCCGCGCATCACGCTTGCTGGCAATTTCCGCCGCTGGAACTGTTACGGTAAAACCACGCTTCAGCCCTTCGGAAAGGGTCTCGGTAACCTGCATCGGTCAGGCCTTCCTTTCGGTACAAAACTCAAACACCCGCTACGCAAAGGCCGTCGCGGACCAGGACGGGAGCATGATCGTAAAATAATTGGTACGGGTGGAGGGACTTGAACCCCCACGACTTGCGTCACCAGAACCTAAATCTGGCGTGTCTACCAATTCCACCACACCCGCGCATTAACGTGCTCACCGTCACGAGTTGGGTGGACTTAACTCAAACATGCGTCCACGGCAAGATGCCGATGTGCGAGTTCACCCTCTGTTTCTGCATATGAGCTGCTTTTTCTCGTGCAGCACCCAAATGAAGGTCCAAATCTTCGGCCACAGGCCACGGCCCAGCTTGCCGCCCGGCTTCTCCGTGCAACCACACGCCAGCACATGCGGCCTCCCACGCTGGCATGCCAGCAGCCAGCAGGGCTGAAATGACACCAGAAAGTGTATCGCCAGAACCAGCCGTACCTAATGCAGGGGTTGCATGATTATTGATGGCAAGCCGCCCATCTGGCGCTGCAATCATGGTGGAAGCGCCTTTTAGAACCACCACCGCGCCAATTTGCTGAGCAGCCTGCCGGACATGCTCTGGCGGGTTGCTGCCTACCGGCCCGAATACGCGGGTAAATTCCCCAATATGCGGTGTTATAACTGCAACACCCTTAAGTTTTTCAGGGTCACCAGCAGAAGCACTTAAAGCGCCAGCATCCGCCAAAACGCTTTTTCCTGCAGCCAATAATACAGGCAGTGTAGCCTGCACTTCGGCTTCCGTCAGGCCGGGCCCACAAACCCACACACGGCGACGTTTATCTTCCAATAATGTCGGCAACGGCGCGTCATCTATAATAAGGCCGGGCGCACCCAATTTATACGCCGCTGCACCTGCCCCAGCGGCTACGCGCACCAAACCAGCGCCAGCAGCGCGTGCACCACCAGCACATAATCGCGTTGCGCCCGGCATGGATTCGCCAGCACAAATACTCACCACGCCGCGCGTATATTTATGACTTTCAGGACCGGGAATCGGCAAATGCCACAAGCCGGGTTCATTTTGCCATGTTGTTGGCTGCACCTGATCAAGTGCAGTTTGCGGAATTCCGATATCAGCCAGAATCAACCGCCCCAGATATTCCCTTCCCGGATACAGCAAATGCCCCGGCTTGAACCGGCAGAACGTTACCGTCATGACAGCCTTCGGAGCATATCCGCGCACCAAGCCCGTCGCGCCATCCACGCCGGAAGGTATATCAACGGCAACAACACGCCGCGCAGCTTGCAGAACTTCAACAGGCAAACCTGCAACATCTCTGCTTAGTCCTGCGCCGAATACGGCATCCACCACCAAATCCGCCCTTGCAGATTCCTGTGCAGAAAACGGTACACGGACACCACGGAATCGGGCTGAGGCTTCTGCGGCCGGGCCACCGGGCTTGGGCGCCACCATTTCCGCCACGGCCACAGGCCAACCTGCATCATAAAGATGCCGTGCCACCACGTAGCCATCTCCTCCGTTATTCCCGGGCCCGCAGAGCACAAGCACACGGGCTGGCTTTTCATACCGAAGAATAGCGCGGGCTACGGCGCGGCCAGCATTTTCCATCAATACGGAAACAGGCACTGTTTGCGCCGAAATATGGTCAATTTTCCCCATTTCGTCAGGAGAATAAACGCTCAGAAGTGAAGGATATATTGCTGCCATATCGAGCCTCCGCACACAGAGTAGACGATGATCTGTGCAAATATAGCCCCTTGCGCAGTGTCCGTCCCCTTGGCAATCAGGCAGCAGACAAGCGTTGGACGATGATCCCTTCCCCGCCCCGCGCCTTTTTCCTGCATTAACGCCAAGCGGAGTTCAGCATGCCCCATTCCATTCTCTGGAGCCTTGTTCTCACCCTCCACCTTGTCAGCATCATCCTGTGGATCGGTGGTGGTGCTTACGCCGTTATCATTTTGCGCCCCAGCCTACGCCTGCTGGATGCAACGCAACGCAATTCTGTGCATTTGCAGACACTGGCCCGCTTTTTTAAGGTTTTAACGCACGTTATCCCTACGGCGCTGATTACCGGCTGGCTGCTGATTATTCATGAAGGTGGATTTGCCAACGCACCGTGGACAACCAACCTCATGCAGCTTTTGGGCATTATCATGGCTGTGTTGTTTGTCATGATGTACACAGGCCCTTATCAGAAAGCCCGCCGCTCCATCCGCCCGCAGCCTTCTGTGTTCGACTCCATTCGCTCCCGCGTGCTGCTTATTGTAGGCTTGGGTGTGCTGGCTGTGCTTTCTGCCTGCCTTGGCCATCCTTTTGCCTAAGAAATGCAACACATTCTGGCAAAAACTTGATTTCAGGCCAAAACAGCTTTATCGGAACTAACGCCTGACCGGGTAGATACGTGAATCGGTGCCTCAGTCACTTTAGTTGAGGCACCCCGATACGGGCAGGCTCTTCAGCCAGTGCTGACAACAGACAGACCTACGGTTCCGAGAGCAGATTGACAGCTAAAACGCCCGCCTCCCCCCGCAAGACAACAACACGTAGCCGCAAAAAAACGGCTACCCCTGCCCCTGTGAGCGCCGCAGACGCCACGGAAGATACGGGCGCAGCAACTGAAGCTCCTGCTGAAAAAGCAGTTGTAGCTGAGGCAAAACCTGCCCCTAAAAAACGTGTTGTAAGACGCCGGAAGCCAAAAGCTGAAAAGGTGGAAAAAGCTGAAGAACCAGCAGCTGCACCACAAGAGGCAGAAGCAACGCCAGAAGCTGAAACGCCTGCTCCCGTAGCAGCCACAGCTTCTGCTGTTGAAGTTGTTGAGCAAGCCCCTGAAGTTACGCCTGAGCCGCCTTCTGAAAAGCAGGCTGCTCCGAAGGCCGAAGCTGAAGAAACGGCAGCCCCTGAACCGGCACCTGCTGAAAAAACAGCCGAAATTACGGTTGAAGCAACAGAAGATACCAATTCCGTCACATTTGCTGACTTGGAACTGTCCGAGCCGATTTTGCGTGCCATTTCGGACATGGGCTACACACACCCCACTCCTATTCAGGAACAAGCCATTCCGGCCATTCTGATGGCGCGGGATGTTATGGGCGTTGCACAAACGGGAACAGGTAAAACTGCGTCCTTTACACTGCCCATGCTGGAGATTCTGTCCGATTCGCGGGCACGGGCACGTATGCCACGTTCCCTTATTCTGGAACCCACGCGTGAACTGGCGCTGCAGGTTGCAGAAAACTTTGTGAATTACGGCAAATACCTCAAACTCAACCATGCTCTGCTGATTGGCGGGGAAAGCATGGCGGATCAGAAAGAAGTGCTGAACCGTGGCGTGGATGTGCTGATTGCCACCCCCGGCCGCCTGCTTGATCTGTTTGAACGCGGCGGCTTGATGCTGAACCACACTGGTATTCTGGTAATTGATGAAGCTGACCGTATGCTGGATATGGGCTTCATTCCTGATATTGAAAAAATTGTCGGGCTGTTGCCACCTAACCGGCAGACACTGCTGTTTTCCGCCACTATGGCGCCCACCATCCGTAAACTGGCAGATGCGTTCCTGCATTCTCCCAAGGAAATTACGGTTGCGCGGCAGTCTTCTGTCGCCACAACCATTACAACTGGCATTGTGGTGGTGGATGAATACAGCAAGCGCGAAACGCTCCGTCAGCTGCTGAAAGATCCGGCGCTGCAGAATGCTATCGTGTTCTGCAATCGTAAGCGCGATGTAGATATTCTCACCAAATCACTCGTGAAGCATGGCTTTTCTGCCGCTGCGTTGCATGGTGATCTGCCTCAGTCCGTGCGCTTTTCCACTCTGGAAAAGTTCAAGAATGATGAATTGAAAGTGCTTGTGTGCTCCGATGTGGCTGCACGCGGCATTGATATTGGCGGCCTTTCCCACGTCTTCAATTTCGATCTGCCTTTCCATGCGGAAGACTACGTGCACCGAATCGGACGCACTGGCCGCGCAGGGCGTGAAGGCCACGCCTACAGCATTGCAACGCCGTACGATAAAGCGCTGGCAGAAGCTATTGAGAAGCTGACGGGCAAAGAAATTCCGCGCATGGCGCTGGATGGCGTGAAGCAGCTTGAATGGTCTGATGAAAAACGGCCACCAGCAGGCCGCACACGGAAACCCCGCACACCGCAGCGGGAGCGTGAAAATGCAGTGCCCACGCCGCGTGAACAGCAGCCAGAAACCAAGCCCCAGCAGGCCGCACGCCCAGAACGTCAGCCTACGCGTAATACACGCCATCAGCGGGATGAAATCCCTCCCGCACCTGGCGGTGACGTACAGGGTTTTGGCGATATGGTACCAGCATTCATGCTGCTGCCTCGGCGGAGTTCTGTAAGGCCGGCCTCACCAGGAGCAGATGCTATTGCTGAACGCAGTACAGACGTACAGTCCTGAACACGTCTGTGACTGAAACCTACGATACGGACGTTCTTTATCTGGCAACGCAGGGCGATGGTGCCGTGCGTACACCAGATGAGCGCATGGCCTACATTCCAGAAACCCTTGCTGGTGAGCATATCCGTCTGACGAAAGATTCAGAGGGAAAATGGCGACTTGCTGAAGTGCTTCAGCCTTCACCAGACCGGCAAATACCGCCCTGTTCTCTGTTCGAACACTGTGGTGGTTGTACGCTTCAACACGTAAAGCCCGCTGCTATTTTGCAGTGGAAAGTGGCTACCGTTCAACACGCTTTGCAAAAGGCCGGTTTTAGTAACCTTCCGGCTTTTTCTGCCAAACAGGTACAGCCGCATTCACGCCGTAGAGCAGATCTGGCAGTAAGACGTCAGCCTGATGGCATTATGATTGGGCTTCATGCACGCAACAGCCATGAGGTTACGGATCTTACTACCTGCGTTGTGCTGCACCCCGATATTCTGGCTGCCCTGCCCGCTTTTCGGGCCACGCTCCGCAGCTTAAATGCCATTCGACGTGAAGCCAATTTGCATATCAATCTGCTGGATTCCGGGCTGGATGTTCTGCTGCAAACAGATGGACCACTGACCGCGCCAGATCGTGTCCGTTTGGCGCAATTAGCTACAGAACAGCATATTCCGCGCATTAGCTGGCAGCAGATTAAAGATACAGGGTTGCCGGAAGTTGCTGCACAATCGGGCTCTGTTGTTCAGACAATCGCTTCCCACCAAATTGCGCCGCCAGCCGGAACTTTTTTTCAGGCAACGCGTGAGAGCGAACAATATATTCAGGAAGCAGTTGTCAAAAGCCTGCCAACCAAGCTGAACCGTCGGGATGTTATCACCGAACTTTATGCTGGTTGTGGCACCCTTACCTTTCCATTGGCAGAACATGCCCGCGTAAACGCTTACGAAGGTTATGCTCCGGCCCTAGAGGCTCTAAAAAAGGCAACTGGCGGCACACGTATCAGCCCATTCTGCCGAGATCTGAACCATCAGCCTCTGCTGGCTAAGGAAATAGCAGCCTCTGCTGTGGTTGTGCTGGATCCTCCACATGCAGGGGCAAAGCTGCAAATGCGCCAGATTGCGCAAGGGTTACCTAACCACATTGTGTACGTAAGCTGTAACCCGGCAGCCTTGGCGCAGGATGCTAGCCTGCTGGCCAAAGCCGGATATACAGTGGAAAATGTGACGGTAATTGACCAGTTTTTATGGTCTGCAGAAATTGAAGCTGTTTGCAGCTTTAAACGTGAAAGCTCTCGCCGCAGCCGCAACGGCCTTTCTCGTTAGGGTTAGCAAACACAAACCCTGCTTCCAGATCACCCTCCTGATAATCCATTTCAGACCCAATCAGGTAAAGCGTAGCTTTGCGATCTACTAGCAGAGTTACGCCGTGGTCTTTCACCACCTCGTCCCCTGCGCCCGGTGCATCTACAAACTGCATGTCATATGCTTTGCCGGAGCAGCCTTTGGTGCTTACAGAAATACGCAGCAACTGGCCCGCATGTGCCGTAGCATACAAATGCTGCAACCGGTCTGCCGCAGCCTGGGACACCCGCATAAGAGGAGGAAGCTCCCGCTTTATGGGAGCCGCAGCCGTTTTCTGAGACATTTTATACCCTCACCTGAGTTTGCGGTTCAGAACATGTTCAGCGCAAGACGGGCTTCATCACTCATACGCGACATATCCCACGGCGGATCCCACACCACTTCTACTTCGGCAGATTTCACGCCCGGCACTTTTTCCACTGCTTCCTTTACCTGCACAGGCAGTTCCTGCGCGCTGGGGCAGTTGGGGGCTGTCAGTGTCATTTCAATACGCACGCGGCCATCATCATACAGATCAATCGCGTAAATCAGGCCGAGTTCGTAAATGTTTACCGGAATTTCCGGGTCATGCACTGTGGCAATCGCCTCAATCACCGCATCTTCCGAAACAGCACCGGCAGCCGGAGGCTTGGCAGATTGTTCTGCCCCTTCATCCGGTGTCCAGCTTTCTACTTTTCCGGCTTCATCTCCGGCAGGCGCATGATCAGCATGCAGCACATCGGCAGAAGCCTCTGCTGTTTTAGCTTCCTTTTCTACCTCTGGCAGAACGGGAGCATGCACGTCTTCAGACGTCGGCATGAGAAAGCGCCTCCTTTAACGCAATCCAAGGCAGTTCGGCACATCGTATCCGTGCCTTGTGAGACCGCAGAGGCTGGAAAACCTCTAACGGCCCTAATGAAGTATCCGCCGTTGCTGCAGGAGAAGCCTCCCCCACCAGCATGGCAGAAAACCGACCAGATAGGCTGACAGCTTGCGCAACATCCAAACCAGAAACCTGTTGCGCCATTAAATCAGCTGCTGCTGCGCAAATGGCGCACCCTCGTGTGGTGTGGCGCACACTCTGGATATGGGTTGCATCTAGCGCGATATCCACCCGTGTTTTGTCCCCACACATGGGGTTTTTGCCTTCGCCCTGCACAGAAGGTGCTTCGAGTTTACCCGCATATTGTGGAGCGCGTGCACGCTCCACAATCATACGGTCATACAGGGCATCAGAATCCGGCACGGTTTGTGTCACACAAAAAATTCCCGGATACGCACCAACGTATCGGCCAGCACATCTATTTCTTCCTGCAAGGTATAAATACCAAAGCTGGCGCGTGCTGTGGCTGTTAGCCCCAAACGCCGCATAAGCGGTTCTGCACAATGATGGCCTGCACGCACGGCAATACCGTTACGGTCCAGCAAAGTGGCAATATCGTGCGGGTGCACATCTGCCATGGTGAAGGAAATAACTCCCCCACGCTCTTTGGGCTGCCCAACAACATTCAGCCCTGGAACAGTAGCCAGACGCTGGAGTGCATAACTGGTTAAAGCCTGTTCGTGCGCCGCAATGGCATCAAAACCAAACTTTTCCACCCATTCAATGGCAGCACCCAAGCCAATAGCTTCAACAATTGCAGGGGTACCCGCTTCAAACTTGTGCGGAACATTGGCCCATGTGGATTTTTCAAACGTCACGGTGGAGATCATATCTCCCCCACCCATGAATGGCGGCATATCTTCCAGCAGTGCACGCCGCGCCCACAAAACGCCAATGCCAGTTGGGCCATACAGCTTGTGCCCGGTAAAGGTGTAAAAATCTGCCCCCAGAGCCTGCACATCTGTCCGATGATGGACGACTGCCTGGCTCCCATCAAACAGCACCAGCGCTCCGGCTGCATGCGCCATATCGGCAATCTGGCGCGCTGGCGTAATGGTGCCCAGCACGTTGGACATATGGGTGATGGCAACAAGCGCAACTTTGCCATCAGACAAAAGCTGACCGAACGCTTCCATATCCAGATCACCGGCATCGGTAATCGGGGCTATGCGCAACTCAATGCCCATGCGGTCGCGCAGCATCTGCCACGGCACCAGGTTGGCGTGGTGTTCCATTTCGGAAATAACCACAGCCTGCCCCGGCGTAAGCAGTGAACCAAAGGAATACGCAACCAGATTGATGGCTTCTGTGCTGTTACGGGTGAAAACAATTTCTTCCCGCGACGGTGCGTTCAGAAAGCCCGCAACCTGATCCCTTACAGCTTCATAGGCCTCGGTCGCACGTTCACTTAGCCAATACAGGCCGCGGTGAATGTTGGCATACTGATGGTGCATTGTGTGCACCATGGCATTGATAACGGCATCCGGCTTTTGGGCCGAAGCAGCGCTATCCAGAAACACCAGTGGGCGATCGTGCACTTTTTCGGACAGAATAGGAAACTGCTTACGAATAGCAGCCAGATCCAGCCCGGATGTGTCTGTAATAGAAGGATGAGACATTACGCGGCCTTCCTTTCAGCAGAAAAACGGATTGCCAGCATGGCGCGGCAATATTCCTGCGCCGTTTCATCTTCAATCAGAGAAAGAGCTTCATCCAGAAACGCTGCAATCAAGATATGGCGGGCCTGTGCCTCTGGCACACCACGGCTGCGCATATAAAACAGTTGGTCATCATCCAACGCACCCACTGTTGCCCCGTGGCTGCAACGCACGTCATCCGCGTAGATTTCAAGCTCAGGCTTTGCGTCAATTTCTGCGTTTTCAGAAAGCAGAAGCGCCTGATTCATCTGGTAACCATCGGTTTTCTGGGCAACCTGCTCAACTAGCACCTTACCTTGAAAAACACCTCGTGCATGACCATCCAGCACATTCCGCACAGTCTGGCGGGAAATGCAGTCCGAAGCAGCATGGGTGATGACGCTGGTAATATCCCCTACCTGATGTTCAGCAAGGTTTTGCGCACCATTTACATGCAACTGAGCATGGGGTGCATTCAACCGTGCATGCACTTCATGCCGAGACAGCAAACTCCCCAAACCAAGGGCAAAGCTATTGTAAACGCCATGCCCAGCAACCTGCACATAGGTTGTTGCCAGTGCTATGGCCTGCGGCCCTTCGGTCTGCAAAGTGGTGTGGTAGAGCTTAGCCTTTTCCCCCACCGTTACTTCCGTAACCGGGTTATGGAAATACGGCCCAACGCCTGCGCTGAGTGACAGCAAGGCAAGATGCGCCCCTTCCTCCAACACCACGTTATGGCGTGGATGGAAAGAAATGGCAGAATCCCCGGCAACACCCAAGGAGATCAGGAGCACACGCCCTGCATCCGCACCCTTGGCAACATGCAATATAGCCCCATCATCCACCAAAGCCGTGTTCAGTGCGACCAGAGGATCTCTGTCCGGGCTGGCTTGCACATCTGATGTCAGACTATTCTGGCTGAAAAAGGAAACATCCACACCTTCAGGCAGAAGGCTAAGGTCTTTTACAAACCGGCCATTTACAAACACAATGCGCGGCAGAGCCTGCACGGCATCGTGCTGGCTGAGGAGGTTATCCAGCAGGCTTTTTGCCTGAACTGCATCATATTGCGCGGGCGGAGCCTGAAATTCCTGCGCCGACAACGGGCGTAGGCTGGTATATTTCCATGCCTCTACATGCCTGTCTGGCAGGCCGGTTCTGAGCAGTGCGCCAATGGCTGCTTGCCGCTCTGCCCCCTCAACATCGTTCAGGCGTTGCGCGAACGAAGACAGAGGGCCGCTCATATCTTTGCTGATCGCGTTCACGCCGCCTCCGCCAGAAACTTGGTGTAGCCTTCCTGATCAATTCTCTTGGCCAGTTCTGGCCCACCAGACAGAATGATCCGCCCTTTGGCCATAACGTGAATGCGGTCTGGCACCAGATAATCCAGCAGCTTCTGATGATGTGTAATAACCAGAGCAGAGAAATCTGGTGAGCGCAGACGGTTCACCCCCTCCGCCACAATACGCAGGGCATCCACGTCCAGCCCGCTATCGGTTTCATCCAGAATGGCGAAAGAAGGCTGAAGAAGTGTCATCTGCAACACTTCATTGCGCTTCTTTTCACCGCCTGAGAAACCGACATTGACGTTACGCTTGAGCATATCTGGCGCCATGGAGAGAGACTTGGCTGCCTCACGCGCCATTTTCAGGAACGCAACAGCATCCAGTTCTTCCAGCCCACGGGCGCGGCGCACTGCGTTGACCGCCGTACGCAGGAAGTTGGCGTTATTTACACCCGGCAATTCGATAGGAGACTGGAATGCCAGAAACAGGCCAGCCGCGGCACGCTCTTCTGGCTCCATAGCCAGCAGATCCTGCCCCTTGAAAGTGACGGCCCCGGCCGTGACCTCATAATCCTCACGCCCAGCCAGAACATAGGAAAGGGTAGATTTGCCGCACCCGTTTGGCCCCATAATGGCATGCACTTCACCCGGCGGAATGGTGAGATCCACACCGCGGAGGATCTGCTTTTCCTGCCCATCGGCATCAATCCGGGCGCACAGACCGGAAATTTCCAAAAACTGGCTCATGTTCTGTACTCCCTTAACCTACGCTGCCTTCAAGGCTGATCTGCAACAGCTTCTGTGCTTCCACAGCAAATTCCATGGGCAGTTCCTTAAGAACATCCCGGCAGAAACCATTTACAATCAGCCCGACCGCGTCTTCTTCAGACAGGCCGCGCTGGCGACAATAAAAAAGCTGATCTTCTGAAATCTTGGATGTTGTGGCTTCGTGCTCAATACGCGCTGCCATGTTCCGGCTTTCGATATACGGCACAGTATGCGCGCCGCATTCATCGCCAATCAGCAAACTATCGCACTGAGTGAAGTTACGTGCACCAGAAGCCTTGGGCTGCACACGCACCAGACCACGATACGTGCTATCTGACCGCCCTGCACTGATCGTTTTGGCAATGATGGTAGAACGGGTGTTGCGCCCGATGTGGATCATCTTCGTGCCCGTATCTGCCTGCTGGCAGTTATTGGTAACAGCCACGGAGTAGAATTCACCCACAGATCCATCACCCTGCAAAATGCAGGATGGATATTTCCATGTGATAGCAGAACCTGTTTCCACCTGTGTCCAGGAAATTTTGGAGCGTGCCCCACGGCATGCGCCACGCTTGGTCACAAAGTTGTAGATACCGCCACGCCCTTCGGAATCACCAGGGTACCAGTTCTGCACTGTGGAGTATTTGATGGAGGCATCTTCCATTGCCACCAGTTCCACCACAGCTGCGTGAAGCTGGTTTTCATCCCGCATGGGGGCTGTGCAGCCTTCCAGATAGGAAACGGAAGCCCCATCTTCCACCACAATCAGGGTGCGTTCAAACTGCCCTGTGTTGCGCGCATTGATACGGAAGTAGGTGGAAAGCTCCATTGGGCAACGCACCCCTTTGGGCACGTAAACAAAGGAACCATCGGTAAACACGGCAGAGTTCAGTGCGGCGTAGAAGTTATCTGCCACTGGCACCACACTGCCGAGATATTTCCGCACCAGTTCTGGGTGTTCCTGCACGGCTTCAGAAATCGGGCAGAAGATCACGCCCGCTTCTTCCAGCGTTTTGCGGAAGGTGGTGACAACGGAAACACTATCAAACACCGCATCTACGGCAACTGGCGGACGTGCTGTTTCACCTTCAGGCAATTCCACACCAGCCAGCAGAGCCTGCTCATGCAGGGGAATACCCAGTTTTTCGTAGGTTTTCAGAAGTTCCGGATCAACCTCATCCAGAGATTTTGGGCCTTCTTTCTTGCGCGGAGCGGCATAGTAATGCGCATCCTGATAATCAATCGGCGGGTAAGAAACCTTGGCCCACGTAGGCTCTTTCATGGACTGCCATTTGCGGAATGCCGTCAGCCGCCATTCCAGAAGCCATTCTGGTTCGTTCTTACGCGCAGAAATCAGGCGTACGATGTCCTCATTCAACCCTTTCGGGGCAAGGTCCATCTGAATATCTGTTTCAAAGCCCCACTTGTAGGTGGACTGGCCGAGCTTTTCGACCGCTTCGCGGGTTTCAGTAACTGCCGGCATGGTTCAGATCCCCTCACGTGGCATAGCAGCGCTGGGCTGCGTATTGGATCGTGGCATGTTTGAAAAACACGATGCCTTGCTGCGCATGCTTTCCAAGGAAATGCCCTCCAACGTGGTTCGTATGGCCTGATTGATGGTATCCCAGCTGCCACACAGACCGCACGACACGCCGGTATCACACTCTCCGCCATCTACACAGGCTGTTAGCGCAATCTTGCCATCCACGGCTGTAATAACACTGGCTACAGAAATATCTGCCAACGGTCTGGCAAGGCGATACCCGCCCTTTGCCCCGCGCTGGGAAAGCACAAAACCATGTGCAGACAACACTTTAAGCACCTTGGCCACTGTTGGCTCTGGCACCCCTGTAATGGCTGCAAGTGTTGGAGACGTAACAACGCCTTCCTGTTCACCCAGTTTCACCAAGATGACGATTGCATAATCCGCCAGGCGGGAAAGTTTCAGCATTATCTGCCCTTGACCCAATTAAAGACCTGAGCGGTCCTGTTTCGGATACATGGCGACACACTGCCCTTGCGTCAACCCAAAACAAGCGCACAAAAGCATCCAGCGCAAACGTGATCGATCGCCCTACTGGGCATTCAGCCCGAACAGAAGCCGTAACACGGCAAAAAGCAGCGCCCCCACACCAAACCCAACAAGGGTACCATTAAACCGGATAAACTGCAGATCCTTACCAACCCGAAGTTCCAGTTTTTCAGCTATTTCAACAGCATTCCAGCTTGAAACCACGCGGGAAATAAACTCCGCCATACGCTCACGCAGGAACGGCAGCATCTTCAGAACAGTGCGGTTCACGCTATCCATAATCCGTTGCCGCATGTTCTGATCATAGCGCATCTGGGCAGCCATGCGTTCAAGTGCATCCTGCACTACCGATGCAATGCGACCTTCCGGATCTTCCACATCCGCTTCCACCATGCGGCGGAAGCGCTGCCAGATATCTCCCCACCAGCCCACAACACTTTCATGGGAGAGCACGCCCATGATGGTTTGGGAAAACTCTTTGCCCTTTTCCGGGTCTGTTTCTATGCGGTCAATCTGACCACGCACCCAACTGGTAAAGCCTTCACGGATGCTGGAGTTCTGTGGGTCGATTCGCTCAAGCTCCTTGGCCGCTGCCAACAGAACCTTGGTGGCGATGGAACCGCCTATGGCCCACCCCAGTAAACGCCCACCCTGCTCACGCACGCGTTCTTCAATCATCTGGCGCAATGCGCCTTCCTTGGATTGTAGCGCGTCTTTGATCTGCTCAAGCAGGAAGGAGAGCACTTCCTGATGCTTGTCATCATCCACAAGGCTACGCAGGGCGCGCGCAATAATAGGCGCCAGATTACTGCCCCCCAACAGCTTGGGCATAACCCGAGCAACCGCGTTGCTGGCGCGACCATCTTCCAGCCTGTCCAGCATCTGGGGCAAAGAGCGTGTTATGGATTTTACCAAGGCATCCCGCGTGCCGGGGTCATCCAGCATATCCGCCATAAAAGCAGGAAGATCTACCTGCCCCAATACGCGCTCAACTTCCTTTTGGGTAAATACCTGCCCGGCAACAAACCGCCCCAATGCCCGGCCAAGCCTATCCTTTTGCGCAGGTAAAATAGCAGTGTGCGGAATGGGCAGCCCCATAGGCCGACGAAACAGCGCCACCACGGCAAACCAGTCCGCCAGACCGCCTACAACGCCAGCCCGCGCACCAGCCCGCAGCATTTCAAGCCAGAATCCGTCCCTCACCCATCCGGCGGCTGGTGCTGCGTAACCCAGCACCGTTACCCCAGCCATAAGGCCAACCAGCCCTGTAGCTGCATTTTTGTATCGCCGCAGTGTCTGGCGGGCAGCGAAATCCGCGTCCTGATGAGGATGAGATGTCATAACCCCTCAATAGCACTGTGCGCAAACACCCCCAAGAGTGCGTGAGCTGGTTGCATACAAAACATAGACGTGAAAAGTTGTTCATCACTCTTTTCAAGCTATTTCGTTGTTATTTCGATTCATTCCGGCTTTATAACTGTTTTATTACAGGAACCTTCAGGACGCCCTTATGACTATGGATAACACATCTTCTCCTTCCCGTTTGGACAGTGTCCTTGCGTCCGCTACTGCGCACCCAGATGCTGGCACAGCAGCTGAAGGCACAAATCCTGTAATGGGCATTGCGCTCCGACTTGGAGAAGCTTTGAGCCGCGAGGAAATCTCGCAAACAGATATTACAAGCCTTGTGCAAAAGCTGCGCGATGAAGCCTTTCTGGCGCGCGCCCGTAAGCTGCATCGCTATGTAGGTGGCGCGACAACGGAAGCCACTAAAGAGAAGCTCCGCAATGTTGCACGTGCGATAGCCGAAGCATGCCCAACCGGTTCTTTTGCAGAGTATCAGGCACGCATCTCCGCCATTCAGTTTGCCGCGGTTTTTACTGCGCACCCCACGTTTGCCCTGAGCAACCCTGTGTATGCGGCTTTGGCAGAAAGTGCATCTCAAGCCATTCCCCCGCAGGAAGCACCGTTTTTTGAAACGCACAGACGCGCTGCCCCACCCACGCTGGAAGAAGAATTTACACTGGCCGCGCAAGCCATAACCCGTGCTCGGGATGCCATGGATCTGCTGGCCACTGCCCTGCTGGAAGAAGCCGCCACACGTTGGCCGCAGGAATGGACAAGCCTGAAGCCCTGCCCGGTTATTGCAACCAGTTGGGTTGGCTATGATACCGATGGCCGCACTGATATTGGCTGGTGGGACACCCTGCGCCTGCGCTTGCGTATGAAACTGTTCCAACTGATGCGGTTGGAAAGCCAGATCATGCACGAGGGCTTGCTAGCCCCAGAGCTAACAGAAAAGCTGCAACGGGCTATTGCCTGCGTAAAGGAACAGATTAGCGCCGTTCCTGCTGGCCCAAGTGATGCCCAGGCTGTAGCCCATTTTGCAAAACTTCTGGTTTCTCAGCGCGACACAGCACTCACACACGCAGCAGAATTGGATGGCTTGCTTGAAACCGCCATCAATAGCGCACCACCCTCTGCACGCATTCCACTAGCAGTGGCCCGGGCGGGTTTTGTGGCGCATGGGCTGGGCCTTGCGCATACGCATGTGCGACTTAATGCCTCCCAGATACACAACTTCGTTCGCCAGAAGCTGAACCTGCTGGATGACCCCAACAACCCGGCACATCGTCGGGCATTGTTGAACCAGATTAACGAAGCGCTGGAAGCTGTAACACCTGTTCCTGTGGACTTTGGCGCGCTGCTGAGCGACCCCTCCAGTGCTGGACGGCTGATGATGACCATTGCGCAAATGGTCAAATTTATCGATTCCGATACACCTGTTCGTTTCCTGATTGCAGAAACAGAAACCGGTTACACGTTGCTCTCGGCCCTGTGGGTGGCCTCCTGCTTTGGTGTGGCGGATAAAATTGAAATCTCGCCGCTGTTTGAAACCGAAGATGCGCTCATGAACGGTGAGCACATTGTGGAAGAAGCCCTGCGCTCTCCCGCATGGCGTGCCTATATCCGCCGTATTGGCCGTATCTGCTTCCAGTTTGGATATTCCGATTCTGGCCGATATGTTGGCCAATTGGCGGCAACGTATCTGATAGAGCGCCTGCGCCTGCGTATTCATGATCTGCTGGTGCGGTGGGACATGCAGGATATCACCGTGGTGTTTTTTGATACGCACGGTGAAAGCATTGGTCGCGGCGCGCACCCCTTCCGTATGGCGGATCGGCTGGATTACCTTTCTCCGCCGCATGTGCGTGCACGGTTTAAAACCACCGGCATTGCCTGCCGTGAGGAAACGGCTTTTCAGGGTGGTGATGGTTATCTGCTTTTTGGCACGCCAGAACTGGCAGGCGCTACGCTGGCCACTATTGCGGAAAACCTATTTCTGCCCTTACGGCAGGAAGAAGACCCCATTTATGATCAGCCTGATTTTTCGGCTGATTTCTTCTCCAGCATTAGCGAGGGCATGAAAAAACTGGTGGAAGACCCCGGTTATGCTGCGCTGCTGGGCGCTTTTGGGCCATCCCTTATTGATAGAACCGGCTCTCGTCCCCCTGCTCGTCAAAGTGCAGAAAGCGCCACCCACAAGCGCATTACCCACCCCAGCCAGCTCCGCGCCATCCCTAACAACGCAATTCTTCAGCAGCTCGGATGGTGCGCCAACACCTTGCAGGGCTTGGGGGCAGCCGTACGCCGCCACCCGGAAACCTTTGAAACATTCCGCACATCCAGCCCGCGCTTTCATCGTGCTCTGGATTTTGCCCAGCATGGCCTGAGCTGCTCGGATGATAAGGTGCTGAAAAGCGTTGTCTGTTTGCTAGACCCCGGCTTCTGGCTCGACCGCGCCACAGAGGAAAAAACGCCAGCACGCCGGAAGGCTTTTCTCTCCCTGATGCAGGATCTGGAAAAGCTTGATCTGTCTGCCGAACTACTCACCATGTTCCGCCGTATTCAGGCCGACCATCTTGCGTTGAGAGAAGCGTGGGAACATGCACCGCGCACGGAACCACAGATCCGGCTTCTGCACGCCATTCGTATTATGCTTATTGAGCAGATATGGCTGCTGGCATGCCGTGTACCCTTCTTCATGCCACGTGGCGGCTTTAACCATGATGTCATGATGCAGCACATACTGTGTCTGGATATTCCGGCAGTGTTGGAAGAGCTTGAGCATATCTTCCCCACCGGCACGGGCCCAACCAACCTTGATTTTCATGAACCACGTGGCCCGCGCGAAGAAGGTATTTACGAGCGAGAGCACAGAGACATCTTTGTACCCATGCAACGGATGTTTGAACTTATTCGTGAAATCAGCGTCGCCATCATGCACAATATTGGCGCTTTTGGCTGAGGGCCCTTTGGCCGGAAAGGGGCTGCCTTAACGGCAGCCCCATATGGTTTACCGTCCGCCCAAAAAACTTTCTACTGCCAACGTAAATAGCTGCGGATTCTGCAAAAAGGCAAAGTGGCTGGTATTGGGCAACACCAAAAGCCCCGCCCCTTCTACCGTAGCGGCCATATGCTCGGCCTGAACACGCCCCACAACACCATCATGATCGGCAGCAGCAACCCATAGCGGTGCTGTTACCCGCATAAGATCTGCATCTGTCCAGTTAGGTTGCCTGCCACGCATGGCCTGCACTGCGGCTTCCATATCCCCAAACCGATGCGGCGTAGAGGAAAGCTGCCTGTATTCCTGCCGCGTTCTTTCCATAAAGGATTTGTAAGCAGGGATATCCCCTGCACGAGAGAGCAGACCATCTGGAGTGCTCCACGGTGCAAACGCAAATATCCGGCTGACACTACTGGGATGCCGCATACCAACATCCAGCGCCTGCACGGCACCATCACCCCACCCTACCAAGGCGACGCGCCGGAGGTGCAGGAACGCCATAACTGTCAGCACATCATCGGCCAGCAGATCATACCCCAAAGGCAAAGCGCCCATTGTGCTGCGCCCATGCCCGCGCATATCCACAACAATCACACGGCACCTGGCGCGCAACAGTGCACGGGCAAGATCTCCCATATAATTGGAGTTTGCCAAACCATCATGCAGCAGCATGACGGGCACACCTTCCCCGGCCGATGCGTAATATAATTGGGCCTTACCCTGTGCCGGCACCATGCCCGTATCAACCGGCAAGCCACCACTTTCAGCTTCCAGCGCCAACGGTGTGGGAGGCAGAGCACGCCAATCATATACCCCGTTGATGGGCGGCATTTTATCTACGGAAGAAGAAGCAAAGGCCAATGAAGGCGCTTGTGCAAAAGCTTTATGCCCAACAAGGCCCGATGCCATGCCCCCCAGCGCAAGCTGCATAAGCGCACGCCGGTTTACCCGTGTTTTCTGCGCTGTCTCATCGGTTGCACATTCAAACAGCTTTGGCATCTTGCTTGTCTTTCCGTTTCTTTTCTGCGCCATCACAAATACTCGGGTTATGCCGTAACATGCCGCTTTGTATTTAGCGCACGCAACGTAATCTGGTTTTGCACAATAAAAAAGCCGCCCCCTTTGCAGGGAGCGGCCTTTATATTCCGAAACCGAAAAACGGCTGAAATTACTTGGACTGAGCCATGATTTCTTCAGCAACGTTGCGCGGCACCGGATCGTAGTGATGGAACTGCATGGTGAAGGAAGCACGGCCCTTCGTCATGGAACGCAGATGAGAAATGTAACCGAACATTTCTTTCAGCGGCACATAAGCACGAACCATAACGGTGGAACCGGAGGTTTCCTGGCTCTGGATCATGCCACGACGACGGTTCAGGTCACCCACCACGTCACCAACGTGATCGTTCGGGGTGGTGATTTCCACGTCCATGATCGGTTCCAGAATAACTGGACCAGCTTTTTTCATACCTTCGCGGAAACAGGCCTTACCGGCGATTTCAAACGCCAGAGCGGACGAGTCAACGTCATGGTACTTACCGTCAAGCAGCGTGAACTTGAAGTCCACTGTCGGGAAGCCTGCCAGCACACCTGTGGAAGACTGAACGCGAATACCCTTTTCAACTGCCGGGATGTATTCTCTGGGAACAGCACCACCAACAACCTTGTTTTCGAACAGGATACCTTCGTTACGTTCAACCGGCTGGAACTCGATCTTCACTTCAGCGAACTGACCGGAACCACCAGACTGCTTTTTATGGGTGTAGGTTTCCGTATGCGGCTGCGTGATGGTTTCACGGTATGCCACCTGCGGTGCGCCCACGTTTGCATCCACACCATATTCACGACGCAGACGGTCGATAATGATGTCCAGATGCAGTTCACCCATGCCGGACAGAATGGTCTGGCCTGTTTCCTGATCGGTCTTGAGCTGCAGGGAGGGATCTTCACCAGCCAGCTTCTGCAGGGCCAGTGTCATCTTTTCCACTGCGTCCTTTGTTTTCGGTTCGACGGAGATGTCGATAACCGGAACAGGGAAGGACATACGTTCCAGAACAACCGGATCTGCCGGATCTGCCAGTGTATCACCTGTCTGGGAGTCTTTCAGGCCCACAAACGCAGCAATGTCACCAGCGTGCACTTCTGTCAGTTCTTCACGCTTGTCAGCATGCATCTGATAGATACGGCCGATACGTTCCTTGTGGCCCTTGGTAGTGTTCAGAACCGTATCACCGGTTTTGAGCACACCACGATAAACGCGCACAAAGGTCAGCGTGCCGTACTTATCGTTGATGATCTTAAAGGCCAGACCAGCGAACTTACCATTGGGGTCAACCGGAATGATGGGCTGGTTTTTTTCGTCTTCTTCTTCACCTTCCGGCGGAGCGCAACGAATACCTTCAACGTCATTCGGAGCCGGCAGGTAGTCGATGATGGCATCGAGCAGAGGCTGCACGCCCTTGTTCTTAAACGCCGTGCCGCACAGAACCGGACGGAATTCACCGGAAATGGCACCCTTCTTGATGCAGCGCTTCAGGGTTTCAACAGAAACGTCACCCTTTTCGAAGTATTCTTCCATGGCTGCATCATCAACAGCCAGAGCTGTATCCAGCAGGTTCTGGCGTGCTTCTGCAGCCTTTTCCTTCAGGTCAGCCGGAATTTCTTCGTCATGGAACTTCGCGCCAAGTTCACCGCCTTCCCAGACGATGGCCTTCATTTCCACCAGGTCGACAACACCAACAAACTTGTCTTCTGCGCCAATTGGCAGCTGCAGCGGGATAGCAACGATATCCAGCTTTTCTTTCAGCGTATCAAATGCGCGGTAGAAGTCTGCACCGGTACGGTCCAGCTTGTTGATGAAGATGATCCGAGGCACCTTGTAGCGGTCTGCCAGACGCCAGTTGGTTTCGGACTGCGGCTGCACACCAGCCACACCTTCAATGATGAACACGGCCCCATCGAGCACGCGCAGGGAGCGGTTCACTTCGATGTTGAAGTCGATATGTCCGGGCGTATCAATAATGTTGATACGGTGGCCTGCCCATTCACAGGTCACGGCAGCGGACGTAATGGTAATACCACGTTCACGTTCCTGAGCCATGTAGTCAGTCGTGGTATTACCTTCGTGCACTTCACCAATTTTATGGGACACGCCGGTGTAGTACAGCATACGTTCGGTCGTGGTCGTCTTACCTGCGTCAATATGCGCGGTAATACCGATATTACGAATCTTGGACAGATCGGATGTGGCGGACACGAAAACCTCCAGAAAACAGGTCAGGCGCGAATGGGAATCCCTTCGCGCCTGTGGCCGCCGTGCACCGTATTGGCACCTGTGATGTTAAAATCTTCAGGAAACCCGGCTGCCGGAAACCGGCCGATAGACGACGATGCCTGACACCTTGCCAGACATCTACACCGCAGAAACCGGCCCTACCCCACGAAGTGAATAGAGCCGGCTCCACTGAATAAGGTAAACCCCTGAATCAGGCGCCTGCGGCTGCCTGTTTTTTGGCCTGAGCGCGCAGAACGCGGCGCTTGATGACCTGTGCTTCTTCAGGAAGCTTGCGGTTAGGCGTGCTCAGCAGGAATGCATCCAGACCGCCATTGTGTTCAATGGTGCGCAGGCCACGGGCACTTACGCGCATACGCACGGCAGAACCCAGAGTTTCAGAAACCAAGGAAGCATCCTGCAGGTTAGGCAGGAAGCGACGGCGGGATTTATTGTTAGCGTGGCTGACGTTGTTTCCGGTCAGCACACCTTTGCCGGTAATCTGGCAACGACGGGACATTGTCTCATCCTTGTCTTATACAAAATAGGAACAGAGGGCCGAGACAAGCGCCCGGCGACCACATTCAGGATTGGCGCGGCTTATGGCTTAGCCACGGCTTTCAGTCAAGGGTTGTGCTCAGGCTTTCTCGTTTTCCTGCCCGGTCTGTGCCCGAACAGACGCATGTACTTCACCTGATCGAACGCTCTGGGCGGCTGAGTCGAGAATGCGCAAAACGGTGTCCTTGTCCATAATCTGGGCAAGAATACCTACAGAATTACCCAGAAGAGCAGAGGCCACTGCCAGCGGAGGATATTTTTCATTCCGCAGATGCTCAATGGCGTGCTGAATGACCATATCGCACCGCGCCAGATCTTCGGGCACATCCATGTTCGGGCCTGCTTCGGGAGTCTGCCCTGCTGTTTCGGTCATCTCTTTTGATCCTTCATTTTTCTGCGGCCCACATCATCTGCGGGCGCGCGATTCGTCAGACACAGCCAAGCCTTACCAGCAGGCCTACGCCTTTTATCACGTCTCCTGCCCGCTTTCTCCCCCCTGAGCGGCCCACATGGATGCATACACCGCATTCTGGGCCAACAGGGCTGCATGCGTGCCGCGCTCAACAATATGCCCCTTGGCCATAACCAAAATTTCGTCTGCATCCACAATGGTGGACAAACGATGGGCGATAACAAGCGTTGTGCGGCGTGCTGAAACCGTTTTAAGCGCTGCCTGTATTTCTTTTTCAGTATGTGTGTCTAACGCACTCGTGGCCTCGTCAAGCACAAGAACGCGTGGGTCTTTCAAAATCGTGCGGGCAATGGCCACACGCTGCTTTTCTCCGCCAGAAAGTTTTAACCCGCGCTCACCCACCTGTGTTTCATACCCTTCAGGCAAGGACATGATAAAATCATGTATCTGCGCCAGTTGGGCCGCGTGCTGCACCTCTGCAGGCGTAGCCCCCAGCCGCCCATAGGCAATGTTGTAGCCAATGCTCTCGTTAAACAGCACGGTATCCTGCGGCACAACACCAATGGCCGCACGCAAATCTGCCTGCCGGTAATCACGCACATCGTGCCCATCCACCAGCACAGCACCCGACCACACATCGTAAAATCGGAACAGCAACCGGCTGATAGTGGACTTCCCTGCCCCTGTGGTGCCCACAATGGCAACCTTGCGGCCCGGCTCCACCTCAAAGCTGATACCGTGCAAAATTTCACGCTCGGGCCGGTATCCAAAATGCACATCTCTGAACGCCACGCGCGCTGGTGCAGAAACCTGCAAGCGTGTGGCAATAGGGAGAGGATGCGCAGGATCTGCCACTTCCACTTCTTCCTCCGTCAGCCCCAGCATGTGCTCAAGATCAACCAATGCGGTACGAATGGCGGAATAAACGGAACCCAGAAAATTCAGTGGCCCATAAAGCTGCAGCAGATACGTGTTGACCATAACGAACTCGCCAACCGTAATGCGCCCGGCCTCAATATCATGCCCACCTAGTAGCATTATGGCGGTAAGAGACAGGGCAATAATGGCGGCTTGCCCAAAGTTGAGGAAACCCAAGGAATACTGCGTTTTTTTTGCAGCCTGTTCATAACGCGCCTGGGCGCTGTCATATCTTTGGGCTTCGTGCTTCTCGTTCCCAAAATATTTTACGGTTTCGTAGTTCAGCAAGCTGTCTAGCGCTTTGCCTGTGGCCTCGCTGTTGGTTTCATTCATCTCGCGCCGGATTCCGAGCCGCCAAGATGTAAACCGCACGGTAAACAGAATATAAGCCGCAATCATCAGCGCCATAAGCGCCACATACTGCCAGTTGAAAACACGCCAGATCACCGCCATCACCAGTGCTGCCTGCAAGATGGTGGGAGAAATGGACATGATCATCCGCAGCAGTGTTTCCACCGCCTCTGTGCCGCGCTCAATAGCGCGTGTGACCCCTCCGGTGCGGCGATCCAGATGAAAGCGCAAGGAAAGCGCATGCATGTGCTCAAAACTGCGGTAAGCCGCCTGCCTTGCCACCCGGAACCGAACTGGTGCGAATAACGCATCTCGCAAATTGGTAAGGGCCGCAGAAACCAGCCGCACCAATCCGTAACAAAGAATCAAAGCCGCAGGCGCCATAGCCAGAGAATGCGGGTGCGTAAACCGATCCACCACACGGCTATAAACCAGCGGAATGCCCAGTGTGGCCAGCTCGCCCCCAAGCATGACCACAAGAACCAGAACAACCCGCCAACGCAGGGCACGATTTTCCTGTGGCCACAAATATGGCAGCAAACGCGAAAGTGTTATGGAAACCGGCTTTTTGAGCGGCCCGGCAGCCGCGCGACGTGGTGGCATAACCCGCATGTGCCATGCTGGGCGCATTTTGCAACCCCGCCACACCTTGCCACCGCCTTTGCCACACCCGATAACAGCCCCAGACACGCTAGGCACAGTTCAACAGGATTTTGTTTCCATGTCTTCCGACATCACGCCTTTTCTTCGGCATCTCAAGCAGTGCAACACTGCTATCATTCCTGGCAAACGTGCCCCTTTTTCTCTGGCGGGTACTGCTGCCGGATGGATTACGCCAGAACTATTTGACAGGCTGGAAAAAGAAGGTCTGGGCAACCGTGCAACCAGCTTTAACCTGCCAGACCCAAGCAAACTGGAAGCTTTGGGTGAAGCTTTGGCGCAGGAAGGTTTTTACCGCTCCCACCACGAGCTGTTTGATGTGCGAACAGACGTTGGGGAACCCGCCATTGCCCGCATTGACCGCGGTGCTTTGCCTCTTTTTGGGCTGGTTGCCACAGGCGTGCACATGAACGGGCTGGTGCGCAAAGCAGATGGCCTGCACCTATGGACAGGCCGTCGTGCCGCAAACAAGCGGCTGGATCCCTCCAAGCTGGACCATCTGGTAGCTGGCGGCGTACCTGCTGGCCACACACCGCGTGAAGCCTTGATCAAGGAAGCAGCGGAAGAAGCCAGCATCCCCCACGATCTTGTGGCTCAGGCACAGGAAACAGGGCACCTAGTTTATGCCATGGAGCGGCCTGAAGGGCTCAGGCGGGATATTTTAGTCTGCTATGATCTCTATCTACCTGAAGACTTCAAACCAGAAGCTGCAGACGGCGAGGTGGAATCTTTCGCTCTGCTGCCTTTGGCTAAAGTGTTTCAGATTGTGCGCGATACGGATGAATTTAAATTCAACGTCAATCTGGTGCTGATTGATCTGTTCCTGCGCCACGGCCTGATAGACGCCCACACACCCGCAGGCCAGCAGCTACGGGCGGGGCTTAACCACGGTCTTTCCGCAGCCAGCCCCGGCCATCATCCTGTTTCAGCCTGATATTTCAGGCTGAATAGCGCGCATCTGCACAAGCGCTGGCCTCGGCTTCTGCTTCTTTTAGCCCGGCCAGCAAGCGCTCACGGATTTCCTCCAAACGTTTTTTATCCGTGATTTTCAGACCAAACAGGTCCTTCACATAAAAAACGTCCACTGCCCGCACGCCATAGGTGGTGATGTGGGCAGAGGCAATTTGCAGGTTCTCACGGCTCATGGCGGCCGTTACATCATGCAGCAGGCCGGGACGATCGCGCCCGTTGATTTCGATAACGGTGTAGGTGTTGGAAATTCCATTATCTATCACCACGCGCGGCGGCACATGAATAGCGCGCATGCGCATGGGCATGTGCCCAAATCCGGCTCGCGCAATTTCTTCACTAATATCAATATGGCCGCTTAGCCCCTGCTCGATCAGCGATGCCAGACGGGCAAGCTTGTGCGTTTCTTCATACGCTTGGCCGGAGGTGTCCTGAATCCAGAACGTATCCAGCGCCATACCGTGTGTCATGGTATGAATGCGCGCATCCACAATGGAAGCTCCGGCCAATGCCAAGGCCCCTGCTATTTTGGAAAACAGGCCCGGCACGTCCACCGTGTAAATGGTCACTTCCGTAACCCCACGCGCAGGCAAAGGCAGCACTTCTACTGTAAGCGGTGCATCCTTGGCATCTGCCGCACGGATAAGCCGTGCGTGGCGGCGATGTGTCTCATAATCGAAGGAAAGCCAGTAACCTGCATAGCCCAGCCCCAAAAAGCGTTCGATATCTTTTTGAGGAACACCTTCTTCTGTCAGAATGTCGGCCGTAATTTCCTTGGCATGCCGCACACGCACATCTCGTTCCGTAGTAGCCAGGCCACCGGCCAGAACTTCTGCCACACGCACATACAACTCACGCAGCAGCGTGGCCTTCCATGCGTTCCACACGCGGGAGCTTACGGCACGCATATCCACAATAGTCAGCAGTAGCAGCAAACGCAGCCGTTCTGGAGACTGCACTATGTCTGCTACATCCAGAATAGTCTTGGGGTCATCAATATCGCGCTGAAACGCCGTATGGCTGAGCAACAGATGATGCAGCACCAACCATGAAACAGTTTCTGTTTCTTCACCGGACATGCCAAGACGCGGGCAGAGTTCAGCCGCAATTTCCGCCCCAATTTCGGAGTGGTCCCCACCCCGCCCTTTGGCAACATCGTGCAGTAGAACGGACATATACAACGCCCGTTTGGAATGCAGCCCTTTTACCAGTTCGTAAGCAATGGGGATTTCATCCGCCATGCGACCAGAAGCCACTTCATCCAGAATACGCACGGCTTCTATGGTGTGCTCATCCACAGTAAACACATGGTACGTATCAAACTGCATCTGCCCGACAATACGCGCCCAATCTGGAATCAGGCGGCCAAAAATGCCGGTTTCGTTCAGAATGTGCAGCCAGTGTGCATGCCCTGCGGGCGGATATTCCCCATAGGCCGCAGAGTAAGACAGACCACTTTCTTCCACTACAGACGGCACAGCAGCCGTTGCGGGGCGGCGACGTGGCTTTTGCTCCACGACGGACTCATCACCACACAGCAGATCAAGGAAAATGCGAGAAGCTTCCGGATTATCCCGCAGACTGGTGGCCCTGCGTTCCCACCGGATAAGCTGATGCCGGGCCAACGGATGCAGCGGACGGCGGCGCACGCGCGCCCAATCCAGAATCTGCATCATTTTAATGGGTTCTTGATCGAAACTTACGCCACGATCAGGCAGAATTTGTCCGTCAAGCAGGGTAAATCCGGCTTGCCGCATGGCTTCATCTGGCTTGGCAGCATTAGCAACCGGCCCCTGAGCCTGCCGCAGCACTGCGGGTTCCAGAACATGGGTTAACCGCATAACTTCCCGTGCTGTCAGGAAGTTATGGCGCATAAAGCGCTCCACCCCATTTTGCCGCCCATGCCGGGTATACCCCATGCGTGCACCAATAACGGGCTGCATATCAAAGGTCAGCCGTTCTTCCGCACGCCCCGCCACGTAGTGCAGGTGTAGGCGCACCGTCCACAAAAAGTCCCAAGATCGGCGGGCGCGTGCAGCTTCCTGCTCTGTTAGCAAGCCCATCCAGATAAATTCTGGGACCAGCAAGTCTTTGACGTGGCGCGTGCCAAAAGTGTTGCGGCACATCCAATACAGGGTTTGCAGATCACGCAGCCCCCCGCGCCCTTCCTTTATGTTGGGCTCTACCAGATATGGGCTATCACCAAACCGCCGGTGACGTTCCAGACGTTCACGGCGCTTGTCATGAATAAAACCAGCGGCACCTGCATCCACACAAGCCAGAATGTAGCGGGCCTCAAACGTGGCAAAAAGGGCAGAATCCCCGGCCAACAAACGTGCATCCAGCAGCGCGGTGCGCACTGTGGTGTCTTTTTTAGCTTCTTCAATACATTCATTGATGGTGCGGGTGGCATGCCCCACCTTCACACCCAGATCCCACAGAAAATACAGAACGTATTCAATCAGCGGATGTGCGCGCTCTGCACTTTCTTCCGCCACCAGAAACAGCAGATCAATATCGCTGAACGGCGCCAAGAGCCCGCGCCCATAACCACCTGTCGCGGCTATGGCAAAGCTGGGAAGCACCCCGCTTTCTACAATGCCTGCTCCAATAGTGGCGCGTACGGCCAGATCAACAATGGCGCGCACCATAACATCGGTAAAAACAGCTATTTTTTTGGCTGCCCCAGCGCCTTTAAGCTCATGCCGCTCAAACCGGTTACGTATATCTGCCTGATAGCGCCCCAGATGCCGGCGGAAAATGGCAACGGCATCATCCCGTTCAGGAATAGCCGCATCTTCCGGTGTTGCGTCTCTTAATTCCCGCGTCAGACACGCAGAAAGCATTTCTGGCGTTAGGGTTGCCAGCATGGTCATGTCGGACTGCTGCGCGGCGGCAGGCTCTACGGAAGGGGTGGGCATGAGAGGCGAGTTCTGCTCCTGAATGGGGTCTGGCGTCATGGTATCTAGCCTGCTGCCTGTGCGTGTTCTTCCTGCGCGGCTTCCTTGCGCAATTCGTACAGAAGATCCAGCGCTGCGCGTGGGGTCAGGCTATCTGGGTCAATGTCCATCAAACGTTTACTTAACGTATTTTGGGGCTCAGGGGGTAATGTCTTCTGCGTGTCAAACAACGGAAGCGGTTCGGGTATTGTATTTTCAGCACGTTCCAACTCCCGCAGCAGGCGCCCGGCCCGGTCCACCACAGCGTGCGGTACACCAGCCAATCGCGCAACGTGTACACCCCAGCTTTTTTTGGCTGATCCTGCAAGCACTTCATGCAAAAACACAATTTGCCCCCGCCATTCCCGCACCGCCATAGTATGCAGGGAAAGCCGCGGGAGTGTATCCACCAAGCGCGAAAGTTCATGGAAATGCGTTGCAAAGATTGCACGGCAGCGCACGCTTGAGTGCAAAGCCTCCAGCACAGCCCATGCAATTGCCAAACCATCCAACGTGGCCGTGCCGCGCCCGATCTCATCCACCACAACAAGGGAACGCGGGCCAGCCTGGTTAAGAATGGCGGCGGTTTCCGTCATTTCCACCATAAAGGTGGAGCGCCCACGCGCCAGATCATCCGAAGCCCCTACGCGGGAAAAAAGCTGATCCACCACCCCGATTCGCACTCTATCAGCCGGAACGGGAAAACCACCTTGCGCCAGAATAACCGCCAGTGCTGTCTGGCGCAGATAGGTGGATTTACCGGCCATATTCGGCCCCGTTAACAGCATAACGCGCTGTTGCGGTGCCAGATCACACGTGTTGGGTGTAAAACGCGTACCTGCTGGCAAGGCGGCTTCCACCACCGGGTGGCGGCATCCTTCCAGCGCAAAGGCAAAATCTTCCGTCACCTCTGGCCGGCACCATGTGCCATTACCAGCCAGATCTGCGCAGGATTGCAAAACATCCAGCACAGCCAAAGCCTGCGCCAGAACAGGCATGCTGCGTTCCGCCAAAACCTGTTCAACCAACGCGCCAAACAGTTCTTTTTCACGCTGGGATGCTTTTTCTGCGGCCTCGGTTATGCGGGCATCCAGCGTTGAGAGTTCTTCTGTAGCAAAACGCGCATTGCTGGCTGTGCCCTGCCGCAAGATAAGTTCTGGCTTGTCCTTAAGTTTGGCGCTGGCTGCTACGGGCACTTCCATCACATAGCCAAGCTGCGCATGATGGCGGATTTTAAGGCTGTTCAGCCCATAATGCGCGGCATATTTGGCCTGTAAGCCCGCTATCAGGCGGCGTGAATCATCCCGCAATCCACGGTATTCATCCAGCTTGGCATCATAGCCCTGCGCAATAACACCGCCATCATCCAGCCTAGCTGGAAGGTTTTCCGCCAGCGCGCGCGCCAGTTCGGCCTCCAGCGCCTGCCCGCCACCCAAACGTGTAACCGCCTGATATAACGCCGGAGGCAATGAAGCATCAGCAGCCGTGAGAATACGCGCAGCCTCCCGCGCCACCATAAGGCCATCGCGCATAGCGGCCAGATCTCGCGGTTGCCCACGCCCAAGGGATAAACGGCCGAGCGCACGTGCAATATCTGGAGCTTTTTTAAGTGTTCCGCGCAACGCCTCGCGCCGCAACGCATCTTCCTTCAGCCACCACCAGCCTTCCTGCCGTGCGGCTATCTGGCCTGCATGTGTAAGTGGGGCTGCCAGCCATTCTGCCAGCATACGTGCCCCTGCGGCACTGACCGTACGGTTTACCGCAGAAAATAGTGTGTGCTCATCCCCTCCGTCCCGCGCACGCAAGATATCCAGACTGGCGCGTGTGGCCGGATCTATGCCCAGAATACCACTTTCATTTTGCGGAACAGGATGTGCCAGACGCGGCAGCTTGCCTGCCTGACTGCGCTGAACGTATTCCACCGCCATGGCAGCGGCCACACTTTCTTCATCGGTAAAGGTGCCAAAGGCTTCTATGCTGGCCACATCAAAAGCACTAGCCAGACGCTGGCGTGCCGTATCTGCGCCCGATGCCACGGTTTCTGGCGCGCGGCGGGCTTCATAATCCGCCAGATTAAGAACGGCAGGTGCAAGAATTTCCGCAGGGTCCAGACGGCCTAAAAGCGCAGGAAGCCCTTTGCCCGTCAGGCTTTCGGTTTCAAACAACCCGGTTGAAACATCAATCCACGCGGCGCCAATAACTGTATCGGCAAAGGATGCCTCGGCTTTTTTGCCTTTCCCCTTTGTTTGTGGCGCTGTGAGCGCCAATGCGAGCAAAAGGTTGGAGCGCCCAGGCTCCAGCAGTTCATCTTCTGTTAGCGTGCCGGGGGTAATCACCCTTACAACGCCACGCGCCAGAGGCCCCTTGTTTGCGGGCCTGCCTTTGCGGGGTGTTTCAGTCTGTTCTGCCACCGCCACCCGGAAGCCGCGCCGGATCAAACGCGCAAGATAAGCCGGAGCTGCCGCCACTGGCACCCCACACATGGGAATCGGTTCCCCCGCATGTGTGCCGCGTGCTGTTAGAGCAATATCCAGCGCAGCCGCTGCGGCCGTGGCATCATCAAAAAACAGTTCGTAAAAATCGCCCATGCGAAAAAACAGCAGGGCTTCAGGATTTTCGGCCTTGAGGGTGAACCACTGCGCCATTGCTGGCGTAGCGCCTTTGGAGGAAATGCGTGTCATGCCGCTATCATAAAGTGCTCTCACATAGCGGCAACAGCCTTTAGAGCACCATATCCGTGCGTTTTTCAGCCATCTTCTGCAAAATCTGCACAACGGTTACGATGCAGGGCTGCCACGGGGCATCGCCCTCACCCGCCTGTGGCTGACGAATAACCCTAACGGAAGGATACCACAGGCTGCGCACCTCTCCATCTGGCTGTGTCATGGTAGAGCCCGCAGCCCAGCGCCAGTCCCCACCAAGGCGATCAAGCAGCAAAACAGGCACACCCAGCAAACCACCCAGATGCGCTATCATCGTATCTACGGTTATCATCACATCCAGACCCGCCATAACACGAGCTGTTTCCAGCACATCACCTTGCGGTAATTTCTCTATCGGGAATGGAGGCTGCTGCCCTTCCGTATGTTTTTGGAGAGACTGAAACACAACATTATCCAACCGCCCCAACGGTTCTAATAGTTGCGGATTGAGTGAGCGCCTGCGGTCAAACTGATACGTTGAACTACCCGCCCAACACAGCCCGATACGCAAAACGGTTTTCTTGCCGGGATTTGACTTTTGAAGCCCCGCAATATCGGGCCGCCATGCAAATGGCGCTTCCATTCCCAACACATCAGGCAAGCTCATAAGGCCGCAAGCTGCTACGGCTTTTGGCGCATGCTGGCTGGTGCATATTGTTACATGCGGCAGACGTGCCAACTCCATCTGCAGCACAAAACTGCGTATGCTTTGCGGCACATACAGCAAAACCGGAACACGCTGAGCCGCCGGAGAAACATAACGCAGAAACTGCAACACATCGCCTAATCCCTGCTCTGCGTAGAGCAGCACAGGCTTTTCCTGCGGAGCACCATCCCACTGAGGTAACCCGGCGGCACAAGCCGGAGGTGCAACAAGGTGCTGGCGCGCTTCAAACAGCTTCCAGCCCTCAGCAAATCGACCTTCGGCCAGATACAGCACGCCACGGTTCATACGTGCTCGGGCGGCATCCGTGCTGTTTCCTGCCTGTTTTTCTACCTTGCAAAACAAGGCCTCCGCCTGCTCACGTTTACCCAAATCAGCAAGAACCGTGGCGTAATTGAGCATCAGGCGCGTATCGTTCTGCTGTAATGCACATGCAGCTTGCAGTTCCTGTGCAGCTTCTTGCAGGCGGCCTAACGCCATCTGCACCAGCCCCAGATTACTGCGTGTTTCTGCGGCTTTGGGGTCAAATTGCGCAGATTTTACCAGCACATCCCGGGCTTCCTCATAACTGCGCGTTGCAAACAACGCTGCCCCATGATTGGCTAGAGCTGGTGCAGATGTTGGCAGTTCTGCCGCCACAGTTCGAAAATAAGGTTCGGCCTCTGCCGATTTGCCTGCCCCGTGCAGGATCATGCCATGCAGATTTTGTGCAAACAGGTTTTGCGTATCCAACCGCAAGGCCTTGCCAGAAACCTCTATTGCTTTTTCCAACTGCCCATGGCGTGACAAAAAAGCGGCCAGAGCCAGATGCCGTTCCTGTTCTAACGGTCGTAATTTTATAGCCGTGCGTAAAGCACGTTCAGCCTCGGCAATGCGCTGCTGCGCTTCCAGAACAGAGGCCATGGCATCATGCGCGCGCGGGTCTCTTGGTGATGCAAGAACGGCCACGTGAATAGTTGCCCGCGCTGCCTCCACCTGCCCTTCTGCAAGCAGTGCCAAACCCAACGTGATATGAAAATGCGGTTCTGCCTGTAACTGCACTGCCTTGGCAGCCAAGGCCACTGCGGCACGGTTATCTCCGCCCGCGCGCGCTACACAGGCCATGCCATGCAGTGCACCAGCATGGTGCGGATTCTGCTGCAAACAGTTTTGCAGAACACGTAACGCCTGCTCCGCATTGCCATGCGCCAACAATACCAGTGCAGATTCCACCTGCGTATCCATCTGCATGGGGATCACTGGCTCCTTTTTGTAATCTGATATGCCTCACAAAGTGCATTCCGTGCGCGGCGTGTATGCTTTACCATATACGCTATGAATAAAGCCTATCTTTCCCTTGAACGCCACTTTGCCCGCCTTTCCTCCCTGAATGATGCCATAGGCATACTCTGCTGGGATAAGGAGGTGATCATGCCCTCCGGCGCAGCAGAACGCCGGGCAGAAAATCTGGCCATGCTGGAAGGCATGCGCCACGAAATTCTAACAGCCCCAGTTGTTGCAGAACTGCTTGAACAGGCAGAACCGGGCGATGATATCTGGCGCCGTGCCAACCTGGAAGAAATGCGCCGCCTGCATGCCCATGCAACGGCCCTCCCCGGAGAACTGGTGGAAGCCAGCACACAGGCCACGGCCCGATGCGAAATGGTATGGCGTACCGCGCGCGAGAATGGTGATTTTGCAGCCATTCTGCCCACACTCTCCGAAGTGCTGCGCCTTACGCGTGAAGTTGCGGTTGCCACAGGGGAAAAGCTGGGCCTTTCTCCCTACGACGCACTATTGGACACATTTGACCCCGGCACCCGCCAAACAGACATAGACCCGGTTTTTACACAGCTTGCCGCCGGACTGCCTGAACTGATTGGCACTGTGCTGGAAAAACAGAACAGCCTGCCCGCCGCCACGCCACTGCCCGGACCATTTTCCGTGCCGCGGCAGGAAGCGCTGGGCCGCCAGCTTATGCAGCAGCTTGGATTTGACGTCACTCGTGGGCGGCTGGATGTGAGCACACACCCGTTCTGCGGCGGGGCAACGCATGATGTGCGGCTGACCACCCGTTATGATGAAAATGATTTCATTCCCGCCATGATGGGCGTGCTGCATGAAACAGGCCACGCCCTGTATGATATGGGCCTGCCAGAAACGTGGCTTTCCCAACCCGTTGGGCAGGCTGGCGGCATGACGCTGCATGAAAGCCAGTCCCTGCTGATGGAAATGCAGGTGTGCCGCTCCAATGCTTTTGCTGGCTGGCTAGCCCCCAAACTTCAGGCAGCTTTTGATGTGCCCGCAGGCACTGCGGGCTGGGATGCACAGAATATCCATCGGCTGCTTACCCACGTGCAGCCCGGCTTTATCCGGGTTGATGCGGATGAAGTGACATACCCTGCCCACATTCTGGTACGTTATGAACTGGAAAAAGCACTGATCTCTGGTGACCTGCCTCTGGCTGATCTGCCTGCCGCATTTAATGAGCGCATTCACGCGCTTCTGGGCCTTCATGTGCCGGATGATGGTCGTGGGTGCTTGCAGGATATTCATTGGCCGGAGGGGCTGTTCGGTTACTTCCCGTGCTACACCCTTGGCGCCTTAACAGCAGCACAACTGCGGGAAGCTGCCTGCAAGCAGGTGCCAGAAATTATGCCTGCCATTGCAAAAGGTGATTTTACGCCGCTATTGGACTGGCTGCGTGAAAATGTGCATGGCCGTGCACGCAGTGCCTCCATGCCGCAAATTGTGCAAGATGCCACAGGGCGCAAGCTGGATGCCTCGGCCTATCTGGCCCATATCCACCGCCGTTATGTGGAACGTGCGGAAGACGCATAATCATCCAACGCCCCTCTTGTTCATGCCAGAATGAAGCAGAGGGGCAGCCGCCCCGCACAGAACGCGTTTGCACAAACGCCGTGCAGGCCCGAAACTGCCGCATTCATTTTTCACCCGTTTGCAAGATTTCTGACCGGACGCCCCTGATGAAGCATTCTTTCCTGCGTTCTGTTCTGCCGCGCCGCACGGTTTGCCGTGCCATGCTGGCGGCTGCCCTGTTCTCTCCATTCATGGGGCACCCTGCATGGGCCGTGCATATGCCCAAAGTGCCGGAACTTCCTGCTTCCGCACTGGTGCCTTTCATGCAGTCCAACCAGCAGATATGGGATGCCGTTTTACCCCTGCCCGATGGCCGGATGTTGCTGGAAGCCCCTGCATGGGTTGGCAATACAGGCCCGCAGCTATGGGTAAGGCAGACAGATGGCAGCGTTGCCCCATACCCTGATGCAAACTGGAACAACCGTGAGGCCACAAACGATACCCATTTTGTAGCCCTTGCAGGCATGACACGCACAGCAGAGGGCAGCATCTGGGTGCTGGATAGCGGCGTGCCAAACCGGGAAAAACCACCCGTTGCGGCCCCGCGCCTGATCCAGATTGACCCAACAACCAACACAGTGACCCACACTGTGCCCATAGAAGCCAATCTGCTGCATCAGGGCAGTATTCTTTCCGGCATTGCCGTGCATGGTTCTACAGCTTACGTGCCGGATTCTGGTGTGGCAGGGCTGCTACTTATTGATATTCCGTCTGCATCAGGGCGGCGTTTTCTGGACCATCATCCGGCCCTTACCGCCACCAAACCGATCCAGACCCCTACAGGCCCACTGCTGAATGCAAATGGTCAGGCCATTGCCGTAGATACCAGCATGATTGCCGTAAGCCCGGATGGCACATGGATTGTTATGCAGCCACCCGCAGGCTTTCTGTATCGTGTATCCACCTCTTTGTTTACGGACCCGGACGTTACTCCGGCAGCGTTTGAAGAAGGCGTGACACAATGGTATAAAACCCCCGCACTTGGTGGTTTGACCATTGATAATGATGGCACGCTTTATTGGTCTGACATCACCACAGGCAGTATCCTCAGCTACACAGTTGGGCGTATTCCGCGCCGGCTGGTTACAGATGAACGCCTGAAATGGCCCACCACACCCGGTTTGGATGGGCATGGGCATTTATACGTAGCGGCCAGTCAGCTTGATCATAGCGTGGGCTTTGGGGCGGCTACACCTTCCATTTCATGGCCTATTACGGTGTATCAGCTTACGCTGCCTACAACGCCTCCACCCCAATAAAGGCTACAGACTTTCCCCCTAAAAAGGACACTTCGCGGCGTTCGCCATTCAGGATATAAGTTTCTTCATGCGCTATATTTCCACACGCGGGAATGCTCCCGTCCTTTCCTTTGCCGATGTTCTGCTTACCGGTCTTGCCGAGGATGGCGGCCTGTATCTGCCCGAAACATGGCCCGAATTCTCGCTATCTGATTGGGAAAGCCTGCGTGGCCTGCCCTACCCGGAACTGGCTGCCCGTGTTCTGGCCCCGTTTGCAGCACCGGATATTGATCTGGAAACACTGCGCGGCCTGTGCGCCAAGGCCTATGCCAACTTTGACCACCCAGCCATTGTGCCGCTAACGCAGGTGGAAGATGGTCTGTTTGTGCAGGAACTGTTCCACGGCCCCACACTAGCGTTCAAAGACATGGCCATGCAGGTGCTCGGCCAGCTTTTTGAACATGTGCTGACCCAGCGGAATGACCACGTAACCATTGTAGGCGCCACCTCTGGCGATACAGGTTCCGCCGCCATTGAAGCCTGCCGTGGGCGGGACCGTCTGTCTGTTATCATCCTGCACCCCAAAGGTCGCACATCGGAAGTGCAGCGCCGCCAGATGACAACCGTGCTGGATTCCAACGTGACCAATCTAGCCGTTGAAGGCACGTTTGATGACTGTCAGGACCTGGTAAAGGCTCTGTTTGCTGATCTGCCTTTCCGCCGGGAAATGCATCTTTCCGCCGTCAATTCCATCAACTGGGCGCGTATTGCGGCTCAGATCCCTTACTATGTTTATGCGGCCTTGAACTTTGGCGCCCCAGAGCGTGAAGTTTCCTTTGCTGTGCCTACAGGCAACTTTGGCAACATTCTTGCTGCTTGGGCTGCACGCAAAATGGGGCTGCCTATCAAACATCTGTGCGTTGGTTCCAACCGGAACGATATTCTCACCCGGTTCCTGAATGCCAATGACATGACCATCAAAGGTGTGGTGCCTAGCCTTTCACCTTCCATGGACATTCAGGTTTCTTCCAACTTTGAACGTTTGCTGTTTGAGCTTCTGGGTCGTGATTCTGCTGCCTGCGCACGCATCATGACCGGCTTCCGCGCCACGGGGCATATGGATGTGCCTGAAGAAGTGTGGGAAAATGCTCGCACCGTCTTCTCTGGCCTTGCGCTGGATGATGAGCAGACGGAAGCGGAAATTCGTAACCTGCACCAGAAATCCAATTATCTGGCAGACCCCCACAGCGCCATTGGCATTGCTGCGGGCCGCAAGTTCCGACAGCCGGGCGTGCCCATGATTGCAGAAGCCACCGCGCATCCGGCCAAGTTCCCCGATGCCATGGTGGCAGCTACGGGTATTCATCCGGCACTGCCTGTGCATCTGGAAGATCTGTTTGAGCGGGAAGAACGTTATCGCACTGTTCCGGCAACCGCAGGCGCAATTAAAGATGCTGTGCGCGCTGCGGTACTGGCAAACGCTCCCTAACACCCCACATCTTACTTTCCCGTGTCAGGCCGCCTTGCCCGGCGGCCTTTCTTTTTCAGGACAAGAATGACAGACCCCATCAACATTACCCGCCTGCCCTCCGGCCTGACTGTTGTGACAGAACGCATGGAACGGGTGGAAACTGTTTCTTTCGGGGCTTATGTGGCCACAGGCACACGCCACGAAACGGCAGAAGAAAACGGTGTTTCCCATTTTCTGGAACACATGGCCTTTAAAGGCACAACCAGCCGCTCCGCCCTGCGCATTGCCGAGGAAATCGAAAATGTTGGCGGGCATATCAATGCCTACACCGCGCGGGAGCAGACCGTTTATTACGTCAAGCTTCTGAAGGAAAATCTGGGGCTGGGCGTTGATATCATCGGTGATATCCTCACCAACTCCACGTTCGATCCTGCGGAAATGGAGCGCGAACGCGGGGTTATTCTGCAAGAAATCGGGCAGGCTAATGATACGCCTGACGATGTGGTTTTTGATCATTTTCAGGAAACAGCTTTTCCTAACCAGCCCATGGGGCGCCCAACATTGGGCACGGAAAACCTGATCCGGGAAATGAGCCGTGAAACCCTGATGCGCTACATGAAAGCGCATTACACCACAGACAACATGATTGTGGCCGCCGCAGGCAACCTGCACCATGAAGACGTAGTGCAGCGCGTGCAGCAGCATTTTGCCAATCTGTCCTCATCTTCTGCACCAGCTACACTTTCTGCCCGTTATGGCGGTGGTGAATTCCGGCAGGTGAAGGAACTGGATCAGGCGCATGTGGTGCTGGGCTTTCCCTCCTTTGGGTATGGAGACCCGGACTACTTTCCCGCCCTTCTGCTTTCCACCGTGCTGGGTGGTGGCATGTCTTCCCGCCTGTTTCAGGAAATTCGGGAAAAGCGCGGGCTTGTTTACTCTGTCTATTCCTTCAATGCACCGTTCACCGATGGCGGCATCTTCGGCATTTACGCTGGCACAGGTGCCAAGGAATGTGCGGAACTTGTGCCCGTAACGCTGGAAGAACTGAACAAGATTCAGCGCTATGTGACGGAAGAAGAACTGGTGCGTGCACGGGCACAGCTTAAAGCCTCGCTTTTGATGTCCCTGGAAAGCACTGGCAGCCGGTGTGAGCAGATTGCCCGACAGTTGCAGATTTTCGGCCGGATTATCCCCACAGCCGAAACCGTTAGCAAAATTGAGGCCGTAAACGCTGGGGATATTTGCCGCGCGGCTTCACGCATCTTTACAGGCACCCCTACGCTTGCGGCCCTTGGCCCGATTGAGCACATTCCTTCCTTGCAGATCATTACGGAGAAACTGGCAGCATGACGGAACAAACCCTAGACCGTATTTCTGATCTGGTTGCCCGCGCACGCAAGGCTGGGGCAGATGCAGCAGATGCCGTATTTGTCCGCAGCGTGGCGGCCGGTGCCGGTGTCCGCAATGGCGTGACAGAAGAACTGGAACGATCTGAAACCACGGATCTGGGGCTTCGTGTTTTTGCTGGCAAAAAAAGTGCCATTCTTTCTACCACCACGCCGGAGCCTTCACGCTTTGATGCGCTGATAGAACAGGCCATGGCCATGGCCCGCGTGCTGCCAGAAGATCAATACGCCGGGTTAAATCCACTCGCCCAGCAAGGGCGCTTTACCCAGAATGATCTGGAACTGGCAGATCCGGCTGAACCCACAACCGAAGAACTGCTGGCCCGTGCTCGCGCTGGAGAAGAAGCCGCGCTGGCCATAAAAGGCGTTACCAACAGTGCTGGCAGCAGTGCCTCTTGCGGGCGCACAGAAGTGTTTTTGGTGACATCCGCCGGATTTGCCGGAAGCTATACCCGTACGCACCACTCCAACTCCGTATGCGTGCTGGCAGGTTCTGGCGATGGCATGCAGCGTGATTATGATTACCACGGCACAGTCTGGCTGCGTGATCTGAAAGAGGCGGCAGAGCTTGGCAAAAGTGCTGGCGAAAAAGCCATTGCACGCCTTAACCCTATTAAACCCCGCACTGGCCGTTACCCCGTTGTGTTTCATCCTCGGGTAGCTAGTAGCTTTCTGGGCCACTTTGCCGGGGCCATTACGGGCACGGCCATTGCGCGGGGCACATCCTTTTTGAAGGATAAACTCGGGCAATCCATCTTTGCCAAAGATATTACCATTACAGATGATCCCACCCGTAAAAAAGGCCTGCGCTCCCGCCCGTTTGATGGCGAGGGCATGCAGGTTGCACCATTGCATCTGGTAGAAAATGGCGCTTTGCAAAGCTGGATCCTCGATAGCCGCAGTGCGCGCCAGCTTGGGCTGCAAAGCAATGCCCACGCTGCACGCGGAACATCTGGTCCGCCCGGCCCTTCTGCCACCAATCTGTTTTTTGAGCCCGGCACACTCTCCCCCACTGAACTGATGGCGGATATCAAGGAAGGCCTCTACATTACCGAGATGATGGGTTCTTCCATCAATGGCCTTACCGGTGATTACAGCCGCGGCGCTTCCGGGTTTATGATTCGCGATGGCAAGATTGCTGAATCTGCTGCCGAGTTCACCTTGGCGGGCAACCTTCTGGATATTTTTGCGTCCATTACGTTAGCTAATGATCTGGACTTCCGTTTTGGCACGGACGCCCCCACATTACGTACAGATGCCCTTAGCATTGCCGGGGCATAACCTCTTAGCCGGAGACTATTCTTTCTGTGAAACCCCGCATTCTTGCACCTGTTCTCACTGCCTTCCTGAGCATCGGCCTTATTGCGGGGCCTTTGGCCCTACATGCTGATGCCCGCCCCGGCCAAGGTGGCTCTATGGGCAGCCGTGGCAGCAGAACATGGAGCGCACCTCCGCCCACACGTACGGCACCTTACAGTGCGGCTCCAATGGAACGCTCCATTACGCCGCGCACGGCGCCTTCCCCTAACTATGGGCCGCAAACAGCACCATTTGCACGCCCGGCAGCTCCCTTTGCGCAATCCGGCGTTCGGCACCCATTCCTGACCGGGTTTGCTGGTGGGTTTTTAGGGGCCGGCTTGTTCGGCCTGCTGAGCGGACATGGCTTTTTTGGTGGCATGCATAGCTTTTTCAGCCTGATCGGGTTGATGCTTCAGGTTGCCTTTGTTGTCATGATCGTCATGTGGCTAGTGCGTCGCTTTACTGGCAATAAAAGCTCTGGTGGCAGCGGCTTTTCCATGGGGGCTGGTGGTGTGGCCAATTCACCGGGAGTAACGCCGGGGGCTATGCCTTCTGCTGGTGGGAATGCTGCCTTGCAGATTAACACTGCAGATTATCAGGCCTTCCAGCAAACGCTGATGGATATTCAGACAGCGTGGAACCAGCAGAATATTGCGGCCATGCAGCAAATGGCCACACCTGAAATGGTGTCCTACTTTAACGAGCAGCTTTCTGCCCTTGCCAGCCAAGGGGCACGCAACGTTGTTTCGGATGTGCATTTCATTCAGGGTGATCTGGCCGAGGCATGGCGTGAAAACGGCATGGACTTTGCCACCGTTGCCATGCGCTACAGCCTGATTGACCTCACTACCAATGCCATGGGGCAGGTTATTCAGGGAAGTTCTACCGAGCCGGTGAACATTACCGAGTTGTGGACCTTTACCCGGCCTTCTCGCGGGGGGCGCTGGCTTCTTTCGGCTATACAGCAAACCCGTCAGTAAGCGCTGGCATTTTATAGCCCCGCCCTTTAACCTCAAAGGGCGGGGCTTTTTATTGCCTGCCTGACATTAACGGGAGATAGGCTGTTATGCTGCTGCTTGAAATTGTGACTGCATGCAGTGTTACGTTAGCAATCTGCTTTGGGGTGTTTTTTCTATTCTGGCAGAAACGCAAACAGGCAGAGCTGGAAGCTGATCTCACCCGCTTGCGCACACAGGGCATAGATATCAGCAAAGACACGCTTCTAAACGCACAAAGCCCTGCACAGAAGCAAGGCTAAGCGTTTACCTCACCACGCAGCTACATGCGCTGTGGTGAGCAAGTATTATTTGGCTTTAACTGCTAAAGCTTACGGGTGAACCAAAGTTAGCCCGAACATAATGGTTGCCAACACCATCATAAATCCCAGCATGGTGCGCACACGTTCTTTTTGCCGTTTGTGTTTTTCTGTCTGCTCAAGCAGACCATCCTGCTGTGCATTCATACCACTTACACCCATGCCTGAAGGAAGTGATCTGCCAGCAGACCACAAAAAAGGAAGAACAGATAAGCCAGAGAAAAGCGGAAGGAAATACGGGCCGCTTTATCCCCTTTCAGGCTTACGCCCTGTGCATCCTGCGGTTCCAGCAAAACACGCACAGCACATGCTACAAACCCTAAGCCAAGCACCAAAGCTGTGGTTGTATAAAGCCAACCGCACAGATGCATGAAGGATGGCACCAGAGAAACGGCTAGCAGCACCAGCGTGTAAATAAAGATCTGCCAACGTGTATGCCGTGCACCACGCACAACCGGCAGCATGGGAATGCCCGCACGCCCGTAATCCTTACAGGCATACAAAGAGAGCGACCAAAAGTGCGGGGGCGTCCAGAAAAAGACAATTCCGAACATCACAACCGGCAGAACAGCCATATGGCCTGTTACTGCGGCCCACCCGATCATGGGTGGGAAAGCCCCTGCTGCACCACCAATCACAATATTCTGCGGCGTGGAACGCTTAAGCCACATTGTGTAGATAACGGCGTAAAAGAAAATGGAGAACGCCAGAATACCGGCAGCCAACGTATTGGTTGCCATCCACATTAAGCATACAGAAAGACAGGAAAGCCCTACCCCGTAAGCCAATGCTTCATTTTCTGGAATACGCCCACCCGGAATAGGACGGGTGATGGTACGCTGCATTACGGCATCAATATCGCGGTCATACCACATATTGATAGCACCAGCCGCACCCGAGGCCATGCAAATGCAAAAGATGGTCACCAACGCCACAAAGAAATTCATGTGGCCCGGTGCAACAATCATGCCTGCTGCACCTGTAAAAACAACCAGCGAGATCACACGTGGCTTTAACAGCTGAATCCAATCCCGCGCACGGGTGCCAACCTGATCGGCCTTAAACCGAGGGCGACGTTCTGCTGTTGCTTCTAGGGAAGCTGTTGCCACGCTGTCACTCATGCCCGGTATCCCTTGGAATCCTGAACAGAAATTGCGGCCCACTGTGCAGTTGTCTGCTGGTTACGCCGAAAGCTCATCACCACGGCACCAATAAAGCAGAGGGCTGCCAAGCCAAAAAATGCACCACTTACCATTTGTGCACCCGGCACAAACACCAGCGCTGTAGCTACAGCGGTGCTGGTAAAATGCAGATACGCCATAAGTTGCGGATACCAATATCCGCATTCCTCACCGCGCCACAGATAGAAACCACCGCACACAACATACAGCGCGCCAAGCTGAAGTGCAGAATGCAGGCCACTTCCCTGCACCAGTTGCACAAGCCAACCGCCGGAAACCACCCCCATAAAGCCCAAGCCCCAGAGCAACGGCACACGCAGCGAGGCACGGGCATTCCATGCACCCGCCAACCACAGCACTGCCAGACAGGTAGCTGCAAAGGAGCACAAAGCCAGCATGGCGCTGCCAACCTGCATAGCGCCTGCACTTTCAGTACCCTGCATAAAAACGCTTTTGGTCCACGCCACAACGCCAGACGCAGCGGCAGCAGCCATAATGAATGCAACAGGTTTTTCAGAGAACTTGCCAACGCGAGCGCTAATTTCAAACACCACACCAAAACCGGCAAGCAGCACCACCAGCCCCACGGGGCCAGCAAAGCTTTCTACATTTACCGCTGCAGCATCGTGCCAGTGTTTTACAATCTGCCCGGCCATCACAGGCACGGTAAGCAGCATAACAGCGGCTGCCAGCATTTCCCCCCATACAAAAGGAGAGAACGGTTTGCGCTCTGCCATATCGGCACGGCTATCAAACACGGTTACCAGCAGGGCCATGCTCGTCATTAACGTGCCCGCACACCACAGCAAGGTGGCAGTTTTAAGCTCTGCCCCTGTAACTGTGAGCGCCGCCCCAGCAAACACACACAGAAAACCGGCATCATTCATCCGGGGTAGCAATACGCCTGAACGCTGCACGGCACGCGGAAGCCACAGGGAACCAAAACCACCCAGCAGCGCCGGAACAACAACATATAAAAGCATAAGCACAGGATGAGCCTGCACAACAGCATGCCATCCGGCCGTAGCAGGCATAATGCCCATTTCAGAAAGTGTAGAAGCACCTCCGCCAGCTAATGCTGCCAGAGCGGCCAGCACCACGTAAGCGGCGCCTGTACCATTTCCTTTTCTGGCAACACGCATGCCATTTCCAGATGTCTCATTCTGTTGGCTCTGGTTATGGGCGACCATCATGCTCCAATTTCCAATTTCTTACTGGCATCATGCAGCTCTACGCCCTTGGCGCGTGGCACGGCATAAAACTGTTCCATCATATTAATGTTACATACGCGCAAATGCCATTTTCTGCCACGCAGAAGAAACGCCCCTGCCTTGGCAGGAGCGCACAGGTTATGCAGGCAGATTTTCTAGCGTGACCAAAGTAAACAGCCCTAATGGGGGAACAGGCTGAATATAGGCGCGCCGTATATCCTCATCAGGCAACAATGATTGCATTGCGAAATCAGGATGCCACCCCAAGGAGTGAGATGCCCGGCCCAGCGCATGTTCTACAGCGCCACGCACACCACCTGGTGCCAAAAAGTGATTTACAAACAGAATATAACCGCCGGGGCGCACAACGCGTTTGAGTTCGCGCAGTAGCTGGCGTGGATGCGGCACGACAGAAGCCACAAACATGGCCACGGCGATATCGAAGGAAGCATCTTCAAACTTCGTATCTTCGGCATCCATTTCAAGCAGGCCGTTCACGTTTGTCAGCTTATCGCGCTGCACACGCTCACGCGCCTTGGCCAGCATATCGGCTGAAAGATCAATGCCGGTAATCTGCTTTTCTGGCCGGTAATGGGGCAGTGCCAAGCCGGTGCCCACCCCTACTTCCAGCACATCCGTGCCGGGAAGACCGTTTACGGCTTCTACAGCACGCAAACGCCCAAACCGGGAGATGCCGCCAAAAACAACATCATATACATTTGCCCACCGGCGATAGGCTGCTTTGACAGCCTCCGCATCCAGTGCCGAGCGGGAAGGAGGAGGCGCGGGATTATCCCCCCCGCCGGAAGGATAATTTTGGAGAACGTCACTCATGTCCTCTCTCTGCCTGCTGGTGGACATTTCTTCAAGAGCCACAAAAGGTCTTCCTCTTCTGCACAAGGCACGCGCCACAAAAGCGCCCTTGTGTAAGGGCATATACTCCTTTTACGCTGCAACTGTGCAATAGATAGTGTTAATATAGAGCTATGTTTCAAATTCTTCTCGCCATCGTCTCTCTCGCCATATGGGCCAGCATTTTCATCTACTACTTCCGAGACCCGATATATGAATGGCTGGACAACCGCTTTGGGAAAGACACGCCACTGGCAGATCTGGAAGCTACCGACAAACAGGATGACTCCCACAAGCAAAACAAAGGCTAAAAATTTACGCTGCGTTCAGCTTACGCTCTATGCAGTTCCAGATTGCTCCTGCACCATTGATACCATCAAAGCGTTCCAGCTCCTGAAGGCCAGTGGGAGACGTTACGTTAATTTCTGTCAAATACTGGCCAATCACGTCTATTCCCACAAAAATCAGGCCATGTTCTTTCAGAAACGGGCCAATAGCCGTGCAGATTTCACGGTCACGCTCACTCAGCCCAATCTGTTTGGCCACACCGCCCACATGCATGTTTGACCGGTGATCTTCCCCCGATGGCACACGGTTGATTGCACCTATGGGTTCCCCATCCACCAGAATAATACGTTTATCTCCGGCCGTTACGGCAGGTTCATAACGCTGAATCATCAACGGCTCGCGCGAGCGCGCAAAATGCATTTCAAGCAACGCATTCAGATTCTGGTCATCTTCACGGATACGGAAAACCCCGCTCCCGCCATTCCCGAAAAGCGGCTTCACGATAATATCGTGCCACTTGGCCCGGAATGCCCGAATCTGTTCGATATCCCACGTCACCAGGGTTGGCGGCATTAAATCTGGAAAATGGGTGACCAAGAGTTTTTCAGGGCTATCACGCACCCAGCGCGGATCATTCACCACCAAGGCTTTGCCCGGACCAATACCATGCACGTGGTCCAGCATGTGTGTGGCTGTAATATATGCCATGTCAAAAGGCGGGTCCTGGCGCATCAGCACCACATCCATATCCCCCAATGACTGGCGTGTTGGCGCACCAAACGTGGCATGGTTTCCTTCTTCCCGCCGAACTGTCACTGGGCGCATCAAAGCCGTTACACGGGTTTTGGAAGACTGCTCTGGTTCCACCGCTCCTTCCCCCAATGCCAGCGAATTCACCTCATACACATACAAGGTATGCCCACGTTTCTGAGCTTCCAGCATAAGCGCAAAGGTTGAATCCCCATGGATATTAACGTGCTCCAGAGGGTCCATCTGAACCGCAACCTGTAAGGATGATGCCATTGAGGTATGTTTCCTGTTATTCTTGGCTAAATAAACTGTAGCCAGCGTATCCTGCCTTGCCTGCCTGCTGCAAACAACACCAAGCTAGCACCTACATGCCTAACGCTTATTGGCAGGTAATATTGCAGTATCTTCCCGCACCGCATCGTTTTCCAAGCAGCGCAATCTTACACGATAAAGGGCGTAACTATCGGCCACGGCACCACGGCGGCTGCGTGTAATATCTGGATATTGTGCGAGAACATCAAAAAGCGCCGCATCAGGTTGATCATGCCGCCTGCGGCTCCGCAGTAAATAGCCCTCCACCCCACATGTAGAGTGTGGAAACGCAAAAAACTGCCATCTCGACTCGACCGCCAGCACTTTGCGATTCCGAGCGTAAAAAGAAAGCTCACCCGCAAGCCCGTATTCATCTGCAATCAGCTGACTATCTGGCGGAATCTGCTTTTCTACGGTCTGGACAAATTCGGGCCAGCCGCCCATTTGCCGCAACGTCATGTCAAAATGAGGCGAAAGATGTGCGGGTGCCCACAAAGCCTGCCCGACCACCACAACAAACATGGCAACGCCAAGCACGCAGGCTGCTTTCCACCACCGATACGGTACGCACACCACAGACAAGGCAAGAGCTGGATACAACACAACAGGCCAGTTTGCCTGCACGCGCGCGCCTATAGCGTGCTGCACAAAAACAGCCATGGGCAGCAAAATCATACACAGCAATAACTGGGCAAATTGATCCCGTAACCTAAGCAAATATTTTATGGCCACCACAAACAACACAAAGATAAGCGGAGATGCCAAACCAACCTGGCCGCCTAGCAATTCCCCCATAAAGGTGAACATACGAGTGGGCTGCCAATCCCCTGCCCGACCACCCTGCTTGAGAAAGCTGACCCAATGATGCGTGGCATTCCACTCCACCACAGGGGCCATGCATATCACCGCCACCATTGCACCAAGCCAAGGCCACGGCGTGCGTAACCATTGTCTGCCGGCATGCGTTGCCAGCAACCACATACCCAAGCCAGCTACAGGTAAAAGCGCCGTATATTTGCTATCAAACCCCAGCCCGGCAGAAAGCCCCACCAGCAACCAGAATGCTGGATGCTTACCAGAAAGCAGATTGCTCACGCTCCACAACAGCAGGGCCATAAAAAACACCAGCGGGGTATCTGGCGTCATGATGAGCGTGCCCAGCCCCACGGCCAATGTGCTGTTAAGCACAATGCCGGGTTTAAGACCTGTTACGAACCTGCTGGAACTTTCCGCCAACAGTTTTGGAGATTGAAGCCATTGCTGTGCAGCCTGCACCAATAGAATCGTTCCGATACCCGCAGAAATAGGCCCCATAAAACGCAGGCCTTCTGCGGCATCTCCCGCAAAAAACATGCCAATGCGCATCCACAGCGCCACCATGGGGGGATGATCAAGATACCCCGCTGCCGGAGCTAAGGCCCAGAGGCGGTAATAAGCCTCATCAGGAGAAAGCGGAATCCATGCGGCCAGAATGAGCCGGAGCAATGTAAGCAGCCCCAGCGCTATCAGGCACATCCATATACCACGCGTGTGGTTTGCACTTTTTACGATCACGAGCGCCAGACAACGGTTGAAGACATGGCGTAATTCCACACCACAGCAAGAATAGCACCCGCCAGACTGGCCTCATTAAGCATATGATTCTGGCCGTAAATCATGCGGGCAATACCCACATCTGCCAATGCGCCAACCGAACACACCAACATAAAGAGAACAAGCCCACGCATACACGCCCAACCACGCAAGCGCCTGTCACGATAGGTGAAATTGTTATCCAGAAAGAAATTCAGAATCATGGCGGCAACAGTGCCAATGGCTTGTGCCAAGGAAAAATGCGCCCCTGCCAACCGCGCGCACTGCATAACCACCAAATTCGTGCCAACGCCTGCCAGCCCGACCATGCAAAAGGCGACAAACCGCAAAGGCACCCAACCTTTGGCAAACTTATCCAAAAGGAGTGCGGCAAACTGGAGCATAACCAATGCATCCAGCTTGCTTTCCCCCGCCACACGTGGGCGAAACCCGCAAGGCACCTCCTGCACACGCAGGGGGGTGGGAGCAGAAAGCAATAAATCCAGCAAGATTTTAAAACCTGTGCCAGACAAACGCGGGGCAATTGCGGCGAATGTTTCTTGCCTTAACGCAAAAAAACCGCTCATCGGATCTGTCAGCTTTACCGGCAAGACACGTTGTGCAAGCCAGATGCCGCCATCAGACAACACATGCCGCCACGCATTGGCCAAACCAGCATTATTGCCGCCCTCAACATGCCGACTCCCCACAGCAACATCACATGTATTGTTCAGAACGGCATCTATCAGTGCACCAAGGCGTGATTCGTCATGCTGGAGATCTCCATCCATCACCGCCACAACCTGCGCGGATGAAGAAAGCGCGCCTTCAATAACAGCGGATGAAAGCCCCCGGCGCCCTATGCGGCAAATGCCGCGCACACGTGCATCATTCCGCGCCAGATCGCGCACACGTTGGCTGGTATGATCGGGCGAGTTGTCATCTACAAAGATAACTTCCCACCGCCTGCCCGTCAGCGCTTGCTCCAGAGCTTTGACAAGAGGCACTACATTTGCCGATTCGTTATAGCATGGCACAACCACGCTAATATCCGGCCCCTTTACAACGGTTTCAGTTGAAACCGCTTGATGGTCCATCACGGGGCCTGCCCTTCCTCCTCAACCTGCACAGGCACGCCCCAACGCTCCAGACTTGTGCGGATAGTTTGCAGGGTTTGCACACGTATCACGTGCTGTGCTTCTGTCAGTTGGCGGGTCAGCAGGTTTTCGTGCGCGGCATCACGCGCAATCAAACGAACAAGAAAATCTCCACCACCGCGGATCATGTGGCATTCGCGCACTTCTGGCCATTGGGCCAGTTGCTGCTCAAAACTGCACAGAATGGCCTCTTTCTGGCTTTCCAGACCGATCAACGCAAAAAAGGTAATGGGCCAGCCCAAAGCCGCAGCATTGGGTTCTGCATGATAGCCACGGATAATGCGTTCTTCTTCCAAACGCCGGACACGACGCAGACATGGAGGTGCGGAAATACCGACACGGCGGGCCAGCTCCACATTGGTCATGCGGCCATCATTCTGAAGCTCTGCCACAATGCGAAGATCAACTGCGTCCAGATCTGTCACGTTTCCTGATCCATCCTGCACAAGAGGCATGCACCCCAATTCAACTCGCGCGAGTATATGCCATGCAGCACATCCGGCGGCAAACACCTAAAGATACGCGCCCTTGCCCAAAACCCATGCGGCAGCCATATGCTTCCAACAGTTACGTGCAGACTGCCCCCATTACAGCAGCCTGTACGCGGGATTTCCATATGCGGGAGCGCTGCCAATATGGCTGAAACCATTACAACTGATCTGCTCGTTATTGGCGCAGGACCGGCCGGGTATACTGCTGCTATCTATGCGGCACGTGCCAATCTTTCTCCTGTTCTGGTTGCCGGGCTGCAACCGGGTGGCCAGCTCACCATTACAACAGAAGTTGAAAACTACCCCGGTTTTGCCACAGCCATACAAGGCCCCTGGTTGATGGAACAAATGGCTGAACAGGCACAGAATGTGGGCACGCGCATTGAATACGACATTATTACATCTGTTGATTTCAAAGCGGGTTCACCATTCCTTCTGACGGGTGATTCGGGCACCATTTACAAAGCGCGCGCCGTTGTTGTTGCTACTGGTGCTCAGGCTCGCTGGCTGGGTCTACCAAGTGAAAAGCGTCTCCAAGGCGCTGGTGTTTCTGCTTGCGCCACATGTGATGGCTTTTTCTACCGCGGGAAAAATGTGGTGGTTGTAGGTGGCGGCAATACGGCTGTTGAAGAAGCCCTGTATCTCACCCACCATGCTGCGCACGTAACCTTGGTGCACCGGCGCGATAGCTTGCGGTCTGAAAAGATTCTGCAAGACAGACTTTTTGCCAATCCCAAGGTTTCCGTTATCTGGAACAGTGTTGTGGAAGATATTCTGGCCGATGGCACGCCAGAAACAGTGTGCGGCGTACGGCTGAAGAACACGCAGGATGGAAGCGAACAGACAATCCCGACAGATGGTGTGTTCATTGCCATCGGCCATGCCCCCAACACCGCTATCTTCCGCGATCAACTTACACTGGATGCTGAAGGGTATATTGAAACCACACCCGGCACCACGCGCACTTCTGTACCCGGAGTCTTTGCCGCGGGGGATGTGCAGGACAAAACATATCGCCAAGCCGTAACAGCCGCAGGAACTGGCTGCATGGCAGCGTTGGATGCGGAACGTTATCTTGCAGGTTTAGCCTGATAACTTAACAGAAAACGGCTTCATCCCTTGACCAAGGGGGCCAATTCCTGCACGTAATACACCGCATAAAACACGGCTGTGTTTTTGTAACTTCATTCAATTTGCAGGAGGCATGCGTGGACTGGGACAAACTCCGGGTTTTCCATGCAGTGGCAGAAGCCGGTTCCTTTACCCACGCGGGGGATGTGCTCAACCTTAGCCAATCTGCCGTATCACGGCAGATTTCCGCGCTGGAAGACGTCCTTCAGGTTCCTCTCTTTCATCGGCACGCCCGCGGCCTGATCCTGACGGAACAGGGTGAAACACTTCATAAAACCGTGCGCGAAGTCTTTTCCAAACTGGAAATGACGCAAACACTGCTGACCGAAAGTAAGGAAAAGGCAGCCGGGCGGCTGCGCGTAACCACAACCACCGGCTTTGGTAACTGTTGGCTTATGCCGCGGCTTCATCGCTTTATAGCAGATAACCCTGAAATAGATATCTGCCTGATTTTGGAAGATAATGATCTTGATTTAGGCATGCGGGAGGCTGACGTAGCGGTGCGTATGCATGCACCCAGACAGCCAGACCTGATTCAACGCCATCTGGCCGATTTTAGCCTGCCAATTTTTGCTGCCCCTCTCTATATCGAGAAATACGGCATGCCGAAATCTCTGGAGGAGATCAAAGAACACCAGTTGGTGCTGTTTGGTGAACACCATCCTCCGGTTGCGCATGTTAACTGGCTGGCACAGGCCTGCCGCACCGATGGCAGCACACAGACTGCCCGGCTAGAAGTTAACAGCATGGCTGCTATGGCCTCTGCTATTGCTGCAGGCTTGGGCATTGGGTCCATCCCGACTTACGCTGCAAAAGAATTTCCGGATCTAGTTCAGATCCTGCCGGAAATCACCACTCCAACTGTAGACGCTTATTTTGTTTATCCGGAAGAGCTCCGCAGCTCCAAACGCGTTGCTGTTTTCCGCGATTTTCTAATGAGTGAATTGGGTATTCGGTAAACATCATCTCGTTACCAAATATCGCACAATAAAAAAGCCTGCCCTTATTCTCTAGGGCGGGCTTTTTATTTTTATATTCAACCACCTTTATTCACCAAAATATTCCGATCACTTGTATGATTGTTTTTTCCTGAGACATACATGTAATATTTATTCAATTTATCCATTATTATAATATTTTACTTGGATATTATGTAAAAACCAAACATTCTCAAAAATCATAGCGCCACATATTTATTGGAACCGGAAATGATATTTCTGCGTTTACATAAAACGAGCACATACCACCAAGCAGAACAATAAACCCGAACGGACGATTACAGACCCGCCAAATATTACCGTTTGTTTATTATTTGGAACGCGCAAAATTTCAGGCATTGCTTTGAATAATGTTCTTTTATGGTCAATTATGCGCCGAAATTGTGAGTTCACCATTCACAAACTACAGTTAAGGGAGTATGGAGTGCAGATATTCACACCAAATTCCTATTGGATTTATCATGAGTGAGAACCAGGACTACTCTCCCCTTCTTGATCTGGTATCAGAGATCGTTTCCGCACACGTCTCCAACAACCAGACAGACCCTGCACTTATCCCGGGCATGATCCGTGATATTTATCAGGCGCTGAAAACTGCTGAACATCCGCAGAATGAGCCGGAAAAACTGCAACCAGCAGTGCCGGTAAAGCGTTCAGTATTTCCTGATTACATCATCTGTCTGGAAGACGGGAAAAAGCTGAAGATGCTCAAGCGCCACCTGCAGAGCGCTTATGGCATGACGCCTGAACAGTACCGTGAACGTTGGGGCCTGCCAGCAGACTACCCGATGGTTGCTCCTAACTATGCAGAACGTCGTTCCACCCTTGCGCGTGAAATCGGCCTTGGCCGTAAAATTCATGCCGCTGGGGATGAAGAAGAACAGGGTGGCCGTGGCCGCCGCAGCAAGAAGTCCCCTGCAGCATAAAATTTGCAGAAACTGATTGCTAAAAAAGTCTGGCGGTATTTCTCTGGTTCATACCGTCAGACTTTTCTATCTTGACGTCTTCTTCATCATTACGGAATGTTCTGAGTATAATTATTGTACACACTACAGCCGGGTGGGAGAACTTAAGATGACCAGATCCGAGCTGATTACAGCCCTGATGCAGAAAAACCCGCATCTTCAGCTGAAAGAAGCAACAAGACTTGTAAATATTGTATTTGGCACCATTACCAGCAGCCTTGCCGAAGGTAGCCGCGTAGAATTACGTGGGTTTGGTGCATTTTCTGTAAAAGAGCGTGACCCACGCATTGGCCGCAACCCCAAAACAGGGGTGCAGGTAAAGGTTGGCAAAAAGCTCGTTCCCTTCTTTAAAACAGGTAAAGAGCTCCATCAGCGCCTGAACAAGCCTGTTGCAGGCAGCAAGCGTTCAAGGTCATCAGTCTGATTATTGCGTTATAAAGCTCTGCGCCAAGCGTAAGTCTTCTACAAAGCGAGTGTATTCACGCGCCTTCGCCTCTTCATTCGGGAGACGCAGCAAGTAGGATGGGTGCACAGTTACCAATCCGGAGCACTGCTCATCTAACTGAAAAATACGAGAGCGTTCGCGCGAGATGGTAACGGGCCGCTTGAGAAGACTTTGCGCTGCCGTAACGCCCAGCATAACAATCAGTTTGGGGTGTACGAGCTTACGCTCTGCATCCAACCAGATTCGGCAGGCCTCAATAGACTCCTGATCGGGCTTCTGATGCAGGCGCCTGTTGTTTCTCCATGTGAAGCGAAAGTGCTTTACAGCGTTTGTCACGTAAACGTGATTACGTGAAATGCCAGCCTCTTCCAGTGCTCTATCAAACACTTGCCCCGCAGGCCCCACAAATGGACGGCCTGCCAGATCTTCCTGATCTCCCGGCTGTTCTCCAACAAACATAAGGGGCGTATTTTCCACCCCTTCCCCAAAAACCGTGCGGTTGGCGGGTTGCCATAAGGAGCAGGCTCGACAATCCATAGCCTCTGCAGACAAAGAGGCGAGAGAAGATGCCTGCGCAACATCTTCTAACGTCGGTACCAGCACAATATTGGGGTACCCCTGCCAGATACCCTGCCCGTCTTTCTGCCACATATCAGCAGATACATGCGCGGCCTCTGCCTCACCCATAGCGAAATGGAGTTGGTTTCCATCCCACCACATACGCCGGTAAGGCGTAATAACCTCCCACGGTTGGGCGTCGCGCTCTATGCAGAAGCGTCCGTTTGCTTCCACAATATAATTCTGCGGCGTGTAATGCAGGCTTTTACTTTGGCGTTGATTACTAAATGTCGAAAAAGCCAGACGAAACTGCTCTGTCTCTTGTTTAACGTTTTGCACAAGCTCTCGAAGCTGCTGGATATCCGGGTCTTCCCGCATATCCTCCATATCCAGCAAACCGTGCGTAAAACGATAAACAACGCGATATAAAAGTGCGAAACGCTCAGGTTGATGCGCCTGCAGTGCTTCCAGCACTACTGTCACCAACTTGCGCGGAAGGTTAAGAGGTTCATCATTATCTGCAGAATCTGGCGCTTGCAGCTTCCAAGGTGTTTCCCCTTTGCCCGCAACACGCCAGCTTATACTTTCAGGGAGCACCTGCTTTTGCACATAATGGCGCGTAGCAGCCCGCCATGTTGCCAGATCTACCTGATGCGCCAGAACAATCTCAACCATTCCCGGCTCCCCTTATTCTTTATATTGGTCAGGCGCGTTTACGGTTTAAACGCCTGCGTAGGCCTGCCAGTACATCTGCCAAGTCCATAACCCCCAGCATATGCAACATACCGGCATAAAATACGCCACCAACCCCGACCATAACTGTCAGCCATATCAACCGCATGAGAAAATGCGCTGGCAGCGGCAACAAGGTTTCCACCCCAACAAGAAGCACGGCCATAACAGCAGCACCCAGCCCCACCCGGCCAATACCGCCCAATGTTTCTGGTGCAAGAAGCAAGGCATTTTTTTGCCGCAGCAAAAACGCCAACACAGCCACATTGATAAATGCAGCCAGACTGCTCGCCAAAGGCGGCCCCATATGAACCAGCGGCTTCATAAACAGCAGATTGAGCGCAAAATTAAGGAGTAGAACGCCAATACCAATATAAACCGGCGTGCGCGTATCACCCCGTGCAAAAAATGCCGGAGAGAGCACCTTCACCATCACAAAAGCGGGCAAGCCAATAGCATAAGCCCGCAAGGATTGTGCCGAAAGCAGCGCATCATGCTCGGTGAAAGACCCGTGACCGAACAGAACAATCATGATCGGCCCGGCCAATACCAACAAACCAGCTACGGCCGGAAGTGTCAGCAGCAACACATATTCAATGGACCGATTTTGTGCTGCATGGGCTGCGTCTGTTTCTCCCGCAGCTAAATGGCGCGTCAGAACAGGCAACAGCGTGGTACCGGCAGCGGCCCCCAGAACCCCTAAAGGCAACTGGTTAATCCGATCTGCAAAATACATGAGCGAAACACTGCCTGCGGGCAGCAGCGTACCAATAATGGTATCAATAGTGAGGTTAATCTGCCCAACACCACTGCCGATCAACCCCGGCACCATGCGGCGCAATAACAGGCGAATGCGTGGCGTAAGAGCTGGCCACAAAGGCGTAAGGCCAAAATGCGCATGCTCACATGCCCAGAACAACAACCCCAGTTGCGCAACACCAGATGCCGTCACCCCCCACGCTGCAGCATAGGCAACATTCGGCAAAAAGGGCGAAGCCAGCAGAATGGCTGCAATACCCACCACATTGAAAGCCAAGTATGCCGCCGAAGCCACGCCAAATTTGTGCAAGCCGTTAAGAACGCCAGCCAATAAAGCTGCTGCACAAATCAACACCAGATAAGGAAAAGTAATACGGCTCAGGCTGACTGCCAGACCGTATCTCTCTCCACTTTGCAAAAAACCGGGGGCGATAACCTTAAGAACCTGCGGCATAAAAATTTCGCCCAGCACGCATAAAAACAACAGCCAGACCAGCATGACACCTAATGCTCTGCGCGCGAAAAGCTGCGCTTCTTCTTTACCTTCCCGCGTCAGCACAGAAGAAAATAACGGCACAAATGCTGCGTTAAATGCGCCCTCACCAAACAGACGCCGGAACATGTTGGGCAGACGAAAAGCAACCTGATAGGCGTCCTGCAATGCCCCCGCCCCCATAAAGGCAGCCAGAAGCTGATCGCGAACAAGACCAAGAACACGGCTGAGCATTGTCCAGCCGCCAACGGTAAGGAAATTTTTGAGCATGACAGGATCAGTTCTTACTACGCCGCAGGAAACTGCGCGACACTAACGAAAGTGTCAGAAAAAGATACGGGAATATGATCCTTATGCGGCATATCTGGTTATGGCATAGGCACGGCCGCCATAGCGCGATATGGTTTGATAACTAAGCTTATGCTCGCCCCCAGCATATAAGGTATGCTGAAGATAAAATGTTATTGCGGAACCCGTAGGAGAACACACCGGAATATGCCTGATTCATTGCCATCACAATTTCTTCCGGATTCACCACGGTGCTCTCTTATCAAACCAAGCCAGCGTTCTCGCCGGGGGCAGGAAATGGCGCGTACAGTTCTGGCGCTGTTTATTGTAGGGGTAGCCGTTTACACAATTCAGGGCTTTCTGCCTGCATTGGCGTGGGGAAGCGTTTTTGCCATTGCCACATGGCCGCTTTATACGCGCGCCTGCAATAAATGGCCCCATGCGGCATCTGGCACACTTTTGCCCCTGTTGTTTACAGCGGCCATGGCATTGCTATTTGTTATACCGCTTACACTTGTAACGTTGGAAGCTGTAGGAGAGGCCCAGAGCGCACTGGAATGGGTATCTCACGCGCGTGAATATGGGGTGCCTGTGCCCGATGCCATTCACCGCCTGCCTTTTGGCAGCGCCGCCATAAGCAAATGGTGGGAGGCCCATCTTTCAGACCCACGTGATCTTTCTGGCATGTTGGGCAATCTGGATAGCAAAGGCGTGGCAGTTACACGTGCCGTGGGTTCGCAGGTTGCGCATCGCGCCACATTGTTCTGCTTTTCCATCCTTACCCTGTTTTTTCTTTATAAGGATGGGCTTTCCGTTATCCGCCAGTGCCGCGTAGTGTCATGCCGCGCTTTTGGTAAACGTGGAGAAAGCGTTGGCCGCCAGATTGTTGCGTCCATTCACGGCTCTGTTCAAGGGCTGGTGCTGGTAGGTATTGGGGAAGGCCTGCTGCTAGGCGTTGTTTATGTATTTGCCCATGCACCACACCCCGCCCTATTCGGCGTGATTACAGCTGTAGCAGCCATGATCCCTTTTTGCGCCATGATAGCTGTTGGTTTGGTGTCCCTGCTTATTCTGGTGCAGGGTAGCTCCGTTGCTGCCATTACAACCTTTTGTATTGGCGCTGTGATTATCTTTACGGCTGACCATTTTATCCGCCCTGCCCTTATTGGCGGCAGCACCAAGCTGCCTTTCCTTTGGGTACTTTTGGGTATTCTGGGCGGTGCAGAAACATGGGGCCTGATTGGCCTGTTTATTGGCCCGGCTGCTATGGCTGCGCTGAATCTTCTGTGGTGCCGGTGGGCATACGGAAACAACCCAAAAGCCAGTTAGGCTTTTGGGTTGTTCTGCAACACTGATTTTTCAGAGAAAATATCGGGCAGGCGGGATTCGAACCCACGACCCCCAGTCCCCCAGACTGATGCGCTACCAGACTGCGCTACTGCCCGTTAAGTGTGGAGTGGTGTTTAGCAGGAGGCTTTCTGCAACACAACCCACCCCAGACACAATTTTTTAAGAAACCAGCTTTTTACGGAACTCTTCCAGCTCCACCAGCACATCTGCCAGATCCTGACGCAACTGACGGTTCTGTTCTACCAGTTCCGTCATATGCGGATGCGGCTCAACAGATGCAAATGTAACCACTGCATCTTCCATTTCTGGCGACAAATCTGTGGCATCCTGAACATCTTCAGCAACCACTATTGGCTCTGGCTCTGGCTCTGGCTCTGGCTCTGGCTCTGGCTCTGGCTCTGGCTCTGGCTCTGGCTCTGGCTCTGGCTCTGGCTCTGGCTCTGGCTCTGGCTCTGGCTCTGGCTCTGGCTCTGGCTCTGGCTCTGGCTCTGGCTCTGGCTCTGGCTCTGGCTCTGGCTCTGGCTCTGGCTCTGGCTCTGGCTCTGGCTCTGGCTCTGGCTCTGGCTGGATTGTGGATGCATTATCATCCACAGCAACTACTTTTTGAGAAGAATCTTCTACAATTTCAGAATCTTCTGCTGCAACTTCAGATGACTCAACTGCTTCTACGGCAGTTTCTGGCTGCTTTTCAGCCTCATCTTGTTGGATTGCTTCAGGCGCAGGTGTTTCGGCAGCAGGCACTCCACCGTTTTGTAGAATCCGCTGCACACCTTTGATGGTATAGCCCTGAGTATAAAGCAAATCTGCAATATGCCGTAAAAGCTCTATATCGGCAGGCCGATAATACCGGCGGCCACCACCACGCTTTAATGGCCGAACCTGATGAAACTGTGTTTCCCACAACCGAAGCGTATGCTGCGGCACATGAAGCTCATCTGCCACTTCGCTAATTGTGCGAAACGCAAAAGGCCCTTTTTCTGAAGGCGCTGAATTCGTGCTTACATTTTCCGCTGTGGGAGAAGAGGATTCTCCCCCTGTTTCGGAAAAAGTCTGCGCCTCATCAGTCATGATCATGCTCCGCTTCTGCATCTAGCGTTTCGTGGTTTACTTCAGCGCGCAGAAGCTGACTCGGACGAAAGACCAAGACCGAACGCGGCAAAATCGGAACTTCCTCACCCGTTTTCGGATTACGGCCGCTCCGTTGGCCTTTTTTCCTCACAGAAAAAGTGCCAAATCCGCTGATTTTAACACTTTCGCCGCGTTCAAGAGCGTCCATCACCGTCTCCAGAACATCTTCCAGAAGAACGGAGGATTCTTTACGAGACAGGCCAACCTGCTGATAGATCTGCTCTATCAAGGATGCACGTGTGACAGTTTCCATAAAAATAAAGTAACACGCTTACACGCCGCGTCAATTCATTCACGCAGTTGTGCTTACAATATGTTCTGAAATTATAGCCTTACCAGAGCGGAACCCCATGTCAGGCCACCACCCAAGGCTTCCATCAAAACCAGGTCACCTTTCTGGATACGCCCATCACGCACGGCTTCATCCAATGCCAACGGCACAGATGCGGCCGATGTATTGGCATGCCGATCAACCGTGACCACCACCCGTTCAGCAGGCAGGTTCAGCTTTTTAGCAACGCCTTCAATAATGCGGATATTGGCCTGATGCGGCACCAGCCAATCTACATCTGCGTAAGAAAGACCTTCGGCTTCCAATGCCTCATCTACAGAGGATGAAAGCTTGCCAACGGCATGGCGGAATACATCGCGCCCGCTCATTTTCAGATGTCCGCTTTTATCCGGCTGCCCCACGGCACCATCCACATACAACAGGTCTCCTGCTGTGCCATCGGAATGTAAATGCGTGGAAAGAATGCCGCGATCACCCGGCTCATCCGAAGCAGAGAGCACAACGGCACCGGCACCATCCCCAAACAGCACGCAGGTTGTGCGGTCTTCCCAATCCATGATGCGGGAATACACTTCAGAACCGATAACCAGCGCATTCCGAATCTGGCCGGAACGGATAAACGCATCTGCTGTGGAAAGCGCAAAAATAAAGCCTGAGCACGCAGCTGTAATATCAAAGCCAAAGCCTTGCTTCATGCCCAATGCAGCTTGAACACGCACAGCCGTTGCGGGAAAAGCCTGATCTGGCGTGGCTGTTGCCACAAAAACCGCATCAATATCGTCAGCCGTCAGCCCAGCATAATCCAGAGCACGCCGTGCAGCCTCTGCCCCCATGCTGGCTGCCGTATCATTCGGCCCAACAAGATGGCGGCGGGTGATACCTGTGCGGGTTTTGATCCATTCGTCTGATGTTTCAAGACGTTCTGCCAGCTCTGCATTGCTGACAACCCGATCTGGCAGGAAACCGCCAAACCCTACCAGAAGCGAACGTTTCGCCATAAACCGTTCTTTCATTATCAGCCAACAGCATGCGGTAGCGACCCAACATGCCGCTACTGATCAGACAGTCTTGCACCAATCAGGAAACGGGAACCGCTGGCTCGCGCTCCTCCGCATTTTGCTGGGGAGAGAGAAGTGCACTCATATGGGAGAGACGGTCACGAATACTGTCATTAAATCCGTGCGTCACCATATCCATTGCCACATCAACCGCTGCGGCAAATCCTTCTGCATCCGTGCCGCCGTGAGACTTAACAACCACACCGTTCAGGCCCACAAAAACGGCCCCATTGTAACGGCGTGGATCAAGCCATTCCTTCATGCGTTCCAAACCCGGACGCACAAGCAGATATCCAATTTTGGAAACAATACCACGCTTAAATACGCGCCGCAGGAGAGTGGTTGCCATTTTAAGCACCCCTTCCCCGGTTTTAAGCGCGACATTTCCGGTAAAGCCATCAGTCACAACCACATCGGTTGTGCCTGCGGTAATATCATGCCCTTCCACAAACCCGTGGAACTGCGAAGCCAATGGGCTTTCTCGCAGGGCTTCTGCTGCTACACGCAGCTTTTCATCACCCTTCAGCTCTTCCGAACCGATATTGAGCAACCCGATAGAGGGCGCAGGCAGCCCTAACACAGCCTTGGCAAAAGCTTCACCCATTACGGCAAACTCTACAAGGTTGCGCCAGTCACACGCCACATTCGCACCCAGATCCAGCATGACCACATCACCCTTGATGGTAGGGCTGATGGCCGCCATGGCGGGACGGGAAATACCCGGAAGGGTTTTGACAACAATTTTGGCCAAAGCCAGCATGGCACCGCTGTTACCAGCAGAAACCACACCACGGGCGCGGCCACTTGCCACGGCATCCATGGCAAGGCGCATGGACGATCGCCGCATCCGCAAAGCAGATGTTGGCTTCATATCCATTGGGATAGACTGATCCGTATGCGAGATAGTGCATATGGATGCAGCCTTGGGGTACTTTGCCAGCAAAGGCCGCAACTGGGATTCATCCCCCAGCAGCAGCACCTTGATGCCTCGGTGCCGTTCAGCGGCGGCGGCGAGCCCGGCGACAACAACTTCCGGAGCCCCATCACCTCCCATTCCATCCACGGCAAGGCTGAACACCTCGTCCTGTTCAGAAAGGGAATTATCTGGAATCTCGGTCTTGTTCATGCCTGCTTCTCTGCCATACCGCAGATGCCTTGCTCCCACAGAACGCGCATCACGCTGTAATGCGCGTTTTACCGCAAACCCACGCTATTAAGCGCGGACAGCAACCTTAAGTGCCTTACCGGAAGCAACCACTTCACGACCATCGTAATGGCCACAATGGCTGCACACATGGTGCGGGCGCTTCAGTTCGCCACAGTTAGAGCATTCAGCAAAAGCTTCCACGTTCAGAGCTTCATGGCTGCGACGCATGCCACGACGTGAAGGCGAGGTTTTCTTCTTGGGTACAGCCATGAGCCCGAGCCCCCTCTTGAAAAACGGTTTAAAAACGCCTGGCAGCGTGTTTTTTCACCCCACCAGACAACAACACAGGTTTATCACCAGACTGAGCCGGGGCCTCTAGCAGACGGCAAGCATTTTCGCAAGCAATCCAGAAAGAAAACCCGTACCGCGCCTAGATCAGGCCTTGCCCGGTTTTAGCCGAGACAGGGCCGCAAAGGGGTTCTGCTTTTCATCCTGCTCCCCTTCTTCCAGAAGCTTCTCTGCCTCTTCCTCGCTCAGGACAAGGCCTTCTGGCAGATCAATTTCCGGCGCATGTGGGTATGGGTCCAGATCAAGAGCAAACTGCTCTACCGCGGCTTCACCCAGATCTATGTCCTGACCTTCATACGGAATTTCATCAATTGCATCCAGATCAGGCTCATCCGGTTCTACAAACCGTTCAGAAGGCACAAACCGAACATTGAATGCTCCTGCCAGAACATCCTCAAAGTTTTCAAGGCTGACAACGCAGGTCTGCGTATAATGGACAGCCAGCGCACCTTCTGCCTCCACTACACTGTGCCTGTCTGCCTTAAGCAGATACCGGCAGCGAAAAAGTGTAATTTTTGGCAAACCAAGGCGGCGGGCAATCGCTGCGCATTCCTGTTCTGTTGCTTCCACCGTCACTGAAGTTTCCTGCCCTCCGATTCGGCGCAATGCCATTGGGCGGGAAAATTCTGGTTTTTCAGACATGGCAGCCTCCTGAGCTGGCAGAGGAAGATCGTTTACAGGGGCGCATACACTTACGGGCACAAGCCCACCTGCAACGCTTTTTCTAATTGGGGCTTTTTGAAGGAAAGCTAAAGGGGGTAAAGTGCAAAAACGGATGGAAAAAACCATTCTGTAATTGACGCTTCGTATCAGTTTGAGGCATCCGACTGTTACATGGCCGCGATGTGCGGATGCCTTAAATGTTATGCTTAGGGAAGCCCCAACCGAATGAAGCAGCCACGCCAGCATAAAATATCACGCCTGCGTAACACCTGTGGCGCACTGGCAGCAGTGATAGCGCTTTCTGGCTGCGCCGTGTTTGGGCCCACGCCAACGCCTCGTGGCTCCCTGATTGAAGCGGATGATTACAACCAGCTTATTCCCGGCGCCAGCACACGGGCCGATGCGCTGGATCTGCTAGGCTCCCCCACCACAAAAGGGGCCTTTGATGACAATACATGGATCTATATTTCCATGAGCACATATCTGATTCCCATGGATTTTCCGGGAATCGGCAAGCAGCAGGTTGTGGTGCTGAAGTTTGATGATGCAGGTAACCTGCAAAGCCTGCGTACATTGAACAAAAAAGATTCCCGCTCTGTGGCCATGATCAACAGCATCACCCCCACACCGGGCACAAAAATCAACATCCTCCAGCAAATTCTGGGGAATGTGGGCCGCTACAACCCCATGCAGAACATGATGGGCGCTGGCTCGGCTGGTGCTGGCGGCATGGGCATGAACAACCAGGGCCCAGGCCACTTTGGTTCAGGCAACTCTCTGTAATCACCCGTGGGTCTAGCGCGGCAGGAACAGCCTGACGCGCAAACCACCCATTGGGGAATCCAGCAATTCCATCTCTCCGCCATGCGCACGCACGATATCGCGTGAGATTGTAAGCCCCAACCCGGTTCCACCCCCACGCCCGCTCTCAAAAGCCCGTAGAACGCTACCACGGTGCTCCTGAGGGATACCCGGCCCGTCATCATCTACCATCACCACAACGCCATCTGATCGGCCCTGAGCGCTTAAATTGATATGCTTTGCATAGCGGCGTGCATTATCCACCAAATTGGTTAATGCACGCCGCATGGCATCTGGCCGCATATGAACCCGCAACCCCGGCGCCACACGCACCGAGAAAACATGCGCACCAGCGCGCCGGGCTGCGGCAGCCACATCTTCCAAAAAAGGCTCTATTTCGGTGTCCGTAACATTTTCGGTCCCTTCCCCGCGTGCAAAGGCCAAGTAACTGGCAATCATGTGCTCCATTTCCGCCACGTCACCAATCATGTCCTCAACATCGGGCTGAATATCCTCTGCACGCACCATGCCGGTACGGGGCATCATATCCAGAGAAAGCCGCAGGCGGGTAAGTGGCGTGCGCAAATCATGCGATACACCAGCCAAAACCCCCGTACGTTGCGAAACAAAGCGGTAAATCCGGTCTTGCATGCGGTTAAAGGCCACAGCCGCTTTGCGCACTTCCTGCGCCCCTGCGGGACGAATAGGGCCAATATCACGCCCAAGCCCAAACTGCTCTGCCGCGTGAGCCAACCGCCGTATAGCCCGCACCTGATTGCGCATGAACAGGCTGGCAATCACAAACAGCAGCAAGGAACTGCCAACCGCCCACGCCACAAACAGCCAGATCTGCCCCATATCCAGCCTTTTACGCGGAGCCTCTACATCCAGCACACCATCAGGTAACTGGATGGAAATTTTGACTGTGTGGGGGTCTTCTCGCCAGTTTACGAAAAACGGGTAGCTGATAGAGGCTCGTAACGCACGAGCCAGATCTTCATCCATAGGCCCCAACACGTGGGTGGAGCCAAAACGCCTAAGTCGTGCATTAGAATGCCACGATTCCACCAACTGCAGATGTTGCTGGGCCTGCTCTACAAACCACTGCCTGTCTGCCGGTTTTTTTAAACGCTCCAAGGCGTTTAATGAGAGCACAATTTCTGATGTGACCGAATCTGAAAGACGGCGCGAGGCAACTTGTAGAAAATTGCCGTAAAAAACTTCCAGCGCGATGCCCTGCGTGATCAGCAAGGGAATCAACACAATCAGCAAGGACCGCGCCAGAAGCGAACGCGGAAGCACGCGCCGCATGGATTTTTCCACCCTGCGTGATTTCCAGAATGAGGATGGAAAAAGCTTTAGCCCGCTGCGCCGCATGATTTATGTCTTACAGCCCCGGTTTAAGCACATAACCACGCCCACGGATGGTATGCAGGTATCGTGGCTCCTTGGGGTCAGGCTCAATACGCCGCCTCAGGCGCGTTACCTGCACATCTACGGCGCGTTCCCCGATTTCCGCCATATCCAGCGCCTTGGCAATTTCCTCGCGCGAGAACACATCGTTGGGCCTGCGCGCCAATACGGAAAGTAGAGCGGCCTCACCTCCCGTAAGATGAATGGTGCCATTAGGGCCACTTAGAATAAGCCGAACGGGATCAAACTCCTTATCACCCAACCGCACGATACGCAGATTATCCGTTGCCGGAGCGGGTTGATGCCGCCGCAAATGGGCTTTTAAGCGCAAAAGCAGTTCGCGTGGCTCAAAAGGTTTACCGAGATAATCGTCTGCCCCGGCTTCCAGCCCCGTAATACGGTCTGCTGGTTCTCCGCGTGCCGTAAGAAGCAGAATGGGGAGTTCCTGCCCTTCATCACGCAGTGCACGTGTCAGTTCCAAGCCGTTTTCACCTGGCATGGTTACATCCAGCACCATGGCATCCGGCTGAATGCCTTCTAGCGTCTGCCGTGCCTCTGCTGCACTGGCTGCTACGCTGACCCGAAAACCATGCTCAAACAGGTAGCGCTGCAATAACCGCCGTAACCGCGGATCATCATCCACCACAATAACATGCGGGGCGACATCTTCTTCCACACTCTCGCGCTCATGCTCCATGCCGCCCTCCTTTTTTGCCTGCTGCATCTTCATTCAATACAGACCGACTCTGTTCGGATAACATTCCACGCATCACGCGCCGAAACCCTTCCACGGCTGCGCCACCTGCCTCTCGATACGCAGCCACAAGGCGCTGGCGCACAACCGCAAACAATCTGGCTTCTGCCGCTTTGCCTTCCGGGCTTAAAAAAAGCAGACGCTGGCGCCTGTCCTGACGCCCCGGCTGGCTTTCCAGATACTTCCTTGCTTCCAGTTCATGCATGGTGCGGCCAAGGCTTTGTTTTGTCACCCCCAACACTGCCTGCAGGCGGCTGACCGGGATACCGGGGCTAAATGCCAGCACCTGCAACACCCGATAATGTGCGTGGCCTAGGCCGTCTTCTTCCAGAACTGGCTCAATAGCCTGCGCCATATCGCGCGATGCCAGAAACATAAGGGTTTGCGCCAGACGCAACTGTTCTTCCCGCAGAAAGAGCAGATCTGCCCCTGCTGTTTCATGAGGTAGAGACATACGCGTGCAGGCTCCTCTTTATGCGCGGGCCATAAAGGGAAGACCGCCCATACGGGCTTTAATGCGCCCAAAGCGCAGAACATCTGCCAAGCGCCTATCAACAAAGGCTGCCAAAGTGGCTTCATTATCACCTCGTGCCAGCCAGTACAGCAGCACAGAGGCATACACACCGCCCAAGCTCAGGCGCTTGGTCACGTAAGTTAGCCCCGAGGAGTCATCCTGCGCAGCCTGCCAGATGGCATTGATAGTGCGCATCATGCTCCGGCGCAGTGCTTTTCCCTCACACGGGGCCAGCAGAACAGAGAGGCCTTTACGCGTAGCTGAACGGACAGCCTCATCCACCGGAAGCCGAAACAGCAGCGCCTGCCGCACACGCTGGCTTAAGCGAGACTCTTCTTCCGTATCCCACATGGCTTCCAGCATATCCCTGTCACACAGGTCGAACCATGCTTCCACAAGCTCTGCACTGCCACCGGGAAACAGCAGATCTGCATCTGGGCCTGCCACTTGCAGCAGCACAGTTTTACCCCAGCCCTGCTCCCCGGCCACGGCGGCCATCTTGCGCAGGATTTCATCCCGCGCAGGATCACGCTCCAACGGCGCAGGCATAATGCCAGCGGCCAGAGTGGCCACCGCCAATGAAATAGCCTGACTTATCTTACCTGCACCCGTGCTCATGCCTTACGCCCCATACCGTGTAAGTTCTTTTGCAAACCCAAATTTGCTCATATCCGTCATCCGCATGGGATAGAGGATTCCATCCAGATGATCCATTTCATGCTGCATGACATGCGCCCGAAACCCGGTGGCCATGCCTTCAACCTTCTGCCCATGCGGATCAAACCCGGCATACCATATCCGCTTATAGCGCGGCACTTCCCCTCGCAGATCTGGCAGGGAAAGGCAGCCTTCCGTCCGTAGCAGCTTTTCATCATCAACCGGCTTTAAAACCGGGTTGATCAAGGCCTGCACGGGCAAAGATGGATCATCCTCCCCTTCACTCCGGGCAAGCGGCACGCTGTAAAGAAAAAGCCTTTGGGAAACAAAAACCTGCGGCGCAGCCAACCCCACGCCACCGCTTTCTTCCAGAGTTTCGCGCATATCCGCTATCAGGCGCTGAATATCTGGGGCTGTAGGGTCTGGCACCTCCTGCGCGGGCTGCCTTAAAACCGGGTGCCCCATGCGGGCTATTGCAAGAACTGCCATTTTTCACCCCATTTCTATGGAGGTTGCACAATAAAAGCACTCAGAAGTGCATTTTAAACACGAAAGAACAAATTGTATCTTGTCTAAAGGCCGTGTTATAGAGGCCGCCAACAAAGGAATCGGCGCCCCGCAAGGCCGCGACGGTTCCGGTTCCGTATAATCTACAAAAAACCGGGTTACCCGGATTTTTCTGAAACAGGGGTTAGAGACCAAGTGCACGTTCTCGTCCGTGACAACAATGTCGATCAGGCTCTTAAAGCGCTCAAGAAGAAAATGCAGCGTGAAGGAATCTTCCGTGAAATGAAGCTGCGTCGGCACTTCGAAAAGCCGTCTGAGCGCAAGGCCCGTGAAGCGGCAGAAGCCGTGCGCCGTGCTCGCAAGATGGAACGTAAGCGTCTGGAACGCGAAGGCTTCTAAGCCTTTCCATCCTTCTATCCAAAAAAGGCCGGCATCCTATGGATGTTCCGGCCTTTTTTGTGTCTGCTATATTTCCATAACTTGCCGCCCATAAAAAAAAGCCGCCCCACCTAAAGTGGAACGGCCTTTTAACTTGTCGCTGACTAAGAGCGTTATTTCTGGAGCTTATCCAGCTCCCGCACAATGGCTTCACCCATCACAGATGTGCCAACGCGCGCCATGCCTTCGCTCATGATATCAGCCGTGCGCAAACCGCTTTCCAGAACGTTGGAAACTGCCTGCTCAATCATGTTTGCTTCTTCCTGCTTGTTCAGGGAGTAACGGAGCAACATGGCAAAAGACAGAATTTGCGCAATTGGGTTTGCAATGCCCTGCCCGGCAATATCCGGCGCACTGCCATGAATGGGCTCATACAGCGCAGGGAATTTGCCATTTTCACGCACAGCACCCAGCGTTGCAGAAGGCAGCATACCCAAGCTGCCTGTCAGCATGGATGCAAGATCAGACAGCAGATCACCAAACAGGTTGCCGGTCACAATCACATCAAACTGGCGCGGGTTACGCACCATCTGCATGGCGCAGTTATCAGCCAGCATGTGAGAGAGTTCCACATCCGGGAATTCTTTGGCATGCACGTCTGTGACCACTTCCTTCCACAGAAGGCCGCTTTCCATGACATTGCATTTTTCAACAGAGCACACACGGTTAGACCGCTTGCGTGCCAAGTCAAACGCCACACGTGCTACACGCTCGATTTCTGCCGTGGTGTAAACTTCTGTGTTAATGCCGCGCTTGCTGCCATCCGGCAGGGTTTCAATGCCACGTGGGTTACCAAAATAGATACCACCCACCGTTTCACGCACGATCATAATATCCAGACCACGCACCACATCCGGCTTAAGCGTGCTGGCATCTACCAGTGCATCAAAAACTTTGGCGGGGCGCAGATTGGCAAACAGCCCCAGTTCCTGCCGCAGTTTGAGAATGGCCACTTCCGGGCGCTTTTCAAACCCGACATGCGCCCACTTCGGATCACCTACCGAGCCAAACAGCACAGCATCCGCAGCCCATGCCTTCTCGATCACTTCATCACGGATAGGCACACCGTATTCTGCCAGAGAAGCACCACCAACCACATCTTCTGTAATATCGAAGGACAGGCCACGGCGGCTTTCCAGCCAATCAATAACGTGCCGGACTTCCCGCATGATTTCGGGGCCAATACCGTCACCCGGCAGAACAAGAAGTTTTATGGCTGTGTTCTGTGCAGTCATCATGCAGCTCCAGAATAATCAATCAATATGAATGGAAGGCATCCAGGGTTTGTCCCGGTTTTCCCGGTTTTCATACCCTTCGATATTTGTTTCGTGCTGAAGTGTCTGGCCAATATCATCCAGCCCTTCCAGCAGCAGATGCTTGCGGAACGGGTCGATTTCAAAAGGCACTTCCGGCCCATCTGGCCGCACAATAACCTGCCGCGGCAGATCAACCGTAAGGCGGGCATTGCTGCCCATGCTGGCATCTGCCATCAGCTGATCGCAGATTTCACGCGGCAGGCGGATCGGCAAAATGCCGTTCTTGAAGCAGTTATTGAAGAAGATATCTGCAAAGGAAGGCGCAATCACGCACCGGATACCAAAATCCAGCAGTGCCCAAGGCGCATGCTCACGCGATGAACCGCAACCCAGATTATCATAGGTAATCAGGATTTCGGCTTTGCGCCACGGTTCCTTGTTCAGCACAAAATCCGGGTTTTCTTTACCATCTGGCAGATAGCGCATGGCATCAAAGGCATTTTTGCCCAAACCTGTGCGCTGCGTGGTTTTAAGAAACCGGGCCGGAATAATTTTGTCTGTATCAATGTTGGCTTCTGGCAGAGCTGCCGCAATGGCCGACAGAGTTGTAAACTTTTCCATTATGCCAGCTCCCTTACATCAGTCAGGCACCCTGTCACAGCAGCAGCCGCGGCCATGGCAGGAGACAGCAGATGTGTGCGACCGCCCGGCCCCTGACGTCCTTCAAAATTACGGTTGGATGTAGAAGCACAACGCTGGCCCGGTGTCAGCCGATCCGGGTTCATACCAAGGCACATGGAGCACCCGGCCTCACGCCATTCAAAACCTGCATCCAGAAAAATCTGGTCCAGACCTTCTTCTTCCGCCTGCCGCTTTACGTTGCCCGAACCCGGCACAATCATGGCGCGCACGCCTTCAGCCACCTTGCGGCCAGCAGCTACCTGCGCTGCGGCACGCAAATCTTCAATACGGCTATTGGTGCAAGAGCCAATGAAAACAACATCAACCGGTGTGCCAGCAATTTTCTGCCCGGCTTCCAGCCCCATGTAGTCCAGCATGCGCTGCATCTGGGTGCGCTTGGCTTCGTCGGCTTCATCAGCAGGGTTAGGGACGGTGGCCGTAATGGGCAGCACTGTTTCCGGGCTTGTGCCCCATGTCAGGCTGGGGCTGATATCTTCTGCCCGCAGCGTCACTTCCTTATCGAAATGCGCACCTTCATCAGAAGCCAGCGTTTTCCAATAAGCAACGGCCTTATCGAACTCTTCGCCCTTGGGGGCAAACGGACGGCCACGCACATATTCAAATGTGGTTTCATCTGGCGCAACCATACCTGCGCGTGCACCGGCTTCAATTGCCATGTTGCACAGCGTCATACGCCCTGCCATGTCCAGCCCACGAATGGCGGAACCTGCAAATTCGATTACATGCCCTGTGCCACCAGCCGTGCCGATATGCCCGATAATAGCCAGCATGATATCTTTGGCCGAAACGCCAGCACCAAGCGTGCCATCAACCGTAACGCGCATGTTTTTGGCCGGACGCTGCAGAATAGTCTGCGTAGCCATCACATGCTCAACTTCCGACGTACCGATACCGAAAGCGAGCGAACCCAGCGCACCATGTGTAGAGGTATGGGAATCACCACACACAATGGTCATGCCAGGTAGAGAGATCCCCTGCTCTGGCCCGACAACATGCACAATACCCTGATTGGCAGAAAGCAGCGGGAAATACGGAACCCCGAATTCCTTAACGTTGCGTTCCAGTGTTTCAATCTGGTTGCGGCTATCGGCTTCTTCAATCGGCTGGGTACGGTCAGACGTTGGCACGTTGTGGTCAACCACAGCCACAGTCTTTTCCGGGTGGCGCAGTTTACGCCCTGCCAGACGCAAGCCTTCAAAAGCCTGCGGGCTGGTGACTTCGTGCACAAGGTGCCGGTCAATATAAAGAATAGAGGTGCCGTCCGGCAGAGTTTCAACGACGTGATCATCCCAGATCTTGTCGAACAACGTACGCGGGCCCATGCCCCTCCTCCTTTATATTTCTTACGCTACGTGCATTAGCTCACCTATTGGGCCAATGCTGTTGCGGTATGCCTATATATCAAAAAGACCCGACTGACATAGGCCAGTCGGGTTTTAAAAACCATATCAGACCGATGTGAACGGTTATATGGTTTTAGCTGGCTGCCGGAGCAACCACTTCACGCGGGCGTTCTGCAATACGAGCAGACTTACCGCTACGGCCACGCAGGTAGTACAGCTTTGCACGACGCACTTTACCACGACGCACAACCTTGATTTCTGCAACCGTAGGTGCGTACAGCGGGAACACACGTTCCACACCTTCACCATTGGAAATTTTGCGCACGGTGAAGTTGCTGTTCAGGCCCTTGTTGGAGCGGGCAATCACAACGCCTTCAAAAGCCTGCAGACGGGTACGTTCACCTTCCTGCACCTTAACGGAAACGCGCACCGTATCACCGGCTTCGAATTCCGGAACAGCGCGCTCTGCTGTCAGACGCTTAATTTCTGCAGCTTCATACTGCTGAATGATGTTCATGTCGGTATCCTTCCTCAAACCCCAAAATGGTCTGTCTGTGCGGCCCCGCCCACAGCTTCAGCCATGTTTCTTTCCTTGCGAGCCAGCCAGGCAGACCACAGATCCGGCCTTCTTTCCCGCGTTATTTCTTCTGCCTGCTTCTGCCTCCAGGCCGCGATGGCGGCATGATTGCCCGAAAGCAGGATTTCCGGCACAGCGCGCCCTTCCCATTCGGCAGGACGGGTATAGTGCGGATATTCAAGCAGCCCTTCGGAAAAACTTTCCTCTACGCCACTTTCCTCACACCCCATCACGCCGGGTAGCAGACGCACACACGCATCCAGCAACACCAGTGCGGCAGTTTCCCCACCCGAGAGAATGTAATCTCCGATGGATACCTGCTCAACGTCATGCGCTTGCAGCACACGTTCGTCCACACCTTCAAACCGACCACACAGCAACAACACCCCAGAACCAGCCGCATAACGCCGCACATCCTGCTGCGTTAACGGCCGCCCACGAGGTGTAAGATACACACGCGGCACATCTGCTGGTGCCTGAGAGGCAGCAAAAGCGGCATCCACCACATCCGGGCGGATAACCATACCTGCACCACCACCAAACGGTGTATCATCCACTGCACGATGCCGGCCCAGACCATGCTGCCGCAGATCTTCCGTCCGACATGTCCACAAGCCTTTTTCCAGCGCTCGCCCTGCAAGGGAAAGCCCCAGTGGGCCCGGAAACATTTCAGGAAACAGCGTGAGCACAGTGGCCTGCCAGTTCATGGCTGCACCTCTGTTTTCTGCCGTTTACCAACGCCGCGTCCTTCTTCGCCCGAAACCTCTTCGGGGCGCACCACTGTGATTGTCCGTTGTTTCAGATGAATCTCAGGCACACAGGCCTGGGTAAACGGAACAAGAGAACCATCACTCAGTTCCAGACTGGCGCCAGCTCCATAATCATGCACCATCACAACACGACCAAGAGAAAGACCGTTTTCAAACGCTTCCATGCCAATCAGATCAGCATGGTAGAATTCTTCTTCCTCAGGCTCCGGCAAAGCGGCGCGCGGCACATACAGGCTGGTGTTCACCAACGCCTGCGCGGCATCACGATCGGCCAGCGGTGTGCCATTGGCATCCCGCAATTCGGCCACGCTATCCGCCCCACGCCAACTGAGGAACCATTGACGGCCCTGATCATCCTGCAATGCCCCACACTGCTCCAGCGTTTGCGGGTTTTCCGCATAAGCGCGCACACGCACAAGGCCGCGCACACCATGCGGTTTACCAACAACGCCCATCAGAATGAGGTTTGAGCACATGATGGTTTCAGGCTTTAGGCAGCAGCGGCTTCAGCAGCTTTGGCGGCTTCAGCAGCGCGTGCCTGTGCCTTCTTCTTCGGAGCAGACTTTTTAGGCTGTTCACGATAAGCGGGCTTAGGTGCCAGACCTGCGTTACCAAGGAAGCGTGCCACGCGATCTGTCGGCTGCGCGCCTTCAGACAGCCAATGCTTGATGCGTTCTTCTGTCAGACGCACGCGTTCAGCGTGATCAGAAGGCAGCATTGGGTTGTAAGCGCCAACCTTTTCAATGAAACGGCCATCACGCGGGCTGCGGCTATCTGCCACAACGATGTGGTAGTACGGACGCTTCTTGGCACCTGCGCGGGCAAGACGAATTTTAAGACTCATTCGGAGTTACTCCAGACCCAAAAATAAAAAACCCGAAAAACTGCTTCGAGAAATAGACCGCCTTAGCGGAAAGGATTGCCACCAGGTCCACCTGGCGGCCCTCCCCCTCCCATTCCTTTCGGCATGAGCGCGGACATTCCCTGGCGCATGAGACCTTTCAAGCCCAGTTTGTTGAAGCGCTTCATCATGGAGGACATCATATCAAACTGCTTGAGCAGCTTGTTAACATCCTGAACTGTAGATCCAGACCCGGCAGCAATACGCTTTTTGCGCGATGCCTTGATAATGGCAGGGTTTTTACGCTCTGCCTTGGTCATGGAAGAAATAATGGCAAGGTGCTTTTTCAGGATCGAGGTATCAAGATCCTTGTCCCCCAAAGCTTCCTTAACTTTACCCATACCCGGGAGCATGCCCAGAATACCGGAAATAGACCCTAGCTTGTTGATCTGGCGGATCTGGGATGCGTAGTCATCCAGATCGAACTTGCCCGCCATCATCTTCTGGGCGAGGCGTTCACCTTCTTCCTGATCAAGCGTATCGGCGGCTTTTTCAACAAGCCCAGCAATATCACCCAAGCCAAGAATACGGCCAGCCACACGTTCTGGATAAAATTCATCCAGCCCGTCCAGCTTTTCACCCGTACCAATCAGCTTGATGGGAGCACCGGTAATGGCGCGCATGGAAAGCGCTGCACCACCGCGGGAATCACCGTCCATCCGGGTCATCACAACGCCGGTTACCCCCACAGCCTCATTAAAGGCCTTGGCGGTATTTACGGCATCCTGCCCGGTCATGGCATCTACAACCAGCAGGGTTTCTGCCGGGTGTGTGACATCACGAATCTGCCGCACCTCGTCCATCAACGCTTCGTCTATGGAAAGACGACCGGCGGTATCGAGGATAACGACATCATAACCTTCGCGCCGCCCTGTATCGAGGGCACGCTTGGCAATTTCTACTGGCGTCTGCCCGGCCACGATCGGCAGGGAGGTAACACCAACCTGTTCTGCCAACTGCGCAAGCTGCAACTGTGCTGCAGGGCGCTGTGTATCCAGAGAAGCGAGCAGAACCTTTTTACGTTCACGCGTTTTAAGACGCAGGGCCAGCTTACCAGAGGTGGTGGTTTTACCAGACCCCTGCAAACCAACCATCAGAACGGGAACAGGTGGAGTGGAATTTAGATTGAGAGGAACCGCACCAGCACCGCCAAGAGCATCAATAAGAGCATCATTGACGATTTTAGCGACAGCCTGACCGGGAGAAATGCTTTCCAGCACTTCATGCCCAACAGCACGTTCCTTAACTTTATTAACGAAGTCTTTAACAACAGGCAGTGCAACGTCCGCATCCAGCATGGCCAGACGGACTTCCCGCATTGCCTCCAGAACATCGGCTTCAGACAGCGCTCCCTGTTTAGCGAGGCCATCAAAAACGCCGGAAAGCTTGCCTGAAAGAGCTTCGAACAAAAGTATCACACCCCATAACAAGACGCGCCACTGCGCGAACACTCGCGGAGTGGCGGGCCTGATTTGTTGCAGGGGTTACGGGATACCCCTGCGAGAGTCAAGAACCTTCTGGCGGTTTACTTGCCAGATTTATCTGCATCGGCTGCCGGAGCAGGATGTTCAACAGCATGAAGCTGGTCCAGCAGATCATGAATCTTGACCTGACGTGCATGAATCTGGGCCAACTGATCAGCCGTCAGCACATCATGGATGCGGGAAGCCGTTTCCAGATGCTGAGATTCACGCTGGGCGCGCAGCGTAGCCATTTCCTGCTGCAGCGTTGCAACCTTGTCTTTGTCCACCGGGCCCGGAGATGTCAGCGCATCTTCAATCTGGCGGTGGATTTTGTCGAAATCACCACGGAGATCCTGCGCCTGATCCTGACGGTGTGCTTCCTGCAGAATGGTCTGAATCTGCTTGCGCTGCTTTTTGGTAAGATCAATGCCGTCCAGAGCATTCAGCCCAGCGCCCGGAATGCCGGGGCCAAAGCCGTTTCCATTAAATCCATTACCGGGTTCTGCATGTGCGCTTACGCCTGCAACAGAAACACCTGCAGCCACAATTGCTGCCAGAAGGGTCTTTTTGATTTTCATAATGTCTATGCTCCTTAAAGCTTGAACTGCTTCATACTTGGGGAAGATTTCAAACTTGCCAAGAGTGACGCCGCATATAAATCCTTGGGTATGCGGGTTGACATCAAGCTGCAGGCTTGCGCGCCAATTCCAGAAAACGGGCCGCATCGGCCACTTCCCGCTGTATACCGGCAATACGGTCCGTTATTTCCGTATCTTCACCCCACACAGCCATCTGCATACGTTCATCCAGCGTTGCGCTGGCCACCAGATCATCTACAGAACCAGCACCATTTACCAGCGCCAAACCCAGCACAAGGCTCCCCAATGCTGGCACGGAAACAGCAAGCACAGCCAATTCCGCCGGGTTCAGCTTTTCCATGGCATCGTAGAGCTTCTGCAAAGACTCTTCGGGCTGCACAATCGGCATGACACCAGATGATGTGTGCAGGATAGCCCCGTATTGCTTACGCAGCCACTCCAGCCACGGGTCCCATTCCTTACGTTGGGCCTGCGCCAGCTTGCCTTCCCCCGGCTCCCGGTAACACAGCAGATCGCTGCCCGCATAAGCCAGAAGACTACGCAAAACCCCTTCCCGCTCTGCAGGAATACGCTCGATCATGGAACCAGCAATGCCTGTAAGGGGCAAATCAGCCGGTGAAAAACGGCCATCGGCATTTTGCCCGGCGGCCTGCCATTCTGCCGCCAATGCATCTGCCAATGCACGAGACGTCACGCATAATGGGGTCTTGCGTGGCAGACGGATACTGCGCCCATCAAGTTGCACGACAAAGCCCTGCCCTTCCGGCACAACATCTGCCTGCTTCCAGAACCGTTTGCGGCCAGCAGGCGCATTGCCAGAAACATTATGTTCGGTAGATGCCATTTTCATTGGAACAGCCCCAAGCCACGCAACATGTTCATGACCTTTCCTTCCTTACCCGCTTTTTTCTGCGGCGCATCTGGCCCCGCCACACCCTCACGCGCGGCAGAAAGCATGGAGGGGCAGTTATCTCCCTCTCCATCATTTCCGCCAATGCTTATGCCGTATCGGCCTTCATAAGCCGGATCCATACGCGGTTTGGGGTCTGACAATGTACCTGTAACCGCAACATCGGAAGAAGCCGAAGCCCCACCCAGCAACACGCGTGGAGAAAGGTGCATATCCAGCGCCTGAGAGCCCAGCCCCACCGTGCCATGACCATGCAGAACCAGAAACGGCGTTTCCAACCCCAACATATCAATATTCGCGTTACCCTGTGCAAACTGCATATGACTGCCAAAGCACCTTACGGGCATCTTGCCTTTAACCGGCACCTGCGGCCCCAGAAGCGTGCGAATAGCAGCACCACTTATGCTGCCATCAACAACTGAAACCCCAAGATGCCCGTCCAGATTATTGCGCCGATCTTCCGGCGTTTCCCCTTGCGTGGAAACTGCGCCTACAAGCTGCACTGTGCCGGAGAGTGAAGAAGAAAGGCCAAGCCAGCGCTCAACAACAGGCAGGGGCAAAAACACAGGATGCGCCGCCAATTCAATCTGAGGCAAAGCACCCGCCACGTCATACACCAAGCGGCCGACTTGCTGGAAACCATTGCCTTCGGCCTGCACAGGCTCAAGTGTCAGCCTGCTGTTTTGCAACGTGGCATGCGTGCTGACATGCGCCCATGTGACACCCTGCCAGTTTACGCTCTGCGCTTGCACATCCATGGCACCTCGTGCGCCACGCAGCACATCCGGCACGGCATGGTGCCGCGCAACAGATGCCGTATCAGCAACATCTATGTGCCCATCCACTTTAAGATCATTGGCGGCTGGCAGATCCCCACCCGGCACCACATGCGCAAGCTGGCCGTGCACATCCAGCGCAGAAGCGCCTGCACTTAAGGTACCTGTGCCGTGTATGCTGGATTCACCCTGTGTAAGCGTTAAATCCACCGGCACAATCTGCTGCGCAACGTGTTCGGACGCAGCCAACTGCTGCATTGTCCCTACCGTGCCACGCAAGCTCAACACCTGCGCACCAACCTGGCCATCAATTTGTGCCGTTACCGGGTCTGTAGGGGCCGCCGTATCTATAACCACCCGTGTTAATGCGGCCTGTGGCAACCACGCGCCTACATCCACATTTTCAGCACGCACGTGCAGGCTTTGTGGCGCAGGCTGCGCACCCTGCCCGCCAACAGCCATATCTACAGAAACATTCCGGCCTTCTGGCAGATTTGCATGTGGGAAAAAGACATTCAAATCACGCAGTTGCGCAACAGAACCACCAATCTGCAACGCATAGACTTTTTGGCCCTGCGGATCCGTAATGGACCCATCTATATGGGCCAACCCGGCAGGATGCCCATTAACGGTAAGGGAAATTCTCAGCTGCATTGGCAACTGGGCAGACATTGGCAACAAAGGCCCTGTTTGCCCTGTAAGTGCTAACTGCCCAGCCCCTTTACGCAGTTTTACGTCAAAATCAGGCGCGTTACCCGAAAGCCCCTTCACCTTGCCTTCGGCAACCTGAAATGCACCAGAACGATGGTGCACCGCATCATCCCAAGCAACTTGCGCCTGTGTGAGCGAAAGATCTGAAACCGTCAGATTCCAGTGCATCTTGCCGGAACTGGCAGACGAAGAGCCCCCGATGCTGCTCTGGCGTTCCTGCGGTGTGAAATGCCAGTCTGCCCGCCCATCTGCCAAACGGCGCAACTGCACCTGTGGGCTGATGAGGCTGACATCTTCAAACGCAATGCGATGAGAAAACAGTGGCAACAATGCCAGCCGGGCACGCACCTGCCCGATATCCAGCATGTTCACGCCATCTTCCGCCACGCTGGAAAGTTTTACGTCCTTTGCTTCCACCCACGGAAAAGGCAGAATCCACACATGCAACTGGCCAATGCTCAGGTGGCGGCCTGTGCTGCTTTCCACGGCATCGGCCAACCGTGTTTTCAGCCAGTCTGCATCCTGCGTGGCAGATATAATTGTGCCACCGCCCAGCGCCAGAACAGCGGCCCCCGCCAGCAGGCCGATTTTCCATTTCAGACGCATGTGCGTTTCTCCTGTTTCAACTTAAACCGTCCTTATCCTTGGCCACCACGGCGTGAAGGTGGCGGTGTGGTGCCCGGCACAAACCCAAGAGTTCGGAAGGTTTCACGCATATGAGGCGGCAATTCGGCACTTACAGTTAAACGCCCACCTGCTGGGTGCGGCATATCCAGCATACGGGCATGCAGATGCAACCTGTCTGTAAAGCCAGAAGGATGGGCTGCCGCTCCACCGTATTTGGGATCACCCAAAATAGGTGTGCCTAAAGATTCGCAATGCACACGGAGCTGATGCGTGCGCCCAGTAAGCGGTGAAAGCTCCAGCCAAGAAAACTTGCGCGCAGCCGAATCCAGCACTTCATAAACAGACCGTGCAGATTGCGCATCGGCATCCTTACGGTCCGCCGCCACGGTAATGGAACCGGGGCCAGCACCCAAACGGGCCAACGGCTGATCTATCTCGCCCGAAAGCGGATCAGGCCGCCCGACCACAACTGCCCAGTAGATTTTTTTTACATCCCGGCCACGGAAAGATGCCGCCAGCTTGGCGGCCACACCGGGGGTGCGTGCCAGCAGCAGAAGGCCGGAGGTATCTTTATCAATCCGATGCACCAGCCGTGGGCGCGGATCATCTTCTTCCCGCAAGCCATCCAGCATCATGTCAACATGCTTGGTAATGCCGGGGCCACCCTGCACGGCAAGCCCTGCGGGCTTGTTAAGGACAATCACGTGCTTGTCCTGATACACCACCATCTTGCGGATTTCGCGCGCCAGTTTTTCATCCAGCGGGCGCGGCACATCGCGCGCGGGTTTGGCAGCCATGGGTATGGGCGGCACGCGCACCGTTTGCCCCGGCTCTAGCCGGGTGGAGGCTTCTACCCTTTTGCCCTCAACACGAATCTGGCCCGTGCGGCACAGTTTTTGAAGCGCCCCCTGCGTAAGATGCGGGTAATGGCGGCGAAAATAGCGATCCAGACGAATACCAGCTTCGTCTTCGCTTACGGTACGATTGACAACACTCATGCGCCGATATTCACGACTAACGCCGATCCCGCAAGCGGGACCATGTTTCTAGCCTGTGACGAACCTCCCGTTCATAGCCCCTGCCCGTTGGATTATAGAAGTTCTGCCGCTTCATGCCGTCGGGAAAATAGTTCTGGCCAGAAAAGCCTTCTTCCGCATCATGGTCATACTGGTACCCCTTACCGTAACCAATATCCTGCATCAGTTTGGTGGGCGCGTTTAGAATATGTGCAGGCGGCATTAGGCTGCCTGTGGCCTTGGCGGCACGGCGGGCAGCGCCATAGGCTTTATAAACCGCGTTGGATTTGGGGGCTGTGGCCAGATGCACCACAAGCTGCGCCAAAGCCAATTCACCCTCCGGTGAACCCAAACGCTCATACGTTTCCCACGCGGCCACGGCCAATGGCAGGGCATGCGGGTCTGCCATGCCTACGTCTTCTGCGGCAAAGCGTGTCATGCGGCGGGCCAGATAACGCGGGTCTTCCCCGCCTTCCAGCATACGGGCAAACCAATAGAGAGCCGCATCCGGGTCTGACCCGCGCATGGATTTATGCAGAGCGGAAATCAGGTTGTAATGCTCTTCCCTATCCCGATCATACAAAATGGCGCGTTTTGCCAACAGGCGGGAAAGTGCCTGCGCATCCAGCGGCTTTTCTGTTTTCAGGCTTAAAAGCTGCTCCACCATGTTGAGCAGATAGCGGCCATCACCATCTGCCATGGCGCGGAGGGTTACACGCCCATCTTCCGTAAGCGGCAAGGGCCTGCCTGTTTCTTCCTCCGCCCGCACCAACAGAGCTTCACAAGCTGGATCATCCAGCCGGTTGAGCACCATGACCTGACAGCGTGACAGCAAAGCCGAATTGAGCGCGAAGGATGGATTCTCTGTTGTGGCACCAACCAGTACAACGGTGCCATCTTCTACAACCGGCAAAAAACCATCCTGTTGTGCACGGTTGAAGCGATGAATTTCATCTACAAACAGCAGCGTGCCGCCACCCACTTCTGCCTGCCTGCGTGCATTCTCGAAGGCTTTTTTCAGATCCGCCACGCCAGAAAACACAGCCGAAAGCTGTACAAATTTCAGCCCAGCAGCCTGTGCCAGAAGGCGGGCAATAGTAGTTTTACCAACACCCGGGCCGCCCCACAGAATCAAGCTGGCAAGTGAGCCACGTTCCAGCATACGCGTAAGCGCACCTTCTGGCCCCAGCAAATGCGCCTGCCCAACAACATCTTCCAAACGCTGTGGGCGCAGACGGTCCGCCAACGGCTGCATGGGCGCTGGCTTTTTGCGTGCGTCCGCATTTCTTCCCTGCGATGGCTCGGGAGGAAGCCCAAAAAGATCATCACCCATTACCGGGGGTTCACGCTCTGCGGCCATAGCCTGCGTGCCTCACTTCAATCTGTCTCAATCTGTGTAAATATATCGGCCTGCACGGCAGCTTTTTCCAGAAGAAGCGCGGAAAAAGCTGCTTTCAACACAGTTTAGTTGTCCTCGGCAGGCAGGACGAACGTGCTTGCCGGAATGTCTGCACCCGCATGCACATCAAACAAGGTTACGCGGGTTTCGCGCCCTTGCGCGTCCAGCACACTCCATGACCGCAGAGCAACTGGCGTTTCATAAAAAACCAGTGTCAGGCTGCCATCACCGGGGGAGGATGTGCGCACAAGCGTAACCTGCACCAGCCCGTTATCATGCTGAAAGCCCGTTACCGTGACATCATCTGTCAGGCTGACATGAGGGCGCAGCAGAAGGCCCAGAGGTGTACGCTCAATGGGAATAACCGTGGTTTGGTCCAACTGATTATCTCGGAACACAACCTTGCCCCCGTTGGCTACCAGCAGCAGCGGTGAAGGCGGATCATACGCCAAGCGCATCTGGCCGGGGCGCTTCATCCACACGGTGCCGGTTGTGCGTTTTCCTTCTGCATCAAGCTGCTGAATGCGGGCCTGAAAAGTTTTGGACTGGTTAAGCGCCTGCTCAATCCGCTTCAGCCATGCCTTATCGGATGCAGAAAGCGCCACAGGAACCGGAGCGGAAGAAGATGCTACGGGAATAGCCGTTTCACCGGTATCGTCCTGTGCATAAGCCTGGCTGCCAGCCAGAACCAACCCCATAGCCGCTGGCAGAACAACCCGGAAAATGGATTTCATGAACGTGGTTTCTTTCATCTGAAGCATGCAGGCTTATACAGCTATCAACCCGGCAACCAGCGCCAGCGCTACGGCCAAGCCAATTTCTCGATTAGCCCGAAACTGGGCCAGGCACAAAGCGGGGCTTGTAGGATCTACCTTACGGGCCTGTTGCCACAACAATATGGCAGGCAACACCAAAGCCACCCAGAAAAGCGGGCCAGACCCCGCCATAACAGCCGCCACAGCCAGCAAAACAAGCATCAGCCCATAACAGGTGCCAATAAACCCACGTGCCCGCCCCACCATGAGGCGAGATGTGGATTTCACACCAATACGGGCATCATCTTCCATATCCTGAAAGCCGTAAATGGTATCAAACCCCAACTGCCACACAATGGTAGCTGCATACAAAGCGGCTTGCGCCCAAGACAAATGCCCCGCTGCCGCCGCATACCCCATGGGTGCGCCAAACCCGAAGGTAAACCCCATGACAAGCTGCGGCCACCACGTAAACCGCTTGGCCAATGGGTACAGCGCCACCAACAGCAGGGATGACACACCCAACACCCATGAAAGGCTGTTCAATTGCACCAGAACAACCAAGCCTGCCAGCAAAAGCAGCAGCAGGAACAACGTGGCCTGCTTCATGCTCAACGCGCCAGAGGCTAATGGCCGCCCCGCCGTGCGCGCCACCTGCCGGTCTATGTCCCTGTCCCACATATCGTTTACAACGCAGCCTGCGGCCCGCATCACAAGGCTGCCAATACCAAACAGCACAATCAGCCGAATACGTTCGGAAGTGGCAACGCCCTGAGGCAGCAAAATACCCCACATGCCCGGCAGCCATAAAAGCCACGTGCCTATGGGCCTATCCAACCGCGCAAGCAAAGCATAGGCCTGCAATGCTGGCGGTAGATGGGCGATCCACCCTGTAATACGGATATCTGTATGGCTGGAAGAAACTGACACGGCGGCTCACGTATCCTGTTCAGAAAGGCATATGGTGTTAAGGGCTGGTGTTCTATGCCACAAAGCGGAAACCACTTACACCTTTCAGCTCAGACAGACCCGGTAACCATGGTTGTAACAGATGCCTCCGCGCACCTTCCGCGCCTTTATAATGCCTCAGAAATACTGGGGGATGCCCACACGGGCCTCACGCTGCAAATTGCGCCAGATCAGGCCCGCTATCTAGGCACTGTGCTACGCAAAAAAGCTGGAGACCACGTGCGTATCTTCAACGCAAACAGTGGGGAATGGCTGGCACGCATTACGGAAATCCGGAAGGACAAAGGCTTTTTTGAGCTGGAACGCCAACTCCGCGCACCAACGCAACAGCCTGCCTTGGTTCTGGCTTTTGCCTTGCTCAAGCGCGATGCCACTGATCTGGTCTTACGTATGGGCACGGAGCTGGGGGTCACGCACTTTATGCCCCTTATTACCGAACGCACCAATACACACCGCATCAACCCCGACCGCCTGCATGCCATCGCCACCGAAGCCACAGAACAATGTGAGCGCTTTGATGTGCCGCAAATAGAGTCTCCGCAATCGTTCACAGATTTTCTGGCAAGCTGGCCGCAGGAACATCGGCTGTTTGCTGCCGTAGAGCGCGGAGAGGACCGGGCCATTCATACCCCCTCCCTGCTACCCAATGCGCATGCAGGTGATGGTTTTTTGGTTGGCCCTGAAGGGGGCCTAAGTGATAGGGAATGCCAGATGATGCTAAAATATTCCTGCATCACCCCAATATCCCTAGGCCCATTGGTGTTGCGGGCCGATACAGCCGTGGCTGCCGGGCTGGCACTTATAGGCTGCGGCTTGCGTTCGGCTGCTGTTTTGTCACAATAACGCTTCATATCTTCGCTTTGCTGGCGCAGAGTGCGATTTCTCTGTTTTTCAAGGATCTGTGATACCCCATGTCCAACCCCGGCGCATCAGATGAAACCCCTGCCCGCACCGTTGCACAGCTGGCCGAAGTGCTTGCGCAGGGATGCAAGCCGCGTGACGCATGGCGGATTGGCACGGAACACGAAAAATTCGGCTTTCTGCGCCCAGAAGCCGTAAAGGAAGGGCAGAAAGCCTATTCTGCCCCACCTTATGCCCCCAATGGCATTGAAGCCCTGCTCAAAGGTCTGCAGAAGTTTGAGCCAGATGATTGGACATCTGTTCTCGACAATAACAACATCATCGGCCTGAAGGGGCGTGGTGATGCCGCAGGTGCTGCTATCTCCCTTGAACCTGCTGGGCAGTTTGAACTTTCTGGCGCCCCCTTGCGCACCCTGCACGAAACAGCAGAAGAACTGACAGCGCATTTTGATGCCGTGCGCCCCATTGCGCGTGAACTGGGGCTGGGCTTTGCACCCTTGGGCTTTCACCCCACTGCCACGCGGGCAGAACTGCCGTGGATGCCCAAATCCCGCTACGCCATTATGCGCGAATACATGCCCAAAGTTGGGTCAATGGGCTTGGACATGATGCAGCGTACCTGCACTGTGCAGGTTAATCTGGATTTTGGGTCTGAGCAGGACATGGTGCGCAAAATGCGTGTTTCCATGGCGCTGCAACCTGTAGCCACAGCCCTGTTTGCCAATTCTCCTTTTGTGGAAGGCAAGCCCAACAACATCCTCTCCAACCGCGCACAGGTTTGGACAGATACGGATAACGCACGTTCTGGCATGCCCGCATGTGTGTTTGAAGATGACTTCAGCTTTGAACGCTATGTGGAATGGGTGCTGGATGTGCCCATGTATTTCATTATGCGTGATGGCAAAATGCGCAACGTGGCTGGCCGCTCCTTCCGCGCATGGATGAATGGTGAACGGCAGGACGGGCTGGAAGATGTAACCCCCACCATTGGGGATTTTGAAGACCACATTACAACAGCCTTCCCCGATGTGCGGCTCAAGCAGTTTTTGGAAATGCGCGGTGCAGATGCAGGCTCACCAGAAATGATGCTGGCTCTTTCCACTTTGTGGACGGGCCTTTTGTATGATGATGCTGCGCTGGAATCCGCTTGGGAGCTCGTAAAATCCCATCCATGGGAAGACTACGTAAAGCTGCGCGAGATTGTGCCACTTATGGGGCTGGATACGCCTTGGGGTGAAGGCACTGTGCGCGATCTGGCCGCACAGATGATTGCCATTGCCATGGACGGCCTACAGGGCCGGGACATGACGGATGAAAGCGGACAGACAGAATGGGTTTATCTTGCCCCTCTCACCTCTTTGGTGGCAGGCGCACCCACACAGGCTGAACGTTGGCTGGAACGTTATTATGGCGCGTGGATGGGGGATGTCAGCCGCATCTTCCTTGAAGCGGAAGTCTGAACAACCGCACATAATGCGACCAATAAAAAAGCAGCCTCAGGCTGCTTTTTTTGTATTCAGAAACAAACGGCTTGCACTTAGCGTGGCTGCAAACAACGCCACACATCCGGCCATAAGCAAGCACTTTTGTGTGGCCCCTTGTGCAAACCACGTAAAAAAGGCCGCAACCCCCATAGCCCCCAAAGTCTGCCCAGCTTGGCGTGCAACCTGCACCATGCCACTGGCACCACCAGCCCGTGTATGAGGCGCAGCCACCATCATGGCCCGATTATTAGGGGGCTGAAAAAAACCAAACCCCCAACCCGCTACGCCTGTGCGCCATGCAATATCCCACACAGAAGGATGAGCAGGCAGAAGCCACAGCAAAAAGAAACCCAGTGCCGTTGTACTCAAGCCAATGGAGGACAACACACCTGCAGAAACCTTATCTGCCACGCGCCGGATCAATGGCGCCGCACACATAATGCCCAACGGCCACGGCGTAATAAGCAAACCCGTGGCGGCTGAGCTGAGGCCAAGAGTGTTGTGCAATGTAAACGGCATGGAAACGATGTAAAAATTAGAGGCTACAAAGCCACAGAACCCGGTGATAAAGGCCACTGCGAATTCTGGATTTTTCAGCAGATCAACAGGCAAAATGGGCTGAGGAGCTTCTGCCTCACGCCGCACCAGCAGCACTCCGGCGGCAAGCCCTGCCAACAGTAATGCACAAGAAATGGCTGTATTTTGGGAATGTGCCAGCCCATCCCCCCCCATTACGGAGGCCCCAAAAGCCAGCATGCACAATATACTGCCTGTAATATCCAACGAGCCAGAAGTGCGCGGCACTTTAGGCAGCGCATAAAAGGCCATGCCCAAAGCCAAAGCCCCAAATGGCAGGTTAATCCAGAACAGCCACGGCCAAGACCCTATGGTGAGAATAGCCGCAGCAGCCGTTGGCCCCAAGGCCACCCCAAGCGCCACCACAACGCCATTGAGAGCAATACCGCGCCCAATTTCTGCATGAGGGTAAATAAACCGCACCAGTGCAATATTCACACTCATAATGCAGGCGCCGCCAATACCCTGCAACACACGCGCACCCGCCAAAATAGGCAAGCTGGTGGCCGTGGCGCAGAACAGGGATGACACCATGAAAATGATGATCCCAACCTGACAAAGCCGGGCAAACCCCACCCGGCTACCCAACGCTGCCAGCGGTAGCAGAGAAACCAGACTGGCCATCTGATAGGCATTTACAACCCAGATGGACGAAGATGAGGAAGCGTTTAAATCCCGCGCAATATCGGGCAGCGCAACGTTTGCAATGGCGTAATCCAGCAATGCCAGAAAAACAGAAAGCGCCACAGCCAGCATGGCCATATTGCGGGCCGCTCCATGAAGCCCATCCACCACGGGTGCAGACTGAGAAGTGGGGAGCTGTGTCATGGAGCAAAACGTCCTTCTGTCTGCAAGGCGTTACATGCCTGCTTTTTCTGGAAATCCAGAACGCACGCAGGCCTGTTTCTGCCACCCACCTTGCACAGCCAATGTATGGGCCGTAACCGCGCACGCCAATTTATACGCCATAGGCAAAACAATATGGGCACTACCTGATGCAGTGCCCACACAAAAAACCTATGCTCATCTCCTTTACCGCCAGAGCACCCCTGTCATCACTGGCAATAGTGCTCTGGTAGGAAGACGAAACCGCACTTACCAGATCAGGAATCTGCGTAAGGGTTTTTGGTGCCGCGCGTTTGCAAGCGAATAGGCACACCCGGCAGATCAAACGTTTCACGCAGGCCGTTTACAAGGTAGCGCTTGTAATCATCCGGCAGTTGCTCAGCCCGTGTGCCGAAAATAACAAACGTTGGCGGGCGAGATTTAACCTGCGTGATATACCGCAGTTTCAGCCTGCGCCCCTGTACCAATGGCGGCTGATGGCGTTCCAGCATTTCCTCAAACCAACGGTTGAGGGCACCTGTGGGCACACGTGCGTTCCAGACTGTCCATGCATCACGCACTGCTGGCAGCAGCTTGTGAATGGAAGCGCCGGTAAGTGCGGAAAAAGTAACAACTGGTACGCCACGCATCTGGGCCAGAGAAATGCTCAAACGGTCCAAAATCGCATTGCGCGTGGCTGTCCGATCCTGCACGGCATCCCATTTGTTCAGGGCCAATACGCAGGCACGGCCTTCACGCTCAATCAAACGGGCAATCTGCAAATCCTGCTCATGCACGCCCAATGTGGCATCCAGCACCAGCACGGCCACTTCTGCCATTTTCAGTGCTTCGATAGCGGCTGAAACGGACATTTTTTCCAGAGATTCATCAATGCGCGCTTTTTTGCGCAAACCAGCCGTATCTACAATTTCAAACGTATCATCGCCATCTTTCAACGTAACGGCAATGGAATCACGCGTAAGTCCTGCTTCTGGGCCGGTAATCATACGCTCTTCACCCAACAGGGCATTCATGAGCGTAGATTTGCCAGCATTGGGGCGGCCCACAATAGCCACACGCAATGGGCCTGTTGGGCGCGGAGGTTCTTCCCCTTCTTCCACAGCAAAATCATCTGCTGCTTCAATTTCAGGTTCTGCCTCATGTTCCGGCTCTGCGGGCAGCCTATCGGCAATTTCCCACATCAGATCCGTCACACCTTCACCGTGTTCGGCAGAAAGTGCCAGAGGTTCACCCAAACCCAGAGCATAGGCTTCCATTGCGGAAGCTGCGCCAAGGCGCCCTTCGGATTTATTGGCAATCAACAACACAGGGCGGTTCTGACGCCGGATCCACTGTGCAAAATGCTCATCTGCTGGCGTAATACCGGCACGCGCATCTACGCAAAACAGCACTAGGTCTGCTTCACGCACGGCACTTTCAGAAGAAAAGCGCATCCGCCCAAACAGGCTTTCGGGTGCTGCTTCTTCCAACCCTGCTGTATCAATCAACCGCACGTAGCGCCCACGAATAAGGGCCACACCTTCCTTGCGGTCTCGGGTTACACCGGGCGTATCTGCCACAAGTGCCTGCCTGCGCCCAACAAGGCGGTTAAACAGCGTGGATTTACCAACGTTTGGCCGACCTGCAATAACAACAACAGGCATATCCCCCGTAGGAAGCGGCGGAGGTGGGCGCATGGATTTGCGGCGATCAGCCATAAGAGCAAAGGTTCCCGTCGTTTGTCACGATCAGCATCTGGTTATCTACGATAATTGGCGGCACGAAAGAAACGGCATCCATGCTGTCTACTGATATAATTGCACCTGTTGTCGGGTTAATCCGCACCATACCATTTTCTGGCAGAGAACTCAGACAAACCAGTTCGCTGCCCACCAGCATGGGGCCAAACCAGGTTACGATATCTTTGTGCACATCCACCCGCCGGAAGCGGCGTAGCTGTGTAATCCAGCGCACATGGCCGGAAAGGCGGTCAATACATGCAATCTGCTGGTCTAGCGAGACCACAAAAAGCCAATCCCCCACACATAGCAGGCTGTTCTGGCTGGCAACCGAGCGTTCCCACACACGGCGGCCTGTGCGGATATCAATGGCAGCCAACACCTGCGCCATGCTTACGGCATACACAATGCTATCAACAATAACAGGCAACCCGCGCACACAGGACAGATCCAGCGTGCTGGCCTGACTGTTGACGTTACCCATCATGTCACTCCAGACAACCTCACCACTTTCCACTCGGAAAGCAACTAGATCGCCCCCACCAAACCCGGCCACCACAATGCCGTTATCTACAGCAGGGGCAGGCTGGCCAAACACGGTGGTTTCAACAGATGTGGCCGTATACGTCCACAACTGGCGGCCTGTGGCGGAATCCAGCGCGAAAAACCGCTCATCAATTGTGCCAAAGAAAACACGCCCGCCAGCAACTGTTGGAGCAGAACGCCCCGGTGCGCCATTGGTGGTTTTCCACTTTACCTTGCCGGTTGCGGCATCCACCGCCATGGTCTGGGAAATGCCGTCTACAATGTAGACAACACCGCCATCTACAGCCAAACCGCCGCCCATATTGGCAGAGTAAGATTTTCTGGGGCGTGGATTATATGTCCAGATATGGCGCATGCCGGGCCAGGAAAAAGCACGCACAACGCCTTGGGCATCCATAACAAACAGGCGGCCATCCTGCACAACAGGTGGTGCAGGAATAAGCCCGCGGCCCAAAGTGCCCAGTGCAGCCCATGCCATAAAATCTGGCTGGGAGATACCGGCCCCGATATCCTTGCTCCACCTTTTATGCAGCCCGCCCCAAGCATAATTGCTGCCGGTATGGGCCGAAACACGCCCACAAATAGGCCATTCCGAAACGCTAATGGTAGGAGGGATTGTAATGGGCGTATGATCGTCCGGGTCAACCATCAGCCCAGAGCCGGAAGACAGAATATCCGTGCGGTGCCCGGCCAGAATGGGCTTTCTGTCACTCTCAAACATGGTGCATCCGGCCAGCGCAGGGGCCAATGCGGCGCCTCCTAGCAGGGCACGGCGTGAAAGTCCGGAACGTCTGGTTGCGCTGGATTTCTTGTTGCTGCTCATTCTATTAGCCTGCTGTCGGATCAAGGGCCTGCATCATATCCTGCGCCCGGTTGCGTACGCCCTGAGGAACATCCTGCGCAGCCTGTAGCGCTGCAAATTTCTGCCGGGCCTCTGCCACATGCCCTTCGCGCACATCCAGAACAGCCAAGGCTTCCATGGCCAGACCATTCCACGGCTTACCTTTGCCTGTAAGCAGCGCAAGACGGGAGCGCAGTGTAGCGGGCTCTCCGGTATCCAACTGTTTTTGGCACCACAGCAAGGTTGCCAGATCACGCAGAGCAGAATCTGCGTTGGGGTCTTTCTGCACGGCATCCCATGCAGCCAGTGCACCTTTTACATCACCCCGCGCCGCCTGCACGCCACCTTCCTGCAAACGGGCCAGAACAGCCACGCCTTTTGCATCGGAAGATGCCAATTTCTGTAACGAGGCCAAACCCGCCTGCGCGGTAGTGGTGAGATCTACCGTGCCTGATGAAGGAGTTGAGGGCAGATGGTCTGTCTGCCGCAAGGCCGTAAGATACGTTCCCGTAGCTTCCAATGCCTGAGATTTCTGGCTGGAAACATGCCAAGACCACGCACCAATGCCCGCAAGCACGGCCACAATCAGCCCAATACCCGCACCGGCATAGCGCTTTGCTGCCATACGCAGACGCTCGGCCTGCATTTCCTCATCAACTTCCTTGAAAAGATCCTCTGCCACGGTCTGGCCTGTTCCTGTCTGCTGGCGTTCTGCCTGACGGCTTTGTGTTACCGTCTATCTGCCTCAGCCGGGGGTATCATACAAGTCATGCAGGCAATCAGCCTGATGGCGGCTCTTTTACTGCTGTACCAGAAAACAGCCGCCCTGCCGAAAATTTTAATGCTCTGCCTTCTGTAATTTGGCCCCTCCGGCCTTAAGGGCCGTGGTCAATTTGGTGAAATTACCGGCAATACGCTTTTGCACGGTGCTGCTGCCTTCATGGATATGGGCAATTTTTTCACGCGCTTCGTTGCTGATAGCCGTTTCTTCTTTAACAGCAGCCTTGGCCACACAGCTGTTATAGGTGCGTGCTGCTTTTTCGTAAGCACTTACCTTATCAACACTGGCGTTATATTTATCAACGGAAGACACTTCCACAGAAGGTGGTACAGGTTCTGCACCGCAGGCGCTGGCTGTCCACATCTTGTCTGCGGCCTGCGCAGGTATGGCAACACTGCTGCACAACTGGGCGGCTGTAAGCCCGGCGATAAGATAAAAACCTTTCCTAATCATTCCTATATCCCCGATTCAGAGCAGAGATATTTCTTCTGCCCAGTTTATAACTTTACCATCAGCAAACGCTTCTTGCACAGGCAGCGCAAATGTCCACACCTGCGCGCACTGGGTTGGAAAAAAAACCGGAAGACAGTATAGGCGCGATAATGCGCATTCTTTTCATCACGGCCACACGTCTGGGCGATGCCGTGCTTTCTACGGGCCTGCTGGCATATCTGCACCAACGCTGGCCAGATGCGCGGTTCACCATTGCATGTGGGCCTGTTGCCGCCGGACTGTTTAGCGCCTTTCCCGGACTCGAACGCATCATTGTGATGGAAAAGCGCCCCTATGATCTGCACTGGCTTGATCTGTGGAAAGCCTGCGTGCCTTTCAAATGGGACATCACGGTAGACCTGCGCGGTTCAGCCGTTACATTTCTTCTACGTTCGGGCCGCCGGTTTATTATGCGCGGCGGGCGGCGAGCTGGCGCGCGCATTACGCATTTGGGAAATGTTCTGAACCTTTCTCCGCCTCCACTCCCGACTGTTTGGGTCAGCCCGGCTGATCGTGCAAAAGCACAGCAGATTATTCCTGATACCTCACCCATCATCGCTCTAGGCCCCACAGCAAACTGGACAGGAAAAATCTGGCCAACAGAGCGTTACCGGCCCCTATGGCAACGCCTGTGTGCGGCGTACCCCCAGATTCGGCCTGCCATTTTCTATGGTCCGGGGGAGCAGGAAGCCGCACTCGCCCGCCCTGTTTTGCAAGCATTGCCCCACGCCATAGATGCCGGAGGCCATTTTTCCCTTACGGAAGTAGCCGCCATGCTGGCCCGTTGCCGCCTGTATATTGGCAATGATTCGGGCCTGATGCATCTGGCCGCAGCCGCAGGCACGCCCACTTTGGGGCTTTTTGGACCATCTCGTTCATCGGAATACGCGCCTTCTGGCAAAAACGCGCGGTGGATTGCGGCCCCCGGCCCAGAGGGTGAAGCCCCCATAGCTGGGCTGGATGTTGCGGATGTTGCCACAGCAGCGCTCTCCCTACTCAAGGAAACCGGCATATGATGGATGGCACCACCAACGGGCAGAACACGCGGCCTTTGAAAGTTGCACATATTATGGCCGGAGCTCCCACAGGTGGGGCTGAGCTGTTTTTTGAACGCCTGTGTATTGCACAAGCTGCGGCAGGGCTTTCTGTTCTGCCGGTTATCCGCACCAACCCGGAGCGTGCCCAACGTTTACGTGCAGGCAACCTTGCGCCCGTTGAACTGTCTTTTGGCAACATGCTGGATATACGCACTCGCATGGGCCTTCGTTCTGCTCTTAAAGAATTCTCTCCTCGCGTTGCCGTTGCATGGATGAACCGTGCCGCACGCTTTGCTTCCCAAGGTAACTGGGTGCTGGCTGGGCGGCTGGGGGGATTTTATGATCTTTCCTATTATCGCCGCTGTTCTCATCTTATTGGCAACACGCATGGCTTGGTACGCTGGATGCGCGATCAAGGCTGGCCAGCTGATGCCGTGCATTACCTCCCCAACTTCGCCACGGATCTGGCGGCCACACCACCCGTATGGCCAGATTTTTTGCCGCACGGCGCCCCTTTTCTGCTGGCATTGGGGCGGCTGCATAAGAACAAAGCTTTTGATGTTCTTATCCGTGCCATGAAGCATGTGCCACACATCCCGCTTGTTATTGCCGGAGAAGGGCCAGAACGCGCAGCACTGGAAGCACTTGCCCAGCAGGAAGGTGTGGCCGAACGTATATTCATGCCCGGATGGGCCAACCAGCCCGGAGGCTTGCTACGCGCCTGCTCCGCCATGATCTGCCCTTCCCGGCACGAACCATTGGGCAATGTTGTGATTGAAGGGTTTTCGGCCTGCAAACCGGTTATTGCCGCTGCTTCTCAAGGCCCCAGTGAACTCATCCGTAATGGTGAAAACGGCCTGCTGGCTCCGGTAGAAGATGCAAATGCTCTGGCTGCGCAGATCTGCACTGCACTGGAAACACCAGAACTGGCTGCCCGTATGGCGCAAGCAGGCCGCAGAGATTATGAAACAACCTATGCTGTCACCCCCGTTCTGGATGCGTGGCATAAATTCTTGTCCACGGTGGAGGCCGGGTAAATGTGTGGCATTGGGGGGCTGATTTATACGCCCGGCACGCAGCCATGTTCCGAATCGGTTCTGGAACGTATGGCGCAGGCCTTGGGCCATCGTGGCCCCAATGGTGTGCATATTGCCCGGTTGGGCCGTGCCGATATGGTGCATACACGCCTTGCCATTATTGATCTGGAAGGTGGAGACCAACCCTTAACCAGTGGCGATGGCACGCTTGTTGCCAATGGTGAGATCTATAACGACCCGCAAATTCGCCGACAGATCGGGCCAGAGCATTTCCAGACCGGAAGTGATTGTGAATCTCCCCTGCTTTTGTGGGAGCGTAACGGCTGCACCTATACCCGCGGGCTGCGCGGCATGTATGCCATTGGCCTGTATGATAAAGCCCAACAGGAACTTTTGCTCTCGCGCGATCCGTTTGGGATCAAACCTCTTTATTTTACCGAATTTTCAGGCGGCATTGCTTTTGCATCCGAACCCGCGCCTTTAATTGCCTCGGGGCTTGCCCCGCGCGCCATTGCGCCTGCTGTGCGCGATGAACTGCTGCAACTGCAGTTTACCACAGGGTGGGAAACAATTTTTCCCGGTATTCAGCGCGTCATGCCGGGGGAAACTCTGCGCATCAACCAAGGGCGTATTCTGGACAGGCAACGGCAATCCCCCATTCCGGCCCACTCTCGTTTTTTTACTTCTGAAGCTGAGGCCCTGAACCATCTTGATGCTGCCTTGATGGACAGCGTGCATGCGCATGAACGTTCTGATGTGCCATTTGGGCTGTTCCTTTCTGGCGGCATAGATAGTGCCTGCCTGTTAACAGCCATGAGCCGCCTGCCCCGCACCACGCCCTTGCGCACATGGACCGCCATTTTTGATGCCCCCGGTGCTGCGGATGAAGCAGAAGCTGCCAATGCTTTAGCCCGGCATGCCCGCGCCGAACATGAGACCTTGCGCATTACCGCAGATATGGTGTGGCAGCACCTACCCGCCATTGTGGCCTGTATGGATGATCCGGTTGCAGATTACGCCATTATTCCCACATGGTTTTTGGCCCAAAAAGCAGCACAGGATGTAACCGTTATTCTCTCTGGCGAAGGGGGAGATGAACTGTTTTGTGGCTATGGGCGTTATCGCTCTGCCAGCCGCCCGTGGTGGAAAGGCAAGCGGCGCATGTGGCGGCGCGGTATTTTTGACAACATGAATATTCTGCGCCAGCACCCAGCCCATTGGCGAGATGGCATAGCCGCTGCTGAAATGGCCGCTGCAGATGCCGCAACGCCACTTTCACGCCTGCAAGCTGTAGATATTGCGGAATGGTTGCCAAATGATCTGCTTATCAAGCTGGATCGGTGCCTAATGGCACACGGGCTGGAAGGCCGCACACCGTTGCTAGACCCCGTTGTGGCCCAAACAGCATGGCGCCTGCCCGATTCCATGCGCCTGCGTGATGGCAAGGGAAAATGGCTTTTGCGCAAATGGTTGCAGCAACACAATTCTGCCGCACGCCCCTTTGCCCCCAAGCAAGGCTTTACCGTACCGATTGGCACATGGATCAGGCAGCAAGGTGCTCATCTTGGTGACTTGGTGGCGCGGCAGGAATGTATTGCAGAAATTGCCCGGCCAGACCGTGTAAAAGCCCTGTTTCGCGCAGCAGATAACCGCAGAACGGGTGCGGCCGCATGGGCACTTTTGTTTTATGCTCTGTGGCATCGCACACATATTCGCAATCTTCCGCCAGAAGGCGATGTGTTTACTGCCTTAAGCCAGTAAGGTTTTGAACAGTTTCTGTTCCTTACCCCAAAAGCCCTCTACCTTCCTGCGGGAAACCTTTTTTCTTTTATGGGAGAATGTAAATGCCTTCCCCAACACATATGACCCGGCTTGAAAACCGCACGGTTCTCAAGCTTTCTGGCGCTGACCGCGTGCGTTTTCTGCAAGGTCTGGTAACGGCAGACATTGCTGCGCTGGAACCGGGAGACGCGACATGGAGTGCCTGCCTGACACCTCAGGGCCGCTGGCAGGCAGACTTTTTTGTGGTTTCAGACCCCGATGACACCTGCCTGCTGCTAGATTGCGCCACGGAACAGGCGGAAAACCTAAAGACCACTCTCCAACGCTTCCGCCTGCGCTCTGATGTGCAGCTAGATATCACGGCTCTGCCCGTGCATGTCGCATGGGGAAACCCACCGCCGGACAGTGTGTTGGAAAACGCTATCAGCTTTCGGGACCCTCGGTTAGAAGAAGCCGGGTGGCGGCTGATTGATGCCGCGCCAGATACCCCCATAACCGCTACAGAGCAGGACTATAATCTACACCGCTTGGTGCTGGGCCTGCCTGATGGTGTGCAGGATTGCGAGGTTGGCCGCACTCTGGCAGCCGAAGCCAATCTGGATCTGCTCGGCGGCGTATCTTGGAAAAAAGGCTGCTATATGGGTCAGGAAGTGACTGCTCGTATGCATTACCGCACACTGGTAAAACGCCGCCTGATGCCTGTTGCAGCCACATCTCCCCTCCCCGCACCCGGAACGCCGGTGCTGTGCGATGGTGTAGAGGTAGGCATGCTTCGTTCATCCCAAGATCATGTTGGGTTGGCATTACTCAAAACAGATGCTGCCAATAACCAATTGACCTGTACTGCACATCCACTGGTGGTACGCCTGCCTGCTTGGCTGGAAGCTGCACTTAAACCTCAAACATCTTCTGATTCTAATCCTACGGAAAAATCATGACTTATATTGCCCCGCCAGCGGCAGAACTGGATGCCATGCTGGATGTTGTGAAATTTGATGCCTCTGGCCTGGTAGCTGCCATTGCCCAGCAGCACGATACCGGCGAAGTGCTGATGATTGCATGGATGACGCGTGAAGCCCTGCGTGAAACGTTGGAAACCGGGCGCGTCTGCTATTATTCCCGCAGCCGCCAGAAGCTTTGGCGCAAGGGCGAAACATCTGGCCAGATCCAGCACCTTATTGAAGCTCGGATAGATTGCGACGCAGATGCCGTACTTGTGCTGGTGAATCAGATTGGTGTGGCATGCCACACGGGCCGTCGTAGCTGCTTTTACCGCGCCTTTACGCCAGATGGCCTGAAAGAACTGACAAAGCCGGAAATTGACCCAAACCAGCTTTATCACAAACACAACTAAACACGTTTAGCCGAGTGTCTTAGCCGTATTTTTACGGTTAAGAACCTCCAGAACAGCTTCTGCTGCGGCATCGGCTGGCAGTTGGCCCTGTGGCCCTTCCAGCCCGTGCAAAACCGTAGCAAAGGCCTGTTTCTGGGCCTGTGCCACATCTGTATTTTCAAACAGAATCTGCACTTCACGCGCCAGCACATCTGCGCGGCACTGTTCCTGCAAAAGTTCAGGCACAACGGCACGGCCTGCCAACAAATTCACCATAGCCACAAATGGCACTTTAATAAGCCGACGGGCAAAAAAGGCCGTTATGGGGTTAACCCGATACGTCACAGCCATTGGTACTCCAGCCAAAGCGAGTTCCAACGTAGATGTGCCAGATTTGGTTAACGCAGCCCCAGCAGCAGCAAACGCATCATGTTTGTCATGAATATCCGTAACGATAACAGGCTTTATAGGCCAATCCTGCGTGGCACGCTCCACAACACTCGCCACAACCGGAGAAACCGGCACCACGGGCACCACGTCTGGCATGGATGTTTTAAGCAGGCGCAACATCTGGCCAAAAACTGGCAGCAAGCGCGGCGCTTCTGAGCGGCGGCTACCGGGCATGAGCACAAGTATCTTGGCGCTATCTGGCAACCCATGCCGGGCACGAAAGCGGGCCGCATCTCCATCCTTGGCGCCAGATTGCAAAACCGGGTGCCCTACAAAGCGGGTTTTTAGGCCGTGCTTGCCAAAAAACTTTTCCTCAAACGGCAAAAGGCACAGCAATTCTTCCCACAGGCCGGGAAATTCCTTCACCCTTTTCTGCCGCCATGCCCAAACCTGCGGTGCCACATAATGCACACGGGCAATGCCCAAACCGCTTATTTTTTTAAGAAGCCGGAGGGCAAAGCCGGGGCTATCTATGGTGATCACCAAATCCGGCTTTTGGGCTGCAATATCCTGCGCGGCTTCATCCAACCGGGCAGAAAGCTGGCGCACGCGGGGTAAAACTTCCACCAGCCCCATAACGGCCAGATCCCGCATGGGAAACAGGCTAACCAACCCTTCCTCCTGCATACGCACGCCTCCCACGCCTGCAAAGCGCATATCGGGCACGCGGGCGCGCAAGGCATGCATAAGGCGTGCACCCAAAACATCGCCACTGGCCTCACCAGCCAGAATCCAGACAAGAGGAGAGGAAGAAGGAGAAACCATGCGTCACGCATAAAACGCTGCCACACAGAGCACAATCATCTTATCCGTGTCGCGCGGTAGGATATCCCCCATAAGGCATGTATATCTTGCAAATAATGCCTCAAAAGTCTTTCCTGCCCCGAAACGCTTTTGGTGCCCGATTAATGCGCCTTCTCACACTCAACCAAGGGACACCCGGTTTCTCGTGACAGTTAAAACCTATATTCATGAATGGACAGACCAGCCCGTCCGCAATGTTCTGGCCGGCATGGTGGGCACTTTTGCACTTATTCCAGAAGTTATCGCTTTTTCTTATGTGGCTGGGGTTGCGCCCTCTGTGGGGCTGTTTGCCTCATTTGTTATCAGTATTGCCATTGCCATTACCGGTGGCAGGCCGGGCATGATTTCCGGGGCTGCGGGGTCTGTTGCTCTGGTGGCGGCAGAACTGGTGCATAGCCACGGACTGCAATATCTGCTGCTGGCGACACTGCTAGCTGGTGCATTCCAGATTATTTTCGGTTTGCTGCGTTTGCAAAGCATGATGCGCTTTGTCTCGCGCGAGGTGGAAACCGGGTTTGTAAACGCACTGGGTATTCTTATCTTTTCTGCGCAGGTGCCGCAGATGCTGCATGTTACGTGGCATACTTATGCGCTTATCGCGCTGGGGCTAGCTATTGTTTACCTCCTGCCGCGCGTTACCACGGCTGTGCCTTCCCCTTTAATCTGCATTCTTGTGCTTACAGGCATTACCTTTGCGGTTCCCATGCCTGTGCATGTGGTGTCTGATCTGGGAGATCTACCTTCTGGCCTGCCGCATCTGACTTTGCCAGATGTGCCTTTTTCATCAGAAACTTTTAAAATTGTGCTGCCTTACGCATTTGCCATGGCCATGGTGGGGCTTCTGGAATCTCTCATGACAGCTACTGTGGTGGATGAATTAACAGACACACACAGCAACAAACGTATGGAATGCACCGGACTTGGTTTTTCCAACATCATGGTAGGGCTGTTTGGCGGCATGGCCGGTTGCGGCATGATTGGGCAGACAGTTGGCAACCTGCGTTATGGCGGGCGTGGTCGGCTTTCCACCTTTACGGCTGGGGCATTTTTGCTGCTGTTGCTGGTTGTGCTGCATCGCTTTGTAGCCCAAGTGCCTGTTGCTGCTTTGGTGGCCATTATGATCATGGTGTCTGTCAGCACATTTTCATGGTCCTCCCTGCGTGATCTGGTAAAGCACCCTCGCCTTTCTTCCACCGTTATGCTGGCGACTGTTCTGGTCGTGGTGTTAACACATGATCTGGCAGCTGGTGTGGCCTGTGGCGTGCTGCTGAATGGGTTGTTTTTCTCTTTTCAGGTTATGAAACTTGTTCAGGTAAGCAGCACGTTTTTAGAAAACAGCAACACCCGCACCTATTACGTACATGGGCAACTGTTCTTTGCCTCTGCCAGTGTTCTTGCCGATGCCGTGGATTTTCAGGATACCGCTTCAAACATCGTGATTGATCTTGAAGACGCACATATCTGGGATATCAGCGCAGCAGATGCGCTGGAAAAAATTGCATCTCGCCTGAAGGCACGCGGAAAAACAGTTTCCATTATCCATGCAGATCAACGCGCAGAAAAACTTCTGGCCTCTCTAGGCCATGATACATTGCTAGCCTAAACAATTTACAAAGCACAATGACATTAAAAAAGGAGGCATGAGAAAATTCATGCCTCCTTTTTATTTCAGGATTTTTTAAGCCCGGGCTTTGGCACAAACCGCAAACCCAGCACACATGCCGCTACGGCTGCATATACAAAAGGTTCAATGTACCACTGCTTGAATGCAATGGCGTAATGGATACACGCCAGAACCATGGCAACATAAACCAGACGATGCAAACGCGCCCATTTTTTACCCAACCGGATGATGGATTTGCGCGTGGATGTTGCCGCCAGAACCACCAGAATAGAAAAAGCAATCAACCCGAATGTGAGGAATGGCCGCGTTAAAAAGTCTTTCCATATCCGCTGGATATCAAACCCACGTGCCCACCAGAAATAAAGAGTCACATGCAAAGCCGCGTAACTGAAAGCCAGCAGACCGAGCGGGCGGCGGTAAACCATTAAATCAATTTTTAAAAACCGTTTGAGCGGCGAAATCATAAGTGAAACAAGCAAAAACCGAAACGCATACCGCCCGAATTCATGCAAACATGTCTTGAATGGGTTTGGCCCCAGATCACCCGAAAAAGCACCTGCCAGATAAGATACGGCAGGCAGCATGAACAACACATACAGCAACACCTGCCGCGTAAGGGGAGAAAGGCGAAACCGCCGGCTTTGGTCTGAGGTAGGCGATGGCATGGGGTTTTCTGCTCTCCACTGTTTAAAGCACCGCAGCCGCTTCATGCTGAGTGCAGGATTACCCTTACAAAATCAGCCTTATTGCGCAAGAATACTGTGCAATCGTAACAAATTACGCAACACCCAGACACGTAAACGCGAACAGCATCCCCCAAACCTGCCCAAGACATATCTTGTTATTCAGGTTTATAATTCTGTTAATACAAACAAGAAGGTTCATTCAGCATGACAACTCAGCAGACAATCGGTTTTATTGGGTTTGGTGCCATGGCCAGCCGCATGGCCGCGCATCTTGAAAAAGCTGGATACGCCACTCTTGCCTATACGCCTTCTGGCAAGGGTGGTGATGGCGTAACCCATTTTTTGCCCACTCCAGCAGAAGTTGCCAACAAGGCAGATATTGTTCTGGCCTGCGTGCCAGATGATGAAGCCCTTGCCGCCAGTATGTATGGTCCACAGGGTGTTCTGGCTGGCATAAAGGCAGATGGTTTGCTGCTGAACACCAGCTCTGTTTCTCCAGAAGCCGCAGATGCCCTGCAAAAGGCTGGGCAGGAAAAAAATATCTGCGTCATAGACTGCCCTGTATCTGGCAGTACACCGGAGGCAGAATCTGCCAATCTGGTCATTCTCGCCGGTGGGGATGATGCCGCGATTGCGCGCGCCCAGCCCATTTTTGATAAAATTGGCCGCATTACCATTCATGCCGGACCATCTGGTAGCGGCGCGCGCCTCAAGCTGGTTATCAATGGCATTATGGGGGCCGGTCTGGCTGCTGTAGCAGAAGGCATAGCTTACGGCTTGGCCGCTGGGCTGGATCGCTCCATGCTTTTTGATGCGCTGGATGAAATGGCTGTGATTTCCCCGCACCACAAGCGCAAGATCAAGATGGCCAAGGCTGGAGATTTCTCTCCCCAGTTCCCTGCCCGTCTGATGCAAAAAGACATGCGCCTGCTCATGGATGCCGCAGCACGTCTGGCCGTGCCCGCACCAACTTTAGCTGCTGTAACACAACAGCTTTCTCTTGCCCGCCGCGCGGCAGAAGATGCTGATTATTCGGTTCTGATTGGCGTTATGGAAAAAATTGTCGCTAACGACGCCTGAATACCAGCGCGACACACAGCTAGCCTGTCCCCTATTCCGCGGGGCAGGCCAGCTTGTTCGCTCCCACGCGCCAGATCACGCTTTGCTAATACGGCTGGTAACGCAGCTTTACGGCACCGCGGTTCCAAAGCCTTAAAATGACATTCTTGCAGAAATGTCTTTCCAACCTGCCTTAATTGTTCCTGCATGCCGGGAAACAAGAAACGGCCACTTCCCGCAAGCAATGGCCAATGCCGCAACATGGTGCCTGCCCCATAAGCTGCTCCTCCGGCGGCCAAGCGTTGCAGTATCACTACATCCTGTACACCTAGCAGTTCTCCGATAGCTTGCTGGAAAGCACCCGCACCATCTCGCATCATCTGCATCCAGCGCTCTACATCTTGCGTGGGTTCCAGTTCCATTTCCCGGGCAGTAATCATTTTCAGGCATGTTTCGCGCTGCACTTGCCCAGATTGTACAAGCGCCATGATTGCTGGCGCCAGAACGTGCTCTGGCTTGCGTTGCGCCTCCAGCACCTCTCGCCACCATTGCAAGCGAATATACCCAGCCATTGGCCCTGCCACGGCTGCAGAACGTGCCGGGGCCAAAGCGCGAATCAGCTCGTTATGGAAAGCCAGAAGAACATAAGCGGCATCACGCACAGATGAAGGCAAAAACCACAGGCACAGCGCCCGGTCTGGGTCTGCCTGCACAGCTTTTTGTACTTCCATTACAAGAGGCTGATGTTTCTGCCGTGCCATTAACCCCAGTATCTCCCTAACCCTAACGTGGCTTGATATGCGGGAAACCTGTGCATGGTTCATGCGTTTGAATAATCCCGCTTTCCTAACGGAAGGCCCTTATTGTGCGCCCTACTGGCAAGGCAAGTTTCCGTGAGTATGGCTGCGCAAGGCACTTGTCATGCGCCTTTCCCTTGACGCATCTGCCCCGCGCCCATAGCTCTGGAACTCAGGTGTGTTCCCTCACACGCCCCGCCTTTAGAATACGGAGTATTAAAATGGCTTTTGAACTGCCTGCCCTCCCCTTTGCTCCCACCGCACTGGCCCCACGTGGCATGTGCCCGGAAACGCTTGAATACCATCATGGCAAGCATCATCTGGCCTACGTCAACACCCTGAACAAGCTGCTGGAAGACAAGCCCGAATTTCAGGGCAAGTCTTTGGAAGAAATCATTCTGGCAGCTCACGGCAAAGCAGACCTTACGGGCCTGTTCAACAATGCCGGCCAGCATTGGAACCACTCCTTCTTCTGGAACTGCCTCTCCCCCAACGGCGGTGTTATGCCAGAAAAGCTGGCTGCAAAAATTGCCAGCGATTTCGGCAGCATTGACACCTTCAAGGAAGAATTCCGCAAGGCTGCTGTTTCTCAGTTCGGTTCTGGCTGGGCATGGCTGGTTCTGGGTAAGGATGGCAAGCTGGCCATCACCAAAACCCCTAACGGCACAAACCCGCTGGCCGAAGGCCAGGGCAAGGCCCTGCTGACCGTGGACGTGTGGGAACATTCTTACTACCTGGACTTCCGCAACCGTCGTCCGGACTACGTCACCAACTTCCTGGACAAGCTGGCGAATTATGAATTCGCTGAAGCCCAGCTGAACGCGGCATAAGTTTTTCCTTATAGGAAAAACACAAAAGGCAGCACCTTAACGGGTGCTGCCTTTTTTATTGGAAACCCTGACGTTTCAAGGGATGTTCTGCCCGCACCACCTACCACCCATGCACGAAAACGCATCACACCCCCTTGATTGTCTCTCTCAACATTCCAATCTCAATTTGTGAAGAATGAGACCACGCTGACATTGCCTGCATGGGATGCCAGCAGGGCCTTCAGTCGCCTGATGTAAAAGGGACAAGAGGGATTATAATGGATATTGCAAAATTTACAGATCGTTCACGCGGCTTTTTGCAGGCTGCGCAAACAATAGCTTTACGTGATTTTAACCAGCAGCTTACGCCAGAGCATCTGCTCAAGGCCATGCTGGATGATAATGAAGGTGCTGCTTCCTCACTTATTCGCAGTGCTGGTGGCAACCCGGAAGCCGTAAAAGCCGCAACCGAACAGGCCTTGGCAAAACTGCCAAAAGTTCAGGGCAGCGGTGCTGGCCAACCCGCGGCAACACCGGAACTGGTGCGTATTCTGGATAATGCAGAACAGACCGCCCAGAAAGCTGGTGACAGCTTTGTTGCGCAGGATCGGCTGCTTGTAGCTATTGCTGCATCCGATACACCAGCAGGCCGCGCTTTAAAAGAAAACGGTGCCTCGGCCGATACACTTGAAAAAGCTATTACGACCATTCGTAAAGGACGCACAGTGACCAGCGAAAACGCTGAAGCCAATTTTGATGCGCTTAAAAAATATGCCCGTGATGTCACGGAAGTTGCCCTTAAAGGTAAACTGGACCCCGTTATTGGGCGTGATGAAGAAATCCGCCGTGCCATTCAGGTTCTGGCCCGCCGCAGCAAAAACAACCCGGTTCTGATTGGTGAACCCGGTGTGGGTAAAACCGCTATCGTGGAAGGCTTGGCCCAGCGCATTGTAAATGGCGATGTGCCTGAAGCGCTGAAAAACAAAAAGCTGCTTTCCTTGGATATGGGCGCGCTGGTTGCCGGTGCCAAATATCGCGGTGAATTTGAAGAACGCCTAAAAGCTGTTCTGAAAGAAATTGAATCCGCCGAAGGCCAGATCATCCTGTTTATTGATGAAATGCACACACTGGTTGGCGCAGGCCGTACCGATGGTGCGATGGATGCTTCCAACCTCATCAAACCGGAACTGGCACGTGGTACACTGCACTGCATTGGCGCCACCACGCTGGATGAATACCGCAAGTATATTGAAAAAGATGCGGCCCTCGCCCGCCGCTTCCAGCCGGTATTTGTGGGTGAGCCGTCTGTGGCGGATACAATCTCTATTCTGCGCGGAATTAAGGAAAAATACGAACTCCATCACGGTGTACGTATTACCGATGGTGCACTGGTGGCCGCGGCAACGCTTTCCAACCGTTACATCACGGATCGATTCCTGCCCGATAAAGCGATTGACCTGATTGATGAGGCCGCAAGCCGCCTGCGTATGCAAATTGACAGCAAGCCAGAAGAACTGGACGAGCTGGACCGCCGCATCATTCAGCTAAAGATCGAACGTGAAGCCTTACGCAAAGAAGATGATACTGCCAGCAAGGATCGTCTGGAAGCTGTAGAAGCTGAACTGGCGGATCTGGAAGAAAAGTCCAACACGCTCAGCGCTGCATGGCATGCTGAAAAGAACCGTGTGAACACCATTCAGAAACTGCAGGAACAGCTTGATCAGGCGCGTTCTGATGTGGAAGTGGCACAGCGCAAGGGTGATCTGGGGCGTGCATCTGAACTGATGTATGGCGTTATCCCCAACCTGCAGGCTCAGATTGCAGAAGCCCAGAAAACAGAAGAAGAAACCGCCAAAAAGGATGATCTGGTTTCCGAAGCTGTAACAGATCAGGGTGTGGCTTCTGTTGTGTCCCGCTGGACAGGTGTGCCGGTTGACCGGATGCTGGAAGGTGAACGCGCCAAGCTGCTGCGGATGGAAGATGAACTGCGTAAATCCGTGGTTGGTCAGGAACAGGCTCTTAAAGCTGTTTCCAACGCCGTGCGCCGTGCCCGTGCAGGCTTGCAGGACCCCAACCGCCCGATTGGTTCCTTCCTGTTCCTCGGCCCGACGGGTGTTGGTAAAACAGAGCTGACCAAAGCACTGGCCCGCTTCCTGTTTGATGATGATAAAGCCCTGCTGCGTATCGACATGAGCGAGTTCATGGAAAAGCACGCAGTGGCCCGCCTGATTGGTGCCCCTCCGGGTTATGTGGGGTATGAAGAAGGTGGTGTGCTGACAGAAGCTGTGCGTCGTCGCCCCTATCAGGTCATCCTGTTTGATGAAGTAGAAAAAGCACATGAAGACGTGTTCAACATTCTACTTCAGGTTCTGGATGATGGCCGCCTGACCGATGGTCAGGGCCGCACGGTGGATTTCCGCAACACCCTTATCATTCTCACCAGTAACTTGGGTTCTGAATATTTGGCCAACCTGCCGGATGGTGAATCTCCCGATATGGTGCAGGCTCAGGTGATGAAGGTTGTGCGTGAGCACTTCCGTCCTGAATTCCTGAACCGTCTGGATGAAATCATCTTGTTCTCGCGGTTGCAGAAAGCAGACATGACCAAGATTGTGGATATCCAGATTGCACGCCTGCAGCAGCTGCTGGATGATCGTAAGATCACCTTGCATCTGGATAATCTGGCCGAAGCTTGGCTGGCGAATGAAGGGTATGACCCCATTTATGGCGCACGCCCGCTTAAAAGGGTGATTCAGCGCACGCTGCAAAACCCGCTGGCAGAACAGCTTCTGGAAGGCAATATCCTTGATGGAGAAACAGTAAATATCTCCGCCAATGGTGATGGCCTGCTGATTAACGGTAAAACCGCAGCGCAGACAGAAGCCGCCATGTAATTTCTGCCTTGGCAGAGTGTGTTACACAAAACGGGAAGGCCCAGTGCCTTCCCGTTTTTTATGAAACTTGGTTATAGAAGGACTACAGAATGTCGGAACCTGTTTGGCTGGTATGGGCCAGAGAAATTCAGGCCATTGCCCAGACAGGGCTTACCTATGTGCAAGACCCGTTCGATAAAGAACGCTATGAAATGCTGCGTAATTTGGCCGCACAAATGATGGCCGAAGGCAGCAATATCGATGTGCAGAAAATAGAAAACCTGTTTAGCCAGCAATCTGGTTACGCCACCCCCAAGCTGGAAGTGCGTGTTGGTGTTTTTGATGCGCAGAACCGCCTGCTGATGGTGCGCGAAGTGCTGGACAGCAACCGCTGGACCGTGCCCGGCGGCTGGACTGATGTGAACCTGACAGCATCTGAATGTGCAGCCAAAGAAGTATGGGAAGAAACTGGCTATACAGTGCAGATTACCAAACTGGCCATGGCGCTGGATCGGGCACGCCAAGGGCATATGCCACCAGAACCTTTTTCTATCACCAAGCTGTTCTTTCTGGGGGAAATAACTGGGGGTAAAGCAACCACCAGTATTGAAACAAGCGAGGTTGGTTTTTTTGCGCAGGAGAATATCCCGCAGGACATTTCAACCGGACGGATTACACTGCACGAAATAGCCCGGCTTTTTGCACATCATGCAAATCCGGAACTGCCTACAGATTTTGACTGAATAAGAAGTCTGACATCAGGATAGATATTCTCAAAATCCTGATGTCAGAGCTTTTCTTTTTTAAGCAATCATCGGTTGGATGTGGGAAAACTGGCGCTCAAACCGCGCGCGGTCTTCTGTTGAAAGACGAACAGTAATATCTGTCTGTTCATCCTTGTCTTCCCGCGCGACCACTTCACCGTGCTGGTAAAGCCAAGCTGAGGCTGCTCCGTCTGCCAGCGGCAAACAATAGCGTACCGTTTCCATCCCTTGGGTAATACGCGCATCAATACGCGCCAGAAGTGTTTCCAGCCCCTCCCCCGTAATGGCGGAAATGGCAATGGTATCTTCTGTTTGTGGAATAGCTTCAGGGCCACCCAGCAGATCAACCTTGTTCAGCACTTCAATGATGCGTTCCGGCCAATCCTGTTCCAGCATGTCATCCTTTGCCATGCCTTCCAGAACACCCAGCACATCTTTTTTCTGGGATGCGCTGTCTGGATGCGCCACATCGCGCACATGCAGAATAATGTCTGCCTCTGCCACTTCTTCCAACGTGGCACGGAAGGCTGCAATCAGTTCCGTTGGCAGATCACTGATAAATCCTACCGTGTCAGACAGAATAACTCTGCGGCCAGAGGGCAGATCAATCGCACGCATGGTGGGGTCTAGCGTCGCAAAAAGCTGGTCCTGCGCATATACGGTGGCACCAGTCAGCGCATTGAACAGTGTGGATTTACCTGCGTTGGTATAGCCCACCAAAGCCACCACCGGAAAAGGCACGCGCTTACGCGCCTGCCGGTGCAAGCCACGTGTGCGCCGCACCTGCTCCAGATCTTTTTTAAGCCGCACGATACGATCACCGATCATACGCCGGTCAGCTTCAATCTGGGTTTCACCGGGACCACCAAGAAAGCCAAAGCCACCGCGCTGGCGTTCAAGATGGGTCCACAACCGCACAAGGCGGGAACGCTGATATTCCAGATGCGCAAGTTCAACCTGCAAAGTGCCTTCTTTTGTGGCGGCACGGGCACCAAAAATATCCAGAATAAGGCCGGTACGATCTATCACCTTACAACCGCACTCTGTTTCCAGATTACGCTGCTGGGCTGGGCTGAGCTTTGCATCCACCACCACCACATCAACCTGATCTGCCTTAACGGCAATACGCAGGGAATCTACCTGCCCCTTGCCTAACAAAGTGGCGGAACGTCTGCTGCGCAGAAGCAATACATCCTTGCGCACAATAACCAGCCCAATAGAGGCTGTAAGCCCCACGGCTTCTTCCAACCGTGCTTCTGCGGCCCGCACATCCTGCCCATGGGCAGAACGCTCCCACGGCAGAATAACTGCCGCACGGGTTGCTACTTTCTTTTTCTTTTCAGAGAAACTCGTCGCCAAGAGAAAGGTCCCTGTCTGCCTGCGCATCGGCAGTGTTGGAATCGGAAATATTGACAGGAATGCTGGGCATTACCGTGCTGATGGCATGCTTGTAGATAAGCTGGGTTTGTTCATCACGCCGTAAAAGAACAACCTCATCATCAAACCATGTAATAAATCCCTGTAACTTAACGCCGTTCACCAGAAACACAGTAACAGCCGCGCGTGAGCGCCGGATCTGGTTCAGGAACGCATCCTGCACGTTATATGCACTCTCTTTTTCCACAGTGGAGGCCCTATTCCGTTCTCATTATTATATTTTAGCCGGACTGCCTGCCTAAAGCCTGCAACCTTGAAACATGTCAGCCCGCGCCTCGTTCCTCAGATGTTACACCAAGCTGCTTAAGTTTGCGATGCAAAGCACTGCGCTCCATGCCCACAAACAGCGCCGTGCGGCTAATATTGCCACCAAAACGCAAAAGCTGAGCTTGCAGATACTGGGTTTCAAACAGATCGCGGGCTTCTCGCAAAGGCAAGGCCATAACATCTGTTGAGGCATCAAACTTCAGCAATGCGGGTGCACTTTCGCCCACAGTAGAAGGTAGCATATCTGCCCGAATGGGTTCCTGGCTGCTACCAGGCTGCATAATCAGCACGCGTTCCATCAGGTTGCGCAGTTCACGCACATTGCCCGGCCAGTCATAGGCCTGAAGGGCTGCAACGGCATCGGGAGAAAGTTCACGCGTGGGCAAGCCAGCCATTTCTGCCGCCCGGCGCAAAAACATTGCAGCCAGACCGGGAATATCATCCCGCCTTTCTCGCAGCGCGGGCATACGCAGCGGCACAACTGCCAGCCGGTAATACAGATCTTCCCGGAAACGCCCGGCCATAATTTCGGCCTGCAGATCACGGTTGGTAGTGGCCAATACACGCACATCCACTTTAACGCGGGCATCACCACCCAAGCGTTCAAATGTCTGATCCTGCAAGGCTCTCACAATCTTGCCTTGTGTTTCCAGCGGCATGTCTGCCACTTCATCCAGCAGCAGCGTGCCACCATGCGCACGTTCCAGAACCCCTGTGCGACGGCCCACACCTTCCGTGCCGCCTTCAAGCCCGAACAGTTCTTCCTCAAAACGTCCCGGTGCCAGAGTGGCGCAGTTGAGCGCAACAAAGGGCCCATCTTCCCGCTTAGAGCGGGCATGAATCATACGGGCGGCAACTTCCTTGCCAGAACCCGGCCCTCCGCTAATCAGCACGCGGGAACCGGTAGGCGCAACTTTTTCTATCTGGTTTCTAACGGCGGCAATCTGGGCACTGTTTCCATACAGTTCCGTATCCTGCCCGGCCTTTATGCGCAGTTCTTCGTTCTCACGCGCCAGCCGCGAGGCCTCCAACGCGCGCCGCACAATAACCAGCAGACGGTCTGCCTGAAATGGCTTTTCTATAAAATCGTAAGCACCATGCTGGAGCGCTGCCACGGCTGTTTCAATTGTGCCGTGGCCAGAAATCATGACAACCGGAACAGAAGGTTCCTCGGCCTTCATGGCTTGCAGGATAGCCAAGCCATCCATGTCCGAACCCTGTAGCCAGACATCCAGAATAACCAGTGAGGGCCTACGCGCCCTAAAAGCAGCCAATGCCGTATCTGCACTGGCCGCCACGCGCGTTTCATAACCTTCATCACTCAGAATGCCTTCAATCAGCATTCTGATATCGGGTTCATCATCAACAATCAGGATTTCATGCGCCATGGTTGTCTTTCACCGACAAAATCAGAGTAGCCACAGTTCCTCTTTCTCCCGCTTTGTCTTCCAGACGCACTGTTCCACCATGATCTTCCATGATCTTTTTCACAATAGCCAAACCTAAACCAGTACCCTTGGCTTTGTGCGTCACATAAGGCTCCGTCAGACGATTTCTGTCATCCGATGGAAGCCCAACTCCGTTATCTGCCACTTCTATGGCGATATCTTCTGCCCCTTCTATAATCCGAACCGATACTTCACCCTTGGTTGCAGGTGCCTGATCTGTAGCTTCGCCTTGTCTGGCTGTCATGGCAATGGCATCCGCCGCATTCTGCAAAAGATTAATAAGTGCCTGACTTATCAATCTTCTATCACATCGTGCTTTGGGGCCTCTGTCTGGAATATCCAGATGATAGGCGATTTCCGGGTGTGCGTTTCTTTGCAGAACCAGCACCTCACGCACAATACGCGAAATATCCTCATCTTTCATGACAGGCTGCGGCATGCGTGCAAAGGCCGAAAACTCATCCACCATACGCCCGATATCCCCCACTTGCCGCACGATTGTATCTGCACATTGCGAAAATGTATCGGGATCGGAAGTAATTTCTTTTAGAAAACGCCGCTTTAGCCGTTCTGCTGCAAGCTGGATGGGGGTGAGTGGATTCTTGATTTCATGCGCAATACGCCGCGCCACATCGGCCCATGCGGCCTTACGTTGCGCCTGTTGCAGGGCCGTAATGTCATCAAATGTCATCACATACCCTTCAGTAATCGTACCGCGCAGCTCTGCCCCCAAACGCACCAGCAAGGTACGCTGGCTGGCCTGCTGGCCGATCTGAATTTCCCGCGTAAGCACGGCGTCTGGCGTTGTGCGCGCTTCCTGCAAGAATTCGGCAAACTCTGGCACACGTTGGGCCAACGGTTCACCAATGGCATCCATTAGATCGGTTTGTAGCAAAACACAGGCGGCGCGGTTTGGCAGTTCGATGTTCTGCTTCACATCCAGCCCGATCACACCGGCTGAAACACCAGAAAGCACGGCCTCCGTAAAGCGCCGACGCTCATTGATCTGCCCATATGCAGCCATCAGTTCCGAACGCTGGCTGGCCAGTTCTTCTGTCATGCGGTTAAAGGCGCGGGAAAGACTGGCGACTTCATCATCCCTGTCATTTTCAGGCACATGAACACCCAAATCCCCCTCACTCACCCGGCGTGCAGCTACACTCAGCAAACCCAGCGGACGGGCTATCTGGTTTGCCAATGCCAGCCCGATCAAGGCTGCGGCTGCAAGCACCAGCAACGCCACCAACGCAAAGATCATGACAAATGTCAGCTGGATCTTGGCGCGGTTGTTGCTCAGCCGCTTGTAATCCGACACCACCTTTTCCGTACGGTGCATATGCTCCAGAATGGTTGGATCAACCAGCCGGGTAATCACCAGCATAAGCGCTGGCGTTTGGGAAAGTTCCACCACAGCGCGCACTGTGCGTTCATCTGGAGAATCCAGAATAGCTACATCGTTGGAGCGCGCCATAACCGTGGCAGCGGGAGGAGGCAGCTCCTGCAAATATCCGGTGCGGCTCATCAACCCGCCAGCCGCCACAACTTTGTTGGTGATGGGATCATACACCAAGGCTTCTGTCAGCCCGCGCATGGTGGCCTGACTGTCCAGCATCTGCGCCAAGGCATCGTGATCCTGAAACAGATCCATGCCACTGGCTGCCAGTTCGTTCTGGGCGCTCATGATGTAATTGGCCATCGAGAACGCATCTGTGCGGATATTGGCGTTATGCTCCACCAGATAACCGCGAGAAGCCTGCAAGGCCTCATTCAGTGCGGTATTAACCCGGTCTGAAAACCAGATCTGAATTCCGTAATGGAAAAACAGCGTTGCAAACGCACCCACCACCAGTGTGGGGGCCACAGCCACAATACCAAACAGCGTGACCAGCCGCACATGCAACCGTGCCCCTGCCAGCCCTTTCCGATGCTCGCGCACCATGGGGCCGATACGAATAGCCAAGGCCACCACAAGCAGGGCCAGCACCATACCGTTTAAAAACAGGAGCAAGGGTTCGATCAGGGAATAATGCCCAAAGGACATTCCACCCGAAAGCACCACAAACGTGGCAAACCCCAAACACAAAGCCAATGCAGCAAGTGTAATGGCAACGGTTTTACGTTCCAGAGAACGCAAAAGCCAATGCAGGCGTGTGCGAGAAAGGAGGTGCCTGAGGGAGAACAGAAACTGCTTCATGCCTGAGGTTCAGACTACGCCACGAACGACAGGAATCTCAAGGTCTCGAATTTTTTTACGCAATGTATTTCGGTTCAGCCCGAGCATGGCAGCGGCTTTGATCTGGTTCCCCCGTGTTTCGGCCAATGTCATCTGGATAAGCGGTCGTTCAACTTCCGCAATAATCCGGGCGTGCAGATCATGCAGCGGCACGCCATCACGCCCTGCTTCCAGATAACGGGCGATATGGCGAGAGACAGATTCAGACAAAGGCTCCGCCGCCATCACGCTATTGGGAATCGGATCATGCGCCAAAGGCTCGGCCAGTTCCGCATCAATCACATCACCCGTAATGGTTTCCTGAGAATACAGGGCCACAATACGGCGGATAAGGTTTTCCAACTCGCGCACATTGCCCGGCCAGCGCCAAGCCTGAAGCCGTGTAATGGCACTTTCATCCAGAATTCTATACGTTCCACCTTCATCCCGACACTGGGAGAGAAAATGCCGCGCCAGTAGTGGAATATCTTCCAGCCTTTCCCGCAAGGGGGGCAGACGCAAGGGCACCACGTTCAGGCGGTAATAAAGATCTTCACGGAAAGTACCGGCCTGAATAGCCTGCCGCAAATCTCTATGCGTGGCGGCTATAATGCGCACATCTGCACGCAAGGGCGTTGTGCCCCCTACCGTGGTAAATTCACCTTCCTGCAAGACACGCAGCAAACGAGTTTGCGCTTCCTGCGGCATGTCTCCAATTTCATCTAAAAACAGCGTGCCGCCTGTAGCCTGCTCAAACCGCCCGGGCATACGGCCCTGTGTGCCCCCGCGTTCATACCCAAACAGTTCACTTTCAATCTGTTTGCGTGGAATAGCCGCCATATTAACGGCCACAAAAGGCCCGCTTCTGCGCCGCCCATACTCATGCAATGCGTGGGCTACCAGTTCCTTACCCGTGCCGCTCTCACCCGAAATCATCACTGTGAGATCAGACGTGGTCAGGCGAGCAATGCTACGGTAGATCCCCTGCATCACAACAGATTGCCCGATTAAAGGCAGGCGCTCTTCCGGCGGTTGATCTGCTGCTGGTTTTTCGGCTTCCTGCACTGGCGTTGTCAGCGCTCTTGCCACAACCGCCAGAAGTTCCTTCAAATCAAACGGTTTGGCCAGATATTCAAACGCACCCCGCTGCGTGGCTTTTACGGCTGTTGTCAGGGTTGATTGAGCACTCATGACAATAACGCGCAGATCGGGCCGAAATTGGCGAATGCGCGTTACCAGATCCAACCCACTGCCATCTGGCATGATTACATCCGTAATCACCAGATCGCCCTCACCTTCCTGCACCCATTGCCAGAGCGTGTTGACGGAAGGCGTGGTTTGCACCTGATAGCCTGCCCGACCCAATGCCTGCCCCAGCACAGTGCGAATAGAACGATCATCATCAGCAACAAGAATGGTGGGCAGCGGTGTCATAACGTCTCAAACCAGATAAAAAGCTGAAAAACAGAACTGTTGAACAAAGGGGCGCATCACCCCGAATGACTCATATGATCGACAATCGGCAGAAATAAGCTGATTTCTGTGCAGCCGGGGCGGCTTTCCACTTCGATAACGCCACCGTGGTCGTCCATCACCTTGCCAACCAAAGCCAGCCCCAACCCACTTCCGTTTACCTTTGTGGAAACAAATGGTTCAAACAGATGTGGGCGCACTGTTTCGGAAATACCTGGCCCCGTATCCCGCACAGTGACAACCAGCGGAAGATGCCGCCATTGCGCTGTGCCGGGCACAGCCACCCGAATACCAGGGCGATAGCTGGTAAGCAGCGTGATCTCCCCATCCTGACCCGTGTTGCGTATGGCCTCGGCCGCGTTTTTCACCAAGTTGAGCAACACCTGCACCAACCTGTCTCTATCCCCCCATACATGGGGCAAAGATGGATCATAACGCTCGACAATCTTGATACCCTTGGCAAAACCATTGCTGGCCAGCAGGCGCACATGCTCCAGTATTCTGTGAATATTGAGCGCCCGGAAATCGAGCTGCGCTTCACCAAACATGCCCATGCGGTCAACCAGAGCGTCAATCCGGTCAACTTCATCACAAATCAGGGTGGCTAGATCACGGTCTGCATCCGTTACGGCCTGCTCCAGCAACTGCGCGGCCCCTTTAATGCCAGATAAAGGATTGCGCACCTCATGCGCCAACATGGCCGCCAGCCCGGAAACACTGCGCGCCGCAGAACGATACGCAAGCTGCTGGTCCAACATACGGGCGGCAGAGGGTTCATGAAATGTCAGCAGAATGATGTCTGGATAATCTGGCACATCGGCAGCCTGAACGCTTACACCCTCATGATGAAAGCGCGGGGAACTGAACAACAGTTCATGCTCTGTCACACTCCCACCACGGGTGCGCACATGTTCAAGCAGCAGATAAACCGGGTGATCCTGAGCAACCACCTCTGCCAAGCCGCCGTGCCGCAACTGATGGCGAGACATGCCAAAAAACTCTTCCGCCGCCATATTGGCAGCAAGAATTGTATTTTGTGGCCCTATTTCCAAAACTGGAACGGGCAGACTGTCCAGAACAAGCGCCGCATCGGGCTGATTGGCCCCATGCGCTGCTTTTGGCTTCACGCCGCCTGAACCTGATCTTGCTGTTGCGCCATAGCGTGGCGAGAAACACGTGGTTCTCGCACGGCACCTGCCGCAATTTGCTGATCATAAAAATCAGCAATCATGGCAATGGCTTCTTCTGGCGTTTCTACCCGGTTAAACGCAGCCCGGAATGAGGCCGAGCCATGCAACCCAGCCGAATACCAAGACACGTGCTTACGTGCCAGACGCAGGCCCGGGCGCTGACCAAAGTGCTCCAACATCATATTATAATGTTCCAGCACAATGGCTTTTTCTTCCGGCAGTGCGGGGTCTGGAATTTCCTGCCCCGTGCGTAAAGCGTGTGCCACCTGTGCCAAAAACCACGGTCGCCCGTAACAGCCGCGCCCGATCATCACCCCATCTGCACCAGATTGGGCCAAGGCTTCCCGCGCATCTCCAACGGTAAGAATATCACCGTTTACGATAACGGGCAGATCTACCGCTTCCTTTACATTTTTTACAAAGGCCCAGTTGGCAGTGCCATTGTAAAACTGCTGGCGCGTACGGCCATGCACCGTAATCATGCGGATACCCACATCCTGTGCAATCCGGGCCAGCACAGGTGCGTTCAGGTGCTCATGGTCCCACCCCATGCGCATTTTAAGGGTAACCGGCACAGGCACAGCCTTTACCACCGCCGCCAACAAACGCTCGGCAGCACCTTCGTCCCGCATAAGGGCAGAACCGGCCATTTGGCCAACGGCCACTTTTTTAACAGGGCAGCCAAAGTTGATATCAATAAGATCTGCCCCACGGCCTACGGCAATACGTGCGGCCTCTGCCATGGCATCCGGGTCACACCCGGCAAGCTGCACGGCATTGGGGCCGCCAGCATCCGCCACCTCTGCCATACGCAGGGTGGTATCGTTTTCACGCACCATCGCCCAGGAGGCGATCATTTCAGAAACAACAAGGCCAGCCCCCAACTTACGTGCCAGACGCCGGAACGGCAGATCTGTTACGCCAGACATGGGGGCCAGAATGACGGGGGTATCCAAAACAATACCGCCCAGATTAATGGGACGCAGGGTGGGTTGCGTATGCACTGTTATTTCCGTTTGCCTATGATTTAGGCAGAAATACAGCCACCTTGCGCCTTACGCAACATAAGAAACTGTAATGGCGCCCGCTTATGGCACCAGAACAGAAACTGTGGCCGTGCAGGCAATACCTTCTTCACGCCCGGTGAAGCCCAGACGTTCGGATGTTGTGGCCTTAACGGAAATCCGATCTACATCCACTTCCAGCAAATCTGCCAGACGCTTGCGCATGGCTTCGGAATGGGGGCCAATTTTGGGGCGCTCACAAATAAGGGTGAGATCAGCATTCACCAGCATGCCGCCACGTTCACGGATACGCTGGCCTGCATGCACCAGAAAGCGGGCGCTATCTGCGTTTTTCCACTCATTCTGGCTGGGGGGGAAGTGGCGGCCAATATCGCCCTCAGCCAACGCACCATAAATGGCATCGCACAGCGCATGAATGCCCACATCAGCATCGGAATGCCCCGCCAGCCCTTTGGTATGTGGCACCGTAATGCCGCACAGGATGAGCGGACGCCCTTCCTCAAACGCATGTACATCGTAACCCAGCCCTACGCGCGGCAGAAGCGTGGGGCCGATCAGTCGTTCCAGACGCACCAGATCACCCTCATATGTCAGCTTGATATTGTCTTCATCGCCAGCCACCAAAGCTACGCTGAACCCCGCATCTTCCAGCAGTTTGGCATCATCCGTTGCACTTACGGATGCCGCTCCACGGTGGAGATCTAAAAACAGGCCAAAGCGAAAACCCTGTGGGGTTTGGGCACGATAAAGATGATCCCGCGGCACGGTGCCATCAATCACACCATCTTTTTCCCGCTTGAGCGTATCCGCCACCGGCACCGCCGGAATAGCACCCGGATGCTGCTCCAGCGCAGAAACCACATTGCTGATCACCTGCGCTGTCACATATGGGCGAGCGCCATCATGCACCAGCACGATATCCGGCTTTTCAGCTTCTGGCAGCTTGTCCAGCGCTTCCAACCCAGCCCGCACGCTGGCCTGCCGGGTTTCACCCCCAGCAACTGGCGGCAGAATCTTCAGCCCTTCCAGCGCCTCGTTCAAGGATGCAGGGTCTCCGACCGGCTGAATAGAGGTGACATGAGGCAATAAGGCTTGCGCTGCATGACGGATTACGGGTTGTCCAGCCAGCAGCACGTACTGCTTGGGAATGGAAGAACCCGTGGTGGCGGCATAACGACTGCCCGTACCGGCAGCCAAAAGAATGGCGGCTACTCGCATGCACGAAGCAATGCGGCGGGTAGCCTTGTCCGTCAAGCCTCAAAATAGGCAGAGCACGGCTTTATGCTTCAGGCGTGCGCTCTTTTTCCTGCGCGGGGCGATAGGCTTCCACCAGATAAAGCGGGCGTTTTTTGGTTTCATTAAAAATACGACCGACATATTCGCCTATCAGGCCGACTGTCATAAGCTGAATACCGCCTAAAAATAGGATAACCGCCATAAGGCTGGGGTAACCTGCCACCCGGTTGCCAAATAACAAGGTGCACCCAACAATCCAGATACCGTAGCACACAGCCAGTATGGAAATACCAAGCCCCATATATGTACTTAACTGAAGCGGCAGCACTGAAAACGAAGTAATGCCTTCCAGCGCAAAGTTCCACAAAGACCAGTAATTGAAACTGCTCTTTCCCGCAGAACGTGGGGCGCGATCATACAGAACAGCGCGGGATGGAAAACCAACCCAGGCAAACAACCCCTTCATAAATCTGTGGCGTTCACGCAGCAGCAACAGGCTGTCCACCAGCCTACGGCTCATCAAACGGAAATCCCCAGTATCTGGTGGAATAACCACTTTGTTGCCCAGCCGCTTCATAACTCGGTAGAACATCCATGCTGTCAGCCGTTTGGGAATACTCTCCCCTTCCCGCGTGTTGCGGCGGGCGTAAACGGTATCAACATCATCTGTCCAAGCGGCAACCAGATCAGCAATAACTTCTGGTGGGTCCTGCAAATCGGCATCAATCACGATAATGCCGCGCGTACCCCGCGCATGATCCAACCCTGCTGTTAAAGCAATTTCCTTACCAAAATTGCGGGAGAGATTAACAACACTGACGCGCCCATCCTGCTCTGCCAAAGCATACATGCCCGCCAGCGTTTGATCCCGCGAGCCATCGTTGACGTAAACAACCTCCCACGGCGCACCAATACCTTCCATAACGGCAGATAACCGCTGGTGAAAAATTGGCAGAACTTCCTGTTCATTATAACAGGGCACAACCACGCTAAACGCTGGCGAAAAACCAGATGGCAAATTTTTTCCCTCTCATTCAGCATAGAACAAGACTATCTCAACCCAGCAAGTCATCAGGTTTTGAAGCTTGCCTTAAGTGCCCAGTTTATACAGATACCAAAGCACAAAAAGCTTAAATATAAGTGCGACACATTTTGCCTGAAGCCTGTTGTCAAATTCGCAACACGGTGCAGGAAATTCCTTCCCACGCGGCATTCTCGGGTTTGCATCCCGCTTGCGGGAAACTAAAAGAGCCCCTTATGGCGCTTTATATCTTCTTTCAGGGATAATATTACCTCATGGCCACGCAAGAAATATTAAAAGAAAATGTAAAAGGTGCACCAATGGTGCTCCAGAACATTATTTTCCCGGCTCTTCAGTCCGTTATCCCGGAAGAACTGTATTTTCGGGCTCTGAATGAAAAGGTTGAGCTTTTTCGTGCTGCGCCAGAAACACTTTCATTTCATGCAGGCGGGCGGGCCGCCTTTGATACATATTTTAATGGCATTACCGTTGAACGGTGGCGTGAACTTTGCGCCATTGAGAACCTGAACCTGACGCTGGAAGGCAACGGCAAATTTATTGTCCGCTTTGGGCTGCATCAGCTCGCCCTTCCCCATCGCTGGCTGTTTGAACAAACAGTAGAGCTCAAAGAAGGCACGCCCGTTTCTCTGGATCTGCCATTCTGGGCTGGGCTGGAACGTGGCCTACTTTATATGTGGGTAGAAGCGCTGGAAGACGGTTATCTGCGCGGCGGTAATGTTTCCACCACCCAGCGACCTGTGCGTGATGCGCGCATGGCTATTGTTATCACACACTTTAACCGCAAGCCGCACCTGCTTCCTGCCCTGCAAAAGCTTGAAGCCGGCCTGAACAGTGCACCGCAATGGAAAGACCGGGTGCAGGTTATTGTGGTGGATAACTCCCAAAACGTCACCCCGGATGAAGCAGGGAGCGCGCTGGTTATACCCAACCGTAATCTGGGTGGTGCGGGTGGCTTTACCCGCGGCTTGCTTTACGCAAAAGACCACGGCTTTACGCACTGCCTGTTTATGGATGACGATGCCAGTTGTGACTTTGAGGCCGTTTGCCGCGCCTACATGCTGCTGAGCTACAGCACGGAAGATCGTGCCGCCATTGTAGGCAGCCAGCTGCGTGAAACTGTGCCGTGGCAGCTGCACGAAGCCGGTGCGCGTTTTGTAAAAGGCCGGTGGATTGCCCGTAAGCACATGCTGGACATGCGCAACGTCCACCACCTTCTACTTGCAGAAATGGATGATTCTGCTGCCAACTATGGTGGCTGGTGGTTCTTTGCCTTCCCCATTTCTGCCGTACGCCACTTCCCCTACCCCTTCTTTGTGCGTGGGGATGATGCGGAATTCTCGCTCCAGAACAAGTTCCCGCTGGTGACGATGAACGGCATCTGCTCCATGGCAGAGGATTTCAGCGTCAAGGAAAGCCCAATGACGCGGTATCTGGGCCTACGCGCCACCATGGTACTCATGATGCTGAACGGAGAAGAAAAATCCAAACCCTATCTGGATGTCTTTCTGGTCTGGTTCCGTGGCGTTCTGTTCTCCTACAATTACGCCAGCGCCAAAGCCCTGATCTTGGCGATGAAGCATGTGATGGAAGGACCAGAGTTCTTTGTGCGCAACATGGATATGGCCAATGTGCGCGCACAAATTGGTGCCCTGACACCCAGTGAAAAAATGGTGCCTTATGATCTGAAAGATATCGAGGTTCTGCACCATCATCATCATGATGGGCGTATCCGCCGTTTGGCACGGCTTGTCACCCTAAACGGTACACTTCTACCAGCCGTATTGATGCGTGATGATGTGCGCTTCCAGTTCAAAGACTTTAATGCGGCATTCCGCGATATCTTCCGTTTCAAACACGTACTTTACTATCACGAAGCCACACGCACGGGTTACGTAGCCACCCAGAACAGAAAGCTGTTTTTTGAACTGTGGAAAGAAGGCCTGGCACTTTGTGCAAAATTTGCACGCGCCATGCCCGCCCTACAGCAAGCCTATGTAAAGGCGCTGCCAAATATGACAACCGAAGACTTCTGGCGCCATGTTTATAAAAATGAACTGACAACAGAAAAAGAAAATAGCTGAATTTACCAACGTATTTTTCTTGATCTGATGTAACAAAAAAGCCCGGCAAAAATATTGCCGGGCTTTTTTAGTATCAGCGCATTTGCAGAATAAGCTGTAATTTTCGTTCTCGGCTCAACTGCCACAAAAATATAACCAGCCCCAACATTCCCACCAGCAAGCACCCCAAAGCCAGCGGCCATGTGTGCGGGAAGTAGGAAACCGTCAACTTACCAGCACATCCTGCTGGCACATTAACCTGCACCAAAACATCCTGAAAACTGCTTACATTGACTTTGCAATTCAAACCACGTGCCGTGTAACCTGGCCACCATTGGCGGGACAAAACCATCTGCACCGGCGCTGTATGCGCTGGCACAGAAAACGTCATGCTATTTGCCGTCTCACGCTCCACTTTTACGCCTGTCTGTGTGGAATACGCCAGATTGGATGGATAGGCTTTAGGCGTAGAAAGATACAGCATGCCAGACTGTGCTGTAGCCACTTTATGATACCCACAAGCCAACAAATCATGATGATATTTCTGATAAGTATCGGAAGATACCACCATGCTGCTTACGGCAAAAAGATCAAACAAGCAGGGGTTACCGGGCAACATAACTGCAGATGCCAATTTGGGAATAATATCATCCGGTTTGAAAATGGTATGAGACGTATCATGCGTTAAAATGGCATCGGTATAATCCTGCCCATTGGGAGAATAGCCATTGATTGCACGGATATTGTAATACCCAAACAAGCTGGATTGCAGATCTGCTGCTTCCTTCGGATGCTCCCTGCCCCACGGTACAAATGAGAGAAGATTACCCTGCATGTTCACTGCGGCTGGCACAGAAACATGAGCAGGCAGCACATTCACCGGCAGATAAATTCTGCCCAAAGAAGGCATGCTGGCAAGCATCAGTAACAAAGAGAATGCTGGAATGGCCGCAGGAATAATAAGCCCAATGTCTTTACCGCTTACTTTCTTGCTTCTGGCATACAAAAACCACACAGCCACCAGTGCAATGCTTGTTAAAAGCTCCAACGCAACAACTTTGGGCCGTTCAAATACGTTTTTGGAAGCCGAAACAAAAAATAGCAAAGCGGTGATTCCAAAAAACACATTCCGCCTAAAAGAGCTTTCAACAACATCCCTTTTTGAAAAAACATAGAATGTTGTAATTGCCGCAAAAACAGAAACATACGGCACAAAGCGCAAAGGCCAGCGCAAAATACCCATTTGCGAGGGCATAAGAGCCAAAGCCGTTGTCATACCTAAAATAACCAAACAAGCCGTCAGCACACGATCACGCACAGAAGTACGGAAGAAAATTGCAACTGGCAATGCAAACAGCGTGGAAAACCCGACAGGTATAAAAACAGACTTATACCCACCAAAATAATTCATGAATTCATAATAGGTCGGAGAAAATGTCACCAATAGTTGGGAAAGGCTTGGCACCATAAAGTTATCTGCATTTTCCCACCCTGTTGCGCGGTTAAGCAGCGGATGCAGAAACACGTATTCTGAATACACAGGAATGGCGGCTATGCCTGCCAACAATAAGGGCACGCAACGCCGGAATACAGCTTTTAAGGGGTCTCCATACGCCAGATCCACACAGCTAAACCCTGCCACAACAGCCAGATAACCAATAAACCCGTGCGGCCAGCCTGAAGCCAAAAGCACAAGCGTTGTGGCGAAATTAGCTATAACGGCCCCTGCTGTTATACGCTGGCGCAGTTGGCAATATGTGGCAATGGCCAGCAAAGACCATGCATGCCCATTAGCTGCGTTCCACCACGGCCCTGCATATTGGTATAAAAACACGGGGTTGATTGCGATGGAAAACCCAAGCAACAAAGAAATATCGCGCGACATTTCCAGGCTACGCCCAATTATGTAGCCAGATATGCAGCAGATAAAAACGTTGCACAAAGCATAGAACCAGCCCGTAACAAGCGGGTTGGCTATCAGGCACGTTACCAAGGATGCCAGAATATTCTGCGGCGCAAAAATACCACGCTGCAGTTCAACCATTGCGTTATCACCAATAAAGATATTCTTGGTGATGAACGGGATTTCTCCAGATAGCCATGTCTGCCCATACTGGCGCAGAAAACCCAGATACTCGTTCTGGGAATCATCTATGGTGAAAAAGGATGGAAAGCGAACTTCGCATATCCCCACCACAAAGCACGACACCAGCAAAGCGTAAAAAACGGCTAAAAAACCGTTCTTAACGAAACTATTGTTTCTTGACATATCAGACCAAAAAAAATGGAATACCTTTCTCTTTTTCAACAGAAAGCACCAAATTTATCAATAAAAACTGAATAAATTTTGCGAAAGCACATAAAAAAACACCCACACAAATATATTGCATGGGCGTTTCATAAAATATTACAGAAAATTACTATCAGGCAGGATCAACAAAAAACGCCGGAAGTGAAAGTTCTGAAGCCTGCATTGCCGTATCGATTACATCACACGCAGCCAGAGCTTCCTTGATGGTCACATCCATATCCAGATAACGATACGTGCCCAAACGCCCCATAAAGGACACGCCTTTTTCTGCACGTGCCAGCTCGATATAGCTTTCGAGCATCTTCTTTTCGTTCACCAGACGGATGGGGTAGTAGGGAATATCGTTTTCACCTGCCAGGCGGCTGTATTCACGGAAACAAACAGTTTTGGAGAACTTGTCCTGCTCCCATGGGGCAAAGTGCTTGTGTTCAGAAATACGCGTGTAAGGCACTTCTTCATTGCAATAGTTGATAACGGCTGTGCCCTGATGATCACCATCATCTACAAAGCGTTCAAAATCCAACGTCCTGTAACCCAAGCGGCCCAGACGGAAACCAAAATACCGATCAATCGGACCGGTATAGAATACGTGCTGAAAATCTTCTTCCAGGCTTTCAAAAGAACAGCCCAACCGTACATCAATACCCTCAACGTTCAGGATATTCTGCACAATGGCCGTATAACCTTCTTCAGGCATCCCCTGATACGGATGATTGAAGTAGTTATCATCATAATTGAAGCGCAAAGGCAGGCGCTTGAGAATGGATGCGGGAAGCTGCGTAGGCTCCAGCCCCCACTGCTTGCGCGTATATCCATAAAAGAACGCCCGATACAGTTCCGGGCCAATCATGCTCAGTGCCTGTTCTTCAAAGGACTGAGGGTTGGTAATGCTTTTATCTGCCTTACTTTCAATAAAAGCACGTGCTTCCTTCGGCCCCATTGTTGTGCCGAAAAACTGGTTAATGGTCAGCAGGTTAACGGGCAGCGTGTAAACGTGCTCGTTAGAAATGGCCTTCACGCGGTTTACATAAGGCTTGAACGTGCCAAATTTTTGCACATAGGCCCATGTCCGCTCATCTGCAGTATGGAAAATATGGGGCCCATATTTGTGCACCATAACGCCGGTTTCGGTATCGCGCTCAGTATAACAGTTCCCACCAATATGGGAGCGTTCATCCACAACCACCACTTTATGACCACGCTCTGCCAAATGGCGCGCAATAACGGCACCACTAAATCCAGCACCCACAACACAGAAGGTCATACGTTTTACAGCCTTTTTTCTCAGTGTTTCCGCGCGGAATGCCGCTTAGCCTTACCGCACTTTGTTCTATCGCTCTTTGATAAACAATCTACCGAACAGAGGCCATACCGCAGCACACGAATAGCCGTGAAAGAATGATTAATGGCCTGAATCATTCTCTGGTTGGACACGATAAACCTTTTCCCAGAACGCTTTGCTTGTCAGCATTGGCAGGTTTTTACGATAAGAGCGCCTGATAGCTGAACCCCGCAAAACAAACACAAGACTTGTTTTTATAAATGCGCCCAAAAGGCTAAAAAACCGCAACTTATTCAGTTCAGCCTCAAAAACATCCAGACTTTCATATTTGCGATACACAATATGCCGATGGCGAAAGGTTAGCCCCAGCAGCCCGCGCGTATATTCCCCAACATATGCAGGCGTTTTGCGCAAACACCATTGCGGCAACAAATGCCCGTTCAGGCTTAAAAGCCTGATATATTTCCGCATACGTGTTTCTGGTTTGCCTTCATAACAAAATGGCACCGCTTGAAAATATGCAGGGTCCTTACTGTACGAAGCTTCTTTTTGGATACGCTTGGCTAGAGGCATGAAGTCCAGATTCTGCCGCCAAAAATTTGACCCTTTGCTGACATCCTCAAAAGCCAGCAAAATAGCCTGCGCGCTTTGGTACCTGCATGATAGCGCACACCATAAAAAGGCCAGCCCCATCATTTTTAAAGCCGGCAATGTGCGCCCCTGCCCCACCATAAGGTAAATAGCCAAGGATGCACGCATACCCAAGTAGCGGGTAAAGGCGCTTTCCTTGCTCAGAAAGTGTTCTGAAAAACAGGCAATACCATTTACCGTAACAATATTAAAACGGTTTATGAGGCCAAAAAGTGCATCATCCCCCCTTACAAAAAAAGGAAATGGGTAGGCTGATACGGCATCTAACCGAAACGCAAAAAACCACCAACCACCATAAACCGGCTTACCAACACCCTGCTCCAACTGCAGTAGGTTTTCTACAGGCCTGACATCTGCGCCTTCATGCAAAGGCCGAAACACACCACCTGAGAATTCCGCACCTTTTTCCTGCACACTCCATGGTTTTTGATCATCCAACAACGTGCCGGCCAAACCTATGCGCCTATCTACACTGTAGGCCAACATGGCGTAGCAGCGCCGAATGGCTTCAACCTCGCAGGAAATATCATCATCCATAAATAGGCAGTGGGTAAATGTGCCCTGCTCATGCAGGTATAGAAGGCCACGCGCAAAACCACCGCTGCCACCGTAATTATGATTTTTGATAACCTTGGCCCCCGGCACCTCCGCCGGATCAAGGTTGGCTGAATTATCTATAACAATAAAATGGATCACATCCTGATAGGCAGGATCTTGCAAAAGCGCCTTTTGCACCCGCTGGATGGAATTACGTACATATTGTTGCCGATTAAAATGCGTGATGACAACGCCCAACTGCGGCACCTGCACCATAGGTGAGGATGTTGCAAAATATGCGGTTTCTACCGTGCACTCGGCCTTGGCTGTTACACTAAAATACAGCAGACCTTCAGATAATGCAGGCCACGCCGATATTTCCTCCGTGCAGCGTATTTCGTCTTCAATTTCCTTGCTCCAAAGAGGTGTGACAACACCAGCTTGGGAACGATGAAAAAGTGTGACCTCACCTTGCCCGCATATATGCAAGCTCAATGACAAGCGACTTACGCCACCCGCCTGCTTCCATTTTTTTACAGAAAACGCATTGTAAAATGTATCAAAGGTAAATGCTTGCCCAGCCTTTAGCCGAAAAGCTTGGGGGGATGCCTCCGCCACACGCTCTGGCAACGCAGGACGCGCGTACATTGCATCGCATTGCTCCAGCCCTTCTGTTGGCAGGATAAGACGATGCAAAACCGTAAGCATGGCAGCACTTTCAAACGGAGCGTAAAAAGACACATCCGGCTTTAGCGCACACAAACGCCTACTGCACCCTGTATTTTAGGAAAAAAGTGGCGCGCCCTGCTGGATTCGAACCAGCGACCCACAGCTTAGAAGGCTGTTGCTCTATCCAACTGAGCTAAGGGCGCTTTACGCCCTACGCATAATAGGGAAAAGCAAGAAAATCAATGCGTCCAGTTTTGGATGCGATCATAACGGAAATTATCTGCATACACTTTTGGACGACGCATCCGCTGTGCAGTTTCTTCCACCACATACGCAATATGTTCGCGCTGTGCATAAGCCTCTGCGGCTTCGCGGCTATCAAAATACAAATGTATTTGAGATTGTGGATCTGCACTACCGGTCCACCCCATAAGGGCGCTCTGCTTATGTGGAGCAGATTGACCGTATTCAAAAACCCATTCTCTGGTGCCAGCTAAACCGGACTGACCAGCAGGCTTTGACTGCCTATAAATACGCGCCGGCATGATGTTGCCTCCCGCTTTATTTATGGTCGGGGCGCCCGGACTCGAACCGGGGGCCTCGTGTACCCAAAACACGCGCGCTACCAGGCTGCGCCACGCCCCGAACTGAGCGCTTGTTTAAGCGCCTATTCGGAGTATGGCAACCCTCTGATTGTAAAAAATCAGTCAACCGTGCTTTTTTTGCTTTTTGCCAGCGGCGGCACAAACAAAGGAGCTGTATCCCAAGGGAACAAAACCCAGGTATCCTGCGGCACTTCTGTAATAAACAGGTCTGTCAATTCCTTGCCTGCAGGTTTGGCATACAGGCACGCAAAAAAGGCTTTGGGCAGTTTTTCACGCACCACACGGGCGGTTACGCCAGAATCAACCAGATCATCAATAATCAGAAAGCCTTCACCATCTCCTGCGGCAACGGGTTCCTTAATAATCTGGGGCTTGCCCATATTTTCTTCATCATACGTCACGACAGAAATTGTTTCTATCAGACGGCACCCCAGTTCACGCGCCGCAATGGCTGCGGGAATCAAACCTCCGCGTGTTACCGCCACAATGCCTTTAATGGGCATTTTAGGCATCAGCGCCTCTGCCAATGCACGCGCATCACGGTGCAGCTGATCCCATGTTACCGTGGCATAATTCACAGCCATTCAAGCGTTCCCTTTTCCATCCATTCCGCAAACAATGCTTCTGTCGTGCCGCCGGGCCATTACATGACTGTCTGCCACAGCGTCTGTGCTGCCTGGCTCCAGCTGGTAGGCTGAAAATGTGCCTTTATCTGCTGTTCCATGGCGGCAAGACCCTGCGGCTGATCCAGAACGTTACGTACAAGCTCCAATGCCTGCGATGCGTTATCAGGGTCAAACATTTCTGTCAGCCCCATACCTGCTTCTGGCAGGGAAGACGCTGATGCGGTCAGGCTGGGTTTTCCCCAATACAGGCTTTCTGTCACCGGCAGGCCCCAGCCTTCATAAAATGAGGGGAAAATCGTAAACTGCGCCTGCTTATAAAGCTGCGCCATACAGCTATCAGACGGCCGATCTATCCATACAACATGGCCATTCAGCCACGCGCTATTTTCAAGCTGCTGCAACAGATCGTCCACCAGCCATCCCTGCCCGCCAGCAATCACCAGCTTTGGCACGGCATTGGCTGGCCGTTCCTGCAATAACCGCCGCCAGACCCTAACTAACAGCGCATGATTTTTACGCACTTCCAGCGTGCCCGCGCACAAAACATAAGGCCCAAGCTGTTTTATGTGCTCTTGCACAGAGGCAGATGCACTTTCTGGGTCTGCTTTAGAAAACCCACACCCCATAGGCACAACAATGACGGGAACAGAAAGAGGCTTGCCGCTTTGTTGCGCGTAAGTCAGCACATCTTTCTGGGTAGATTCGGAATTAGCAAAAATAACATCGCATTCCGGCACGACCTGTTGATACCAACGCCGGAATACCGCAGGCAAACCCGGCTGGCACCATTCTGGCCACAAAAGCGGCACCAGATCATGCACCAAAACCCCAATACGCATGCCGTATTGCTGCCGACACTGCCGCAACAGCTTTTGATACATGGCATGAGACCATGAAGCCCCTAGAGAAAGCAGAATATCCCCCTTTTGGGGAGAAAAAGCCTGCCCCTGCACGTTCAGATTATCTTTTTTGCGCAAAGTTTGAGACGCCAGCCCCCACAAACCACGCACCAACGCACTTCCGGCCTGCAAGGCACTCTGGCTATTTCGGATAAGCTTACCGGCAGGAACACGCACAGAAACAGGGACATGCTGCCCACATTTTTGCAGCAAACTTTGGTTTGTACTGTGTGAGACCGAAAGGCTGCGTATCCGCATTTTTTCTGGCTGCTCTGTATCCTGCCCACTTAGGGCTTGCCACACAGCCTGCACTTGCGCCCAAGACACCACCACAAAACCAGTGCCCTGAACATTATGCCGCACAAAACCAACGTGATCAGCCATATGCGGATCAGCCATAAAGGCTGCACAGATTTCCAGCACAACGCGTTGAATACCTGTAAGCCGTGCACCAGCTTGCGCAAAGGCAAACAGATCTTCCACATCCATCCAGATACGCTTCATGATGGCTATCCTTTTTCTCTATCCGCACAATCTGGATAAAACATATTCTGCATCCGCAAGAAAACGTGGCAGACCCGCTTTTCCATGATTATAGAGGGTTGCATGACAAGTCATGCTGTTACTCCCCTCCCTCCCCTTGTGCTGGATCATCCGCTTATCAAGCACAAATTGACCCATTTGCGGCGCGCAGAAACCTCTACTGCCGGTTTTCGTCGCCTTGTGCGCGAACTTAGCTTGCTGATGTGCTACGAAGCCACCCGTGAGCTGCCATTAGAGCCAGTAGAAATTCAAACCCCACTGGAACCCATGCAGGGTGAACAACTGGCAGGCCCGGATGTTTGCTTTATTTCCATCCTGCGGGCTGGCAACGGGCTTTTAGATGGCATGCTGGACTTGGTACCCTTTGCACCGGTTGGCCATATTGGTTTGTACCGCGACCCTGAAACACTGGAAGCCGTAGAATATTATCTTAAGCTTCCTTCTCAGGTTTCTTCCCGCCGCTGTATTGTTGTTGATCCCATGTTGGCAACCGGGCACAGCGCGGCAGCCGCTATTACACGGCTGAAGGAAAAAGGGGCGCGCAAGCTGCTGTTTACCTGCCTGCTTTCCACCCCAGAAGGCATTGCCTGCCTGCAAAAAGCGCATCCTGATGTGCAGATCATGACATGTTCTATTGATCGCGGTCTGGACGAACACAGCTACATCGTTCCTGGCCTGGGTGATGCTGGTGATCGCCTTTTTGGCACACGTTAAGCGCTTGCCATTTGGCACGCATTTTTGTGGATCCGTGATATGAAACTGAAATCCGCTACCGTTCTTGCTGGTCTTCTGCTTGCACTTACTGCATGCCATGAGCAGCCCGCATCAGACAGCACGCCCTTGTTCCATGACAAGGCGCACCAGAAGGCTCCTCCGCCTATTATTGAGGATGAGGACGAAAACCCACATGGCGGCCCGGCATTAGATGAAAATGATGGCTACCGGCCTGATACATCCAAGGCAAGTGGACCTTATCTGGGAACAGGAGCTGGCGGCTCACCGTAATATCGCAACGGTTTACACCACACTTTTGATAAAGCCCCATACCTGCAAGTTTTGCTGCTTGCAGGTATGGGGCTTTCATTTAACGCCAAACTTACTCATCCATTTCTGGAACGCTGCCAATGCGTTCCAGAAATTCTGGTTCTCCATAATCCCCAGCTTCTTCATCCACCTGCATACGCACCACCAGTGCTCCGGCCACAGAAAGAATACCCGCTCGCACTTTTTCTATCCGGCGATGCGCATCTTCCGGGTTACGGCACAAAATGGCAGCCCCACCCTCTAACTTGGTGCCACGCCAGACAAACGGCTGAAAAACAATACGTTCAGACAAAGACATGAGATCCTCCTCATCTTTTCTTTGTTCTGTATTTGTTCTTTTGGAAATTGCAAGCTTAATTATAAAACCGCCCAACAAAAAAAGCCGTGGCCCTTCCGCTAGGCCACAGCTTTTTAAGCAGTACGCTGCTTTGTGGTGTTATGGACGCCCAACCGACAGATACGAAAAACCGGAAGCGCGCATAACTGCGGGATCAAAAATATTGCGCAAATCCACAATAATCTTGTTTTGCATACGCTGCGCCAAGGCTTCTGGTGAAATGGAACGGAATTGCTCCCACTCCGTCAAAACCACCAAAACATCAGCACCCTGCGCGGCATCTAACGCGTTTTCACAATATATCGTTTCTGGCGGCAACAATGGTTTGGCGGCATCCATGCCAACTGGGTCATAGGCCTGCAAGCGCGCCCCGGCTTCGGCCAAACGATGCAAAATGGGGATGGAGGCAGATTCCCGCATGTCATCTGTTTCTGGCTTGAAGGTCAGGCCCAGCACTGCCACGGTCTTATTGTTTACCGAACCACCACACGCCGCAATAATCCGCCCAGCCATAGCCGCTTTACGGGCTTCGTTCACTTGTACGGTGGTTTCTACCAGACGGCACCCACTTTGAGCTTCCTGCGCAATGCGAGAAAGTGCGAGCGTATCTTTGGGGAAGCAGGAACCACCATAACCAGGACCGGGATTCAAAAAGCGGCTGCCTATCCGCTCATCCATTCCCATTCCGCAGGCCAACTCCTGCACATTGGCCCCTAATTTTTCACACAGATCGGCCATTTCATTGATGAAGGAAATCTTCATGGCCAAAAAGGAGTTAGATGCATATTTGGTCAGTTCTGCCGTTTCCAGACCGGTAAAGACCAATGGGGCATCAATCTTCTTTAGCGGTTCGTAAACCCGCTGCATAACGGCTTCTGCTCGGCGTGCGCGTTCTGGCTGCTTTTGATCCAACCCGATAATCACCCGGTCCGGACGCATACAGTCATCAATCGCGCTGCCCTCACGCAGGAACTCTGGGTTAGACGCCACATCAAAATCCAGATCCGGGCGCGTGGCGCGAATAATCTCTGCTATTCTGCGGCTGCTGCCGACTGGCACAGTCGATTTGGTGACAATAACGGCATACCCGGTAAGAGCCTGCGCAATCTGCCGAGCTGCTGCGTGCACATATTGCAGATCCGCCGCACCATCTCCGTTACGAGGCGGTGTGCCCACAGCAATAAAAACAGCCTCTGCCCCGGCTACCGCCTGCGCAATATCATCTCCAAAAGTCAGCCGTCCGGCACGTGCATTGGTTTCCACCAACGCATCCAGACCAGGTTCATAAATGGGGATACGACCTTCGCGCAAAGCAGAAAGGCGGTCTGGATTTGTTTCCACCACGGCCACATGCAGCCCAAATTCAGCAAAACATGCACCGGAAACCAGTCCAACATATCCGCCACCAATCATGGCTATACGCACGAGCAACTCTCCCATCCTGCCATAAGGTCACAACCTGCTTGATGCACAAACATCAGGTGAACTCAACTGCGGCATCAATGCCCTGTGCAGCCAACATACGCAATGTGAAAAGGTGAATACTTGATTTCTGCTCTTTATTTTGGCCCGCTTGAGGCCCAAAAAACCAAAAGCGCGCATGTATATGCCAGTCTTAGCATTCACATTTACGCTCACCAAATATTCGCCTAGCGCAAGCCAATTTAATATGTCACTATCGAAACGGAATAGACGGACATTTAATGGAGTAAAGAGCGCATGAAACTGGTTACTGCGATTATCAAGCCTTTCAAACTTGATGACGTGCGCGAAGCTCTGGCCCCTTTAGGTATTCAGGGGTTAACAGTTTCTGAAGTGAAAGGCTTTGGCCGGCAACGCGGCCAGACCGAGATTTACCGTGGTGCAGAATATCGCATCAGTTTTCTGCCCAAAATCAAGGTTGAAATTGTTATCAAAGATGACATGGAAGACATGGTTGTAGAAGCCATTGCCACAGCAGCGCATACTGGCAAAATTGGTGATGGCAAGATTTTTGTAAGTGATATTTCACGCGCAGTGCGTATTCGCACAAAAGAATCTGGCGAAAGTGCTCTGTAATCAAGTTTTCGCGCGCTACGTTACTTTAAAAAGACATTACTGAAGGAAAATACATTTCCTTCAGTAATCATCTTTTATTTTCATTCAGATAATATAATCGATCGGCGGAAGAGTCTGATCCATATTCAGGGCAGGCATACGCCCGGTATGGCGTACACCCACCTTACGGGCCGGGTTACCTACAACCGTTGTAAAGGGCGGTACAGGCTCCAGCACAATGGAACCAGCGCCAATTTTAGCGCCCTCTCCAATTTCAATATTTCCCAAAACCTTGGCGCCAGCACCAATAAGCACGCCACGCCGCACCTTAGGGTGCCTGTCTCCAGAATGTTTGCCTGTGCCACCCAGTGTGACGTTCTGCAAAATGGAGACATCATCCTCAATAATGCAGGTTTCCCCCACAACAATGCCCGTACCGTGGTCAAACAAAATACGCCGACCAAGCCGCGCTGATGGGTGAATATCTACAGCAAACAGTTCTGATGCACGGCTTTGCAGGTGTAACGCCAGATGGCGCCGCCCCTCCGCCCATAGCCAATGTGCCACCCGATAGGTCTGAACTGCCTGATAGCCCTTAAAGAACAGAAACGGCGTTACAAAATCCGGGCATGCGGGGTCTCTTTCTCGAATCGCCAGCAAATCGGCAGCGGCAGCGCATACAATATCCGGCTCTGCATCAAAGCCTTCTTTAACAAGCTCCGCCAAAGCATCGGACGCTACAGACCGATCTCCCAACTTGCGCCCGATCAACGCTGCCAGCGCAGAAGAAAAATCTGAATGGCTGCGCACACCTGTCGCCAACAACCCTTTCACCAACGGATCATGGCAAACACAGGCCTGCTGCGTCATCTGCTGCCACAAAACATTAAGCTGAGGCGCGCAGATTGAACTGTCTTCATCAAAATGGCTGGCTTTGACGGCAGCCTGAGCGCCGTCATGCGTTGCTGCGTCCATTTTTACAATCCCATAGCGTGCTTTACAAAGGCTTTACGCAGGCCAGGCAAACGGTTCACACCCGCAATACCAACATCGCGCGCAAACCTTAAAACTGGGTTATTGTTACTGAACAGCCTGTCCAGCACATCGGTTGCTGCAAGCATAAGCATATTGGCCGGGCGGCATTCTGCCTGATAACGCGCCAAAAGCTCAGGCGCTCCCAAATCCTTACCGCGCTTATGTGCCGCAATCAAAATCTTGCTCAGCGCAATAATATCGCGAAAACCCAGGTTAAGCCCCTGCCCGGCTATGGGGTGGATACCATGTGCCGCATCCCCCACCAGCACCATACGCGTATCCGTATAACGCTGAGCGTACTGGGCAGACAGAGGATACGTCCACCGCCGCCCAACAGGCTTCACCTGCCCTAAACGGTTATTGCCCATCCGGCGCTGAAGCTGCATGGCAAACACATCATCCGGCAATGCTGCAAAACGCTCTGCCAAGCCATCGTGATCACTCCACACAATGGCGGACATGTAAGGATGTTCCTCATTGCCCGGCAAAGGCAGTTGCGCAAACGGCCCTGCAGGCAGGAAATGTTCGAGCGCGCTGTTATCATGCGGAAATTCGTGCGCAATGGCGCAAACAATGGCCGTTTGACCATAGGACAAACGGGTAAGCGGAATACCAGCTTGAGAGCGCAAACGGCTTTTACGCCCATCAGCTGCAACAATTAGTTTTGCCTTAAAGCTGCGCCCATCATGCAGGGTTACTGTTGCCCCCTCCTTGCGCCGCACAATGGTGGCTTCAGCCGGGGCCAGCAGTGTAATTTCTGGCGTAGTATGCAGGCTGGCGTTCAAAGCCACGCGCAAAGAACGTGCCTCAATCATCCACCCAAATGGCTGATTGGCATCTTCACGCGTGAACTCCAGAAACAACGGCGATGCAGGCTCACCCGGCCGACCATCCGTTACAAGAATATCCTCAATCGGGCAGGATGGCAGTGGCAGAGCTTCCCACACACCGGCTTCTTCCAGATATGCTTTTGGGCCAGCAGCAATAGCATAGGCTCGGCCATCAAAATCCGGGTCTTCCATGGGGGGCAGATCCGCCTTGTCCACCACGGCCACTTTGATACCCGCCTGCGCCAAATGGCAGGCCAAGGTTCCCCCAACAGGCCCAGCACCAATAATGCAGACATCTACATCTGAAATGGGCATCTGCGCGTGTGCTGCCGCTGCATGTTCGGCATGGGCTGTCTGATGCATGGGTTTCGTTCCTTAGCTCACAAGCGCCATACTTTCTGGGCGCATCTTCTCCAATTAAGGAGCAGTCTATACACCAGCCCCCTACGCTTGTAATGAATTTGTATCAAACAACCCAAAAAGACATGAAATTACAGAGAGTTAGGTTCGCCCGAAAATCTTCATCCCACCCAGAAAAGCCATAATGGCTTAAGGTGCAATCTTGCCATGCACGAAAGCCACTAGCCTGCTTTTTTGGATTCCATCATGGTTTGCCAACTTTTTTACCTTCATCGCACACTCTAAGGATTATTCCCCCTGCTTGAGCATCTCGACTATCTGCTGCAGCATTATGGATATGGAATTGTCACCATCATTGTCATGATGGAAAGCATGGGCCTGCCCTTACCGGCGGAAACCTGCATTATCACGGCTGCACTTTACAGCCTTAAAACCCACCATCTGGGTATTGAGGGCATTACTGCGGCTGCGGTTCTGGGCGCCATTATTGGGGATAATCTGGGTTATCTGATCGGGCGCCATGTTGGGCTACCCCTTTTGCAAAAACACGGTGCCAAAATTGGCCTGACAGCTGATCGCCTTCTGGTAGGGGAATATCTGTTTCACCATCATGGCGATGCCATTGTTTTCTTTGGCCGCTTTATCTCTGTTGCGCGCGTGTTTGTGGCATTGCTTGCAGGCGCATGCCAGTTGCGTTGGCCGCGCTTTATGCTGTTTAACGCCCTTGGTGGCACTTGCTGGGCTGGTGGCTACGCTATCGGCACATACATACTGGGTAATCAGATTACCAAATTGTCTGGCACAGTCGGAACATGTGTGGGCGTTATAGGAGTTATCTTTATTATCGGGAGCGCCATCTTCCTCAAAAAGAATGAGAAGAAACTGATGCAGCGTGCCCTTGCCGAAGCAAAGACGGGGCAGTTCCCACCAGCCTGAACGGCATATGCTGGCGCTGCCCTAGAAAATTATACATTTGTACCTTAAATGCCTTTGCCTCTGTTCGCTTTCCAAATTCCATTGGCAAACACGTAAGGTAAAGAAAGCACATAAGATGAGATGGTTCAGATCCCGCCTGATATGCCGCCTTCTTGGCCACAAATGGTCACCTTGGCAGCGTGAAAATTCATGGGGCAACAAGACTGAATTTTTGCACCGCCACTGTCTGCGGCATGGATGCCTGGCGACCGAGAAAAAAGCCGCAGAAACCCACTAAAAACACATAAACGCAGAACCTGTATGGCTCCTATGATCTAAAAAGTACGGGTTTTCTGCGTTCTTCTTTGCTCAAGCTGAGCTGTTTCTCACAAAAAATATGCTCTCTTCCTGCTCGGCTCCGCAAAAGCGGAAGACTCTAAAGGTCTAGCCGAGAAAGTGTGTTTGCCCATTTCCACTTACATGGAAGCCCTGATACGGGAGCAAAACTGAGCGTTTTACAAAGATATTAAAAATTTTGGAGAAGTTATAGTTGGCGGATGGGGTGGGATTCGAACCCACGGTACGGTTCCCCGCACGCTGGTTTTCAAGACCAGTTCCTTAAACCACTCGGACACCCATCCTCATGTCATCCATCTGAGGACCTGCCGCCTTATAAACAGGATATGGCCACCCTGTCCAGCGGGAGAAAACACGATATATCAAGTGCAGCAAACTTGCTCTTCGGGCGTCAGGCTTGTACAAGCCCCATCCTTAATGGACATTCCTTTCAGGGACGAATTATGAAACAGCAGGCAAACCTGATCCGCGCCGGTCAGGTGATTGAGCATGATGGCCGCCGCTGGACGGTGCTGAAACAGCAGATCATCACCCCCGGCAAGGGCGGAGCATTTATTCAGGTTGAAATGCGCGACCTGAAAACCGGCAACAAAACCAACGAACGCTGGCGGACCGCTGATAGCGTTGAACGCCTGATGACGGAAGACAAGGAATACCTGTATTCCTACACCGATGGCGAACTGCTGGTTCTGATGGACCCCGAAACCTATGACCAGCTGACCGTTCCTGTGGATCTGCTGGGTGATCAGGCTCCGTTCATTCAGGATAACATGACCATCAACCTGCACCTGGTTGAAGGTGACCCGGTAGGTATTGATCTGCCGCCGCAGGTTACGCTGGAAGTTGTGGAAGCTGATCCGGTTGTAAAAGGCCAGACGGCATCTTCCTCCTACAAGCCCGCAAAACTTTCCAATGGTGTAAAAACCATGGTGCCGCCCTTTATTGAATCGGGTGAACGTATTGTGGTTCGGACGGAAGACGGTTCCTACGTCGAACGCGCCAAAGACTGATCCCTTCCGTTTTTCTCTCCAGAGCAGGACAAAACTACAGTGGCCATGCGTCTCTCCCCCGTCATGATGGTGATGCAAACAGCAGCCCAGAAGGCGGCCAAGCGTCTCCTGCGCGATTTTAACGAAGTCGAGCAGCTTCAAGTCAGCATCAAAGGGCCGGGAGACTTTGTTTCCCAAGCTGATCTGCGTGCAGAACAGACCCTGCGGGAAGAGCTGGAACGCGCCCGCCCCGGCTATGCCTTCTTTATGGAAGAATCCGGCAAATCCGGCAGCGATAACTGGACATGGCGTTGGGTGGTAGACCCGCTGGATGGCACCACCAACTTCCTGCACGGTATTCCGCATTGGGCTATTTCCATTGGCTTGCAGCGCCGCCTGCCTGATGGGCGTATTGAGTTGGCCGCAGGGCTGGTTTACAACCCGGCAGCGGGTGAAATGTTCTGGGCAGAAAAAGGCACGGGTGCCTATCTGAACGAACGCCGTATCCGTGTATCCGCACGGCGTGACATGCAGGAATCCCTGTTCGCCACGGGCATTCCATTCGCCAAGGTGCCTGCACGTATGCGCCTGCCGTTTGCGCGTGTGCTGGGTGCCCTTATGCCGCGCGTAGCCGGTGTGCGCCGCTTTGGTGCTGCAGCGCTTGATCTGGCATGGGTAGCTGCCGGACGTTACGAAGGGTATTGGGAATTCGGCATCAAACCGTGGGATTGTGCCGCCGGTGCCCTTATCGTGCGTGAAGCCGGTGGGCAGGCGACAGACCCCGCAGGCGTTGATCTGGATGATCTGCCTGACGATGTCATGATTGTTGCTGGCAATGGCAACCTGCACAGCAAACTTCTGGAAGTGGTGGCAGATAGCCTTAAAGACGGCAACTAACTTTTCTGCCCCAGATTACCATCTAAAAAGCCCGCCTCATTAAAGTGAGGCGGGCTTTTTTGTTCTTCATATGTTGCTTTTTGATTTCTAGCTCTGGCATTCCGCGCCGGAATGGATCATCTAGTATTTATCATGCAGACATCCTTCCCCTCCGCTTACGATGCCCCAGCACTGGTTGCATATAAGGGAGCCTATTCCCTTCTTACGGAAGATGGAGAGGTTCTCCATTTGTCTGCGCAGGATGTTAGGCAAAACCTGCAAAACATGCCTTGTCCGCTGGTTATTCATGCGCCAGCATTGGCGCGGCGGTTAGATTTACCGCCTCCGGGGCAACCAGCACCATGGCTGGATTTATTAGAGCTATTTGCCTTTGTGCACCCCGCCACACCTGTGGCCCCTACCCCACGCGGTTTGGCGCTGGCCTTAGGCATGCAGGATGAGGACATAGGCGCCGCAGAAGCTGACCTTCTGCCTCGCCTTCTTTCCCTTCTCCTTACCAATCTGGCACGTCAGAACAACGGCACAACAGCGGAGCATCTTGCTGCTCTCACTGTAAGATTGGGTCAAGCTGGATGGATCTGGAGCGGTACAGTTGCCGAAACCTTGGGGCTGCATGACAAACTCACCCCGCAAGGCAGATTACCCGAGACAATGCTTCAGCCAGGGGATGCTCTGCGTATCTGGCGTTTTTTGCCAAAATGGGAGGAAACACCGCTTCCTCCTCCCCCAGCATCTCACCCCATTTCACCCGTAGAAGCACGCGAGCAACTGACCAAAATGCTGGGCGAGGATGCCGAAATCCGCGCCGGGCAAGCCGACTTCGCATCAGTCGCTACCGGGGCGTTTGAACCACGCAATGTGCGCGGAGATCCTGCCATTGTGCTGGCAGAAGCTGGCACAGGAACCGGCAAAACCTTAGGCTATATTGCTCCCGCCAGCCTTTGGGCGGAACGGAATAAGGGGGCGGTGTGGGTCAGTACCTATACGCGCCACCTGCAACGGCAAATTGAGCAGGAAACCCGCAGGCTTTACCCAGATCAGGCCACACATCGGCAACGCGTTGTGCTCCGCAAAGGGCGGGAAAACTATCTGTGCCTGCTGAACATGGAAGAAGCCGTTAACACTGCGGCATCACGCCCGGCCGGTATTACCATCGCCCTTATCATGCTGGCCCGCTGGGGCTTGGCCACTGCGGATGGAGACCTGTTTGGCGGTGACCTGCCCGGCTGGTTTGGTGATCTGTTCGGCCAAGGGAATCTGATAGGCGTGGCAGACAGACGCGGCGAGTGCATTCACGGCGCATGTGCCCATTATCAGCATTGCTTTGTTGAACATTCCATCCGCCGCGCGCGTGAAGCTGATCTGGTTATTGCCAACCATGCTCTTGTCATGGCGCAGGCTGCCTACGCGCAGGCAGGTATGAGCGACGATGCCGATGAAACGGATGATCCCTCGGCTCCCTCCCGTTATGTATTTGACGAAGGCCACCATCTGGCCGATGCGGCAGATAGCGCCTTTTCTGCCGAACTTTCCGGGCTGGAAGCGGCTGAGCTACGGCGTTGGCTGCTGGGGGCGGAAGGACGGCGCTCCCGCGCTCGTGGTTTAAAGCGGCGTCTGGATGATCTGGTTGTCGGCCATCCCAAACTGGAAACACCTTTGGAAGCGGCGCTTATGGCCGCAACGGCCCTTCCCGCCCCCGGCTGGTCTTCACGATTAGGGCAGGAACAGGCGGATGAACCACCGCCGCCAGAACCCCCGGAAGATATCGGGCTGTTTCCGCTTGAACCAGAAGCTCCTCAGCCGGTGTTGGAAAATCCTACAGAAGTTTTTCTGCGGCTCCTGCGGCAACAGGCTCTTGCCAGAACACAGGAAGGTGGAAAACAGCACGTTTATGCTGCCCTTGAATGTGATCTGCACCCTTTGGTACCAGAGCTGGCAGAAGCCGGGCATCTTCTGACCCGCGCCTTAACACGCCTTGTTGAGCCGCTACGCACCTTGGTGGAGCGCCTGCACGCGCGCTTGGAAGAAGATGCCGAAACGCTGGATTCCACAACACGCGGGCGCATAGAGGCCATGACACGCGCCTTACGCCGCAGGGCTATCTCGCGGCTGGATGCGTGGATTGCTATGCTGAGCGCACTAGACACACCACCTGAGCCCGATACCACACCTTCCCACGTGCACTTTATCCGGGTTGAGCGGCGCGAAAAACAGCGCATGGGAGAACAGGATGTGGGCCTTTACCGCCATTGGCTAGACCCCACCATTCCGTTTGCTGGCATCATGGCTATACCCGCACAAGGTATGTTGATTACATCAGCCACCTTGCGTGACCAGCAAACAAACGAACCAGATAGCGATAACGCAGAACAGGCGTGGGAGGCAGCGGAGGCACGCACCGGGGCCAATCACTTCCCTTCTCCACCTCTGCGCGCCAGCCTGGCCAGCCCGTTTGATTATGCCCGCCAGACACGCGCCTATATTGTAACGGACATAGACAACAGCAGCATTGTTGATCTCGCCGCCGCATTTCGCACGCTTTTCTTGGCATCCGGCGGTGGTGGCTTAGGGCTGTTTACGGCCATTTCCCGCTTACGTGGCGTGTACGATCGTATTGCCCCAACACTGGAAGAAAACGGTCTGCCGCTTTACGCCCAACATGTAGATGCGATGGACAACAATACGCTGGTCGATATTTTTCGAACGGAAGAACACGCCTGTCTGTTAGGCACAGATGCCATGCGAGATGGCGTGGATGTACCCGGCAATGCGTTACGGCTAGTCGCCTTTGAACGTGTGCCGTGGCCCCGGCCAGATATTCTGCACCGTGAACGCCGCATTCACCTTTCTGGAGGTGATCCGAAATCTTTTGATGAACGAATTGCACGCCTGCGGTTACGCCAAGCCTTTGGTCGGCTTATTCGCCGCCAGTCTGATCGCGGGGTATTTGTCCTGCTAGACAGGCGCACCCCTACCCGCTTGCTCAGTGCTTTTCCCGAAGGTGTGGAAGTCCGCCGCCTTGGGTTGGCAGATACAGCGCGAGAACTTGCTGCCTTTTTGGCAGATACAGAAAGGGCCGATCAAAACTGATCGGCCCTGCCTGAAAAAATCAATCTACTTTCAGATTGGTTGCAGCCTGCTTGCCGCGTTCTTCAACCAGATCGAAAGAAACCTTCTGTCCGTCATTCAGGCCACGCAAACCCGCTGCCTGTACTGCGGTAATATGCACGAACACATCTTTACCGCCATCATCTGGGGCAATAAAGCCATAACCCTTGGTGGCGTTAAACCATTTTACTGTACCGGTCGGCATGAGCGGGATAGTCCTTGTTCTTCTCAACGTTTTGTCCTGCTGCACACCGTGTGCGGTTCAGGATATGCCCCATCCCCCCATGACCAGCCGCAATTGTCAATCATAATTCGATAACGGGCCACGGTCGGGACAGGGAAATAGCCTTACGGATTCATATTGCTTTTCAGGAAATCAACGCTGCGTTCCTGCGCTTCCTGATAAGCTTTGGCATTAAAAGAGCTTCTTTCCGGGCAACCAAATCCGTGCCCTGCATCGTCGTACACGTAAAGTTCAACTTCCGGATGCGCCTGCCGAATAGCCGCAATATCAGTATGCGGGATACTTGCATCCTGTTCACCAAAATGAAGCTGCACCGGGCAGCGCGGAGTCTCGTTTCGGCTGGCGGCAATACTGCCGCCATACCAGCCAACAGCAGCCGCAAAATCATCGGTTTTGCACGCAGCTTCCCACGCCAATGTGCCGCCCCAGCAATAGCCGATAATGCCCACCTTACGGGGTTTGAATACCGAGGCCGCCGCCTGAATATCCAGTAATGTTTTGGCAAGCGGAATCTGTGCCCGCAGTGCTAGGCCTTCTTTCACACCTTCTGCTGAATAATCCAGCTCTACTCCACGTTTCACACGGTCAAACAAAGCTGGCGCAATGACGTGAAATCCTGCCTTGGCAAAGTTTTCACAAACCTGCCGGATATGGTGGTTCACACCAAAAATTTCCTGCAGCACCACAAGTGTGTAAGGATGATGGCTGCCTTCGGTTTCCCATGCAGAAAACTCATGTCCATCTGCAGCCTGAAGTGTTGTGATATGACCCATGTAAGCACCTCCTATGTGCTCTCAGGTTACAGCAAAAAGAAACTTTATCCACATTCCTTGACTCTGCCTTTGGGCAGACCTATCTCCTTTTCTGGCACTCCCGGGGTGGGAGTGCTAACGTAACGCGGCGTTATGTTACGCGCGACAAAGCGGATGGGGCTGCTTTCTGTTAAGGGCACCATCCCAAAAATGAATGTGGAGCGATCCATAATGACGAAGTTTCGTCCCTTACACGACCGGGTAGTTGTCCGTCGCCTTGAAGGCGAACAGAAGACCGCTGGCGGAATCATTATTCCTGACACAGCTCAGGAAAAGCCTATGGAAGGCGAAGTGGTTGCAGTTGGTCCGGGTGCCCGGAATGAACAGGGCCAGATTGTAGCGCTTGATGTTAAGGCTGGTGACCGCGTCCTGTTCGGCAAATGGTCCGGCACGGAAGTGAAGATCGACGGCGAAGAGCTGCTGATCATGAAGGAAAGCGACATCATGGGCGTGGTAACCGCCTGATTTTGCGCTGATCCGCATTTTAATTTCAGAACGATCTTCACAGGAGAAATTCAATGGCTGCCAAAGACGTAAAGTTTGGTGCAGACGCACGCCAGCGTATGCTGCGCGGTGTGGATATTCTGGCTGACGCTGTAAAAGTAACGCTGGGCCCCAAAGGCCGTAACGTGGTGCTGGACAAGAGCTTCGGTGCTCCCCGTATCACCAAGGACGGTGTTTCCGTTGCCAAGGAAATCGAACTGGCTGACAAGTTCGAAAACATGGGCGCTCAGATGCTGCGTGAAGTAGCATCCAAAACCAACGACATTGCTGGTGACGGCACCACAACAGCTACGGTTCTGGCTCAGGCTATCGTGCGTGAAGGCCATAAGGCAGTTGCCGCTGGCATGAACCCGATGGATCTGAAGCGCGGGATCGACAAGGCTGTTGCCGTTGTTATCGAAGAGCTGAAGAAGAACGCCAAGAAAGTAACCACCCCGGCGGAAACCGCTCAGGTTGGTACGATTTCTGCAAACGGTGAATCTGAAATCGGTCAGATGATCTCCGAAGCCATGCAGAAAGTTGGCTCCGAAGGCGTGATCACGGTTGAAGAAGCCAAGCACTTCCAGACAGAACTGGATGTTGTTGAAGGCATGCAGTTTGACCGCGGCTACATCTCTCCGTACTTCGTGACGAACCCGGAAAAGATGACAGCGGATCTGGAAAACCCCTACATCCTGATCCATGAAAAGAAGCTGTCTTCTCTGCAGCCCATGCTGCCGCTGCTGGAATCTGTTGTGCAGTCCGGCCGTCCGCTGCTGATCATTGCAGAAGACGTTGACGGTGAAGCTCTGGCAACTCTGGTTGTCAACAAGCTGCGCGGTGGCCTGAAAATTGCTGCTGTTAAGGCTCCGGGCTTTGGTGATCGCCGCAAAGCTATGCTGGAAGACATTGCTATCCTTACGGGTGGTCAGGTCATCAGCGAAGATCTGGGCATCAAGCTGGAAACCGTTACCCTGAACATGCTTGGCACCGCCAAGAAAGTACACATCGACAAAGAAAACACCACCATTGTTGATGGTGCTGGCAAAGCCGATGACATCAAGGGTCGCGTTAAGCAGATCCGTGCACAGATCGAAGAAACCTCTTCCGACTACGACCGCGAAAAGCTGCAGGAACGTCTGGCCAAACTGGCTGGCGGTGTTGCCGTGATCCGCGTTGGTGGTTCCACCGAAGTGGAAGTGAAAGAACGCAAAGACCGCGTTGACGATGCCCTGCACGCAACCCGCGCTGCTGTGGAAGAAGGCATTGTTCCGGGTGGTGGCACGGCTCTGGCCCGCGCTACGCTGAAGCTGGAAGGCCTGCACTACCACAACGATGACCAGCGCGTTGGTGGTGACATCATCCGCCGCGCTCTGCAGGCTCCTCTGCGCCAGATCGCTCACAACGCTGGTGAAGACGGTGCTGTGATTGCAAACAAGGTGCTGGAAAACAGCGACTACAACTTCGGGTTCGACGCTCAGGCTGGCGAATACAAGAACCTGGTTGAAGCCGGTATTATCGACCCGGCCAAGGTTGTCCGCACCGCTCTGCAGGATGCAGCATCTGTTGCTGGCCTGCTGATCACCACGGAAGCCATGGTTGCTGAACGCCCGGAAAAGAAAGCCGCTCCGGCTGGCGGCCCTGACATGGGTGGTATGGGTGGTATGGACTTCTAAGTCCTTCCAACCTATCGATACGGCAATAAACTTGCCGTATCGCCAGTTTGAAGAAAACTGCTCTCTGAAAGGAGGGCAGTTTTTTTTTGAAACTTTCAGTCTCTCCTGAATTACAGTATACTAACTATAATATCGATATTATGAAAAACATTGGCTCAGATGAGAGGTAACCGTGGCAGTTCATTTTAGCGTAACCAAAGCATTACTTGAATCCACTGTATGGACTTGGGGACCTCTTAATCACCCTCCTCTCACGACTTCTCTTCGATTTGGGGCTGATGGTCTGATCAAAGACTACACACATTCCAACGAACACTCATGGAAACTGACCGGAAATTTATTAGAAATTTTCGATATCCACGGGAAAATGATCTGGAAATTCGAAGGTATATTTAACAATCAAGATTCCATTACCCTCGTAAGCTTTCCTCATAATGACCCGCAATGGGGCGTTTTTTTCGCGCTGCAGGCATCAAAAGCAAATATCCCCAGCCATCTTCTTCTGGCCAGCGAACTTCCTGCCCCTACCATTCCAGCACAACCTAAAAAAGTAGCGCCACCACCAGCCCCCAAGCAGCCCGACGCCAAAACTGCAAAACCTTCTGCTCCGGCAGCAAAGGAAGAAGGTATTCGGCTGGTTATTTGGGATCTGGATGATACTTTCTGGGAAGGCACCCTATCCGAAGGTGAAATCTCCCCCATTCAGCGCAATATTGATATTGTAAAAACACTGAATGGCCGCGGCATTGTAAATGCCATTTGCTCACGCAATACGTTTGAAGACGTTAAGGCGCGCCTAGAGCAGCTTGGCATATGGGATGATTTTGTTTTCCCGCGCATTTCCTGGGGCCCGAAAGGACCGCTGGTTAAGGACATTATCGAAAAAATCCAGCTTCGCCCAGAAACAGTGATGTTCGTTGATGATAACGTTACAAATCTGAACGAAGCCAAGCATTTTGTCCCAGAACTCAATGTGGCTGAACCCGATGTCCTAGAAACTTTGCTGGATAATCCACGCTTTAGAGGCAAACCAGACCCAGAGCATAGCCGCCTCAAGCGCTATCAGGTCCTGGAATCCAAGCACAAGGATATGGCTGCAACTGGCGGCGATAACGAGGCTTTTTTACGTAAAAGCGATATTCGCGTTAGCTTTCATTCCGATATTGAAGCAGAGTTCCCGCGTATTCATGACCTTGTGAACCGGACCAACCAGCTCAATTTCACCAAAAACCGGTGGCCGGAAGATATTGAAGAGGCACGGCTGCGCTTTAAGGAAGAAGTAGAAGCCGATTTTGATACGGATGTTGGCTATGTAAAAGTTGCCGATGCCTACGGGAATTATGGCATCTGCGGATTTTACCTTTCTTGGAAAGATGAATTTCTGCACTTCCTGTTCTCCTGCCGCACCATGAACATGGGGGTTGAACAGTTTGTATGGCAGAAGTTGGGGAAACGCCGCGTTCCCATTCAAGGTAAAGTAGGTTCTAAACTTGAAGACCCGGTTGTTGACTGGATCAATGTTGTTGACGATGTAGATACTGCGACAGAAACATCATCACACTCAGCAAAGCGCCTAAAAGTTTGTATCCGCGGCGCATGCGACATGATGATGACCTCCAATTTCTTGCGCACAAAAGTCGATACGCTTGAAGAGCTGAACTACGCTTACGAAGGTTGGGAAATTATCGCCTCCCCTCGCTTTGTTGCCCTCACGCGTGATCTGAAAGACGATCGGAACAGGGAAATTATTGCGCATCTTCCCGGCATACCTGATGGACGCTTTAAAACTGATATTCTTGAAGAAACATCAGATGTGTATGTTCTGTCTTTTTCTCAGGAATCTTTCCACGGCCTTTATCAGTCCAAAACCACAGGCATGATTGTGCCTATGGGCCATTTCGGCCTGCCCTACCATCTGCCTGGCGGCCCCAAAGATAAGTTTGATTATACGGCTGTTCCCTACGATGATCTTGTGAATAAATATGGCGTAGAACACGTATCACAAGAGCAGTGGGACTTCTTTAGGAATGAATTTGTTTTCCTTGGTGGTTTTAACAAAAATCTATTCTTGAAAGACCTGCGTTATATTTTCAATCGCATGATGGCAGCACAGAAAAAGGTTATCATCATTGGGCTAAATCAGGCCGTAGGGCGTGATCATAAGCTTTTGGAATTTTTTGCAGAAATCAATTCCATTGTGCGTCCGCTGGCCGAGAAATATAAATTTGATTACATTGATGTAAACGATATCGTTCGTTCTGAAGATGATTTAGCGAAAGATGGCATGTTTGGCGGAGCTCATTTTGACCGCCCAGCCTACAAAGCAATATCAGATAAAATTCTCTCTCTTTTACCTGCGTCTGCGGCGTAAAGTATCGCCATAAATTCCACTGTTAAGGTACCTTGAGACTGTCATGATAGAAACCAAAACTTTTCGCGGACAATCCACCGTTCTGTCTCCATCCCTTACCGAAATGACGTGGACTTTTGGTGGGGAAGGACAGTCTCCTCTCACGACAACTCTCAAGCTTGCGCCGGATGGAAAGATTGCGGGTTATTCTCATCCGAATGAGGCTTTCTGGAGAATAGAAGACCACAAACTCCTACTTCTAAAGGAAAATGGAGAGCTGATGTGGCGTGCTGCAAAGGTTGTTAAAAACCAGGAAGGCCTTCTAACAATGCTGTTAGAAACGCCTGAGGATTCAAATACACATTTTATATTGCAGCAAAACCCGGCCAATAACGCACCGGAACCCGCTCCAGAACAAGCTCCGGCCGTATCTGCTGCACCTGCAGCAATACCAGCGCAAGCACAACCCTCTGGCATTCCTGACCCAGAATACCTTTTCCCTGCCGATCTTGAAGTAACACCAACAAAAATCAAAAAGGTGCTGCTCATTGGCTCATGCCTGACTGCACTTTATCTGGAACAATTTCAAAAGCGCCATTCTGACATTACTTTTGACTATGTGCCCTATAATTTTGTCAGCGTGCTGCCTCCAGCTCCCCCCGCTCCTGTTGGGGAATATGACTTCCAGTACATCCAGATCCCCCTACGCTCGGTTATAACGGATCGTATTATATGGGGTTTCCGCTTTAACGAAGCAGGATTTGCAAATACACTCCTGCAAGATGCTTTTGCTGTTATTGATGTCATGCTGGATGCAGCAATGGTCTATAACAAACAGCATGGGCTGTTGGCCTTTGTATCCAACTTCATCGTACCACAGATGAACAGCGCTTCCAGTATACATGGGCGCGGTAGCATGAATGATATTGCTGCTCTTGTACGGCGGCTCAATGAGCATCTGAGTGCAAAAGTTGCCGAATATAATAATGCGTATCTTGTAGATATAGATGCCGTTGCCAGCTCTATCGGAAAGCGATTTGTGCTGGATGATATGATCTACTTCTACTCTCATGGTGCTGTGGCATATCAAGATTGGGATGATTTTGGGTCCATTGCCAGGAATGAGCCCATTCCTCCGCTGGAACAGTCTTACCCCATCAAAAGAGATGCCTTTGTAGATGCGGTTTTCCGCCAAGCCGTGAGCACTTACCGCAGCGTAAAGCAGATTGATCAGGTTAAGGCCGTTATATTCGATCTGGATAATACATTGTGGCGTGGGCAGATTGCTGAGCACTACCGCCCAGAAGCACGCCCATGGCCCCGTACAGATGGCTGGCCCTTGGGAATATGGGAAACAATCCACCATCTACGCGCACGCGGTATTTTGGTCGCTATCTGCTCCAAGAATGATCATGACTATGTAAAAGAAAGATGGGCAGACGTTGTTGATCCAAGCTTTGTTTCACTAGATGATTTTGCATCGGTGAAAATCAACTGGACACCGAAAGCGCAAAACATTTCTGAAATCTGCAAAGAATTCAACATTAAGCCCAAAAGTGTTGTGTTTGTAGATGATAACCCTGTTGAGCGCGCTGCGGTTACATCTGCCTTCCCTGAAATCAGAGCTATTGGGGGTAACCCTTATCTTACCCGCCGCATTCTTTTGTGGGCTGCTGAAACACAGGTGGCACGCCTGACTGAGGAATCCAGCCGTCGGGAAGAAATGATCCGTAGCCAGATAGACCGTGAAGAAACACGCTCGTCTATGGACAGAGATGACTTCCTGGCCTCTCTTAACTGCGAGGTTAGCTTTACGATCATTACCAACACAGACCAGCCTGAATTTGGCCGTGCTCTGGAGCTGACCAACAAGACCAATCAGTTCAATACAACTGGCAAGCGTTGGTCTTTTGAAGAAATTGCCGATTTCCTGAAATCTGGCGGGAAGCTCCTGTGCTTCCGCGTAAAAGATAGATTCACCGACTACGGGCTGGTTGGGGTTCTCTATGTTAAGGGCACAGAGATTGTTCAATACGTTATGAGCTGCCGTGTGCTGGGCATGGAAATTGAGGAATTTGTTGTTGCTGAAGCAGTGCACCTCCTGCGTTCTGAACACAAAAACGAAGTAGATATTACGGCCCCGCTTAAGGAAACACCAGACAACACACCATGCCGGGAAGTTTATTTACGTGCAGGGTTCCGGGAACTGGCTCCGTCTGACGGTACGCGCGCTTTCATTTTGGATAGTGATGAAGTCCCGTTCATGCCTTTGCATATTACAAAAACCACTAACTAAAATATAACTGTCAGCCTGTATTATTTATATATATGGAGGATTTTAATCCTCCATATATTTTTACTTTCCAATAATACGCAATTCTATGCTCAGGGTTTGTACCACTGTTGGTTTTCTATTACTGGGGCCAATATTTTCATAACCCCGTACGCATTCATATGATAAGCGCCAGAGCCGCCTGCTGCATAAGATGGTTCATAAAGTTCAGCGTCTGTCACAATAGGCATAAAGCGCCGCTGATTATTATTAATATGCGTTGTATCAGCGATGCATAGATTATGAATCATCATTGCAGGCCTATGATGAGGGAAATGTATGTATGGGGTATAAGACCCGCCAAACCGTACAATATTCCCTTCAAAAATGGTCTCAAAACCCAGCTCATTACTATAATCTGAATCTATAGATGGAGCCCATCCATTTTTCTTCTTAGTTAATACGGATATCTTCAAGTTATTCTTTTTAACCCCTATTGAGATGGTAAGGGGAAATTCTGGAACATGGATATCGGAAGTTATTGAATAAACCGGATTAGAGACGCCATCTGCATATTGAAAAACGATCTTATCTTCATTGAACAATAAAGCCCCATAATTAGAACTACCACTTCTAAAATCGGCACCCACGGAAGAAAGTGGGAAAACAATAGAGTGCGGATTTTCTTTTATAGTAAAACACAATACCCAATCTGTACAAGCGTTGGCGCATACTCCGTTATCATTGTGTACTTCAGGGAATATAAAATATTTTATCGGGCTAATTTCTTTGCCCCACTCCTGCAAAATAGTTTTTTTATCAGGGGTAACCTTGGTTAACGTAATTGCACAGGGGTCAACACCATCCCTGCACATTGCATGCCAACGCCCAAAATCCAAATATCCATAATTGTGCGCTATAGCATAATTTCTTACATATTCAGAAACGAACATAATGCCTTCCTGAACATGATTATCTACATAATCATTTACCAATGCAGCGGTGGAAGGCAGAAACGTGACACACAAAATGATATCACACTGACTTAAATTTTCTTTGAAAAATTTTAGAAGTTCTTGGAATGCCTTTTGATTGAAATTGTATTGATCGTTTCCCCCTGAATACAAAAACAATAGATCTGGAGCCAACTCTACAATGCTATCGCGCCATGATTTATTTTCTGCAATGTCCCACCACATAGGCACTGGATATTGCTCATTATTCATATCCACCCATGATGTGCCAGCTATAGCCCTATTATAGAATTTCAAACGGGCATCTGGGTTCTGTGCTGACAAAACAGAGCTTAGAGTATTCCACGGGCTCTCAAATGGAGAAACTAAATCTGCGCCAACAGATAAGATGCTATCCCCCATACATACAACTGTTGCCTCACCTTCTGCACACGCCCGGTGAAAATTCCTTAAATGCCTAGCTGTAACAGTTGGCGGAAACATAGAGGGAGTGCCCAAATGCGGCGGATGAACAGCTTTCCGTTTGGGGCCGTGAATTTTAACATTGCTGCCAATCCAAATGGTATCGTTTTCCTGAAGAAGTTCTGAATCTTTATCAATAAAAATTTCTTCATCGAAAGGGAAATATACCATTTTATCTCCGCTTTCTTTGTCATTCTGAATTTTTTCTAAAATAACTTTATTAATATTTTTCTCCATTTGACGACTCCCATTTTCCTTTTTCGAATCAGATAAGAACTGTTTTTATTCTAAGCCTAATCAAACCCCAAGACGTTATAAATTATGTCTTTGCCTATTTCATCAAACGCCTCAAAGCTCAATATCAAGAGAAAACAACAACTCTCTGCTTTTAAGAAAACCGCTGATTTTTTATCTTTATTTTCTTTTAAACACAAAATAAAAATACTCTTCATCGTTGATACATATTGGAATCTTTAAATGGCACAAAGTACAATTGATTGGTTTGCAGAACCTAACATGGTTTCAGGATGGATCTATGATGATGGAAACCGGATAGAAATAGAGATTGAAAAAAATGGCCATATTATCGGCTTTGGTGAAAACAACCTTGCCAGAAATGATCTGGAATCAGCCGGTCTGGGTGCCTGTGCCTTTACTATAGAAACAACAGAACCTTTTTCTTATTATGATGTACTTTCTGGGAATATAAAAGTATTTTACAAAAAAGATTCAGAAAAAACTGAGATAGAAATTAGAAGTGACGTTATAAAATCTATAAAATTTAAGGTCTTCTCCCATCTATTGAAAGATTTTCAACAGATGGATGCTCATGAACTTGAAATGTATATCTTTAATGAGAAAAAATCTATTGATGACAATATATATTATGCAGAACTTGCTTCCATTTCATCTTTAAACAATAATAAAATTCCTTTGCCTCAGCATGATGATATTCAGAAAAACATTTCCCCATTTTATATAAAAGTTGGAACAGTATCTCCTGATCTACAATGTGAAGTTGGCACAAATGGGCATCTATTCCTAACCCGCGGCTCCAATAATGTTTTGAGCATATATGATCATGAATATGCTTCAAAAGAAGTGGAAGAAAGTGCCGAAAAATGGATAAATCTTTTTAAAGAACGCCGAGATTTTTGTTCTGGCATTGGCGCTCGTTTTATTGAGGTTGTTATCCCAGACAAACTGTCCGTCATGCGTGAGCAATATGATGGAATGGGGTCCTCCCCTTCACCCTTGTTGCAAATGTTAGAGTATAAAATCAACCAGAACAATTTAACAGATCATTATGTTTCGGGCTTACAGGCCATTGAAAAAATAGGTTTTTCGAATGCCTTCCGTAAAATAGATACGCATTTTCAGCCTATGGGAGGTCATGCTCTATTTAAGGATATTTGTACAAAAATTTCCCCTTCTTATAATGTCCCTGCCCAATTTAATATTGATTACATAACAACCGGAGATATTGGTAAGCGCTTCTTCGGGCAGGATCTTTACGAAAAATGTTCCCGTGCGCCTCACCCCATTTTCCATGCAGGCCGGGAAGTATTGGAACAAATATGGCCTCAGCCTGGTAGATTTACCGGGGGGCGTGTTGTTTTCAAAAATGATAAAGCGCCGTTTGCAGAAAAAGTTGTTGGCTTTGGTAATTCATTTATGAACGATTATGAATCCCAAGCATCACTTGGTTATTGGCTCTCTACTTTCTTCCGTGAGTTTCATCTCGTCACGCAGCCAGATATCAATAAAGATTACGTAAAAAATGTAAATCCTGATATTGTTATCGGGCAGACTGTAGAACGTTTCTTAGGTTTTGTTCCAAATTCATAAAACATATTTAAGTAATAAGAATGGAGGGGGAAATCCCCCTCCACTCTTATTTATATAAAAAACGCTTTTATTATCACCAGTTTTCTTTATCCCAAGCGATACGTTTCCATTGATTGGAAGCTACACATTTATAAAAATACTTAGAATCCTGCGCTTCTTCCCCAGCATGACATGGTGCATGGCTTGATTTGGGGACAGAGACGCTAGTTGTTATTTTTCCAAGATCCATATTATCGGCAAACAAGTGCGCACTTGAGGAAGAAGCACGCAGGCTCATTTGATGATCAGGATTTCCACCTTCAGCATTTTCTGCAAATACAATGCTACGCGTATCTGTAATTTTTTTAGAATCATTCCCTATAGATAGAGAAGAGATATGAGTATTCCCTGTATCGGAAATGGCAAACGGCACCGTATCTTCACGGGCCCCATTTACAGAAGAACTGAGCCTATATTCCAGTCCAACCCCATCACCATATCCGAACAACCTATTATTTTGCCCAGCTTGAGTTCCATCTGCTGTTAAATCAAGAAACATATCTTTTTGCATACGCGCAAAAACATGCGTTACACTTGGATCAAACGCGGCTTTAGACATATCAAAGATAGCATTATAGATATAATCCGTATCTTCCGACATAAGCGTGCCAATACGCGCTACCCACCCTGTTTGTGGTGAATTGTCACCACTGATACCAAACACCTCGCCTAAATCAGCTGTAAATTTGCCTACACATGTCCAGATAACACCTCCATCTGCAACAGTGGCCTCATTTGCAAATACCCAGTGGGGCATAGAGGCACCAGAACGCGCATTATCCGGCAGACCAGAAAGAACGTTATAATCTTTAGATAGAGCGTAAAATGTATACGGTTGCCCTGTAGAATCCGCGACAATAATTTCCTGATACCGATGGTAGGACGTTGATGGCTTCCATGTTACAGCACCTGCAATATGTGCAGTTTTATGGCCTGCTTTATCCACGGTTCCGAACCCCATTGTGCCGTAACCATGAGCTAACCAAAACATCTTACGGTTATACTGGGTAGGATCATATGCGCCCTTACTATTTTCAGGCCCACCTGTTGCAAAATCTTCTTCGTTTATATACGTCGCCTGATCGTAAACACCGTCTCTTTTTGTTGAAAAATAAAACGGCACATATTGATTTACTTCTCGAATATTGCTCCAGGTCCAATCCGTTCCGTATACCCCCATGTGATGCCAATCTTGAACATCATCATCACCGTAAGAGCCGAATGATAAGCTATCAAAAATATCATTCACCCCAGATTCCATACCGTGCTTATGCTTTTCCGCAACTGTATGAATACTTATATTTAACATTCCGGGAGCCCCCGGATTACCTGGTTCTTTACTAGTGTCTGCTACATAATTAAATGCTGTGTTTGGCAAGCCAGAATTAAACCCAATATCATGAGCATCAACACGATTAAAAGAAACTGAAGAATTAGCACCATAAAGAATGGACGTGACACCGTCTCCAAAATAAGGAGCTGGAAATCCAATTCCATGATCTGTCACTGGGTAAGATGGCCATAAATGCACCTTCCCTAACCCCTGCACAACAAAATTACCGCTGGGAGTAGCCGGAACAATAGCGTTGCCGTTTATAGAAGGCCAATAAGAGTTCGGAATAAATACTGTTTGACGGGGTGTTTTTTTCCAGAGCTCGTTAATTTTTACAATATCAGTTTCTGAATTTTCATTATCCAATGCAACTCCAATATCTTTTAACGAAAGATAATCAGAAAATTTATCCGAAATCGTACGTACGACGTCCTCTGGGCTTTTCGTAATTATCGCATTATCTACATTCCCGCTCACGGCTGCATTCATCAAACCGAGGCTATCCAATGGCGCCACACCCGATGGCTTGCCCCTTGCACTAGCCGGTATTGCTTGTTTTGCAATTCTTGCGACAGAGGCAATCGTATTCTGAGAACTATCGGCGTTGCTTTCTATTTGCAGGTCTCGCGATTTTGCTTCAAATGCCACACAACTCAGAAGCAAAATCAAAAATATATTAGTTCTCATAATGCCGCTCCAGAAATTATATTATCAACTGCATTATATCAGAAACGAAGCATTATGGCTTCTTTAATAAATATCGTATTATTTTGTTTAACTATTATAAGAAGTTTTAATAACCCAAAATAAATTCTCTATGAATATATGCATCTGGAATGATTTAAATCCTGACCGGCTTCTAAGACAATCTTCAGCACATTCTCGCATCGAAGATAAATCAAAGAAGCCAATCACGACATCTTAGCCTTCTCTTATCCGGTTTACCGAATAGCAAAAAGATGAGGTATTACGATATTGAAAGGTAGTTTTTCTCAACCACTTCGATATCGCCTTTTGGATTAGACTGTAAATATTCCACATATTTACGCATCAGATCTACTCGTGATCCAAAATTACCTAAACCTCCATTAAAATGGGCAAACCCTAGCAGCGGTATATTAGCAAAATTTTCATTAGCTGCATGAGACACATGCTGAGTAAGTATCTCGACATCAAAATGATTAGGGAAATGAGCCATCAGAACATAGTTCAGATTAGGTTGATCAAGTGTTTCTAAAATACCCTTCTCTCTACTCAGCTTTACCTTTTGAGAATGAAGCATGGACTGAACAACTGTAAACAGTAATTCTTTTGCTGTTTCTATGGATTTAAACAGGAAAATGCCTGAGTTAATTCCATAATCCATCAATTTGTAATCTTGCCCTGCTTCGTACCAATGCACGCCACCAAACCAAGGCGAGGCAGTATCAACCTTAAATTCCTCACTGAATAAGACTTTATCTGTTCCCATAGCGCTATGGAAAATTTTATTCACATCTTCATTTATAATGATATCGCAATCTATGTACATGATTGGAGAATATTTATCCATTATCGGCAGGTCATAGACCATGTACCTAGATATCGTAAAATCGAAAAAGTCATAAGCATTTGCTTGTTGCAGATGTATTCTATTTAAATATGGCTGTAGTTTTTCAGAAAATGTAATTTTTTCCTGATCCGTTATAACCAGTATATCGCCTACAAAATTGCCAATCGTAAATAAAGAGTAAATAGACTCTTCCATACAGGCAATTATCTCTCCACTACCAAAGCATGAGTAGTATGCCAGTGGATTAAATAATTCCATAATAAACAGGCCCAGACCTTCTCTGGGAAGCATCAATTTGTTCATGCCAACTTTTTTGGCACTGACGATGCTTTTTAAATCAAAAACATAATTATCAAACTTAATACATTTATGATCATAATCTAATTTTTCTGGAGAAACATATGTATTGTTTCCCTGAATATAAAAACCATTTTTAAATGCAGAACGTATTATTCTTAAATTTTCTTCGTCTATCAGATAAAAGCGCTCCCACTCTCCGCAAAACGCTTGAACAAAAAGAGACGTTGTATTGGAAGAAACAAACCCACCATTGATGGATAAATAAAATTCATTTTCTCCACAAAAATTCACTTCTACAGGGAATGCTTCCTGATGGTTCGCCAGTACAAATTTTTTGTTATAGGAGGAAAAGAAGCATTCTTCTCCATTAAAGAAAAACTTCTTTTTATCTACAAGAATGGGCGTGAAGTCGTCATCAATATTATATAATTTGATGTCTTTATAATCACCCCCGTTATCTACGGCACCAACAACTTGAAGATGGTAGTTGACTATCACATACATTATCGGACCCCTGACACAATTTTATTTAATCTAGAACTAATTTTATCATACTAGAGCACTTTTAAAAACTAGAGCCAATTAAGGTTCAAAATCTTTCTGTTTTGTAATTATAGGAAAACACTGCAATGGCACTTCACACACTTATCCGTGATGAAAAACATTGCAAAAATGATAGATAGATTTGTGAGAAACAAAAAATCCGCAGGCCACATTTAATACGAAGCCTGCGGATGTTTGAATATTACTGCAATTCAATAATATTAAGAATTTTTATACTTTTTTACGTAACGGCACACTCTATCTATATCAACATACCATGAATCCCCTTCCCCATCTTGGAAGAACAGCATGGAAACATATTGAGCGCCGGAGCTTTGAGCTAAACGCATAGGGCCAACATTCTGATAACTGGCCTGAATTAATTCAAGCATGGTTGAGGTCTTTTGCATGAACAAGGAATTGGAAATACCAGCGCCATGGCCACCAATCACCAAACCAGCATTCGCAAACATGCTTATTTGCTCTTTAACAGAAAGTCCTGTGAGCTGCACAATTTTGACGCCCAGCTTTTCAAGCGAGAGCATCAATTCGTTCTCATTACATATTCTTCTGGCCGAAGTATCACGCCTAGAAATGTAAATGATATCTGTAGGATTTGTTTGCACTTCCACCCCACTATGGGAAAGAATAGCATTCTTAAAATCCAGTCTTTCTGCAATCAGACAGGGCTGAGGCGTAGTAAACCCTAACAATTCTGGGGCATAATAAACCTCATCTGCATGTATATATTCTGATTCAGTAAGCTCTATAATCGAAATGTTTTCATTTTTAGAAAACAGGATATCAAAATAATCTTTCGCAAATCCCTTTAACTTAAAAGTAACTATGCTTATTTTTTCCACACCTCTTGAAGCCAACTGCTTGTAAGCAAGATATGTTGCATTCAAGCATTCAGCCAAAAAATGATAATAATTTGTATATAAATGATTAAAGGCAACAATTACTGGGCCTTCAACCTTCCGCATTGGGTGTGATCTTTGAAGGCTGCCCCAAATTGGGTTGTAAATGGAGGCTGTTAAATATGGCAGCAAATAATCTGAACGTGCTACAGGGTTGTTGTGGGAATATAGAAATCCACACCCTGTAATAATGCATTTATCAAGCTTAACAACAGATTGCTTTTCAAACGCAAAGGAAGTGAGCTTCAACCACTCATCTATTTTCGCACGAAACAAATCATTTGTTGCATTATCATCATTTACGTAAATTGGATCTTTTGTTCTTTCCCTAAGTTCAGCAATGCTCTCATCGCTCGTTTCATAACAGACCTCGCCAATTTCATGCGGGCTTTTGAAGTTCGTCAAAAGCATATCGCCTGCGCTGGCGTTAGGCTGGAGCGTCTTAAACTGCAGAAGTTCTACATCAGCTGCCAAATTGATTGCAGGTGCATCAAATTTAGAAAGAACAAAAAATTCAACATTAAAAACTGGAAATCTTATGGGTAAATCCGGGCGACGGCTTATGCCATCGTAATCTACCCCTCCGGTGCTTTCTACTGGTACAAGATATGTAGATCTCACATGATACGCAGCTTCATATCCATATTCAGATACAGATGTAACATGAGACTGGAGACCTAAATTTTCAAAAAACTGAAAATTTATTTCTCCAAACATTTTGTTTTCTGAGAAATTTTCATGAATACTTTTAAATCCCAAGTCTTTTAATTTATCTCGGGAGCAAGAACTCGGTTCGCAAAAGATAACAGCAGGATATTTTTCCAAATATTTTTTGGCTTTTTCTATAGCATCCTGAGCATTTTCCGCGTGCGTTAATTCAAGGGAGCAAATCAGAACATCAGAATCTGGGTATAAGCCGCAATCACTCTCTTGTGTTACTTCATTAACATTTTTATCTTTTAGGAAATTCTGAAGTATATTCCTTACGTTAACACCAGACTCAACTATTGTTACAGATATACTCTCCTTAAACATAACTATATTTCCTTGCTCAGCATATCAAAATGATTTTCTTTTTTTATAAAATAGAACAAAGAAAATAGGAATACCCAACCATTTCAAAAAATCACTCTGCTCTCAGATGAAACATCTATAAAATCTGTTACTTTAATTAGGTGTTATCCACACATTTGGGTTTACCCCATTTGTTCAGATCAAGCAGCCACCATCACCGCATCTTAAAGCCAAGCAATAAAAGACAACAGACAGAGTGATTAATATTTATCTAACAAATATTAATCCGCAGAGAATGTGCGCACTCACGCCATTCCATCTTATTTTAGCCGCGCTTTGATTAAGGTGATGTTATTAAAAAATAACTTGGCAGCCTAAGGCCCCAAAAAAGGCTCCTTACAAAAGGCTATAAGCGATCTTGCCCTGCCAATCAAAAACGCATATCATTTCGAAACAGATACTATATTCACCTATCCTTCTCTGCAGGGAACACCACCGCATGCTGATCCCGAAAACGATACGCAAAAACAAAACCAACGTTTTTTGCGCGTTAGCTCTTCCTTTCATATTCAGTACACAGTGCTTTGCTGCTGATTCTGCACCAGCTATCGATACCGGTGATACAGCATGGATGCTCGTCAGCACCGCCCTTGTGCTGATGATGACAATCCCTGGTCTGGCCCTGTTTTATGCAGGCATGGTACGTAAGAAAAACGTGCTGGCAACGCTTATGCAGTCCTTTGCGCTGTGCTGCATTATCTCCATTGTCTGGATGGTTGCTGGATACTCCCTCGCCTTCACCACTGGGTCTCCGTGGATTGGCGGGTTGGGCCGTATGTTCCTGAACGGTATTGGCGCCAACATTCACAATGGTGCGGATATCGGCTTTACCCTTGGCGCAGATTCCCCCAACGCCACGACAATGACCATTCCTGAGAGCATCTTCATGATGTTCCAGATGACATTCGCCATCATCACCCCGGCCCTAATCTCCGGTGCCTATGCTGAACGCATGAAGTTCAGCGCCATGTGCGTGTTCTCCATCATCTGGTCCTTGATTGTGTATGCCCCTATCGCGCACTGGGTCTGGAGCCCTATTGGTTGGCTGGGTGGCCTTGGCACGGCAGACTTTGCCGGTGGCACAGTCGTGCATATCAACGCGGGTGTTGCAGGTTTGGTGTGCGCTCTGGTGCTAGGCCGTCGCAAAGGCTACGGGCAGGATGATCTCTCCCCCTTCAATCTGACATATGCCGTTATCGGTGCTTCCCTGCTGTGGGTTGGCTGGTTTGGCTTCAATGCTGGTTCTGCTGTGGGTGCCAATGGGCGCGCAGGCATGGCCATGGCTGCCACCCAGATTGCTGCTGCTGGTGCTGGCGTATCTTGGATGCTGATTGAATGGCTGCGTTCGGGCAAACCAACTGTGCTGGGTGTCATTTCTGGTGCTGTTGGTGGTCTGGTCGCCATCACTCCTGCCGCTGGTTTTGTGCTGCCGGGCAGCGCGCTGATTATCGGCCTGATTACAGGCGTTGTCTGCTACTGGGGTGCCACATCCCTGAAGCACATGATGGGCTATGATGATAGCTTGGATGCCTTTGGCGTGCATGGCGTAGGCGGTATTGTTGGTGCGCTGCTGACCGGTCTGTTTGCCTATGGTCCGCTTTCTGCAACAGATTCAAACCCCTCCGGCATTACGGGGTCTGTGCATCAGCTTATTGTGCAGTCAGAAGCCGTGCTGGTAACCATTGTATGGTGTGCTGTTGTATCCTTCATCATTCTGAAAGTGGTTGATCTGGTTATCGGCCTACGCGTTACACCAGATGAAGAACTGGAAGGTCTCGATATGTCCCTACATGGGGAACGTATTAACGACTAACCCTTTTGCAAACACTTCGGGTTCTACCAGTTATACAAAGCCCTCTCCCATTTATTTGGGAGGGGGTTTTTGTTTTTCTTATAAAAATAGCATCCCCCATTCATTTCGCTGCCACAGTTTGCGATACTATTATTTATGGGAGTGAAAAACGGCATCGGGTCGTTTTTTGATTCGCCCCTTTGCATGAGGTTTTATTTTATGAACTTTTCTGCACGCACCGGCTTGGCTGCATTACTGCTTGGTTGCGCAACTGCTCTTGCCGCTCCTAGCGCCCATGCACTGACGGCCAAGGAATGCCACGCCAAATTCAAGGAAGCTAAAGCGGAAAACACGCTTAACGGCCAGACATTTAAAGCATTTAAAGCCGCCAACTGTGATGCCACAACGGCAGAAACAGCTCCAGCCGCCGCCAGCAAACCAGCAGAAACCACACCAGAAGCTGCCAAACCGGCTGCACCTGCTGCTGTAAGTGCTTCTGGCGCGACCTTCCCTTCTGCGGTCGATCCTCAGTATTCCAAGCTCAGCGCTGGTAAAGCCCGTATGAAAACCTGCCTGGATCAATACCACACCAACAAATCCAGCAATGCCAATGGCAACATGAAATGGATTCAGAAAGGCGGCGGTTATTACAGCGAATGCAACAAACGCCTGAAAGGCGAATAATCTAAGGGCCAGAGGCAGGAGAAATCATCTTCTTCTGCCTCTTGTTTTTTATATTAACGGTGCGCCTGCGGTGCTGGCATCACATACAGTGTATGTGTGCGATAAGATATCCAGACACGATGCGCGGCAAACCAATCTGATCCCAAAAGCATATCTACGGTGTCATGCACGGGAGCAACCGTAAGAACCGGAGATTTTTCCTGTTCCTGCCCAATCTGGAACAGATGAAACTTGTGCCAGTGATAAATCTGCTGGTGCCCATCTACCCCGGTTGTCATTCCACCCGGATCAGCCGCCAAAGCTTGGCGAGAAACACCAATACGCTCAGCCGCACCTATTGAGACAATGCGGGATCGTGCCCCGCTATCCACCAGCGCCTTCAGCCTTGTGCCATCCAGCGTAACTTCCGCCACCACCCGCTGGCCTGCTGCCTGCAACGGCACCGCACGATAAATGTAACGCCACCCTTCCGGCCCATTACAATCTGCTGAATTGGCAGACCAGAAAGACAGTGTTCCGCCCGCGACATTGAATTCCACATCATAGCGGGAGAGCAGATCTCCCCCCATAAGGCCCTCTACTTCAGGCTCGGTTTGAGGCACTGCGGGCAATGTATCTACCGGAATGGAAACAGGGCCAAATTCAACATTCTGCGCACGGAAGGATCTTACGATCGCATTGGGTACAATCCGCCCAATCCCCCCGGTGCCCCGCACAACCGTGTGCACGCTTTTATCCCGCTGGGCAGCAAAAAGTGAGGCGGCCTCTGGTGAGATAAGGCTCCCCTCCGACCCTGTATCCACAATCATGCTGACAGCATGACCATTCACGCTGACAGGAATGTTCAGAAAGCCCTGATCATTCCGCAACGCCACCCGTGCTACCAGCTTATGGCATCCATCTGCAGCATAAGCTGCAGAAATACCACCAAGCGACACACTGACCCCGCCACCTATTATAAGGGCGCACGCAACTATTTGGCGTTTCATGCCAGCTCCCGCGCAAAGCGGTCTGTCGCATTCAGCAACGCCGTTAAAATACCGGGCTCAAACAACGCATGGCCTGCGGCGTCAATTAACTGGAAATCGGCTTCCGGCCATGCCTTGTGCAAATCCCACGCTGTGCGGACTGGCGTTGCCATATCGTAGCGCCCTTGCACAATCACTGTGGGGATATGGCGGATGCGCCCGACATCCCGAATAAGCTGGCCTTCTTTTAACCAACCGCCGTGCACAAAGTAATGGTTTTCAATGCGGGAGAATGCGAGCGCGTAATCGGCTTCATCATGCTGCACTTCCATTTCCGGGCATGGCAGCAAGGTTAATGTGCGCCCTTCCCACAAACTCCAGGCCCGGGCCGCTTCCAGACGGACCGCAGAATCATCAGATGTCAGGCGCTTGCGGTATGCCGCCATCATATCCCCACGCTCTGCGGGTGGAATCGGTGCCAGAAAGTCCTCCCACTTATCAGGGAACAGCCAGGAAGCACCTTCCTGATAATACCACAGCAGTTCCGCCCGCCGCAGGGTAAAGATACCGCGAAGCATCAGCGCAGTTACGCGGTCTGGATGTGTTTCAGCATAAGCCAGCGCCAGTGTAGAGCCCCATGAGCCACCAAAGACGGCCCATTTCTCTACCCCGCACATTTCACGCAGGCGTTCAATATCTGCAACCAGATCCCATGTTGTGTTTGCTTCCAACGAAGCATGAGGGCGCGAACGGCCACATCCGCGCTGGTCAAACAGCACAATGCGGTAACGTGCCGGATCAAACAGCCGCCGTTGGGAGGGTGAACACCCCCCACCCGGCCCACCATGCAAAAACACAACCGGCACACCATCCGGGTTGCCGCACTGCTCCCAGTAGATCTGATGTCCTTCCCCCGTATCCAGATAACCATGGGCATAGGGTTCGATTTCGGGCCACGGTGCACGCAACGCCTGTATCATGCCGGTGTGTTCCTTATTTTGCATTCTGGCCTCATTGTGCACGCGGATGCGCCCGCGTCCAGACATCCAGCAAGCGGGCCTCATCTGCCAGTGTGTAACGCTGTGTGGTGGAGAGGCTGGCATGGCCCAGCAACTCCTGAATAACGCGTAAATCCGCCCCACCTTCCATCAGATGGGTTGCAAAGGAATGGCGTAACGCGTGGGGCGTTACGTAATCTGGCAAACCGGAAAGATGCCGCCATTCCCGCATGGCTTTCTGGGCGATAGCGGGCTGGAGGCGCTTGCCCCTTATCCCCACAAACAAAGGGGCATCCGGCGTTGGGGCTGGATGGCGTGTGCGCCACGCTTCCAGCGCCTGCTGCACAACAGGCAGCACTGGCACAAGCCGTTCCTTGCCGCCTTTGCCCAAAATACGCAGCACATTGCTGCTGCGCATGACATCCAGATCGGCAATATTCAGATTCAAAGCTTCGGAAATACGCAATCCGCACCCATATAAAAGCAGAAACAATGCGGCATCTCGCTGCTGCTCCATAGGCGTATGCGCCAGATCAGAAATATCTTCTGGGGCAGCCAGAGCCTGATCTTTGGCCAAAGGGCGCGGCAGAGGCTTTTTAGTGCGTGGTGTGCTGAGTAACTGGATAGCCGGGTTTTCTACCCCCTGCCTGCGCGCCAGATACTTAAAGAAAGACCGCACGGCGGAAACACGGCGTGCACGCGTGCGGGTAGCCTGACCTGATGAGGTTTTGCGAGCTGTTGGTTTGCTGGCCTCGGCTTGTTCATACGCCAGCCATGCACGAAAATCCCGCAGGCTTATCAGGCCCAAGCCGATCATATCCGGCAGGCCATCCAGATGCGTAGTCATAAACCCCAAAAAACGGGCCAGATCGCCTTGATAGGCCTCAATTGTCAGGGGAGATGCCTGTTTTTCCACAGCCATCCACTCCAGAAATTTCTGAACAGCTTCTTCAGCAGTCATGATCTTCCTCTATCGGGCAGAAAGCTTGATGCGCTCTTTCTCCCCTGTTCTTTCCTTGTGGGCAGCATTACAACCAAATCCTGATGGCGCAGAAACCCTTCCCCAATATACCTATGCAGGATTCTGGCAACTTAACGGCCAGTGCTTGCAGCACCACACGCATTTCCGTGCTGCTGCCCATGCCTTTTGCCGGACCTTTTGATTACCGCGCCCCAGCAGATATGGATTTGCAACCCGGTGATATCGTTGTCGCCCCACTGGGGAAGCGGCAGGAAACCGGCGTGGTATGGGATACAAGATCTTCGCTTCCCGCCGATCTGGCCCCACCAGCCACAGAGAAAAAGGTGGATGCGGCACGCCTGCGCCCTGTGGTCTGCCGACTTGATCTGCCGCCTTTATCCGCAGAACTACGCCAGTTCATAGATTGGGTGGCGGCTTACACGCTTACCCCTCCGGGTATGGTGCTGGCCATGACCCTACGGTTGCATATGCGCGCAGCCCCTACCCCCACAATGGGATGGGCCTTGGCAGAAAACCCTGATCTGGACGCTCTGCGCCTTACCCCTGCACGCCAAAAGGTGCTGGACCTTCTGGCAGATGACAACCACCGCACCACCACAGATATTACCAATGCTACGGGCGTAAGTGCTGGCGTGGTAAAGGGGCTTGCCAATGCAGACGTGCTACGCCCTGTTTCCTTGGGGCCAGAGCGCCCATTTGGTCAGCCTGATGCCCACTATAACCCACCCGTTCTGGAAGGTGAGCAGCAAAGTGCCGCTGTAGCCTTACGCCAAACTGTTACAGAAAATCGTTTTTCCGTAACCCTGCTGGAAGGGGTAACCGGCTCTGGCAAAACAGAAATCTATCTGGAAGCCATTGCCGAATGTCTGGAACAGGGCAAACAAGCCCTTATTCTTCTGCCCGAAATTGCACTTTCCGCCCAATGGATGGAACGCTTTTCCCGCCGTTTTGGCGTGCAACCTGCTGTATGGCACTCCGAAATCGGGCAACGTGCCCGCAGGCTTACGTGGCTTGGAGCCGCAGATGGTTCTGCCTCTGTCATTGTGGGGGCCCGCTCTGCCCTGTTTCTGCCCTTCCATAATCTCGGCCTGATTATTGTGGATGAAGAGCACGAAGCCCTGTTCAAGCAAGAAGAAGGCGTGATCTACAATGCGCGAGATATGGCCGTGGTGCGTGGGCGGCTGGCACGTTTTCCTGTTGTTGTGGTTTCCGCCACACCCAGCTTGGAAACACTGGCAAACGTAGAGGCTGGCCGGTATCGGCATCTTGTTCTGCCCAGCCGGCACGGAGGGGCAGAATTGCCAGAAACCCGCGTGCTGGATTTGCGCGATCATCCCCCTCCCAGAGGGCTTTTTCTCTCCCCCGAACTGGTGGAAGATATTGGCGCCACGCTGGAACGGCAGGAGCAGGTTATGCTGTTTCTCAACCGGCGCGGCTATGCACCTCTGACACTTTGCCGATCCTGTGGGCACCGTATGGAGTGCCCACATTGCACGGCGTGGCTGGTGGAACACCGTAACCGTAAGGTGCTCTCCTGCCACTATTGCGATCACACAGAACCCATGCCACCCGCCTGCCCGCAATGCGGATCAGACCACAGCCTGACCGCCATAGGCCCGGGGATTGAACGCATTACGGAAGAAGCACGCCAACTGTTCCCTGATGCCCGCTTGCTGGTGATGTCTAGCGATACACTTGGCGGCCCCGCTGCTACAGCAGAAGCCGTTGCCAAAATCTCGCGCCGGGAAGTGGACCTGATTATTGGCACACAGATTGTTGCCAAAGGGTGGCACTTTCCACATCTCACGCTTGTAGGTGTGGTGGATGCAGACCTTGGGCTTGGCGGGGCAGATTTGCGGGCTGGGGAACGTACCATCCAGCTTTTGCATCAGGTAGCAGGCCGTGCAGGCCGTGCGTCCTCCCCCGGGCGGGTTATTCTGCAAAGCTATGCCCCTGAACATCCGGTAATGCAGGCACTGCTTTCGGGGGATTTTGATGCCTTCATGCAGCAGGAGGCCGCACAGCGTAAACCGGGGTTCTGGCCCCCTTACGGGCGATTAGCCGCTTTAATTGTAAGTGCAGATACACCTGTTGCCGCAGACGAAGCCGCCGCCCAACTGGGCCGCACTGCCCCTTATGGAGAGGGCATACAGGTGCTTGGCCCGGCCCCAGCCCCACTAGCCGTATTGCGTGGGCGCCACCGTAGGCGGCTGCTCTTGCGCACACACCGCAATATTGCGGTGCAACCTATCCTGCGCCGTTGGCTGGGGATGGTAAATCTGAGCAGAAACGCCAAAGTGGACGTGGATATAGACCCCGTTTCCTTTCTCTGACGTTTCTGCACATTAAGCGGGGAAAGCTTACTTTTTTGCGGTTGCTGTATCGTTTGCAGGTTTGGCAGTGCTCGTCAGCACTGTAGAAATTGTACCGCGCAGCACCATAACACGCACGTTTGGTGCAATTTCCACTTCCACTTCTTCCGAATCTTCCTTGGCGCGCTGAACAATACCTACAACGCCACCAGCCGTTACAATCCGGTCTCCACGGCGGAGGGCCTTGAGTTCTGCCTTAAGCTGCTTCTGCTGTTTTTGCTGCGGGCGGATCAGCAAAAAATACATAATCGCAAAAACAGCCACAAATGGCAGGAAGGACATCAGGCTAGAGCCCCCACCGGCACCTCCGGCACTCTGGGCGTAGGCGGCGGGAATAAGGAAATTGGACATCAAGCAGACTTTCCTGAAAGGCGTGTTGCGAAAACAGAGAAAGTGACCATAATTTTCAATCCTCGTGCGTCAAGCACCTGCGCGGATGAAAACGCCCTACGCCCGTAATTTTATAACCAATAACCGGCGACAAACAGGATAGATACCCAGATGGATACACCGACACTCCCTGTTCTGGAACGCATTGCCTCTGCTCTGGAGCGGCTTTCTCCTCCACCAGCCACGCTGGAAGGTGTGGATACCGCCGATGCCTTTGTCTGGCTGCCAGAACGCGGGCGCTTGCTGCCTGTGCCACATGTTGCACATGTGCCGGTTGATCTGCTGCGCGGGGTGGATCTGCAACGCAAGATCCTGATTGAAAACACAGAACACTTTGCCCGTGGCCTGCCCGCCAATAACGCCATGCTCTGGGGTGCTCGTGGCATGGGCAAATCCTCATTGGTAAAAGGCGCGCATGCCTTGGCCAATCAGGTTGATGGCAAACCGTGCGCCCCCGGCAAGGGCGCGATCGCCCTGATTGAAATTCAGCGCGAAGATCTGGCAACCCTGCCACTGCTGCTCAGCCTGCTGCGGGAAAACCCGCGCCGCTTTATTCTGTTCTGCGATGATCTGTCCTTTGAAAAGGAAGACCGGGATTACAAAGCCCTGAAATCCGTTTTGGATGGCGGTATTGCCGGGCGGCCAGAAAATGTTCTGTTCTACGCCACATCTAACCGCCGCCACCTGATGCCGCGCGATATGATTGAAAATGAACGCTCAACCGCCATCAACCCCTCCGAAGCCACAGAAGAAAAAGTCTCGCTTTCAGACCGGTTTGGCATCTGGCTTGGTTTTTATGCTTGTGAACAGGATACGTTTGCAGACATGGTGCAAAGCTATGCGCGTGAACGTAACCTGCCCATTGCTGACGAGGACCTGATGGCCCGCGCCAATGAGTGGGCAATTACACGCGGAAGCCGCTCTGGACGTGTGGCTTTCCAGTTTATTGAGGACCTGACGGCAGAGCTGGCAGAACATTAATTTCTGTCAGCCATGCGCTCCTGTCTTGCTTCTTGCGTCACGATGAGTTGAGATAGCATTCGCAACAGCGGCATCAAAACGGCGCCGCACAGGTATTCTTTGTGATTTGAGGCGAAATGGATCAGACCGCTCAGACCGATTCCTCCACCCAAGAACTGGCTGTTGAAGCCAGAAAGGGTAAAATAGATCTGCGGCGCGTCAGATCCAACCCGGACTATTGGTACCCTGTTGCTTGGTCTCGGGAGCTTAAGCCTGGCAAAACCATTGGCACGCGCTATGCCGGCACGCCTATTGCCCTAGTGCGCCCAGATGCAGGCCCCGTGTTTGCGCTGGAAGACCGCTGCGCCCACCGGCAGGTGCCGCTCAGCAAAGGCACGGTAGAAGGTGCCTCTGTTAAATGCTGCTATCACGGTTGGGCCTATGGCCGGTCTGGCCGATGCATTGATGTGCCCTATCTGGGCAAGGGCAAACTTCCTAACGGCGTACGCACCTTCCCCTGCCGGGAACAGGACGGCATGATCTTTGTTTTCCCCGGTGATCCGGAAAAAGCAGACACCGTGCCCCTGCCCGCGCATCTGGCCCGTGCCAGCAACCCGGCCTACAAAACCCGTTACTTTGGCACCACCATTGGCTGCCATTACAGCTTCATGCATGAAAACCTGATGGATATGAATCATCAGTTCATGCACTCCAAACAGATGGGACAAATGAAGCCGCGCTTTTTGGGCCAGAAGCGTGAGCCAAAGCTGGTGGAAGCCCGCTACAGCTTTGCCCGTACCAGCGGCAAACAGCCTTTTGGTGAAGCCCTGATTTTTGGTGAACGCCGCGATTCTTCGGAAAAGTTCCAGCATCGCGATGTCATGACCATTCGTACGGAATATCCGTATCAAACCCTGCGTATCCAGACCGGAGATGAAGACCCGGTGATGGATTTGTGGATTGTTTATGTGCCGCAAAGCGCAGATGAACTGACCAACCGCACTTTTGGCCTGCTTTCCGTTAAACGGCCCAAAATTGGTAGTTTGCTGGATATCGCATGGCCTTTCCTTGTGGCCTTTACCAACCGTATTTTTGCCGAAGACCGCGAAATTGTGGAACTGGAGCAGAATGCATGGCGCGAGCTGGGTGGTGACCACAACGTAGAAGTTTTTCCCGTTATCAACGCCCTGCGTGAGCTTCTGACCGAATGCGGCATTCCTCCAGAACCAGCGCAGACGCCTAACCCCAATGCCTGATACTGCCCCGACCGAACTGGAAGCCCCGCCCTATCACCTGCGCCCCCTTTGTGCGCAGGATGCCCCTGCCCTCCACCATCTGGTGAATGACTGGGAAGTGGTGCGGATGCTCAGCCGTCTGCCTTTTCCGTACCCGCGAGAACTGGCAGATAGCTGGATAGCTTCCACACAGCAGATGCAGCAAAAAGGAGAAGGGTATCATTTTGCCATTCTGGATAAGGATGGCACTTTTATTGGCTGTATTGGCTTGGGTATTCAAACCCCAGCCAATTCTGCACGCATTGGCATGTTGGGGTATTGGATTGGCCGCCCCTACTGGGGGCAAGGCATTGCCACGCGCGCTGCCGAACGCGTTACCAGTTGGGCGCTGGCGCATCTGGAAATTTCCAGTATCCGCGCACATGTGGCGGTAGATAACATTGCCTCTGCCCGCGTGCTGGAACATGTTGGTTTTCAGCAAATCGGAACAGACAAACAGGTTTTTGCTTCCCGCGGGAGCGAACAGCCTATGCTGGTGTTTGAAACCACGCGCCACATGCAGGATGCACGCCGCGCATCAGCATCAGCTCCCACACCGTCTGCCCCCAAAAAGCTGGTTCTGGTTTCCGCCGCAGCGCTTATTGATACACAAGGCCGCATTTTGCTCGCCCGCCGCCCGGAAGGGAAAAGCATGGCAGGCCTATGGGAATTTCCGGGTGGTAAAATAGAAACTGGGGAAACACCAGAAGCCGCTTTGGTGCGCGAACTGCACGAAGAACTGGGGCTTGATATGTCCCGCGCCTGTTTGGCGCCGTTTACCTTTGCATCCCATTCTTACCCAACATTTAATCTGCTAATGCCTCTGTATGTCTGTCGGCGCTGGCAAGGCACGCCCATCCCCAAGGAAGGGCAGAAGCTGGCATGGGTTGCCCCGCAAGATCTGCGCAAATACCCCATGCCCGAAGCCGACCTGCCATTTATTCCGCTGCTTCAGACATTGCTTTAAAAATATCCAAAACAGGTTTGGCCTTTTATAAGCCGCCTGTCATGCCTATTCCCGGCTATACAAATCCTGCACACGCACAATATCGTCTTCCCCCAGATAGGGGCCAGACTGCACTTCAATAAGCGTAAGCGGGATACGGCCGGGATTTGCCAGCCGATGCAGCATACCAACGGGCAGGTAAACGCTTTCATTCTCCCGCACGAGAATTTCTTCATCTCCACGGGTTACAAGTGCGGTACCTTCCACCACCACCCAGTGCTCCGAGCGATGGAAATGCTTTTGCAAAGAAAGCTTCTGCGCCGGGTTCACCACAATGCGCTTAACCTGAAAGCGGTCTCCCTGCGTGAGGCCCTCATAAAACCCCCACGGACGATATGTGCGGGCATGATCTGTTGCTTCTGTGCGGCCTTCCGCTTTCAGGCGCTGGACAATGTTTTTAACATCCTGCGCCCTATCCTTATGCGCAACCATTACGGCATCCTGAGTCACCACAATGGTCAGATTTTCAACACCCAGTGCTACAGTTAGCGTCCCATCTGTGCGAATGTAAGAATTGTGCACATCCTCCAGCATTACGTTGCCGTAAACCGCGTTGGCGTTTTCATCCTTTGCGCTGAGTTCCCATAAGGAATCCCAGCTTCCGATATCGGACCACCCAAAATCAGCAGGCACCACAGCCGCTTTATCCGTGCGTTCTGCCACTGCATAATCAACTGAAATGTCAGGGGACTTTTTAAAACTCTCCACATCCAGACGTTCAAAATCCATGTCTGTCTGACGTTTTTCTACAGCTTGACGTACGCATTCATATAATTCGGGTTCGTATTTTTGGAGTTCATGTAAAAACGTACTGGCACGGGCAACAAACATGCCCGAATTCCACAAATACTTGCCGCTTTCCAAAAACCGATGCGCTGTTTGCACATCCGGTTTTTCAACAAACCGGGCTACGCGGCATACACCAGAAAGGCCCGGCAGTAGTGCGCCTTCCTCTATATATCCGTACCCTGTTTCCGGACGGGAGGGCTTCATACCAAATGTGACGACGTATCCGGCCTGGGCTGCCTGAACAGCACTTTCCAATGCCTTATACAAACGCTGCGCATCCGTTATGGCGGCATCTGCGGCCATAACCCACAATACGGCATCCGGGTCTTTTTCCGCTGCCACAAAAGCAGCTGCTGCAATGGCCGGGGCAGAATTACGGCCCACAGGTTCCAGCACAATGCGCGCATCCTGCACGCCTACATCGCGCAACTGTTCCGCTATAATAAAACGATGTTCTGCATTGCAGATCACAACCGGGCCGCACAGCTTGGCTGCCACGCCACGCAGGGCCGTTTCTTGCAATAGGGTTTTTTCTGTTAGCAGCGGCCAGAACTGCTTGGGGTAGCTCCCGCGTGAAACCGGCCACAGGCGGCTGCCAGAACCGCCAGAAAGAATAACGGGCACAACCTCCTGCGCATTGGCTACATGAACAGAAGTGGCTGTTTCTTTCTTGCCGGACATGCATAAATCCATCAGATTTTTGAAATATTCGTCCAAGTTAAATCACCGCAAGCCTGTTTTGTGAAGGCTGCATGCACAGAACTTGACGATAGCCAATATCCGGGCTTACCCTGCTTGCCAGCAAGGTGTTGAGCCCTGCCCTCGTGATTTGTAAGGCCGGCTTGCGGCGAGGTAAAAGAAACGCGCTAAAGAGGCTCTGACACGGCATTTGGCCGGCTGTCATGGTTTCCACGGTCAATTTAAGAGATTGAGCTGCTCTGGCAGGCACATGGGCCTGTCTGCTGCTTGGTCTGACACGCCAGAACCGGATACAAAGACCCATGAGTGACAACAAGATTGCATTTTCTGAAGCGTGGCGCCCCGCAACCCGTCAGCTCCATGCTGGTGTGGAACGCACGGAATATGGTGAAACCAGCGAAGCCGTGTTTCTGACCTCCGGCTTTGTTTATGACAACGCTGAACAAGCCGCCCGCACCTTCCGCGGTGAGGAAGAACACTATCAGTATAGCCGCTTTGGCAACCCCACAGTTGCTGCGCTGGAACGCCGGCTGGCAGATCTGGAAGGTGCAGAGGCCTGTGTGGCAACGGCTACAGGCATGGGTGCCGTTTCGTCCGCCCTGCTCAGCCACGTTAAAGCCGGAGATCGGGTTGTTGCCTCCCGCGCGCTGTTTGGCTCCTGCCACTGGATTGTTGCCAACCTTCTGCCCCGTTATGGCGTAGAAACCGTTTTTGTAGATGGCTGTAACCCGGACGAATGGGCAAAGGCACTTTCCCAACCCACAGCCGCCGTGCTGCTGGAAAGCCCATCCAACCCCATGCTTGATATTCTGGATATCAAGGCCATTTCAGACCTCGCCCACAAGGCTGGTGCAATTGTGGTGGTGGATAACGTATTTGCTTCCCCCGTGTTTCAGAAGCCTCTTCAGTTGGGTGCGGATGTTGTTGTCTATTCCTGCACCAAGCACATTGATGGCCAGGGCCGCGTGCTGGGCGGGGCCGTGCTGGGCCGGAAAGACTGGATTACGGAAACACTTCAGCCTTTCACCCGTAATACAGGCAATGCGCTTTCACCTTTCAATGCATGGGTGATGCTCAAGGGGCTGGAAACACTTTCCCTGCGCGTTAACGCCATGGCAGCCAACGCTGCGGCTGTGGCCGATTATCTGGCATCTGCCCCCGGTATTGTCAGCGTGCGCTACCCGGGCCGGGCCGACCACCCGCAGTATGAACTGGCCAAACGCCAGATGAGCGGCAGCGGAAGCCTGATTGCCTTTGAAGTAAAGGGTGGCCAGAAAGGCGCATTTGCCTTCATGGATGCGCTGAAGCTGATTGCCATTTCCAACAACCTTGGGGATGCACGCTCTTTGGTGACACACCCAGCCACAACCACACATTCCAAGGTGAGCGCAGAAGACCGCGCTGTTCTGGGCATTACGGATGGCGCCATCCGCTTTTCCGTCGGGCTGGAAGACAGTGCAGATCTGATTGACGATCTGGCCCGTGGTGTTGCGGCCCTTCAGGCTATCTAAATAAACCCCTCATTGTCCCTCCTGAACCACCATTAAGGTATCAGGAGGGACAATGCTTGGCATAACAGATGGGTTCGTGATAGGTGCAAGCACCATCCCGTACCATAAACAGGATATTCCATGCCCGACTGGGCCACTTCTCCCCTTTTGCAAGATCCAGAAGAAGCCATGAACGAGCTCTTTTCCTCACTGCCTGTCTATGAGGCTGTTACGGAGAATGTGCGCGTGCAGGTACAGGTGTTCTGGCTGCCAGACCAATCCGAACCAGATGAGCATTCCTATTGCTGGGCCTATCGTATCCGCATTGGTAACGATGGCACAGAGCCTGTGCAGCTTCTGGAACGCACATGGCACATCACGGATACGGCCGGGCATACAGAATATGTGCACGGTTCTGGCGTAGTGGGAGAACTGCCGGTTATTCAGCCCGGTGCGCTGTATGAATATACTTCCGGGGCATCCCTTGCCACGCCGGGCGGATTTATGAGCGGGCATTATCTTATGCAGGACAAAAGCAGCGGCAGACGGTTTGATGCCAGCATCCCTGCTTTCAGTCTGGACAGCCCTTTTCTGCTCCGCCAGATCCACTAATCCGCCCCATCATATCCCTATACTTTTTCTGGAGTGTGGCATGAGCGTGCCTCCGTCTGATACATCCAAGCGCCCAACACAAGCCGAAGCAGAACAGGCTGTACGCACCCTGCTACGCTGGGCTGGCGATAACCCGGACCGTGAAGGCCTGCACGATACCCCTGCCCGTGTTGCCCGCGCTTACACCGAATTTTTCTGTGGGTATGAAATTGACCCCGCAGCCCTGTTACGCCGCACCTTTTCCGAAGTGGAAGGGTATGATGAAATTGTGCTGCTGCGTGATATCCGCTTTGAAAGCCATTGTGAGCATCATCTGGCCCCCATTATCGGGCGTGCGCATGTTGCCTATCTGCCGCGCCAGCGCGTTGTAGGCATTTCCAAACTGGCACGTGTGGTGGATGCCTACGCCAAGCGCCTGCAAATTCAGGAACGGCTCACGGCCCAGATTGCCAACACCATCAATGATGAACTGGAACCGCATGGGGTTGCCGTTATTATTGAATCTTCCCACGAATGCATGACAACACGCGGCGTGCATAAACCCGGTGTTTCCATGGTCACCAGTACTATGCTGGGCGTTTTTCGGGAAAATTCAGACACACGGCGCGAACTGATGGCAATGCTCAACCGCCCTGCCGCCTGCGAATTCTAAAAGAAAAATTTCTCTCCCATCCAGTTTATGATGGGAGAGAAAAAGCCTTTGAGCCTTAGATGCTCACATTTGCACCCAGCACCTTAAGGAACTGAGCCAGCCACGCTGGATGTGCGGGCCATGCTGGAGCTGTTACCAGTTCCCCATCCGTTACGGCTTCTGTTACCGGAATATCAGCATAAGTGCCGCCAGCCAGCTCCACATCCGGGCGGCAGGCTGGGTAAGCCGAAACTTCACGCCCCTTGATAATACCGGCAGCAGCCAGAAGCTGTGCCCCGTGGCAAATGGCGGCAATTGGCCTATCGGCAAATGCTTTTACAATTTCTAGCACCCGCGCATTCAGGCGCAGATATTCGGGCGCACGCCCACCGGGAATAATCAACCCCAGATACTCATCGGTATCAATGGCATCAAAATCTGCATTCAGCACAAACGCATGGCCGGGCTTTTCGCTGTAGGTCTGCGCGCCTTCAAAATCATGAATGGCCGTCAGCACCTTATCGCCCGCTTTTTTGCCGGGGCAGATCACGTCCACCTTATACCCCACCATAAGCAGGGCCTGATAAGGCACCATGATTTCATAGTCTTCTACGTAATCACCTGCCAGCATCAGCAGTTTGACATCATCAGTCATGATGACCGTTTCCTTTCAAGCCTTCGCGCAAACGCGGCATCAACTCCACAAAGTTACAGGGCCGGTGGCGGCTATCAAGCTGGAAAACCAGAATATCATCCCAACCGTCCTTCACCGCACCGGTAGAACCCGGCAGTGCAAACAGATACGTACCGCCAGCCACACCTGCCACCGCACGAGACTGAATGGTGGATGTGCCGATCTTGCGGTAAGACAGCATACGGAACAGTTCACCAAACCCTTCAATGCGTTTTTCCAGCACGCTTTCAAAAGCCTCTGGCGTAACGTCACGGCCGGTTACGCCTGTGCCACCATTTGTAATAACAACATCCACCTGTGGGTCAGCAATCCACTTGCGCAGTTGTGCGGCTATCTTGTCTGCATCGTCCGAGATAATGGCCCGCTCCGCCAGAACATGGCCCGCACCTTCCAGCCGCGCAACAAGCGCTGCACCGGAGGTATCTGTTTCCAGTGTGCGCGAATCCGAAACGGTAAGCACTGCAATACGAACAGGAAGAAACGGCAGGTTGGTATCGATTTTAGACATTGAGAGAATCTTATCTCCATAATTCTGATGCAGAACTGCACCATATGGCCGTAATAATGGCCTATTTTTATATAAAAAATCCATTAAACTGCACAACAGCGTTTACAACCGCATAAAAATTGCTTTAGAAAACGGGAACCGCAGTATCCCGAAACCCAAGGCCACACTTTTTTCTGCTGAAATATGAGGTGGCCGAAAGAAATAAAAATTAAGGGAACATGATTAAACGCCTTCACCTCCATTTTCCTTTTCGCGCCTTATGGCCAACCTGCCTGCTTGTTCTATCTCTTTTCGTTGTTTTACCTGCGCACGCACAGTTGCTGACAGGTGGAAACAGCGCAGTGGGTCTCTGGCCCAGCTTGCAGGTAGATAATGAAGCCGATCAGGTAGAAGATCCCGGCCCGCTATTTTCTGCACCGTATGGCAAGGATCATTTCTTTGGAAACTGGTGGGGCGCACAGCCTTGGCTGCTAAGCCACGGCATTCATATTCTGGCAGACGTGCATGAAGAACTTGCAGGCAACTTTCGCGGTGGCCGCAGGAAAGGCGTGGACGATGCCGGCCAGGTAGGTGTTGAACTGGATGTGGATTGGGGCAAGCTGACCAATGCTGACATCATGAAAGGGTTCTGGACCCACATGATGGTGGTAAACGGGCATGGGCGTAACCTGAGCACAGATTACATTGGGGATTCACTGGGCGGCGTGCAGCAGATTTATGGCGCACGTGGTAACGTGGTGGCCCATCTTGTTTACCTGTATGGTGAACATGCCTTCCTGCACAATCATGTAGATATCAGCGCGGGCTGGATTCCGGTTGGCAGCTTTTTTGCCGCTTCCCCCCTGTTTTGTATGTACATGAACGTTGCCATGTGCGGGAACCCGGCCCCTACCAAATACACAGAAGGCGCACGAGATTGGCCATCCGGTAACCTCGGTTTTGTTGCGCGCGTTATGCCCACAAAACAGACCTATATTATGGCTGGTCTGTTTGCTGTTTCTCCCCATGCCTATAACGGCGGCATTTCTGGCTGGGCCTGGGCACAGGATGGCTTGGGCAAGTTCTCATCTCCGGTGGAAATTGGCTGGCTTCCTTCCTTTGGGCGCAATCATCTGGTGGGCCACTACAAGGCTGGGTTTGGCTACGATAACTCCAAATACAAAAACCTGCTGAACGACGTAAACGGCAATGCATGGGTGCAAACTGGTGCACAGCCGCAATACGAAGCAGGTCGCGCAAGTGCATGGTTTATGGCTGACCAGATGCTGATGCGGAATGGTGATGGCCCCACCAATGGCCTGATCGCTCTGGCGGGCTGGATGTGGTCTGATGGTAAAACCACCGCCATGTCTCACCACGTATGGGCCGGCATGACGGAAACTCGGGCCGCATGGGGCCGCCCGAATGATAGCGTTGGCGCCATGTTCCAGTGGATGACCATGAGCCGTGCCTCTGTTCTACAACAGGAAGCTGCATTAGCTGCTGGCGTGCCCTTCCCCGATAACCAGTGGGGCAAGGTATGGGGCATTCAGACGCACGAAAACATCTACGAAGTGTTTTACAACGCACATGTTGCCAATGGCATGTCTTTGCAGCCGGACTTCCAGTATATCAACCGTCCGGGCGGTTCCACCGTGTTCCACGATGCCGCCGTGATGGCACTTCAGTTTAACGTGGTGATGTAAAACTTTCCTGCGGGCGCAGGCTTAACATCCTGCCCCGCAATGGCGCGAACAGTTGCGCATGACACGTAAAAATAAGGATCTGGAAGCGCGTTGCGGCTTCTGCCAGCACATCAAACAAACGCTCCAGCCGCATTGGGTCTGCAAAACTGAGTGCATCATCCAGCACCAGAATGGCCGGAACACCCCGCCCATGCAGCATTTCAGCAAAACCCAAACGCACCAGAACAGCGATCTGCTCCCGCGTGCCATCAGAGAGATCTGCCACATCTTCGCGCTGATTACGTGAAAGGGCAGCCACCCCAAAATCTGCATCCATTTCCAGTTCAGCACCGGGGAACAATGCTGAAAATGCGGGCTGCATGGTTTTTACCAGTGGCCCCATATAGCGCGCTGTTTGCTCTTGCTCTGCCTTGCTTAAAACCTGATCGAGCAAAACAAGGGCAGACCTATCCCGCGTGCAGGCTGCCACTTCCATATTCAGGCGCTGCTGGAGTCGGTCTGCCTCTGCTATACGTTCATCCAGCCCCTCACCTTCTGCACCACGCACACGGGTTTCGCGCTCACGTATATCTTCACGCAGGCGGGCTATAGTTTCTCCGTCTGTTTTCTGGGCCTGTTCACGCCGCTGGATGCCGCTTTCCACCACAGCCAAGGGCCGCTCTTTTTGGCGTGCGTGCTCACAATGCTCCACCGCTGCCTGTGCAGCCTCCTGCTCCTGCTGGCATAGCTGCTTACGTTGGGCCAGTGCCACATCTGGCTCCCGGCCCTGCCAAAGAGCCAGTTCTCGCTGCACACGGGTCAACCCGGCTTCGTGCTGCTGTTGGGCTGCATTGGCTTTATCCAATGCCGTTTTGGCCGTTATGAGCGCCTGTTGGGCATCACGCTCTTTTTCTCTGGCGCGATCTACTGCTAAGGCCGCTTCCTGCTCCTGCTGTACGGCTTCGTCTGGCTGGCAGTTGAGGTCACACTCATCAGCACTACCAATCTGGCTGGCCAGATTTTGCGCCAAGGTCTGTTTTTTCTGCGCGTAAGCGGCTTCCTCCTTCGCCAGAACATGCCGCAATTCCAGCAAAATCTGATCTGGGTTTACGCCCTTTTTACTGGGCACCGTGGCGGCAAAAACAGCCTTGGCTTCCTTGAGTTGACGTTCTGCCAGACAGTGCTTTTCATACTGCTGTTCGGCGTCTTCCACATTCAGGCATCCAGCCTGTTGCAAAAGATCAGTTAATGCAGCTTGGGCTATCTGTAACGCCTGCTGCAATTCAACCGTATCCCCCCCAACCGAAGGGGTAATAATAAACCGGCCGATGCCTTCTATCTGAAGTTCTGCAGGAGCATGTAACAGGCTTTTACCCGATGCACAGGCTTGGCCATTCAACACAACACGCTGCTGCGCTTGTGGCAGCAAATCCATTTCCAGCACCGTTGCCTGCGCTTGCAACTGTTGCTCCAGCGTTGCCACTTTTTGGGCTGCCTTACGCAGGCGCTGAATTTTGGCCTCATCCATAGGCAATGCATCAAACGCTGCTTGTGCCTGCTCTATTTGGGCAAAGCGTTCCTGCACATGCTTTAAGTTTTCACGCTGGCGTAAAAGCGCTGCTTCCATGTGCTGCACTTCGCGCTGCTGCATGACATGATGCAAAATAGCGCGCCGAACCTGATGCTGCTGCACAGCCTTCTGGCATTCGGCCTGTGCCGCCTGATACCGCAGATTTGCAGCTTTTTCGTGCTCTGCCAGTTCTGCAAGCTCTTGCGTGCTGGCTGCAATCACTTGCTCCAGCCGCGTGCATTCGGCCCGGTATTCTTTCCGCCGTTCCTCTTCATCCCGAATATTCTGGAACTGCTGCAATGCTGCGGCTTTTCTGGCCTGCGCGGCTTTTTCTTCTGCATCCAGATTTCGCAGGCGATCGCGTTCTTCACGCAGTTTATGCAGTTCCTGTTCTTCCTGCTTTTGCCGTTCTGGATTTTCCTGCTCACGCAACATGCGCCGGGTTTGTTCCAGCAGAACCAGATCTTCTTCCAGTGCAGTACGCTTGGCATGAAGATGTTTCAGACTTTCCGCTGCTTTGGCCTGATCATCCAGAAGTTGCTTGTAACGCCCTGTTGGTTTGCCGGTCGCGGCTGTTTGCAACTGCCCCAACCGCGCCTTTACACGCTCCAGCAATGCCCCCGCTGCGGCAATACCGGTAACTTCCTGAACACCTTGCTCCAGACAATTCTGAATACTGGAACGGCCCGCGTTGTTTAAAACTGGCGCAACAAAACTCTCCCCCTGGCGCACCAAAAGGGCATTCCACAAACCTGTTGCTTCGCTTTTGCCATTTTTTTCCAGCTCTAGCAGAGCATTCAAACGTTCTTCTGCTGTGTCTCCATCAAAGCGTTCCTGCCCCAAATCAAGGCGCGCAAAAGTACCTTTCATGAAGCGTTTTTCCAACCAACAGGGCTTACCACTCCATTCAAACCCCACACCAATATGGGGCGCACCTCCGCCATAAGGCTGCATCTCTTTGACGGGCTGAGCTTTGGAACCATGACGCAGGGTTAGCGCAGCGCGCAGAGCCATCAGCAAAGTGGATTTACCGGCTTCATTCGGGGCGGCCAACACATTCAGCCCTTTACCCAAACCTTCCAGACGCACTGGAGAGGTAAACCGACGCACACATTCAAGCTGGATATCTGTCAGAATCACGCTGCGGCACCTTCTACTTCATGCCAGAACAGGAACAGCCTTTGCAGGGCCTCCCTTGCCACAGCACCTTCCTCGCCCCCTTGCTCCACCATCTGCAACAGTTCCTGTGCTGCCACCTTTACGGTTGCTGAGGCATCAAGACGTTCCAGATCCTGCGCTCCTGCAGCCAGTTGGGGAGCGCCGGTTATACGCAAGCACGCCACTGCACTTTGTAAGCGCGTGAGAATAACACTTTCGTATTTACGCAAATCATCCACACCCAGCAGGCCAGAAACTTCCAGCCATGCCATAACAATACTGGGGTTATCGGGGTTTATACCTCTTATGCGGGCTTCCAATGCTTCAATATCTTCACCATTGGTCAGCACAATGTCTTCCAGCTTGCGCCAGATATATTTGCCCGTGCGATACCGGGAGATAACAGGCTGCGCACATGGTCCATCCACTGTTACCACCAGTGTTTCCCCGCCGCCTGCGCCACCCGTTACAAAGCGGTCCGTTTCCGGGGTGCCAGAATAACAGGTGCGGGCATCAATCTGGCAAAACCCGTGCCAGTCCCCTAACCCCAGATAAGCAAGCCCGGCCTGTTTGGCCCGATCCAGCGCAATAGGATTATGCTCGGCTTCCTGCCCATTGCTAAACCCCACAACAGACCCATGCGCCAACCCAATGCGCAGAGCATCTGGCGGCGTTACCTCATCATTCATGTAATCTGTGAGATCAGAAAGCGTATGGCGGCGCTTGAGCACGGCAGGCAACAGCCAGGCATTATGGGCTTTATCTATCTGCACAGCTTGCGGGCACGTGTGCAGATGCACATTATCCGGCACAGCATCTTCTCGCCTTAAACGTGCCCATACACCCTCTGGCGTATCTGCATCATGGTTACCGGGAATAAGGTGCCACTGCACATCGGGGAACTGACGCATCCGCTCCATAGGCTGATGCAATGTCCGCCTTTCTGGCGTTTCATGCTCGTAAATATCACCCGCCACCAGCACGCAGGCTGCACCTTCCTGCCGGGCCAGAGCGCCAATATTGCGCACAACATCTACACGCGCAGCCTGTAGCGCGCCCAAGGTATCATCATCTGCAAAACTGAATGTTTTGCCGATCTGCCAGTCTGATGTGTGGATAAATTTCATGAACTCTGGCGCACTCCATCACGCAGCTGGCAGAAAAATTTCACTTTTCCATGACATACCCAGATCGTGAGCTGCCATCCCTTAACCTCACTTCATCTTATCTTATCATTAGGTTAGATATAATTCACACCCTCGCCATCTGGCCTGACCCGCGTTAAGCGCAACCCCCCTCGTCACTCATGGCATCACGCCAAATATTATATTTTATTTTAAGAAGCATGCTGATACTGCGAGATTCGCTTAAACCCGCCCTGTCTGGCTGGAAGTGGCATGCCCCTGATGTGAAGCAAAGAGGTTAAAAACAGCACAGACATGACAACAGAAACACCGGCAGCATTCCGTATGGGATCTTGGAAGACATTGTTTCTTCCCCTGCCACGCAGCATCTTCGCACATGGCTGGTTTCTGTTTTGTCTGCGCACGTGGCTGTCTGCTGTTCTAGCACTTTCCACCGCTTTCTGGCTCCAGCTTTCCTCCCCCGGTTCTGCTGCCGTTACGGTTATGATTCTGGCGCAGCCCACACGTGGGCAGGTGCTCTCCAAAGCGCTTTACCGGCTGGCGGGCACAATTATTGGCGCGTTTGTCGCTCTTTTTCTCACCGCCTGCTTTAATCAGGAACGCGGGGTTTTTCTGGGCGGTGTGGCGCTATGGCTCACCCTCTGCACCATTATGGGCACATTGGAGCGAGACTTCCGCGCCTATGCGGCCATGCTTTCTGGCTACACCGTAGCTATTGTGGGCATTAGCTGCATTGATAACCCGGCTTCCATCTTTGATGTGACCGTTAACCGTGTGTCCGCCATTGTGGTGGGCATTGCGGCCACGGCCGCCATTAACGATGTATTCGGCTCCCCCACCGCATTTGAAAAACTGGCAGCCAACCTGCGCCGCACAGGTGAAATGGTGCAGCGCATTGCGCGTGATGCCGTAGCCGGCCACGGTGTGCCAGATGACATGACATGCGCTGGCCTTGCAGGCGAAATTATTGCCCTGACATCTCAGGTTTCATTCGCCAAAACCGAGCTTGCTGATGCCAAGCTGCGCCTTGCCGGTGCGCGTTCTGCCATGGTGGCGCTACTGGAAATGCTAACCTGTAGCCGTGCCATTGCCAACGTGCTGCGCCGTGGCAACATTTCCGGCCCCATACTCAAACACATCCGCACATCATTTGGTGACGGCACTCCGGTAGAATCCCCCCTTCAGGCTGTGCATGATCTGGAAGATCTGGCCAAGGAAGCCCACGCAGAGGAAGCCTCGCTTGGGCCAACGCTAGATGAAGCATGGCTGATTGAACGCTCCATGGCGCTTCTATCTGATGCGCGATGGGCGGCAGATGGCATAGATGCGCTCCAACATGGACAGCGTGCCCGCACACAGGCGCCGGAACTCAAGATCGATCAGCATCATGATGTTATCGCAGCCCTCCTCAACGGCCTGCGAACCCTGATTGGGTTTTCTGTTGCGGCCGGGCTTTGCATTATCTCTGATATTCCTGCCACCTATAGCGCGCTTTCTCAGGTGGCCATTATTCTCACTTTGGCGGCCACCACTTATAATGCGCGCGGTTTTGGCATGGGTGCCCTTATTGGCACACCTTTGGCTATTGCCGTGGCTGCAGTGCTGAACTTTGGCGTATTACCCCACGGCGCAGACATGCCTTTTCTGGCAATGGCCATTCTCCCGATTATCTTTGGCGGCTGTCTACTACTGATGAACCCCAAAACAGCCACGATCGGGTTTAACGCTGGCGTTTTCTTCTTTGTTATTCTGGGTGTAGCCAACCAGCAAAACTACGAGCCTTCTGCGTTTATAGACCGCAACGTGCTGTACCTGTTTGCAGCTATTATCATCTTTATTTCACTGGTGCTGCTGCTACCACCTTCCGCTACGGGCAGGCGCTTTAGGGTTGGCATTACCATTGGGCACGATCTGCTGCTTCAGTTTGAAGGGCATGGTGAACAAGCCGGTTCTGCCCTGATCAGCCGCCATTATGATCGGCTGTGCCGCATTCTGGAATGGAACCGCTACCTCCCCAACAACAAGGCCAAGCAGCGTGTTTTCTCACGCCTCGCCAGTTTGGATGAGTTGAATGTGGAACTGGCACGTGCACGCCGCCACCTGCAACGTGCCGCCACCATTCCCGCCATCCGGCTGGATGCGGAATCTGCCTACCGTGCCACCATTATCTACAACGTAGATTCAGCGCTTTACCGCATGAAGCGCAAAGCACGCGTTTTGCTGGACCATTCCATCAACCTGCCTCATGGCCAGATGGCAACTGCCCTTGCCGCCGTATCTGCCATGGTTGGCGCTATACATCTGCTGGAACACAACCGTTCCGCTTTGCATCTGTACGACCTTATCCCTGTGCCAGATCAGCAATGGAAGGCCCGCTAACATGGAATTACGCCCTGTTCTGGACATAGGCGGGCTGCTTGTTTCGTCCTTTGTTGTCCATGCCGGATTGGCTATTGCCACCCTGCTGGCTCTTAACCCGGTTCTATCCAAAGTACGTGCCCGCCGCGTGGTATGGAACCTGCCTCTGGCTGAATTTGGCATTCTGATATGCCTTATCGGCCTTTACACCATTTTGTTGTGAAAGGGCTTTCCGACCGTGTTTGAGCGCGCCCGCCGCGTCCTGCAGTTTATCACAACGGGGACCATTCTTGCCATTGCAGCCGTTGTTTGCTTCGTACTGTGGGATTACTACACAGCCGCCCCCTGGACCCGAAACGGACAAGTACGTGTACAGGTTGCAGACATTGCCCCGCGTGTTTCTGGCCAGATTATTGCTGTGCGCGTGCGGGACAACCAGTTTGTGCATGCTGGAGACATTCTGTACGAAATTGATCCGTTTGACTTCAAAGTCGCGCTGGCAACGGCAACGGCTGTGGTCAACCAGCGCAAAGCGGATATGGCGCTGAAAGACACGCAGGAATTCCGTCGTGACAAGCTGACAGATGCTGCGGCCTCCCGCGAAGAAAAGCAGGTTTATCAAGCCACGGCAGATATTGCCAAAGCCGCTTATGCGCAGGCATTGGCCAATCTTTCCCAAGCCAAAATCAACCTTGATCGTACATATGTGCGCAGCACGGTAACGGGTTACGTCAACAACCTCATTATGCGTGTGGGTGATTACGCAACGGCTGGTAAATCCAATGTTGAGGTGATTGATGCCTCATCTTACTGGGTGGATGGGTATTTTGAGGAAACAAAAATCCGCTCCATCCATGTTGGAGACCGCGTGCGGCTAGACCTTATGGGGTATCGTGAACCCATGTGGGGCCATGTGGTAAGCCTTACACGCGGCATTGCCACGGCCAACGCAGCCACTGCAACACAGGGCCTGCCATCGGTTGATCCGGTTTATACATGGGTGCGGCTAGCACAGCGTATTCCCGTACGCGTGCAGATAGACAGCATCCCCCCCGGCACCCAGTTGGCCGCTGGCATGACCAGCACGGTGACTGTTGTGGGCAGCAAAGGCAAACGTGCGCATGATACACTTACTGAGGCACTGGACCGTATGCACGATGCCTTAATGGGTGGCACAGGTGGCAGTGGGCTACGCCATTAAAACAGGATAGACGCACCCCTCAGGCACTGGCAGAAAGAAGGCATGCTGTATTCTTTTTTTCGTTCAGAAGTTTGCGCTGCAACGGCTCTCTGCCTAGCAATTTTTCTGCCCTCCGTTGCCTGTGGGGCAGAAAAAAACCAAAGCCCAACGCTTAATATTGCAGCGCCCTGCCTGAAGAGCCTGCATATCCGCGCCCAAAAAGGCGTAACGCGGCCTGAACCAGAAAATGGTCAATGGCCTGCAGGCATTCAACTAACTGCCAACCCGGATGGCAGCCTATCTGTTATAGGGCAAAGCTGTGGGGCAGATACCTATCTTACGCTCACTACCTCGCCGAATATGCCGCTGGTTATTACCAGCACAGGCAAAGCATCCATTCAGGTGGATGACCGTAAAGGCCCTGTTTTTCTTCAGGCTGGTAGTGGAACCGTAACACTAGGGCGTGCTGCGGAACTGAATGTTGTGTCTGATTCCACAGGAGCCATTACCATTCCTGTATTGGCGGACTCTGCACGCTTGCGTTCTACGCTTTCTGCCCCATTCAATATCGGGAAAGTGCAAGCCCCGGCTCTGGCTGTTTATATTGGCGGCTCAGCTGCCTTTACGGCCCAGCAAGGCACGCTGGAAGCATTGGAAATTACATCCAACAGCACAGCAGATGCTGTATTTCACGGTGAAACATCCGTGGCGGCCCTGCATGTTGAAAATGCAGGCAATATTTTAGTGGATAAAGCCACCGGCACCTTGGCCACAGAGCGTGATGGCAAAGGGAAAATTGTTGTGACCTCAACCCAAGGCAACCACTAGCCCGCATTCTGCGCTGTAAATGCGGATCGAGCATGGTCTTTCAATATGAAAGCCCTTAAAACGTCGGTGCACTTTTAACCGATATATCAAGGACTCTCTAAATGTCTGATACCCTGCCCGACCGCCTTTCCGTAAACCCGGAAAGCCCTTTTTATAATGAAGACCTGCTGGCCCGGGGCATTGGCGTGCGCTTTAAGGGCGTAGAAAAAACAAATGTTGAAGAATACTGCATCAGCGAAGGTTGGGTGCGTGTGGCCGTAGGCAAAACGGTAGACCGGCGTGGCAACCCCCTTACCATGAAGCTGAGTGGCCCGGTTGAAGTGTGGGTCAAGGACTGACCTGCCCTCCACACATATCCCAAATACAATTAAATACTTTATTAAATTGTAGATGTTTGGGATAGTGCACCCACGTCAACGTGAGATTCAGGGAGACTTCCATGACTCAAACAGAAAACTCCACAACACCAGATCTACGCTACACTGTTGTTGTCGTGGGTGGTGGATCGGCCGGTATTGCCGTTGCAGCGCGCCTGTTGCGTGAACGCTCCACACTGGATATTGCCATTATCGACCCCGCAACCACCCATGCCTATCAGCCAGGCTGGACATTGGTTGGTGCCGGCGTAATGAAGCTGCGGAGCACGCTGGATCAGGAAGGTGGCGTTATTCCCAAAGGCTGCACATGGCTGCGTGCTGCTGCGGCATCCTTCCAGCCAGATGATAACATGGTGACGCTGGAAGATGGCCGCACCGTTGCTTACAACCGCCTGATTGTTTGCCCCGGTCTCCAGCTTGATTGGAACAAGATTGAAGGCCTGACAGATACGCTGGGCCGTAACGGCGTGTGCAGTAACTATTCCAAAGATACCGTGGAATATACATGGACATGCATTCAGTCCCTTTCCGGCGGCACGGCATTGTTCACCCAGCCGCCCATGCCTATCAAATGCGCAGGCGCACCGCAGAAAATCGCCTATCTGGCATCTGATTACTGGCGCAAGCAGGGCACGCTTAACCGCACCAATGTAGATTTCTGCATGACCGGTGATGCACTGTTTGGCGTTGGTTACTATCGCCCCGGTTTGCAGGAAGCCGTGGACTATTACGGCATTAACGTGCTGTACAAACACACGCTGATTGCCGTAAACGGGCCGGAACACAAGGCAACCTTTGCCGTTACCGGGCCAGATGGCAAAGTTACAAATGTGGTGAAAGAGTTTGACATGCTGCATGTCACCCCACCACAGAGCGCCCCAGACTTTATCAAGAAAAGCCCCTTGGCAAATGAAGGTGGCTGGCTGGATGTAGACCCCAGCACGCTCCAGCACACCAAGTATCCGTTCATCTTTGGTATGGGCGATGTTATTGGCACCTCCAACGCCAAAACCATGGCCGCTGCCCGTGCGCAAACCCCGGTAGTCACAGCAAACGTTCTGGCATCTCTGGATGGCAAGCCACTGACAGGCAGCTACGATGGATACGGTGCCTGCCCGCTGACCGTTGCCTACGGCAAGGTTATTCTGGCGGAGTTCCTGTACGGCGGCAAACCTGCCCCCAGCTTCCCTTACGATCAGCGCAAGCCTAGCCGCTTTGCCTGGTTCCTGAAGACAACCGTATTCCCACGTGTTTACTGGGATATGATGTTGAAGGGGCGTGATATTGAAATGCCGCACCATCCTGAATGGGTGAAGAAGTAAGCACCTGCCTTTCTGATTTTTCTTTCAGAAAGCGGACATAAAAAAAGCCTCCCGATATTTTCGGGGGGCTTTTTTGTTACCCAGTTCTTGGGGCCTGTTTTTATCAGGCCTCGTCTATAGGCCGCTTGGGCAGCAGGGCTGGCACAAACACAAGCGTGGCCAACAGCGTGCAACCCAGAGAAAGCAGCAGCAACCGCCCCATGCTCGCCGTGCCCGGATGATGCGAAAGGGCCAGAGAGCCAAAGGCCGTGCCTGTTGTAAGGGCAGAGAACAACACAGCACGCGCGGTGGGAGAAGCCAGCGGATACTTCACGCCATCCCGCCAATTCATGACAAAATAGATGTTGAAGGAAACCCCAACCCCCAGCAGCAGAGGCAATGCAATAATGTTGGCAAAGTTTAGGGTTTCGGGCAGCAGCACAATCAGAATAACCGTCATCAAGGCGGAAAGCAGCAGCGGTGCCAGCACCAGCGCCATATCCTTAACGCGGCGCAGAGCCAGCATGAGAATAACGGCAATCATCACAATAGCTGCACCGGCTGCCTGTTCAAACGCCTTCACAATGGAACGTGCGCTTTCCACAATATCAACCGCTGTGCCAGCCATTTGCGGCTCTACTTTCTGCAAAGAAGCCACAAATTTACGCAGCGCGCCGGAATTGGACATCACACCCTTAGGATGCACTTCCACCAAAGCCCGGCCATCTGGCAGCAGGTAATCATCTGCAATTTCAGCGGGCACGTCCTTAATGCTCACAGGTGTTGCCTGAAGCATGGTGCGTAGCTGATCCAGCTCTGTCGGCAGAAAGCGGACCAATGCGGTATTAGCCGCCTGCACTGTGGCATCTGGAGCTTCTGCCAGCTTGGCCAGAGCAGCCTGAATACGACGTAGCGGATCCTGCGCTGGCAGTTTATCCAGCACACCCGCCAAGGCAACAGATGTATCATGCGCGGATTTACGCAGATCATCCGCTGTTGGGGCTGCTTTTGGCTGTGGCACAATAAGCGTTGGCAACAGAATGGAAGCAGCGTCCTGAATAAGGGCCAGTTTCTGCTGCTGCTGGGTTGGCACAAAGGAACCCAGCCACATCACATCATTCACATCGGGCAGACCAGAAAGGCGCGTGGTTTCTTTTTCTGCATCCGCAAGAGAATGCACCAGAAGCTCTGCACTGTAAGGAGATCTCTGCGGGTTGTTGATCAGCAGTTTAAGAGCGCGCATCCCTTCCGAATTCGGATTTTTGGTATGCAGCGGGTCACCATCAAACTGTAGGCTGGGTACCAGAGCCAAACCCACCAGAGCTACCAGCGTAAAGAAGCCCAGAAGCAGCTTGCGCGTATGGCGGATTTTAATATCCACCGGCTTCATAAACGCATAGCCCATGCTGGGGCAGTTAAGTGGTGGATGGCAGATTTTCAACAACGCAGGCAAAAGCGTGGTGGTGCAGATAAAGGCCACCAGCATGCCAATACCGGCAATAAGACCAAGCTGGGCAACACCCAAAAAAGCTGTAGGCGTAAAGGCCAGAAACCCAGCAGACGTTGCCAGAGCCGCGACAAGAATCTGATGCCCTGTTTCCTCACCCGTCAGGCGCAGGGCTTCAAAAACGCCTTCTTCACCCGGCTGCGTAGGTGTTTGAGCACGGAAGCGCACAGAAAACTGGATGGCAAAATCCACCGCAATGCCAACAAATAGAATAGCAAATGCCACGGAAATCAGGTTGAGCGTACCAACAGCCACCGCAGCAAAACCGGTTGTCAGCAACAGGCCCACAACAAGCGTGACCACAATAGGCAGCACCACACGCCATGTTCTTACAGCAAGCGTCAGCCACAGGGTGACAAGTGCCAGAGAACCCAGAAGCCCTGCCACCATGCCTTCTGCCACGGTTGCAAATTCTTCATCATCCAACTGCACCTGCCCGGTCAGGTAAACCTTGGCGTGCCCATTTTTAACAAATTCCAGAGAACTCACAGCCTGCCGCATGGCATCTGCCGCGGCGCCACCCGGCTGAAAGGACCCGTAATCCAAGATCGGCTTGGTGATAACGAACTGGTAGTTACCAGCCAGATCAGAAAGCTTGCCGCCCAAAAGTTGCTGCCAGGACATAGCCTCAGCATGCCCAGCCACAGCCTGTTCCAGCGTATTGGCAAACCCAGACAAAGGTGCCTGAAAGCCAGACAGATTGGCCTGATCCTGTTTTACACCCTCTGCCATAAGGGAGAGAGCACCAAACAACCCACGTGCTGAAGGATCTTGCGCCAACGCCGCCAAGAATGGCTGCGCTGTAATGGTATCATTCAACACCTGAGAAAGCGGTTGAGGCTCCAGAAACATCAAGCCATTGCGCAGCAGATACGGGTTGGCATCTGGCCTATGTGCAAAAGAAAAATGTGTATGATCAGCACTTATCTTGGCTGCCAGTTCCCGCGCTGTTTCCTGCCCCTCTTCTGGCATTTTGGCCTGAATGACAGCTACCAGAAGGTTTTCCTTCTGGGGAAACAAACGCCCCATTTCATCGGAACGCTGCTTCCACTCCAAACGGGGGGAAAGCATTTTGCTGGTATCTGTCGTTACTCCCAGACGGGTCATGCCAGCGTAAACGCCTGCCCCCGAAAGCACGAGAAACAACGCCACAACAGCCCAGGCATGGCGGGCGCAGAACGTAATGAAACGACCTATGGGTGCAAACAGCATGATGAACGACAGGATCCCAAAATAATCACAGCCCAAGCAGACAGGGCTGTCATGGTTTGCCCAACCCCCCAGCCAGAAGCAAGTGATGATGTAAGCAGGGCTCTGTTTTCCTTTTTACAGACCCGTGCGGGAAAAGGGCATTTTGCGCAGGCGCTCGGCATAAGGACGCCACGAATGCTCAAGCCATTGCCACAATATAAGAGAGGGCAAACCCCAAGCAATTTCACGCAAACGTTTGATGAGAGAAAGCGCAATGGCAACAGCAGGCGGCATACCAAAAAGGCTGCCAACCATAATGTAGCCCCCTTCTGACACACCAAGGGCACCGGGCACGGCAAACCCGGCCGATTTAGCGGCTTCCCCCACACCTTCGATCACAAATCCGGTAGCAAGAGAGCACCCATGCCCCATGAAGTGCAGAATCAGCCACACCTCAACAGCCCCTAAAGCCCATGCACAAAACTGCAATATCAGGCCCGTAACCGCATTGCGGCCTGATTTATACAGCGCGAGCACTTCCTTATTAAGGCCGCGAATACTATCAACACCGCTCCACCCCAGATGAGCGGCAATGCGGATAAGCAATTTTTCTATGAAAGCTACAGCCCCAAGCCACTGGCTGATAAATACGCCGCCACCTATGGCCAAAAGCACCAGTGCACTTTCCAGCAGGCGGTCTGTCACGGCAGTGCGTTTGACCAGAAACAACAACATGACCAAGCCGCTGAGGGTGAATACCACCTGGCTGAGCAGCTCGATTGTCAGATCGCAAATTGTTGCGGCTGCCGCATGCTTCAGGCCCAAACCACGACGGGCCAACAGGCGGGAGGACATAACCTCCCCGCCAACCTGCGCAACGGGGAGAAGATTATTTATGCCCTCTCGTACACAGCGAAGCATAAAATAGGCTCTTAACGGCAGAACCGGGCCAAAAGTGCGGCCTGCAATGGTGCGCCAAGCGGAAGCAGAAAGAAAAACCTGTACGCTATGAAAGGCAATGGCAGCCAAAATGCCCCAACCGCCTGTCATAACCAGAGAAAAAATGGAGGACACCCCAAACTGGGCCAGCATCCATAGGGTCAACCCCAAACCGAAAATCCCGGCAATGAGAGTGACCCGCTTCATGCTTCCTCCATCCTTTTTTGGCTTGGCTTTTACACTTTCGGTTGGTGCAGCCTAACACAGCTCATTTTTTCAGCCTTTGATCTGGCGCAGTAAGGCCAGGGATTCCACACACGCTGCAGCGGCTTCGCGCCCTTTGTTGTGGATATCATCAGCAGAGCGTACCTGTGCCTGCTCTTCTGTATAAGTTGTCAACACACCAAAGGCGATAGGCGTTTCCGTAGCCAAAGAGGCCTGAAGAATGCCCATTGTGGCGCCTAGGCTGATGAATTCAAAATGCGCTGTATCCCCTTTTACAACGCAACCAAGGCAGATAACGCCTTCATAGTTGCCTGTTTTGGCAAGTGTCTGTGCCAGAAGTGGCATTTCAAAGGCACCGGGAGCCGCAAACACATCACCGTCTTTCACAGTAATGTTATGTTCAGCCAGCCACGCAATAGCACCATCACGCAGGCCGCCGGTTACAACTTCGTTAAACCGGCTGACAATAATGGCCAGACGCGGTGCAGGAGAAAGTGCCTTGAGATCCGGCAAGGAAACGGGGGAACGTGTACCCATTAGTCAAACACCTTTAATCATTCACTTAGTTTAAAAATCAGACAACCGCATCCGGTTCGGCATCAACGGCAACAAATTGCCCAAGATGGTGCCCCATGCGCCGGCGCTTGGCTTCCAGATAGGCGCGATTATGCGGTGTGGGTGGAATTTCCAGCCCAATCCGGCGGCGCACCATAAACCCACGTGCCTCCAGAGCGCGCACTTTATCCGGGTTGTTCGTCAGCAAATCCAGCTCGCCTACGCCAAGGCTGCGCAATATGCCCGAAGCTGCGCGCCAATCTCGGGCATCGGTTGCAAAACCCAACCGATGGTTGGCATCCACCGTATCCAGCCCGGCATCCTGTAGTTCATAAGCGCGGATTTTGTTGACCAGCCCGATGCCGCGCCCTTCATGCCCGCGCACATAAACCAGCACGCCACATTCCGCCTTCCCTATGGCCCGAAGGGCCGCGTGCAGTTGTGAACCGCAATCGCACCGCAGGGACCCAAGGGCATCACCTGTCACACATTCAGAATGCAGCCGCACCAGCGGCACAGCACCTTTGCGGCGCACATCACCTTTTACCAAGGCCACATGCTCTACGCCGTTTTCATCCTGATACGCATGGATCACCAGATCATCCCCACCGTAAGCACTGGGTAAGGATGCCTGCGCCAGATCTGGCACGGCTGGTTCTGGCGCACCTTCCGGATTTGCTTCAGCGGCCTGCATTGCCAAGGATGACAGGCCGTGGGCTTTAATCCATGTCACCAACTCTGCAATGGAAACAATCGGCAGATCATGCTGGCGAGCAAAGACTTCCAACTGAGGACGGCGCGCCATGGTGCCATCTTCATTCAGAATTTCGCAGATCACAGCGGCTGGCTTTAACCCGGCCAGACGCAGCAGATCTATCGAACCCTCTGTATGGCCAATACGTTCCAGCACCCCACCCGGAGCGGCCCGCAGCGGAAAGATATGGCCCGGTGTGGCAATATCCGCAGGTGTTGCGTTTTCTGATGCCGCTACACGCACGGTATGCGACCGATCTGGCGCAGAAATACCGGTGCTCACGCCTTCCTTGGCCTCAATGGATACCGTAAACGCCGTGCCATACTGAGCTGTATTATCGCTTTGCCGCACCATCATAGGCAGACCAAGACGATCCACCTGTTGAGGCGTAAGTGGCAGACACACAAGGCCACGGGCATGGGTGATCATGAAGTTCATGGCTTCTGGCGTCATAAACTCGGCGGCCATAACCAGATCGCCTTCGTTTTCGCGATCTTCATCATCCACCATAATAACCATACGGCCAGCACGCACGGCTTCTACCGCCTGCAAAAGCCTTGCCGATGCCTTAGCTGCCACTGGGGCTGCTGTGTTTACTTGGTCCGGCATTGTGCCTCCACATATTTGGCAATGATATCCACTTCCACATTCACGGCATCACCAATTTTTAGCGTGCCGAGCGTGGTGTGCTCCCATGTGTGCGGAATAATCATCAGTTCGATGGGAAAGGTCTCGCCGTTTGGCTCACCCACTTCATTCAGCGTCAGGCTAATACCCGCAAGTGCCACTGATCCTTTGCCCACCATATAGCGCCGCAGCTGGGCTGGCACTTCAAACACCACGCGCCGCGCATCGCCAGACTGGGTACATTCTGTAAATCGTGCCACGGCATCCACATGGCCTTGCACAATATGACCGGAAAGACGTGTAGCGGGCGTAACGGCGCGTTCCAGATTGACCCGGCACCCAGCCTCAAGCGCGCCCAATGTGGTGCAATCCAGTGTCTCGCTGCTCACAAAAAAGCGGACAAGTCCTGTTGTTGAAGGCTCTACAGCAGTCAGGCACACACCGTTTACGGCTATGCTTTCTCCCTCCGCCACATCGTGCAACCCTGTTTCCACTTCCAGCATAAGAGACTGGGGGCTGCGCTCCGCCTTAGCCACATGGCCGAGAGATTCTATGATACCGGAAAACATACCTGCTCCTGCGCACACCGCACCCACTCGGGAAAAAGGGAAAGAGGTGTGACATCATGTTGGGTTGAAACAGCAAGATGATCCTGCCCTGAAGCATCTTGACGAATGGTCAGCCAATCATCCCACAAATTATGGGTTTTAAGGGCCTCAAGCAGAGTTGGCCCGGCTTCTACCAGCACCCACAGCGCATCGCTTTGCGCCAGAATATCTGGCAGTTGCGCAATATCGGGGCAGAAGCGCACATCAAACGCGGCGGAAACGCTGGCGAGCCACTCAGCCGGTGCATGTTTTTCCTGCCCACACACCACCAACAGGCGGCGGCGTTCAGGGTGATCTTCAACATGCCTTACGGTCAGCGTGGGCCGATCAGCCAATACGGTGCCTGTCGCTGTCACAATGCCATCTGTGACACGCCGCAAAGTATGCGCCAGCCGGAGGGATGCCGGGGTTGTAAAGGTTTTTTGCCCTTTTGGGGGCACCATGGAGCCTTTGCTATCCAGCGCCTGTTTAACGGTTACCCAAGGCCGCCCGTGTGTCATGCGCATGGCAAATGGGGCCAACAACGCACGGCAGCGTGCATATGTGGCCGCAGCATTCATGCACTGCCACAAACGGTTAACCGTAATACCTTCATGTTCCAGCCGGGCAGCGCCCCCACCCTGCACATGCGGGTTAGGGTCTGCACAACCGATCCAGACGGTTTTTACAGGGGTAGAAAGCAGTGCTTCCGTACATGGGGGGGTGCGACCGGTATGATTGCAGGGCTCCAGCGTAACAACAGCGGTATCAATCCGCTCCACCACCCCAAGAGCACGCGCCTGCTCTACGGCCAGTCTTTCAGCATGTGCACTGCCTGCCTGATGATGTGCGGCCACAACCAACACATCACCTTGCGCATCCAGCAGCACACACCCTACCGGCGGGTTGGGGGCTGTACGCCCTACAAAGCTCCACGCCTCAGCCACGGCAAGATGAAACGCCGCACCAATGCGTTCTGGCATGATCTGTCGGGAAATCTGTGAAAAGCTGTTCACCCTGTTTCTGCCCGCGTTCTCATAAACCAGACGGACTCAGGGCATAAGATAGCCTTGCACGCACGTAATTCTGGACGAATCACGATCACGCACCAGTCTTTCTGTTCTCTTCCATCCGGACTGTAACCGTCGGCCCCGGAATTGCACCGGATCTGCTGACCCCGCCAAAAGCGGGCGCTCGCGGGCTTACAACGCTGTGCGCTGCTTACCGCCGGTAGGGATTTTCACCCTGCCCTGAGAACATCACACCCACAACATGCGAGTGATAACAAGTATGATGGCCCTGCATTTTGCCTTATGCAAGAGCAAATGCCTTCACAGTTTGTTAAAAACTGCACCCACCTTGCCCAAATGTTTCGGCAAAGTTATGATGCCGCCGCATCTATCTGGATCAGGTAAAAGGGCCTTATTGCTTCTTAATCCGGGTCTTTCTGATAGCAATCTATGGCAGGTTTTTATGGCACAACACCAAGCACGTGCGTTTTGCATCATATGTAGGCAGACGAAACGACTTTAACCTGCATGCCCTTCATATCTCATCTGAGCCATGGATTCCGCATATCGCTTTTGGATATGCGTTGCCTTTCCTTACAGCCACAGCGGAATACGGAGCACTGTCTGCCCCTGTTTCTGCCAGCCAACATGGATTTACCATGAGCATACCCGACCAGAAGCAAACATCTGCTTCTTCCACACCACCCTATTCTGGCCTGGCTGGCTGGATTAACAGACGCCTTCCGGTCATTTCCGCCTTTCGGGCTGAATATGTTGATTTCCGTGTGCCGCGCAATCTGAATGGCTGGTGGAATTTTGGGGCTATTCTGACACTGGTTCTAGGGCTGATGCTGGCCAGTGGCATTTTTCTTGCCATGAACTATACCCCCACAGATGCAGGGGCTTTTCTTTCTGTTGAAGCCATAGAACGCCAACTTTCTGGCGGATGGCTTTTGCGTGCCATGCACATGACAGGCGCAAACCTGTTTCTGGCGGCTTTGTATCTGCATCTGTTTCGTGGGCTTTATTACGGATCTTACAAAGCCCCGCGTGAACTGCTGTGGCTGACCGGCCTTGTGCTGATGCTAATGGTTATGGCTACCGCTTTTGCAGGCTATCTGCTGCCGTGGGGCCAGATGTCCTATTGGGGCGCAGATGTAATTACCAAAGCCGTGGGTGCCATACCGGGTATTGGCCCAACGCTGGAACACATCATGACAGGCAGCGACCATCTGGGAGACATCTTCCTCCATCGCTTTTTTGTGCTGCACTTTGTTCTGGCATTTCTGATTGTGGGTGTTGTGGGCATGCACGTGGCTGCTGTGCACGTTTCAGGCTCCAACAACCCCACGGGTGTTGAACCACGCACCCCCAAGGATACGGTGCCTTTCTACCCTTACTATGTCAGCAAGGATCTAGTTGGGCTTATTCTGTTTGCCATGGTGTTTGCGGCCCTGATGTTCTTTTGGCCCAACATGCTGATTGAGCCAGACAACTACAGCCCGGCAGACCCCATGCACACACCAGCAGACATTGAACCGGAATGGTATTTCCTGCCGTTTTATGGGCTTTTGCAATCCGTGCCATCCAAATTTGGCGGTCTTGTAGCTGCCGCTGGCTCCCTGCTAGTTCTGTTTGCCTTGCCGTGGCTTGATCGCTCCCCCGTGCGCTCCATGCGTTTTCGCCCCCTGTGCCGTATTGGGCTTTTAGGCGTTGTGTGTGCATTTATTGTGCTGGCAGATGCAGGCAAGCACCACGCACAAGGTGGATGGCTAATTGCCGCCCGTTTGGCCGGGCTTTATTATTTTGGGTATTTCCTTGTGTTCCTTCCCCTTGTTTCCCGCACGGAAAAAACGCGCCCTCTCCCTTCCTCCATTGCTGCCTCACAGGGAGATGCCTGATGCGTAAGCATGTTTTTGCAGGCTCCTTGCTGGCAGCGTTTACCCTTGCAACGCCCGCACTGGCCAACACGCCGGATAAAGCTCCACCGCATCAGAAATGGAGCTTTGAAGGTGCCACTGGCACATATGATAAAGCCAGCCTGCAACGCGGCTTTTTGGTGTATGATCATGTGTGTGCCAGTTGCCACGGCATGCGCAGCCTGACATATCGAGATCTGGAAGGTATTGGGCTAAGTGACCAGGCGATTACAGACCTTGCCCATAGCAAGCAGATTGCTGGCCCGGTTGGCATCTCCGGCATGCCCACAATGCGGTCCGGCTTGCCGGATGATCACTTCCGCTCCCCCTTCCCCAATGATGCCGCAGCGGCTGCAGTTATGGGTGGGGTTGCGCCGCCAGATCAATCTCGCTTGGCGGCTGTGCACCCCGGCGGAGCAGATTGGCTTTACGCCTTTCTAACAGGTTACCGCATGCCCCCACCGGCGGATGCCCCTATTGTGCCGGGCAAGTTCTATAATGATTGGGCGGAAGGCCATATGATTGGCATGCCCCCTCCGTTAATGAACGGTGCCATTCAATACCCAGATGGCACACCGGCAACTGTGGAGCAGCAGGCCAAGGATATTACCACATTCCTGGTCTGGGCCGCAGATCCACACCGTAATGAGCGCCACCATATTGGCAAAGGGGTTCTGGCTTATCTGGCTGTTCTGCTTGTTCTGGCTATCGCATGGAAGCGGAAAATCTGGAAAAACCTGAAATCGCACGGATAAACGGAAAGCACGAACAGCATGACACGCGAAACCGAAGAAACCGCAGCAACAGAACAAGCCCCCGGACGCCGTGACTTTTTGGGAATTGTAACCACGGCTGGCACAGTTACAGGCTTGGCAGCCTGTGCTGTTCCGTTTGTGCAAAGCCTGAAGCCGCAGGACAGTGCATCCGCCCATCTGCCTGTGGATGTTGATATTTCCAAGCTCACCCCCGGCCAGCAGATGACGGTTGTATGGCAAGGCAAGCCAGTGTTTATCATGCGCCGTACGCCGGAAGAAATTGCTCTGCTACAAGACCATGCTCTGGCCGAAAAACTACGGGATGCAGAGTCCACAGCAAACCAACAGCCCGCTTATGCCCGCAACTGGCATCGCTCCCTTGTGCCGGAATATGGCGTTTACGTGGGTATTTGCACGCATTTGGGCTGCGTGCCGGGCCTTAACCAACCTACCGGCAACACGGCCGATACATGTGGTGGCTATGGCTGCCCGTGCCACGGATCAAAATTTGATCTGGCAGGCCGCGTTTATAAAGGCGCGCCCGCCCCTTACAATCTGCCTGTGCCACCTTATTCCATGCCCTCGCCTACCAGCATCAGGCTGGGAGAAAACCCCAAAGGGGAAAACTTCGATTTCTCAACAATCGAACAGATTTAATCCTCTATACAAACGCCGCACTCACCCTGCGGCGTTTTTTATATCCGCATAGCAGGCCCCCTCATCTCACTCTGAGAGTGTGAGATGAATTGTCAAAATTCACCCTTATCGAGGGAATGGAAAACCGCCAATCTGTATTGTGGTTGCTTTTTCTAACCAGCTTGATTGCAAGGGTGTAAAATAGATGTCTGATATTGTGGTGGTTTATCATTCTGGGTTTGGTCATACCCGCCGGGTCGCAGAATACGTTGCCAAAGGCGCCAACGCTACACTGCTGGAAATTGATCAAAATGGTGATCTGCCAGAAAGCGGTTGGGAAGCTTTGGACAAAGCCAAAACCATTGTGTTTGGCACCCCCACCTATATGGGCAATGCCAGTTGGCAGTTTAAAAAGTTTGCAGATGCCACATCCCGCATCTGGTTTAATCGTGGGTGGCAGAACAAGCTGTTTGCCGGTTTTACAAACAGCGCCAGCCCGGTAGGGGATAAAGGTTGCACCATGGCATGGCTTCAGGTTCTGGCGGCGCAGCACGGTGGAATCTGGATCAGCCTTGACCTGCTACCCTCCAACACCAAAGCCGCTACAAAAGCAGATCTCAACGTGCTGGGGGGAGCCGCTGGCCTGCTGGTGCAAAGCCCATCTGATGCCAGCGTAGATGAAATTCCCAGCGGGGATCTGGATACAGCAACGGCTTACGGCGCACGTATTGCCGACGTAACTTCTCGCTTTAAATAACAGACACTTAGCCAGCATGTTTCCTGCTGCCGAATAGCAGACATGCTGGCTATACCTTTTTCAGCCAGCCCCTCAAACGCTAAAACACCCCCAGTATCTACCGCAAACGGGGACGTAATGGCTGTTTCTTGGGGGGATTTTCAGGCTATCATCCAGCTTTCCGCTGGCTTGAATGTTGCTATTCTCAGCTTTGTGGATATCAGCATCCCCGCCATCAAGGAACGCCGCCGTGTGTTTTCCAAGGCACGGCAGGAGCTGGAAATCTACCGCAAAAACCCACACAAAGTGACAACAGAAGATAAAGCAGCCCATGCAGGCGCGGTGGGAGAAATAGACCGCCAGCTTTTTGACCTGTGGCGTGAGACATCAGAGTTTGAAACCGTGGAAGATTCCATGATTAAAACAACAGGTGTTTTTGGCTTTATTGGTGCAATCGTAAGCATAAGTTTGTTGTGGTATTCTGGCCTGCATTACGATGATCCAATTAGAACATCTGGCGAGTTGCTTACGTTACTTTCGTTTCTTTCCTTGGCCGCAGCATTTTTCATTAACTTTATTACCGCGTTTAAAGCCGCGCATTATACAAAACGCTGCAATGACCTGCGCCAGCAAATGCGGCAAAAATTATAGCCGATAGTTCGGCACCGTGGATGAATAGCATTCATCATTTCTTTTTTATTTCTTTATCGGAATGTTTCTGCCTAGACTGCCAAACGCTCTGGCCATGTAACAGCCGCACTGAAGGGGAATAACCCTCCATGACGACGCTCCAAAAAAAACAGAAAGTTCTGCTGCTTCTTTCCGCTTCTTCGTTGCTGCTTCCTGCTTTGCATAAAACGGCACATGCGCAGGTTCTGCCTTTTACAAGCCTGAAAACAAGTAGTTCCAGCTTGGGCCGCTGGCTGTCTGACATTACCCTTACGGGGCAGATTGAAGGCGGTATCATGGCCAATCCGGCACGCCCCAATCCCGGCTATAACTATGGGGACTTCCTGGCTGATCATGCCAACCAGGTGCAGCTCAACCAAGCTGAATTCACCATTTCCAAAGCCATCGACTCCAGTCTGAACGAATACCAAATCGGCTTCACGCTGGAGGGGCTGTATGGTTCCGATGCCAGATACTACCATGTGCTGGGTATTTCGGATCAGGAATGGAAGGCGCGTTACCAGCTTATTCCCGCCCAAGCGCATGTAGATGTGCACCTGCCGTGGCTGACAAAAGGTGGGCTGGATATGCAGGTTGGTATTCTGCAGGCCCCTATGGGCGTTGAAGGGTTGGACCCAACATCCCGCGCTTTTTATACGCTTGCCTATACATCTGAATATTCTGTGCCGTTTGAGCATATCGGTGCCATGTTTAACTGGCACGTAACGCCTATGGTGGATGTAACTTTCGGGATTGATACCGGCAACCAGACATCCTTTGGCAGTTCCGATAACAACCACATGCCTGCGGCCTATTTTGGTTTTAACCTCAATAACCTCGCGCATGGCAAACTACGCATTGTAGAGCTCAGCCGTGTTGGACCAGAAAACTCTTGGCGCGCAGTCGGACATTATGAAGCAGACCATGCGCAACGCTTCTGGAACGATATCAACGCCACCTATGAGATAAATGACAAGCTCTCTGTGACCGCAGAATTCAACTATCTGCATGATGAAGGCGTGCGCGGTATTGGCGCGCGGGGGCAGTTTGCTGGTGCTGATGCAGAAAGTTTTGTCAGCTTCCTCAGCTATAAGATCAACAAGGAATTCACCTTCAATTACCGTGGGGAAATCTACCGCGATAATAACAACATGATGGTGGCCACCTTCCGCGGCAACAATTCCTATATGGAAGCCTTGGCTGGCACGGGTGGAGAAACTGTTGCTGGCCCCTCTGGCCACGGCACCACGTATGGGGACCTCTCCTTAAACGTCGTGTATCATCCAGATTTGGGGCACCATGTGCGCGTATTCCAGCTTCGGCCAGAAATACGGTTTGATCGTTCCCTTAATGGCACTACGCCTTTCAATGGTGGCCGAAACAACGGCATGTTCACCTTTGGTGGCGATGCTGTTATCGGATTCTGATGCACCCAGACACAGGCTGCCATATCTGTGGCAGCCTGCTTTACCTTTTTAGCTGCCCAATCTGGATGAGAGCACCAGATACAAAATAAACACACAATCTAACCCACATAGCATCAGGGTAAGTTCTGCCCATTTGCGGGTTGTCAGCACAAAAGCTGTATGCAGCAGCAAACCAAACGCCAGACTGACCATAAAATCACCTGTCAGCACGGTAACAAGCAGCATAAACAGCGGAATAACCCGCTCCTGCACAGCCAAAGCTTTCAGATCCGTCAGGCTGCCAAGCATACCCAAACCTACCAGAATAAGGGCCGGTGCCGTTGCCACAGCAGGCACGCAGATAATAAGCGGCCACAAGATAGAGGACACCGCAAACAGGCAGGCCACCACCAGTGTTGTCAGCCCTGTGCGTCCCCCCTCTTCTACCCCCACCAAAGATTCCAGATACGCTGAAACAGTGGATGTGCCCAAAGCAGACCCAATAACACTGGCCGTTGCATCTGCCACAAAAGCCGACTTTGCCAGCAAAGGCTGCCCCTGCTTATCCTTCAGGCCAGAACGCTGCATCACGGCCATCATGGTGCCGGTGGCATCAAAAAAATCACCCAAAAAGAAATAAAGGGTTATGGGCAAAACCAGAAACAGATTGGCAAACAGACCGTGAAAATCATACGGGAATAACATGAACCACGGGTAGGACGGCCAATCCACCCAATGCGCAGGCAGTTGCGTCACCTTGCTGCCATCTGGGTGCGCAACCCACAGCCCGGCAATGGTTACTGCAATAACAGACAGCAAAATAGCGGCTGGCACGCGCGCCCATTTTAACATCATGGCCAGAAAAACCCCGGCCAGCGCCAACAGCACAACAGGGTTGGACAGTTGCCCGAATACCAACCCCTCCCCGCCCTTGGTTACCAAGCCACCATTTACGATGCCGATATGAGCCACAAAGGCCCCAATAGCAAAATGAATGCCCTGTTTGACTGAGAGCGGGAATGTTTCAACAATTCTGCGTCGCCACGGCGTGAGGGAGAGAAACAGAAAAGCCAGCCCACCCAACAACACCATGGTAAAAGCCTGAGCCGGTGGCACCCCCATGCGCACAACAACAATCTGGGCAAACACCACGTTGCTACTCATAACAGGTGCCAGCGCTATAGGCAGATTGGCCCCCACAGCCATAATGAAGGACCCTACAACAGCAGAGGCTATTGTGGTGATAACCATGGCATGCTGGTCTAGCCCGGCAGAGGCCAGAATATTGGGATTAACAGCCATAATATAGGCCATAGCCCCAAAGGTGGTGATACCCGCCACAACTTCCTTGGGGATGCTGGACCCGCGGCCAGAAATATCAAAAGCACGATCCAGACATGCACGCATGCCTGACCATAAATATCTCATCCATTCCTCGGCAGTGCTGCTAGGGCCAGTTTCTGTTTTATCTTACGGATGTACGACCAAAAATAACACCAGCGAAATAAAAGTTTTCCTGCACTCACGGATGTAATCTGCGCAGCACATAGCAGCCATCCGGCCTGCCCCTGTAGCCGAATGCTGGGGGCATCCCCATTTCGTAAAATGAACAAATGCTTAGGTTTAAGCATCAAGGCAAAAAGGATATTTTTTATGACTGATAAAGCACCGCACGAAACTAGCTCCCTTTTCCATCTCGCAGAACGCGCCCTTAAGCAGCCCAAGCTGGCAACCAAGGAAGAAGTGCGTGAACTGGCAAACTATGTGCTTAAAGGCGGCGTAAAGGCTGGTGAAGCCGAACGCGAAGTGGCTAAAAAAGCAGAGCGCAACCCAGAGGGTGTAGAAGCCTCTGAAATTGAATCTCTGGCAAAAACCGTTATTGCCGCACATTCCTGAGAATTGCGCAGGCAGGTGGCCCAAAACCACCTGCCACCAAAATGTAAACCGGGGCTCCCTCTTCTTCTCTCCGAAGATATAATTGCGGACAAAGAAGGGAGATGAATTTGAAAAAGTTACTTCTGGTTGCCATGCTGATATGGGCAACGCCAGTTATGGCATCTTCTGCGCCGCAAACTGTTGATGATGCCTACCCTTATGTTGATGCCGCATCCATTTTACTCACCAATGATATCAAAACATTTCTGAGCGGCGGCAAAAGCCTTATAAATTGGGCACCAGTTTTTCCGCGCCCAACTGTGGTAACGGCTCAAGCTTATTGGGCACAATGGAAATCCAGTTCCTCTACTGCCGCAAAAGATTTTCCCATGGATAAGCCTATCTATATTACCGGACAGGCTCTTTCTGTTTCTCAAACAGGGGAAGATTTTTATGTTGATTACGCCTCATCCCCATCAGGCATAGATGATGTGCAAGCCTATCTTTCCAATAATGGGGTGAATGCAGCTTCGTCTTATTCTGCCGGAAAAAAGGTTGCGCTGCTTTGTTTTCGCGCAAAAAACATGTTCCAGCCAACAGATTTAGGCGGCTGTGAAGATATTGGCAGTGTTGCACAAAGTATTTTTGTAGATGCGTATAAAGATCTCGCTCTTGTTGCTGCAGGCAAAAGTGGGGGCAGACTACCCTTTTCTGCCAGCGCGCAAAGAATGATTATTTCTGCGCAAAGTTGTGCCTTGCAACTTCGCAAGGCTGCATCGGAAGCGGTTTCTACCAGAGAAATGGCTTCATGCAGAGGTGGTGGCTAAGTCCAACACCACAGCCTGACAGGCTAAATACCCTGTCAGGCACTATTGGTATTACAGATTCAATGTGCGTTTCAGAGCTGCACAGTAGGCATCCATAAACCTGCGGGAAAGTTCGGCATCTGGCACATACATATCAAACACATGATACGCCCCCGGCACCACCATAACTTCCGTTGGTACGGCCGCAGCCATCAGGCGGGTTGCGTAATCAAGGTCTTCTTTTAAAAACAGATCCATTGATCCCACACCAATAAAGGTGGGAGGCAAACCTGCCAGATCTGTTGCACGGCCAGCAGCTGCATATGGCGGCGTTTGTGGGCCGCCAGCCTTATCACCCAGATAAGCCTGCCATGCGTATTTGTTGGCAGAACGTGTCCAGACAAATTCGCCAAAATTGGCGCCCGGATCGCTGTTGATTGCCGTGCGATCATCCAACATGGGGTAGATAAGCAGTTGGAAAGCCAGCTTGTATTCTTTTTTGTCACGCGCCATCAGGCTCAGTGCAGCACTTAAACCACCACCTGCACTTTCGCCCGCAACAACAACCTTATCGCGCGAAATACCAAGCTTACTGGCGTTTTCATGCACCCATTTCAGCACGGCATAACAGTCTTCAATCGCACCGGGGTATTTGACCTCTGGCGCCAGACGATAATCGACCGAAAAAATCTGAAATCCCAGATCACTGGCCAGCTTTTGGCATTTAGGGTCATCCACTTCTGGGTGACCAGAAACGAGACCGCCACCATGAATGTAAACCATAGCTGGCGCATTGGGCTGCACTTCACGCGGCGTATAAACGACCACGCGCACATCTGGGGCGTTATTCAACCCCGGCACATATTCTTCCCGCGTGATAACATCTGGCAGAGGCCGACCTTCTATCAGGCGTACAGATGTTAGAAAAACCTCTCGCACTTCTGGAAGTGAAAGCGATGAAAGACCATCAAAAGATGGCATTTTCTCAAGAATGGGAAGAAATTCGGGATTAACTACTGATTTTGGCATAGTAACTCGCCTCCTATTTTGCAGCTGGCATCACAGACCGCGCCGCAAGACAAGTGTATATACCTACACAACTTAGAATTTATTGATTGGTATCAATATAAAAATACAATACTCAGATATTTTATATGCGATTTTTACATAATATATTATGTTTATACACATTATAAGTTTAATTTATTAAAATATATACTATTTAAGAGTGATTGAAATTCATAATATATTTTATTTTTTCTATATGAATATAAAATGCACCCAACAACAGGCATTCTAAAATACCCACTAACCTGTTGCTCAGATAGATTCATGGCCAGCCTGATTAGCACCAGACTGACCATGAAAGTACCTTCTCTAATTAAGCAAAATTCTTTTTGCTATCAGCTTGTGTCTCTGTGTTTGCAATGTAAGGCCCTGCTGCACGGATTGTGAGGGAGAGCAGCCCCATTTCGTGGTCGATGAGATGGTCTTCCAATGGCAACAAGGCATTGCCATTTGTCCATGCACAATCTGCCCAATCCGTTTCATGCCAGCCTTCGGGCTTGTTCTGCTTGAGATGCGCGATGATGTCATGCTGCTTTCCGGCTGCTGCAAGATGCACATCCGCTACAGCAACACCCATAACCCGACGGTCATCCACAAAAGGCCCAATGACATCGGCAGGCCGTGCGGTCCGGGAAACAACACGCACAAAGCGTGTGCCTGCACGCAGCATAAAGCTATACCGCTGGCCGTTACGCCGCACAGCACGCACAATGGCACCTTTATCGGTCACCAAGTGCAAATCAGGCTCATCGGTAAGAACCTGCGATGCTTCAGCCACCAGATGCCCTGCAATACCTGCTGAGCGGTCTGCCAATTTGCGGAACAACGGTTCCACAAAAGCCCGATCCACACACAGATCTACTGCAGCGTCTTCTTCCCAGCTTTTGACTTTTCCGCCCATGCTCATGACAGATCCAGCCTGACGGAACGCCCGGCGGTTACCGGTATCCAAGTAGCTTTCTGTCAGCATACCATCTGCCGTGATCACAGAATGTTCTTCTGTTTCCACATGATAGTAATCGTAAGAAGTGATGGATTTATCATAAAAGATGGAAGATCCGTTCACCAGCATGCGCACAGGCACAAACTTGCCATCAAAGAACAGGCAATGCTCAGATGTAATCAGCATATCCTTGTAAGGCACGCCATCTGTAATGGCATCCTTGAGGATACGTACTGGGTAACCTGCCTCATCATCCGGCAGACCAGCTCGCACATTGGCATGTGCCTTACCTGCCCATGTCACTTTGCGAACACTGCTTTGGCCATCTGCAAATGTGAGAACTTCATCCCCCAGTTGCAATGTTTCAACCGCAACATCACCGGACGGTGTGCGGATCATGGAGCCTGCAAGGAAACACACTTCATAAACGGCATTACCATCCGCATCAGAAGAAAGCTCGTACCCATACGTGCTGACATCATCAATGTGCAGCGTAACAGATCCGCCCTCGTTAAAGGACAAGGTGACGTAGTTGCCATCTGCTGAATAGCTGGTGGAGGTAATATCGGCTGCCTTAACCCCAGAAAGCACAATACCGTCCGAGTTTCCGGCAGCACTTCCGTCAAAACCGGTTACTTCTGTCGTAACGGTTGTGGCAGAAGATGTATCAATACCATCCAAGGTCAGCCCCGTATTGGTGCTACCTTCCAAATCAACAACGCCACCGGCTGCAGCCCATATGGTGGCCTTGGCCCCATTTTGCAGAACTTCTGTACCGCTCAGCACACCACCGCTTTGCACATTCAGCTTGCCACCACTGGCAACGTTTACATCTGCTGCAGACCCACCAGAGTTAACATCTACCGTGCCGCCAGACACATTAGCACTTTGCAAGGAACCCTGAGAATAAACGTTGAGCGTGCCACCGCTTTCTACGGTTTCACCTTTTGCTGTTGCACCTGTGTCAACATCTTCAAGGCCGCCATTGTTGACTGTTGTAGACGTAGCAACACCGCCGCTCTGCACGAACTCGATGCCGCCAGAATTCACAACAGCACTCACAGCAGAACCGCTGATATAGCCAAAGCCGTTGGCATTATACGTTGTGTGATTGGCGATACCACCAGCACTCACAACTTCATGCCCGTGGCTGGTGACAATCATGTCACTGTCTTGCCCGCCGGACATCACACGTTCTTCAGCCAGATTAGAGATTGTGCCAGAAACGGCACTACCCCAATCATACTGGCGGGCGTGGTTGATTTCGAAACCACTGACCAGACCACCAGAGGCCACGGTTTGGATACCGTTATCTACAATGCTGATATTTGTGGCTGTGCCTTGTGAATCAACTTCGGAATATCCGCCTGCTGTAATTGTTACGCCACTTTCGTAACCCCCAGACAGTGCAGAAACTTTTGCTCCAGAACTTAAAACGCCACCGCTCAATGAGCCACCGCTCAGCACGGTTGTGCCGCCAATAATACCGGCTGATGCAATTGTTAGCGTGCCATGGGCATTTACCGTCTGATCAACAGCACTACCGCCAGCGTTTACGTATTCGCTCCCGCTTCCGTTAATTGTGGTGTGAGACGTTAGGCCACCCGATGAAACATTTATCCAGCCGCCGGAATTTACTGTGGCATCATCCAGCGTGCCTGCAATAAAACCAAAGCCTGTATCATTGAAAACTGTGTTTACGGCAGTGCCACCCGCACTCACAACTTCATGCCCGTGGCCAGTAACTGTCATGTCGGCATCATAACCGCCAGACTGAACACGCTCTTCACCCAAATTCTCAATCAGGCCACTTACGGCACTGCCTGCGTTATTCTGCCGCCCCGTATCAATGGTGAAATTGCTGACAACACCGCCCTGCGCCACATTTTCTACACCAGAGCGCTCAATCAGAATGTTAGAGCCACTGCCGCCAGACTGAATATCAGCACTACCACCACTTGCAATGGTGACACCACTTTCATAACCGCCAGACAGCACAGAAACCGTTGCACCAGCGCTGATTGTGCCACCACTCAAGCTGCCACCGCTCAGGATGGTTTGACCGCCTATGGTCCCGGACGTATCAACAACAACAGTGCCTTGGGAATTTACAGTCTGGTTAATGGCTGTGCCACCAGCCCCTACAACTTCAAGGCCACCGGCATTCACTGTTGTGCCAGAGGCAATACCTCCCTCTGATGCCTCTAGCTTCCCACCATTCAATATTGTGCCAGAGGTAACACCTTTTGTTTCCGCAGCCTGAATACCGCCAGACGAAATGGTTGCGGCTTCACTCAGGCCATTCAGAACAATGTCTTCACCCCCAGTATTAACTGTGTTGTTGTATGCAGAGCCATTGTCATATTCTACAATTGCGCCGTCATTATTCACGATCGCATCATAAGATACGCCGCCATTAATATATGCGGCATAAATACCTTGAGCATTCACGGTCATGGCCGACACAACGCCGTTGCTCTGCACGGTAATGCCTGCATCATTCAAGGTCACGCCAGAGGCCAAACCGCCACCGTTTATCACTAGATGATCATGATAGACCGTGACATCATCAGCAACGCCACCTGAGTTTATGATAACATCATGAACTTCACCGCCGGCTGATCCCTGCGCGCTATTATCTACGGCACCAGAAACATTTACCCCAGAAACGTACCCATTGCTGCCAACAACAAGAGTGTTTTCTACATCGCCGCTGATCGTAACATCTGTTGCAGAAGCACTATTTGAAACTTCCAGGCTTCCGCCCGCTGTCATTGTTACAGATGTAAGGGTAGCAGATTGAACCGCACCGATAGTGGCACCGGAATCCACTGTAACAGAGGTTCCTGTCCCTCCCATGAAATCAACCTGAGCACCCGTATCTGCGGTTAAACCCGATACGTTGCCGCCATTATTTTCATACCTGCCGCCATTCTGCACAGTTACGCCCTGTGCTGGGCCTCCATAGTTTTCAGCCTGCCCATCACTTTCTATCGTGAGGTTGGTGACTGTTGCTGTATTTTCTAAATTTCCGCCGCTTTGAACGATTACGCTGTCTAGGCTGCCACCGGCATTCTCTAAAGTACCACCATCTTCAATAGTGACGCTTTGCATTGTGGAGAGATTTTGCACACTCCCCTGATCCGTCACACTCGATACGTTGCCAAGGTTGGCAACTGAACCACCACTTTGAACGGTCAGACCGACAACAGTATTTAGAATTGTAATTGAATCACCGCTTGAAACAACGACACCTGAAGAAACATTATTATCTGCCACTATAAATACTCCCTTGCATCCGCTTCTTCATAATCAGAGATCGTTAATTATCTTTAAAACTTTTGATCAAATCTGATCATGATCATTATGTTATTTCTAAAAAAACATTCATCACATTTATGGAATTTTTGCCAGAGAACTTTGAGCAAATCAGATCACTTCATCGAATATGAGTGACCATATAATTTCAAAGATGTATTTTGTATTTATGCTCTAATATGGTGATAAAAAATCTATTATGATCAAAGCGTTTTCACACATAAATCTCACTTGAATTACATAAATTATATTTGGAATTTTATAAACAACGCATGGTACTTATTTGAATCTTGTATAATTTGAAAACCATACATCGCAAAAAAATAGACTCCATCCGTTAAGATAGAGCCTACACAAAAGCATTAAAAAGTCAGAAATCAGGAAGACTGCGCCTCTTCCTGCAATAATTTATTTGTTTTTGTAATATAAATAGAAGATTCTCGAATAATAAGAGAAAAAGCAGCGCTGCATTGCTGTAACTGCATGCGTAACCAATGCAATCTGCGACACAGCGCAAACCAGCCGCTTTTTGCCCCAGCAATGCGCTGTGATATAAATTTAAGTGATGACATGTGCAGGATGGCGGAGAGAGAGTCCGCCAACACTAGGATGCCCTACGATGCCTGAAGACATATTTTTTAATTAGAAACAATCTATTAACCCATATCTACACCACCCGACGCCGCAGATAGACGCACCGAACCGCATGATGTAAGGTGGGATTTAAGATGGGACTGTAAATCCATGAGCAAGCTTCCGCCGAACCAGTTGACCGTGCGCAAGATCGCCAGCCTGAAAGATGGTGTCTATGGCGATGGCGGAAACCTATGGATTACGATCCGTGGCGAGACGCGTGCCTGGACCTTTCGTTATAAAAGCCCTCTGACTGGCAAGCGCCGAGAGATGGGACTTGGTCCAGCCCGTGACGTGCCTCTCTCCGAAGCGCGTAGCAAGGCCGCCGACGCTCGGCGTCTTTTGTTAGAGGGAAGAGACCCCCTGGAGGAACAGACTAAAAGAAAGCATGGTGCCACCAAGGAGCGAACCTTCAAGGAAGTTGCTGAACACTATATTGCGGAACAGACACCTGCCTGGAAAGATCCGCGTTCCGCACCTATGTGGCGTAGTTCTCTCGGTCGGCATGTCTATCCCCTCATGGGAAACCGGCCAATTGGTCAGGTCCAGACTGAGGATGTTTTAGCCGTACTGCGTCCGATCTGGGAAACCACGACAGAGACAGCCAGCCGCCTTCGCGGACGGATTGAACGTATTCTTGACTATGCGCATAGTCATCACTGGCGCGAAGGCGACAACCCAGCGCGATGGCGCGGTCATCTTGCCAACATTCTTCCCAAACCAACAGCCGTGGCGAAAGTCGTGCACCATCCGGCTATTCCCTATCGCGATCTTCCTTCTGTGTTTGCACAACTTGGACGACAAGACGGCTCTGCAGCTCTTGCCGTCCGCTTTCTCTGTTTGACGGCTGCGCGTTCTGGTGAAGTGCGTCACGCACGGTGGTCTGAGATTGACCTCGAAAAGCAAATCTGGGTGGTTCCAGCGGAACGCATGAAAGCAAAACGGGAACATCGCGTGCCATTGACGACCAGCGCCATAAACGTGCTCCGACGAATGGAAATACTGCGTCCCCTACCCTCCGCAAATGGTCTGATTTTCCCCGGAGGCAAAATCGGATCACCGCTCAGTGACGTTGCTATCTCCAAGGCACTCCATCGTGCCGCTGGCACGAAAGACGTGACCATTCATGGCTTGCGTTCCAGCTTTCGCGACTGGGCAGCAGAGGAAACAGATTTCTCTAGAGAAGTAGCAGAAATGGCGCTTGCGCATGCCATTGGAAATAAGGTCGAAGCCGCATACCGGCGCGGCGATCTGTTCAGCAAACGACAGGAAATGATGAGGCAATGGGAGAAATTTTGCCTCAGAAGCATGTAGAAAGCACAGACTGCTTTGCGGGAAGCGCCGACATCCAATTTCGGGTCACGATTGCGGCTGTCTGCCGCTATTTCCTGATTTAGCAGAGTTGACTTGTCACATGTGTCCGATGGTTGCAGTAGTATTACTTATTTTTCGACTTTAATGATCCACACTGGACGCCAAGATCTTACATGAACCCGACTGAAATCTACGATGCTTTGGCCAAGATCGCTGATGCGGACTTTGACGAAAACGAGTTTCCTTTTGCGTTTGCTCAAGCTACCGATGCCGCTCAGGCAGCGATATCCAAACTCCGCAACGGTTCTACCAATAAGTCTGACCTCCCCAGCGGGGTATTGTTCGGCAAGAGGTTTCACTATGCGCCTGCTCCAACAGGGCAAATTGATGTTATTTTAGACCAACTGAGGGCTTCAAAGAAGACGAAAACTACCAAACCAGCCATCCTGCTCGCAACAGATGGTGAGATGATTGCGGCCGAGCATACGGCCTCAGGCGAAACACTGCATTGCGCCTTCACTGATTTAGGAAACCAGTTCGGCTTCTTCCTTCCCGCGGCGGGCAAAGAGCGCTACCGCGTAATTGAGGAAAACCCAGTCGATGTAAAAGCCACAGGTAAACTCGCCAAACTTTATGACGCGTTGATCAGAGCAAACCCCGATTGGGGAACAGACAAACGCCGTCATGAAATGAACCAACTCCTGATGCGGTTGATTTTCTGTATGTTTTCCGAAGATGTCGGCATCTTCCCAGAACACCAGTTCTCCCGTCTGATCTTCACTTATGCAGGCGACAAAGGTGAAGAAGCGCATAAGGTCATTATTGCAGCCTTCCAGGCGATGAATCTCCCAAAGCACAAGCGCGCAGGCCTACCTGCGTGGACCGGCGAACTGGAATACGTAAACGGCGGCCTGTTTGCTGGCACAATTGATGCACCGCAGTTTGACACCTCAGCGTTCCGTTATCTCTGTGAAGCCTGTAGGCTGAATTGGCGTGAAATCAACCCAGATATTTTCGGTTCCATGATTCAGTCCGTTGCGGATCCAAAGCAGCGGGCTGAACTAGGGATGCATTACACCTCAGTGCCGAATATCATGAAGGTAATTGGGCCACTTTTCCTCAATGATCTTGATGCTGAGATCCATAAAGGCTGGGACCGCACCCGTGCGCTTCAGCAAACACTAGAGCGTATGTCGCGCATACGCGTGTTGGACCCAGCTTGCGGATCCGGGAACTTCCTTGTCGTATCTTATCGGGAACTACGGGCCCGCGAGACACGTATCATGCAGCGTTTGGAAGAACTTGATGGCCGCAACGCCATGGGCACCAGCGAGATGTTCTCGCGTATCAGGATCGACCATTTCTACGGCATCGAAATCACTGATTTTGCCGCTGAAACAGCCAAATTGGCGCTGTTTATTGCAGAATATCAGGCTAATGCGAGTTTCAAGGCAGTTTTTGGACGCTGCCCTGCAGCTCTGCCACTAAAGAATGCGGCCCACATTCATACAGACAATGCCCTTCGGCTTGAATGGGAAGAAGTGTGTCCGCCGCCGGTTAAAGGCGAAGAGGTATTTATCGCGGGAAATCCGCCATTTCTGGGAGGGCGTCAACTAGACGAACAGCAAAAGATAAGCATGGCGCAGGTTTTCAATAGCCATCTAAAAAACCATAAGGCGCTAGACCTCGTAAGTGCTTGGTATATAAAATCAGCGAATTATATTCGAAACCGAAACGCAACAGCTGCACTTGTTTCAACCAATAGCATAGCACAAGGAGCGACAGCTTCTACGTTATGGCCGCACATTTTAAATAACGGCATAGAAATTGGATTTGCACATCAAACATTCAAATGGAAAAATAATGCGACGTCCAATGCTGCAGTCATGTGCGTTATAATTGGAATTCGCAATCAAAACGCTAGCGTTAAAAAGATTTTTGACGGTGATCATCAATCCCGCGCTGATAATATTAATGCATACTTAATCGATGGACCAAATATATTTGTTAAGTCTGAGAGGAAAAACCTTTTTAATCTTCCGGAAATGCTCTTTGGGAATATGCCTCGTGACGGAGGATTTTTGATACTTACTGAGGATGAGAGCTCAAAACTTGTTAGCGAAGGATTTGGTAAATACGTTAGAAAATATATGGGAGCAGAAGAAGTCGTTAAGGGAGTGCACAGATATGTTCTGTGGATCAATGACTTAGATGTAAAACACGCAAGATTGTCTCCGTTTATTGCCCAAAGATTGGATGCTGTTTCTGCAAGCCGCCGCGATAGCCCCGCAAAGTCTACGCAAGATTTCGCTGATCAACCACACAGGTTTGTTCAAATACAAGGCGTTGCCAAAAACCACGCCATCCTCGTTCCCAGCGTAACCTCCGAGCGTCGTCCCTACCTCCCCGTGGAGTGGGTAGGCGCTGACGTCATTTCATCGAACCTGAATCAGGTTCTCTATGATGCTCCCGAATGGTGCATTGCGCTCATCGCCTCGCGTCTACATCTCGTCTGGATCGCCACAGTCTGCGGTAAATTAAAGTCCGATTTCCGTTATTCTAATACACTCGGCTGGAACACCTTCCCAGTGCCGAAATTCACGGACGAGCAGTTGGAGACCCTCTCGGCCTCAGCCCGCCGTATCCTGAAATGCCGCTATTCCCATTATCCCAAAACGATCGCGGATTTGTACGATCCAGACAAGATGCCAGACGATCTTCGCGCCGTGCACCGTGAAAACGATGAGTTGTTGGAGAATATGTATATCGGCCGTCCCTTCCGCAACGATACAGAACGTTTGGAAAAGCTCTTCAAGCTTTATGCCGCCAAGGTCAAAACACTCGAAGCCGCTTCCAAAAAGAAAGTAAAGGCCTGATCAATGGTTGAAATGCTCAACGTTACCTACGGCACGTCCACCTCAAAAACAAACGCGCTGGGACAACGCCCGATGCAGGCCCGCACCTATCAAGCCCGTGCCGCGCAGTTCCTGCTGCTAAAAGCGCCCCCTGCTGCGGGCAAAAGCCGTGCGTTGATGTTTGTGGCTCTCGATAAGCTCCGTCATCAGGGACTGGAAAAAACTATTGTCTGCGTACCGGAAACCTCAATCGGTGGCTCTTTTCGTTCCACCGACTTGATGAACTACGGCTTCGAGGCGAATTGGGAAGTCGAGCCGCGCTGGAACCTCTGCCTGACGGGAGATGATGCGAGCAAAGAAAAAGTGAAAGCATTTCAGGACTTTTTGCAAAGCGATGCAAAGGTTCTGATATGCACCCATGCCACTTTCCGGTTCGGCGTTGACGCTGTCATGGAGACCAGTGGCATTGGTACGTTTGATCGGTGCTTTATTGCGATAGACGAGTTCCATCACGTCTCGGCGTCAGACAACAACCGTCTCGGCGTTATTCTACGAAACCTAATCACCCGTGGTGAATGTCATATCATGGCGATGACGGGAAGCTACTTCCGCGGGGATTCAGATCCGGTGCTGCGAGAAGAGGATGAAGACCGCTTCACCAAAATCACCTACAGCTATTACGAGCAATTGGAGAGCTACACTTTCCTTAAGGCACTCGGCATTAATTACGAGTTCTACAAGGGAAACTACGTTAACGGCCTTGAGGGGGTTCTAAACCCTGATCAAAAGACGATTATTCATATCCCACATCGTGGATCGTCTGAAGCGTTTGATGACAAGTTCAATGAAGTTGGCCGGATACTCGACTTTTTGGGTAAGCATGAAGGGCGAGACCCTGAGACGGGCTTTGACCTTGTGCGTACACCAGAAGGTCGCCTGCTGAAGATCGCAGATTTGGTGGATGATGGCCCCGGCCGCGATGCCGTAAAGGCTGCTCTGTCGCATGAGATTAAAGGGCCGGATGGTAAGCGTGATGATGAAGCTGATCGGGCCAAGGTTGATATCATCATCGCGCTCGGCATGGCGAAAGAAGGGTTTGATTGGGTTTGGTGTGAGCATGCCCTGACCATCGGCTATCGCTCGTCACTTACCGAGATCGTACAGATTATTGGCCGTGCAACGCGTGATGCTCCAGGGAAACCACGAGCCTTATTCACGAACCTTGTCGCTGAACCGGGTGTTGAAACCGGCGTAGTGACCGATGCCGTGAATGATATGCTGAAAGCGATCTCAGGTTCGCTGCTAATGGAGCAGGTCTTGGCCCCGAACCTGAAATTCTACCGTCGGGAAGATGGAGACGTTCGCGCACCGATGAGCACGGACGAGGAAGGCAATGTCACGATCGGGATCAAGGGACTGATGGAGCCACCTACAGACCGCGCGAGGGCGATTTGTGAGAAGGACATGAACGACCTGATGGCAACCGTCTATCAGGAAATGGACCGCCGCGTACTTTCACCGGAAACAGCTCCAGAAGTCGCAACCCAGATGGTGCTGACGGACATCATTGAAAGACGTTACGAGACATTAGATACGGAAGAGACTGAATCCGTTCGCCAACATCTAGCGACACATATGAACTTACTGACATTAGCACGCAAACAAGCCGAACAGGACATTGCAGGGACACAATCCGTGCTCGGTGCTCCGCCAACCGAAGCCAAGTCCGCAAAAGAAGAAGCGAACAATGCAAGTGAGGGTGAGCCGGACAGCGCCCCAAACACCCTTCTGGCGATGGTGAAGAAATTCATCAATGTGCGCGATATCGATATCGAATTGATTGATCGCGTCAATGTCTTTCAAGAGCGTTTCGAAGTCGCGTCCAAATCATTAAATGCCGAGATCCTCGCTCATGTGCAGTCAGCCATGGTCGCGTTGCGTGTTAATATGAGCGGAGACGAGGCTCGGACTTTGTGGCCACGCATTAAAGCGTTTCGTGCGACAAAAGGGCGTGAGCCCAACGTCAATTCTGCCAACACATTGGAAAAGCGTATGGCAGAAGCGCTTGCCTGGCTGAAAGCCGAAAAGGCGAAACGCCTGCGCGAGGCAGCTCGCTAATGGGCCGGCCCTCTTTGGACGATATCTTCGCCGAACATGACGAATTCGGCCTTCTGGATCTGAAACAACGAAGTGCCCGAAGTGGTAGCACCACAGATCGCGGTATTATGGTGCTGCTGGATGTCACTCGTTTTGTCGAGCAGAATAGTCGTTTGCCTGATCCGGATGCACTTGGACATGATGAGATGAAGCTCGCAATCACCTGGCAAGCTGTGAAAGCATCACCCACCGAGAAAATGAGGGCAGCGGACCGTCTAGGTCTTCTTGACGAAAAGTCGATCACCCCCCCCCACTCGTGGGAGGATGATGTACCCAAGGAAGCCATCCCAGAAAGCCTTGATGATATCTTTAACGATGATGATCTGGATGTTGATCCCTCGTTAATCACTTTCCAACACACTACACCTTCGGCTGAACGGGTTACACCTGATCATCGGGCCGAGTTCGTACCCTGTCGAGACTTTGAAAAGTTTCGGGAACGCTTTGAAATGGTACAAGAGGCCCTCGAGACCGGAGAAAGAAAAGCAAGAGCTGTACGAAAATGGGCAGTTATTGAGCCCATAGAAGGGGATTTTTTCATTCGGAACGGTTTGCTCGCTATGATTGCCGAGAAATCCGAGATGACGTCCCGAGGCGGTTCACGTGATCATCGCTTAAGGATCATCTTCTCAAATGGGACCGAAAGTGATCCCTTAATGTCATCCTTCCGGAAGTCGTTATCGGAAGACAAGACAGCACGGACAGTTCAAAAAGTGGGCCTTGGTCCTGTTGATCCAGAATGGGAGAATGACCAAATCGAACTGTCTGGTACGATATACGTCGCCCGTTCGCGCTCAGAGGATCCTGCGATCCGGGATAAGCGTATGATTTTACACAAGATCGGTGTCACTAGCCAAGATGTTGCCCGTCGTGTGGCCGACGCCCGCAATGATCCAACATTCCTGCTGGCTCCTGTGGAAATCGTGGCGACCTATAGTCTAAAGAACCTCTCTCGCCATAGAGTTGAGTATCTACTGCATCGCTTTTTTATATCTGCGCGCCCCGCAGAGTTATTCATTGTGGACCGACTCGGAAAAAAAATATCCCCGAAAGAATGGTTTTATGTGCTGCCTGAGCACGTCGGCCAAGCGGTGAAACTGATTGAGGAAGGAAAGCTCCACCTTTTCCGTTACGACATCGCGACACAAAAAATAGTTGAAAATTGACATATATCTTACGCGCGATCTATTGCTTCCCAGCCGATCAAACAATGACCGAAATTGGGGAGAAAGCAGCAAGTCCGGTTTGAGGTTATACTATCTACATAGCGATGGAAGAACGTGTTCCGATAACATCGGGAAGGGTTCCAAAATGATTCAAAAGTAGATTTTTTGCTGCAGCGTCCTCAGCTAGCAGTTTACGAACTGCAGCCTCGTAATGAAGGCGACTCTTAAACTGTAACGCGCCAACAATAGCCGTCAGTGCGTGCGTTTCGCGAATTGGATAACGAATAATAATTTTATCGATTTCATTCGCCGCCACCAAATTTTGAATATTTTGTTTTTCTTCTGCATAATAATTTTGCGCGTTCACAGAAATATCTACGTTTTCCCCTGCTTGGATTTTTTTCCAATCAGGCATCCCTAAACTAATTTGATCTTTAACAACTTGTTCTGTCATGCGAGCCGCAAGACGGTTAACATTTGAAGATATTGCCGACAGAAAATCATGACGTGCTTTGGCGAGCATCTGAGTAACATCCCCTCCGATAACGCTCACTTGTCTCATTGCGATCATTTCCACAAGAGTCCAATTATAATAGAGACCTTCAACGGAATATACTGAAAGGGCAAATACTCCTTTTGTAGTTAAACTTTTTTTCTTAGTTTCTGAAAGCTGATCCTGATCTACAATACCATATGACTGAACCCAGGTAATTTCACTAGCGTCACGAATGCTTGCAACGGCATGCTCCACATCACCACACGTAGATCTGGGAAAAATAGAAACCCCCGGGAATAAAATTTCATAAAGTGACTTGTCTAAACTACTCTCATTCCCTTCGATAAAGAGCATCTTACGACGTGAGCCAATTATCGCCTCTTTGGTCGAATCGTCAATTTCCGCTCCTGGTTCAAGAATATCCAAATCCCAACGGTTTACGATACCATTCTGAGTGTAAGAATCACGCACCAATACTATTTTTGAGTTAGGACAACTGACAGGCATACTTAACTCATGCGTTGATATTACAAAAGAGCAGTCAGGACGATGAGAAAAAAGCTGTAACAGTAAAGGAGTTACTATTGATGTATGTAAATGCCGTTCCGGCTCATCAATCAAAACAAGAGAATTATTTTCTGCTGTTAATACAGTTCCTGCTATAATTAGTGCTGCCCGCTCCCCATCAGAAAGAGACATTATGCTATAAGCTTCCCCTCCACGCTTTTTGGCAGAAATTGCTCCATTATTGTCAATAGATAATTCAATTGGGATTCCAGAACTATCAAATAATTCATTGATGACGCCAAGTGGCGGTAGTCTTGCCGCTAATCGTTTTGCAGAATGCTCATTACCTGCAGCAAGGGTATCACGAACCTCACGAGCAAGAGCATTATCTTTATCAATTATATTCGTAATGATTAGCCCGGCTCTCTCTGCTGGGAGTACTTCATTCCAACGAGCATCTGGCATTTTATCCCAACCTTTTCTATTTGCTTCCTTCTGAATTTTTTCTGCTGGCGAAAATGGTGACGCGTCATACGCAAGAAACATCTGACGATGGGCAACAATACGAACTGCTTTTTCGGAATTTTTCATATAAAGATCGTGCAATAATCCTGATTTTCCAGCGCCATTTGGACCAACAATAAACAGAGGATTCGTGTTGGAAACCGGCAAAGATAACGGTGATCCATTGGCGGTCTGTATATTTGTATTTAAAATTTCTTCGGACATATTTAACAAGCCACGCATATTGCAGACCTCATATAATTAATCATGAAGTTAATATTTTGGATTTTCAGAATGTTCACTTTCTAATCAACTGGTCAATCTACTTGTGTCAGCGAATAAGTCTGTCTGTTATGAAAGTGTTTGTCGCCTGCTTGCTCCATTCTTGAAGACCACATGCAGTTTTTACGAGAGAAGCAACCGGTTTGATTCTGATGACAGATTTTCTCTGGATTTATCATCGCAGCAAGTCGTCAGTGAAACGTCGCAAAAGTGTCTGTAACTGATTGAGGTCGGCATCCGTCCAGTCGATGAGAATGCGGTTTGCCAGCCTCTGGCGGGCCGCATTCAGCAGATCGACCATTTCCTGCCCTTTTCCAGTCACTGTCGCTTCGCGAACACGTTTGTCCGCGGCAGACGGGTAGCGCTCGATAAGACCCCGCTCTTCCAGTCTGGTCATTTGTCGGCTGATCGTCGTATGATCACGCCCTGTACGGTCCGCGAGTTTCAACAACACCGACAGGACCGTAACGCCATACGCGCGCCAGAAGCGGAAACAGAGCGCGATCCAGTGGAATGCCCGCTTCTTCGATCAGTCGATCATCCCGATGTAGCCGGTTGATTTCATCGACCAGATCGATGATCGCGGCATGCAGTCCGCGCAGGATATTAGGATCATGTGTATTATTCATGCTTTTTGTTACCTTGGACGCCGCTCTGATATACGTGAATATTACACATTGATTTGCGGAGTTGCCAGTGTCCTTCGATACAGACGTCCTGATCTCGGGTGCGGAGGCCGCAGGCCCGACACTTGCGATTGACCTCGCCCGACGCGGGGTTTCGTTCCGACTGATTGAGCAGAACACGCAGCCGTTCAGCGGATCGCGCGGGAAAGACATCCAGCCGCGGACGATAGCGATCTTCGAGGATCTCGGCTTCATCGACCGCGTGGCGACGGGCGGATCCTATTCGTCACTACGCCAGTATTGTCCCGATGGAATCCATATTGAGGATCGTCTATATCTGCAGAGGTCTGCGGAAAATCAATCAAACTGCTTTCGCAATTCAGGCTCTAATAGAGCCCTAGTTATCAAATAATCAATATAAATTATTTTGTTTTTATAGAATTTCCAAGAAGAAAAAGTGCTTTTTCCAACACTTGATCCCCAACCAACTTATATAGATAAACACCTAATATTTTATTTTTAACTTCGGTATTAAGGTCTTTTTCGTCTAGTTGATTAATGTGCTCGCCAACATTTTTTTGCAAATCATCATCAATATTCGTCATCAAAGTAAAACATGTTGTAGGCAAGGCCTTTTTAGCAAGGTCAAAAGAAACATTGGTCATGAGTCTTTGTATTTTTATACCTCGTCTTTCCGCTTGCCATCTGTCTAGACTCCGATCAGCACAGTCTAATACACTTTTCAGAAGAAGAGAAGGGCCTATTCCGACGTCTGTACCTGATACCTTTAGTGTAAACAAAGACGTTCTAAAAAATGATACTGATCCAAATCCTGCCAATAGGGCTTCATATAAGTGTTTATGCTTTAACGTACTTCCTAAAGGGGCTAAATCTTTTACCAAATAAAGAGCAAAAATTCCTGAAGCCATATTTATGCATATATATGCCATGGTAGCTGGGCATACTAGAATTCCAACAGGTTCATCTCGATACCGAGTGGCCAATTCACCATATGCGATTAAGCTAGAAACAGTACCAACAAAACAGCTCTGCCAAAGAAAAATTATATTTTCTGGTTTAGGTTCATATAGAACAGCATATAATATTATAGAAAAAAAAGCTAACGCTAATAAAGACACCACCCCATTACGCAATAAAGAAAAACGAAACTTCAAAACTTTATTTTTATTAATTAAGAAACTAAACAAAAATAAAACTAAAAAAGATACAATCCAGACTAAAGTAGTTAAGCCATTAACATGCAAAACTTCTGAAAAAAAGTTTTTGGGGCTCACCCAAAATAAAATCGAACCAACCAACCAAGATGTCAAAAACGAGAGAAAGCTAGACATTAAAAATACCTGAAATTAAATTATTTTAAATGTTTTGATCCAAATATTTCTTACCAAATGGAGTAAGAACCAATACTCGTCCCTCATCATTTAGCAAAGCTGCATTCGACAAAAAATCAAAACTATGATTTATTTGGGATAAATTAAATTTTTTATTAAAAACAAGAAATTCTACTAATTTTTCTTTTGAAAGTTGCCCACCATTTTTATCGATCATTCGGAGAATATCCATGTACACATCGTTAGCATAGTTTGAGTTCATGTCTCTACGAGCATATATCTCGTCCCGTGAATTACGTTCGAGTTCTTTTTTTTTGAGGGTATCAAGGAAAGTGCCGAAATAATTTGTTTGCATAAACCCCTCCTTATCAATCGTATTCTGGTCTTTGGTCATATCCGCAAATGGAACTATACTTTATCCAATAAAACAAAACCACTAAAATATTATATGCAAAATTAAAAAGTGAGATTTTTGTAATGTTAACTTAGAGCTTGTCTTGAAAATCACGGGTGAACATTTCTGTGCATGAGATTAGCGCCTATGATACGTCGATGCGGCGCTCGTAATCCGGGACCAGACGCCACCATCTGGTCATCCAAGCAAAGGTTTGCTTCACTGAAGGCCTTGCCGCTGTTATTAGCACCGATGAAGATCGAGGTATCGGAAGCTAGATCGATGACGACATTCTGTAACTTGCGAAAGTTGCAGAGAGTCTGCCTCCTAATATATATCCTCATCCCGAATTTGCATTATGCCGATGCTTCACGCAAACTGATAATTGGATCAGTATGTTAGTTCAATTCTCGATATCGAGTGAACATGGTGTGTAATGGTAGATATTGCACTGAGTTTGGATAATGCCATCACGTTGACGACATATCGGTCAAAACGTGGCCTAATGACATCGGCTACGACACAATAACACTTCGAAGATGACAGTCAGAGATGTCCCAGAGTCAACCTAATGCGGTTCACCAAACAATGCTCGGCTCTAATAAGCAAGGAAAGCAGACAGACTATTACTCATATCATCTCGTATTATCGTGCGCATATCACAACTGCGTGCCACATGATAGTCATCCAAATGATACGGAGCTTCCCTCAAAGTGTAAAAATACGTGTTTTGGAAAAGCTATCGCTTGGAAGCCCCTTGATTAAAGAGCCATCCAGAATGGATAGTGCACTCCACTAGAACGGAATCTGAATAGGACTCATCATCTGCATTTCGTTTTTCTCTGACAGCAACAAGAGACCGCCTATAAGTAATGCCTTCATTGAATCTGCCGGAACCACAACTGACATACGGTTCGAGATACGCAAACAGTCTTCGTCTCGAATAGACCCGTGCATCTCATCACCAATTCGCAGTCACGAGTTACCTGAACAGAGTCAGTCGGTGTATTGAGCCGAATGAATACCAAGAAATTTGACAAATGTTCCTTCCTGATTTCGCAAATACTCATTGTCATAGGCAGGGTGGCAAGGGCCCTGCCCAAAACCTTGCACACACTGGACGTAGCTCTGTGGGAGGGAAATATATATGACTCTTCGCCAATACTTTCAGTCATCATTTAGCCGAAACACCAAGCGTTTTTCGATTTCCTTCGCGAGGGCTTCGATCCCCTCGTCAGTACGAAGAACCTTATCGAATTGACGAGGACCAAGCACCGGAGTGCCTCGGTCAGTAACCACGAGAAGAAAGAAATAGCCTTCTGGCATCAGAACCCGAATTCGAGCGCACAGAAGGTAGGGAGTGGGCGTGCCGTCGAACTTGATCGTCGCTTGGCGGAGAATACCCTGAGCATCCTCCAAATAGGCGAAATATCTCATGGCTTCAGCTTCTTGGCCTGCAATTGAGGCTTCGTCTTCTGTTTGGAGAGGATCTCCCGCGCATAATCAAGATATGGCTGGGGCAGAGTGGGGAATGGATTTTGAGGATCATTTCCAGCTAGTTCCCTTTTTACCATGAGCAATGCCGCAAGCAGACACTCTCTATTGGTTTCAGGCAAGCCGGCCGCTCGTACGGTGGCTCCCAAGAGAATGAGCCTCCGTGTCCTTTGTGCCCGCACCCGATCTTCAAAGCGTTTTTCGACTTTTGCTGCCCGGGCAGAAGCCTCACGAGCATCAACGCGAAGCCGTTCAGCCTCAAGAAGGGCGAACAGTGTTTCCTTGTCGATCGGTGTTAATTCGGTGAGCGCAAGAATTTCTTTGATTTTCTTGCGACGTCCTCTGAGCGCAGTAATATCCGTGCCCTGAATTTCGGCAATGAGCGCCTGATTTTTGGGATGTCCCCAGTTATTCTGATTCATCCAACGATCCTTCGGGCGGAAAGTGATTCGTGCTCCCTTACTTTTATCAGTGATCGGTGAAATTAAATCCGAAAAGGCACGCTAGTGACTTTATAAAATCCTACCGCCTACGGCTTCGGATTTGATAAAGTCGCGCGATGGGGGAAACCCCCATACCCCGGCCTTCGGCATGCCAGAATTCTGTGTCTTTTTATCTTCGGAAAGAAGCCCATGGAGCCCCAAGCGCACTTCCATTTCCGGCTTAAAAACTTGGGTCCGAGTGCACTATGCGATCGCGTAGATTACATTACCCGCACAGGAGCTTACCGAGATCGGGACGACCTCGTTACCGTTGAGTCCGGCAATCTTCCGGCCTGGGCATCGTCAGCCACAATGTTCTGGGATGCAGTGGAACGACGAGAAACCGGCAACGCCGCTGACTCATTCATTCTCGCCGTACCACGCAATCTGAGCCCGCAAGCCGTTGCGCGACTGCGGGAGCGCTTCGGTCAGACGCTGGCGCAGGGGCGTCCCTACACGCTGGCCGAACATTGTGATGTTGCCGGTGACTATGAAGAAAACCGACATTTCCACGCCTTGGTCAGCCCGCGAACGCTCGACAGCTTCAACCGGCCGGAGGCCCAGTTCTTCACCCGGTATCGACCAAATCACCCCGGCTCGGGAGGAGCCCGGAAAAACACGCGCAAGGGGCCAATCATGGAACGTGAACAGATCGTCTTCGGCATCCGCTCGCAATGGGCTTGCGAACTCAATCGGGAACTTGAGGCCGCGGGACTGCCTCTGGTCGACCCGAGATCTCTAAGCGATCAAGGGATCGATCGGAAACCGATCCGACGTCATAATCCTGAGGCTTTGGTCCGCGCCCGCCAGCACCGGGGGCGGGCACGCGTTGCCGCATTCAACCTAAAAAAGGAAGCACAACATGCGATCGCGAAAGCGGACGCCATGGTCATGATCCGCGAGACACCGCTGCAGACGAGAACACATCGGGATGACCGGGACGAGGTCCGTCGCATACGGGACAAGGTCCGACGCAAGAAGGCAGTGGAACTGGCCAGGCAGAGAGCGACTCAAGCAGCCCACGCGACGCGCGGTGACGATGAGGTTCTTCTTCAGGCAAGAGAACGGGCTCAGGCATTGTTCGCTGCCCGCCTGAGACGCCCTGATGAACTTGAGCGCCTGATCAGATATTACGGCTGCGCATCCCCTGGATCTCCCACACTCCGCATCAACATGCCGCAGCGCCCCGGTGCCATCATCCCGGCAGTTCTGCTGGATGCGGTCCATATCCCGGATCCCAGGATCTACAATCATGTGGTGGAAGGATACGTTGAGATCAAAAAACTGGCCCGGAACCTTTCGCGCGTTTCCTGGAGCATAACCGAAGAGACACTCAGAATTATCGTTCATCATGGACTTGAGCCTGTACCCGACCGACGTGCCGTCAACAACGCACAGGAGGGGCGCGACGCCATATCAAGAGCGCAGGAGGAACTCGAACAGCAAGCCGCCACAGGAAAAGCCAAAGGATGGGATATGGATTTCTGATTTCGGGATGTTTTATTCTTGTATTCCGATCGTTATTTATGACGGCCTGAGCGGTGTTTCGAGAGTTCTTGTCTTTTCTCGTTTTGAGGTCTCATACCCGCAATTCCCCAAAGGATTTTTCGTCCTCTGAAATGTATCGGATTGTGTGGAGATGAGCCTCGTTTCTACAACATCGAACGAGAGAATCTTCATGTCTCAACGCATATTTTTATCATCCCGCCAGGAAGCGGACATCATGCAGATCGTCGCATTGCATGGTCTTCTGGATTTTGCGCTCAGCGAATGCCTCGCTGGCAATGACGCCGACAACACTGTCCTTGAAGGAGCCGTTGTACTGACACGTCACATTCGTCGGAAGTTCAGGCACATCACCGACACACTCTTGAGCGGTGATGCCGTCCAGCACGACTGAGCACTTCGCATCAGGTCGGCAACAGGCTGCCGTCAACTTTATTTCTTCCCTGACAATCAGCGCGTTTTTGCATCGGGCTTATGGACCCGAGGGAGACGTGTGCCCTTTTTGGATTATCGTCATGATCAACGACCATTTTAACAATACCCTCCCGAACTGGGTCTCGCGCAATTTTTTCCGCGAGGAGGATCTGGACCGTTATGCCGCTCTGTCAAAGGAGCTTCTCATCACGCCAACACAGATGATGCTGGAATTCTGCGATGGCGGTCGCGCTCTGGTCGACCGCTACAACCGCGACAAACCCTTATGGAAGGCCTTCCGTCAGGCCGTTACCCAACGCCATACGACACTCCCTGCCTGGCAGAGGGATGTCCGAATCAAAGGTTATCGCATTGAATCCCTTGTGGAACTGGCAGTTTATCGCCGGATCGAGCGCATCAGTCCGCAAACGATAAGCGTGATGGTTCAGCCGTCCGTCAGAGAAAGTGCTGTTCTGGCGCGGGCCGACTTCGGGCTCTATGTCCGAGGGAAACCCACACTCTATGTCGAAGTCGTGGGGACTGTTACCCGTGACGGGCGCTCTGTCTCAGCAAATGCCGAAACACTCCGCAATGCTATTGAGGAGCGGCTGCTTCGCTATGTCGGGACGGCTCCGGTCGAGATCCTTCACATTGATGAGGTATGCGATCCTGCTGTCCTGACGACACGTCTGGAGCAGGCTTTTGCCAGAGCCCAAACCTTGTAATTACCAAGGCTGAGTGAAGGCGAACAACGGGGGCGTGTATCAGGACACGCCCCTGCCTAATCCAGGTCAATAATGAAGCATGATGAATCGTACCAGTAATACGACAGCCATTACAACAAAAACGAGTGTCTCCAAGACCACCGGCAGAGCTTGGGAACTGGCCCGACCACGACGCGGCAAACGGGAAGACCCACTTGAGCCCGTGTCAGGGACATCTGCGCGGATCACCAGTTTGAGGACGTCCTCCAGAAGAAACAATGTCTTTCGGCCAAACTTGTATTTCGGGAGAACACCCTCGGCGACGTATCGATCGACCGTCGCAACGTGACAACGCAGATAGATTTCTGCGGCCTCAATCCGGGTGATAAAGCGCCCCATCGAGCCAGATAGCTGAATGTCGTGCACCGTACTTACTCCTCAGCAAGCCTGACGGCCGACCACCGGCCGTCTTGTCGAACCACCTTGCCGAGGAGCGGGGGTGATTGGAGCTGTCTTGGGGAGGAAGTGCGTTCTTACTTAAGAGGGCGTATATGATGTTCTGTCGGGGGATAGACGAAAAAGCTCCTCAGCGAATTCTTGTTTCGTTCTATCAGAACCTGCGGCGTTCTGCCAACATAAATTGTTCCGACCTATCTGGAGGGCGCACAACGCCGCAGAAGACCATATGTCATAAGATGGGACGGATGATGGGAGCATTTAGATGCTGCGCCATAACCTACTGATTTATTTGCTATTTTTTGATTTACTGGCGGAGAGAGAGGGATTCGAACCCTCGGTACGCTTGCGCGCACAACGGTTTTCGAGACCGCCCCGTTCGACCGCTCCGGCATCTCTCCTATATCGCGGGCTTATAGACACGCTTTTATAGCCCATGCAAGGGTATGAACCCCATATTTCTATTGACGTGCCCTACCCTCACCGCTTAAAAAGCCGCCCTAATCCACACAGATGGAACCATGCTGCGCGCATTGTGCAGCCAAAGAAGAAAAAGCGACCAGAATTTTCGCCTGTATCTGAATGGTGCCGCGAGAATCCAGAGATCGGAAGAGACAGTTTATGTACGCAGTTATCCGCACCGGCGGCAAGCAGTACCGGGTTGAGCCCAACATGGTGCTGAAGGTTGAAAAGCTGGAAGTTGAAGCCGGCGCAACCGTTACATTTGATGAAGTTCTGGCCGTTGGCGGCGAAGGCAGCACCCAGATTGGCGCCCCCACCGTGGCTGGCGCAAAGGTAACGGCAACCGTTATCGCTCAGGACCGCCTCAAGAAGGTCATCATCTTCAAGAAGCGCCGTCGGCAGAACAGCCGCCGTAAAAATGGTCACCGTCAGCCGGTTACCGTTCTGCGCATTCAGGAAATCAACGCAGCCTGAACCCATTAGGGATTCAGGTTGGTTAAGACCACGGAGGACTTAGGTCATGGCACAAAAAAAAGCTGGCGGTTCATCCCGTAACGGGCGCGATAGCGCCGGACGCCGCCTTGGCGTCAAGAAATTTGGTGGCGAGCAGGTTATTGCTGGCAACATCATCGTGCGCCAGCGCGGCACGAAGGTGAAAGCTGGCGTAAACGTTGGTGTTGGCAAAGACCACACCCTGTTTGCACTGATTAACGGTAACGTTCGCTTCGAACGCCGTGCAGAAGGCCGCGTACACGTTTCTGTGGATGCGCTGCCTGCCGCTGCTGAATAAGCAGTTCGGTTTTTCCACCGCACGTTTTCCCGTGTGGCCGGAGCAGAAACAGGGGCCGGTCCTCAGGATCGGCCCTTTTTCGCGTTCTGGACTTGAGTAAGGTATGTCATGAAGTTTCTGGATCAGGCAAAAATCTACGTCCGCTCAGGAGATGGCGGAGATGGCGTGACAGCCTTCCGGCGGGAAAAGTATATTGAATTCGGCGGCCCCGATGGTGGGAATGGCGGGCGTGGCGGCGATATTATTTTTGAAGCCGTACCCAACCTGAACACCCTTATTGATTTTCGCTACACGCAGCATTTCCGTGCGCGCAAAGGTGGCAACGGTGCCGGGTCTGACCGCACAGGGGCTGCAGCCTCTCCTGTTATTATCAAGGTGCCCATCGGCACCCAGATTATGGATGATGACCGCGTAACCCTGCTGGCAGATTTGGACGAAGCCGGTAAACGCATCACCCTTTGCCGTGGTGGCGATGGCGGTTACGGCAATGCACATTTCAAAAGCAGCACCAACCGCGCTCCCCGTCGGTCTGACAAAGGCTGGCCAGGTGAAGAGCGCTGGGTTTGGCTGCGCCTCAAGCTGATTGCTGATGTCGGCCTTGTTGGCCTGCCCAATGCTGGCAAATCTACATTTCTTTCCGTTGTTTCCGCGGCAAAGCCCAAAATTGCAGATTATCCCTTTACAACACTGCATCCTCAGCTTGGCGTTGTACGCCTTTCCATGACGGAAGAGTTTGTTGTGGCGGATATTCCCGGCCTTATTGAAGGCGCGCATGAAGGCACCGGGCTTGGAGACCGCTTTTTAGGCCATGTTGAACGCTGCGCCGTATTGCTACACCTTATTGATGGTGCTGCTGGCAGCGTTGTAGATGCATGGCGCACCATTCGGCATGAACTTGCCGCATATGATGGCGGACTGGCAGAAAAGCCAGAAATCATTGCACTCAATAAAATGGATGCCATGACCCCGCGGGAAGCATCATCCCGCCGCGCTGCGCTGGAAAAAGCCAGCGGTGCACCAGTGGTGTTGATTTCTGCGGCAACCCATCAGGGTGTGCCAGAGCTTTTGCGCATGCTTCAGAATCAGGTAACCGAAAACCGCAAGAACGCGGATAAAAACCCCGCCTGAACACTGAACTGCCCACAGGTCCCTCAAGCCCCTTTCCTTTTACGGAACTGATCCATGACCGGATACACCAGCCCCTCCCTTACCAATGCCAAACGGCTTGTTGTTAAAATAGGTAGCGCGCTGGTGGTGGACCCAGAAAAACAGGCTCCTCGTCAGGAATGGCTGGCCAGTGTGGCGGCAGATATTGCGTATCTGCGCAAACAGGGCACGGCTGTTACTGTTGTATCTTCTGGCGCTATTGCACTTGCCCGGCACACATTGGGTTTGGCTGGTGGCGCGCTCCGTTTGGCAGAAAAACAGGCTGCTGCTGCTGTAGGGCAGATCAGTCTGGCGCAGGCATGGAGCAATGCCCTTTCGACCCACGGCCTTATTGCCGCCCAGCTTCTATTGACCCCGGAAGATACAGAAGACCGCAAACGCTACCTGAATGCACGCGCAACGCTGAATACCCTGCTGGAAATGGGGTGTGTTCCCGTAATTAACGAGAACGATACCGTTGCCACAGCCGAAATTCGTTTTGGCGATAATGACAGATTGGCAGCCCGCGTTGCACAAATGACTGACTCGGACCAGCTTGTGCTGCTGTCTGATATCGATGGTCTCTACACGGCTGACCCACGCACAAACCCGGATGCACAGCATCTGCCCGTGATTGAAACCCTTACCCCGGAAATTGAAGCCATGGGGGGGGAACCTCCGCCGGGTTATTCTTCTGGGGGTATGCGTACCAAGCTGTTGGCTGCAGGCATTGCTACACGCTCGGGCTGTGCCATGGCTATTGCCTTGGGCAAAACGCCCCATCCGCTCCGCTCTTTGCTGGAAGGTGGGCGCTGCTCATGGTTCTTGCCGCAAGATTGCGCCCATACAGCCCGCAAGCAGTGGATTGCAGGCAGCCTGACACCAGCAGGTGAAATTATGGTGGATGATGGTGCCGTAACCGCATTACAGCAGGGCAAATCTCTTTTGCCAGCAGGTGTGCTTGGGGTGAAAGGTGATTTCTCTCAAGGTGATCTGGTAGAAATTATCAATACGGATGGCATCGTGCTGGCTCATGGGCTTGCCGCCTATGATGCAGACGATGCCCGGCGCATTGCAGGCCACCGCTCCACCGAGCTTACAGATATTTTGGGATGGCACGGACGGGACGAGATCATCCATCGTGATGACCTCGTCATGATCTAGAACTTAATCGTTTGCCGGATTTTTTCTGGGCCAGTTCAGCACAGGTTCCGCGCGGCCAGTATGCTCATCAATACGCGGCATCTGAACAGATGGGTTAGCCCGCGGGGCTTCGTGTGAAAAATCAGGCCGATACGGTGGCTGATTAGCATCTGGCGCACGCTGCCGACGCAATATTTCTGCGCCAGTTTCTGCTGGCGGGGCTTCTGGCTCATGCCACGGCATGCGGCGCACCACCGGCTTTGCCGGGTCTGGCGCAAGAGGCGGTGCTGGTGGGGCTTCCTCTCGCGCTTCATACGCATCAGAAACTTTAGGCGTCCGCAGTTCAGGAAAAACGGGCACTGCACGAGGTGCCACCGGAGGTTTTTCAACCTCCGGTGGACGCACCTCTTCCACCACCACACCGGATGATGTTCTGCCGTTTCGCTCCGTTGCAACAGACAAGGTAGGCTCCTGATACGCAGGAGCACCCCGTACGGCTTGCGCACGCAGTTCGGCCTGGATTTCTTCCAACTGGAGAGAAATCTCGCCCAACCGGCCTTTCACCCCAAACACGGCAAAAGGCATCATCATAAAAGCAAGCCCGAACAACACGCCAAAAGCCAGAACCAGAAGCTGGCCCCAGACAGGCATCCAATCAGGAAAAGACAGAGACATCATGGGAAATAGACCCGACTAGCCTTTTACATACCCAATGCGCGACGGTAGATATCCAGCAGTGTTTCCTGCTCTTCCACTTCGGCCGGTTCCTGCTTCCGCAGACGGATGATCTGGCGGATAACCTTTACATCAAACCCGGCAGACTTTGCTTCTGTAAAGATATCCTTGATATCTCCAGCCAGAGCCTTGCGCTCTTCTTCCAGGCGCTCAACACGCTCAATAATGCTTCTCAGCCGATCTGCGGCAATACCGCCAACAGCTGCATCTTCATCCCCGGAAATGCGTTCGCCATCCATGGTTCGGCCTCCTCATTTATATACAAACACCCAACACTGCGCAGGCAGAACCTGCTAACATTGCCAGATAGTGAAGCGCGGGCTTATCGCGCCACGTGTATGTGGTCAATGATGCAGCACATCAGAACCCCTTGCAAACACGCGGGCGGCCTTCCATAAGCACTGCACCTTGTTCCTGTTCCGGGCCTTTTGCCCGCAAACCACGACTTTTTTACGGCGGGCATCCCCCTCCGGCTGACCAGCGAGAACCCTGCACCATGGCTCTTGTGAACCGCACGGAACCTTTTGACTTTGTCATCTTTGGCGCGACAGGTGATCTGACACGCCGAAAACTGCTGCCTGCTTTTTTGCGCCGCTTCCATGCCCGCGAATTTGATCAGGAAGCACGAATTATCTGCACGGCGAGATCTGAGCTCACCACCGAGCAATTTCGGAACCTATGCAGCGCCACCCTGCACGAATTTGCCCCTGACATTGCCAAAGACACAGAAACACTTAACCAGTTTCTGAGCCTTCTGACCTATGTGTATCTTGATGCCACGGAAGACGGTCCTCACTGGCAGGAGCTCAGCGCTACGCTCTCCGATGCAGAGCGCACGAGGGTTTTCTATTTTGCTACGGCACCTGCGCTGTATTCCGCCATTTGTGCAGGACTTTCCCAGCATAACCTGATCACACAGCACACGCGGGTGGTGCTTGAAAAACCCATTGGCACAGACCTGCAATCTGCCAATGAAATCAATGAAGGTGTGGGCCGCTACTTCTCTGAAGATGCCATCTACCGGATTGACCACTATCTGGGCAAAGAAGGTGTGCAGAACATTCTGGCCTTACGCTTTGCCAACCCCGCGCTGGAACAGTTGTGGTCTTCCGAAGCGATTGCCCATGTGCAGATTACCGCCGCAGAAACAGTAGGCGTGGGTGATCGCGGCTCCTATTACGATAAATCCGGCGCGTTACGGGATATGGTGCAGAACCACCTTTTGCAGGTGTTGTGCATGGTCGCCATGGATGCACCAGCTTCCCTCCGCGCTGATGATTTGCGGAATGAAAAGCTGAAAGTGCTCAACGCCCTGCGCCCCATGACACCAGATATGGTGCGCAAAAACGTTATCCGCGGGCAATACACCGCAGGCCGCGTAAAAGGGGAAGATGTTCCCGGTTATGTAGAAGACCTGAAAACGGGCCGTCCGAGTGATACCGAAACATTTGTGGCCATTCGTACAAAAATTCGTACAGCACGCTGGGGCAACACACCTTTTTATCTGCGCACAGGCAAACGGTTAGCTACAAAAACCACAGAAATTGTGATTCAGTTCCGCCCGCAGGTCTGGCCTATTTTCACCAACATGCCCTCTCCCGGCCGGTTGGTGATCCGCATTGCCCCGCACGAAGAACTCTCACTTGTGCTGGCGGCGCGAGACCCCGGTGCTGGTGGGTTTAGAGTGCGCAACGCGACGCTGCACATGTCTTACGAAAACGAATTTGCCGTGCAGTATCAGGATTCCTACGAGCGCTTGCTGCTGGATGCCGTGCGGGGAGACCCAGCCCTTTTCATCCGGCGTGATGAAGTTGAAGCATCATGGAAATGGGTTGAACCTATTCTGGATTCCTGGCGCTATGCCCTGACACCGCTAGAACCCTACCCTGCCGGAAGTTGGGGCCCTGCAACCACCCGTGCGCTGCTGGCGCGTGATGGTGCCCTTTGGCACGAAGATATGCTGACATGAACACATCCTCACCCAAAATGACTGGTCGCGGGCCATTTGCAAAACGCACTCTGCGCCAACACATCCTGCGCCGGCTGGCAATCGTTCTGCCTCTTTCCCTCATGATGATCCTGCTGGCCAAGACCGGCACGCTGGATCGGCTGGTGGATTCCTACACATTCAAACCCGCAAGCTGGTTTGATGATACAGCCTTGGTACGCCACCTGCGCCTGAAGGTCACCCATAATGGCATGACGCATGATCGGCCGGATTGCCTGCTGTTTGTGGTAAACGGAAACGATGCCCCCACAGCATCACGCATTGATGTTATGGAAAAGCATTCTGGCACCTGCCCCGGCCCGAAAGATGATTTGCCTAAACTGTTCACTTTGCGCGTGGATAGGCTGAACCGGCTTGTGTATTCGGATCAAGGCTCACCGGGGGTATTTCATCCCATTCCGTAATCGGCCTCGCCGGTTTTTACCCGGCAAAGGCTTTCTTCAGTGCCTTGCCGCCAAACCGCAAGGCCGCCTTGCCATGCGGCATAAAGGCGTAAAAGTTCAGAAATGCATGTAGAGCACCGGGGTAACAGCAGTATATCACCTTAACCCCTGCCTTTTCCAACGCCTGCGCATAAGCTGTGCCTTCATCACGCATTGGGTCACATTCCGCCGTAATAATAACGGCTGGTGGCAAACCTTGCAGATCCGGATTTAAGCCTGGCGCAAAGCGTGGGTGCTGCCAGTGTTCAGGTTTTTGAATATACTGATCTCCATACCACTCCATTGACCGGCGAGAGAGGAAATAGCCTTTTTCATACGTTCGATGAGATGGGAAAAGCTTCTCTCCATACAAAGATGGATAATACAGCACCTGCATAACAGGTTGAGGCCCCAGCCCAGCACGCCCATCTTGCGCCAGAACAGCGGCCAAATTTCCGCCAGCGCTATCCCCTGCCACAGCAACCTTACCACCCCAATACCGGGCAGAAGCACCAGCCAGCCATTGCAGGGCTGCCTGACTGTCATCAATAGCAGCAGGAAATGGATGTTCTGGAGCCAAGCGATAATCGGGCAATAATACTGCCGCGCCAGAAGCTCGCGCCAAACGGCAGCATATCCCGTAATGGGAATTTAGCCCGCAATGTACAAACCCGCCCCCATGCAAATACAGTAAAGCGCCCCTTACCCGCCCATAGGGAATAAAAAGACGTGCCCGCATAGGCCCCGCAGCACCGGGAATGGATAAAGTAACCACCCTTCTTATCGGCACAGATGAAAGGCGTAGCGGAAAAGATGGTGTATCCATCGCCTTGCGCAACCGCACAAGAAACGCAGCCATTTCCTGCGCTGCGTTGTGAGGCCTGTCTGTTTCAGACTCATCTGCGCCCGCATGCTTCCGCTTAAGCTGCTCCTGCCATCTGATACAGCGCAGCAAAAGCCGAGATGGAAGATTGGGCCGTGCGGGCATAGAGTTTTGAGGCACATCAGAAAAATCAGACATAGCTACCTGATTACCGGCAATTTTCTGCATCGTCATGCCTTCATAACATCAGTTGCGGCTTGACCTGAACGCAAGCCCGACGCAGGGTGCGCTCCGTCAGGTGGTTGGGCGGTCGCTGTCCTGCTCTTTAACGGGTAGGAGAGAGGAAAGTCCGGGCTCCACGGAAGAACGGTGCCGGCTAACGGCCGGCGAGGGTAACCTTAGGGAAAGTGCCACAGAAAACAGACCGCCTTCCGGGTCTGGCTTTGTAAAATCCTTATGGGATTTTATGGGACAGGCTGAAGGTAAGGGTGAAACGGTGCGGTAAGAGCGCACCGCTCCGCTGGTAACAGAGGAGGCACGGTAAACCCCACCGGGAGCAAAACCGAATAGGAACGGCAGAAACCCTTGTGGTTTCGGGGGTTCTTCCGCCCTGCTGTTCGGGTTGGTTGCGAGAGGCATGTTGCAAAACATGCCCTAGACGAATGACCGTCCAGCCTCCTTACGGAGGTGGACAGAACCCGGCTTACAGACCACCTGACACTCTCTTTCTTCTCAATCCACTCTGTTTTCACATCAAAAATAGAACATAAAAAGAACAGAAAACGGCAATCTTTTGTTTGCCGCCACAAAATCAATACATTCGTGTCAGAAATCTTTTCTGCATGAATACTTAAATAATGGCGGTTTTCTGCTGTTTTTTCTGTCATTTTAATTTGCGTCCCATAACATCCCATGCTATCCCATACCAGACCACAAGTGTGGTGAAGGCGGTTCTGTTCCCCGCTGAATTGCGAACGGAAAGGCTGTTTCTGCAAAGGCTTCTGACGTACGTGGGCGTATTTCTCGGCACGCATGAAAATCGATTCGACGCCAAGGGGCGCATTTCGATTCCTGCCGGGTTCCGTTCAGTGCTCAAAACGCAGCAGACGGAAGGTGACGCGCTGATGATTCTCCGCCCCTCCCATACCCTGCCATGTGTTGAGGCATGGCCTGCCGTTGCTTTTGCACGCCTGACCGAACCGCTTGATCGGCTGGACATGTTTTCTGATGAACATGATGATCTGGCCGCCGCCCTCTATGCCGATGCCTACCCCATAGATCCCGACCGCGAAGGCCGTATTATTTTACCTGATTTTTTGCGTGAACATGCCGGGCTGACAGAAAGCCCAACGGCTGCCTTTATGGGTGTTGGCCGTATTTTTCAGATCTGGGAGCCTCAGGCCGCACAGCAGCGCCGGGCAGAAGCGCGGCAGCGTTCACGCCGCGTAAGTATTCCGGCTGCAAATGGTGCAGAGCCAAAAGGGCGTAATGCATGAACGCTCTTTCTTCCTTCTCGCCCCCTGAAACAGCTCAGGGCCACATTCCGGTTATGTTGGCAGAAGTTCTGGAATACCTTCATCCCGCAGATGGTGAGCGTATTCTGGATTGCACCTTTGGTGGCGGTGGCTACAGCTCCGCCATTCTGAAAAGTGCTGATTGCAACGTATGGGGTATTGACCGCGACCCCGACGCCATTGCGCGTGGGCAGGTATTAAGCCGTACATTTCCTACAGCAGATGGCGGATCTCGCCTTCATCTGCTGCAAGGTAGCTTTGGCAATATGCAGGCGCTTGCAAGTGCAGCAGGCATCTCCACGTTTGATGGTATTGTGCTAGATCTGGGTGTCTCCTCCTTCCAGTTGGATGAAGCCGACCGTGGTTTTTCCTTCCGTATGGAAGGTCCGCTGGATATGCGCATGGAAAAATCCGGGCCATCAGCAGCAGATATCGTCAACAAGGCGCCGGAAGCAGAGCTGGCAGATATTTTCCATTTTTATGGAGAAGAACGCCACGCGCGCCGTCTTGCGCGCGCCGTTGTAAATGCCCGTTCGGAAGCACCTTTCCAGACCACAACGCAACTGGCTGATCTTGTGCGTTCTGTTATCCCCAAAGATCGCTCCGGCATAGATTCCGCTACACGCGCCTTTCAGGGCCTGCGTATCGCAGTGAATGATGAGCTGGGTGAAATTGAACGCGGGCTTGAACAGGCGCTGGATATGCTGGCACCGGGTGGGCGGCTTGTTGTTGTTTCCTTCCATTCACTGGAAGACCGTATCGCCAAGCGTATGGTCCAGCATGCCACGGGCAAGGATAAAAGCTTTTCGCGCTATGACCCCCGTGCCGCCGGAACACCAGCGCCGGAAACGGACTTTGTGGCCCTTACGCACAAAGCCCGACGGCCTAGCGATACTGAATGTAGCCATAATCCTCGCGCCAGAAGTGCACGGCTGCGCGCTGTCATGAAACGTGCATCAACCCCTGCTTCCGTAAAAAAGGGCTAAGTCCATGATCCCCCGTCCATTTACATGCTGCTGTGCGGTTCTGGCGATTGCATCTGGCTTTTTCCTTTACACAAAGAAGCATCAGACCACCCTTCTCGATCAGCAGATTTCTCAGATCGTGAAGGAAACGGAGCACGTTCGCACGCAAACATCTATTCTGCGCACAGAATGGGCTTTGGAAAACCAGCCTGAACGCCTTGCCCAGCTTGTGGCGCGGCATGAATCTGGTTTGCAGACCATGAACCCAACGCAGTTTGTGCGTATGGCTGATTTGGAAAACCATCTTCCTGCCGTTGTGAAAGACGCCCAAGCCCCGGCACTGGTTGCTGATAAATCAACCAATGTTGCGCCACCACCCGTTATGGCACCTCCTGCGCATACACCGGCCCCGGCTGTTGTGGCCGATGCACGCCCTGCGCATGTAACGCCACCAGCAGCCATCCATCCGGTGCGCCCTGTGGCTGCACCGACTGTTGTGGCAGACGTGCCGCATATTGCCGCGGAACCCACCCCGCACCCACGCGCAACATCTGTGGCCGATGCGGCATCTGTTCTGCGTGCACCAGTCGCACATCATGATCACCCTCATGCTGCGCCTGAACCTGTAGCTGCACCGGTACGTGTTGCGCAGGTTGCCGACCCTGCAACACCTGCCCGCCCTGTGCACCATATGGCAGCTGAAGCACCACGCCCGCAGGTTGTTGCCTCCACCAACGTGGATGATGATGCGCCTGCCGCACCAGTTCGCCACAGCCTTACGCGCCCTGCATCTCCGGCTATCCGGCATGTCGCACAAGTTTCGGATGATGATGCAGCGCCAATTCGGCACCCGCTTCCGGTTGCGGCAGCAAGCTGGCATGCCACGCGCCCTCATCGCGCATCTCCTGCGCCTTCCAGCTATATGGAAGCACGCGCTACTTCCGGCTATAGCAGCGGCTCTCTGCTCAGCCGTGGTGGTGATGCGCTGCCGGCTCCGGTTCCGGTTGCCAACTGATTTTTTGTGGTTAAAGGCCTTTCTGACCTGACATGTCTGTCTCCCCCAATGACCCCGACTCAACGCGCACAGTAGGTGTTACGGGGGACGATCTGCGCGCCCGCGCACATCGGGACCAAATGCATGTAAGGCTTTTGGGTGTTGCTGGCGGTTTTTGCCTGATTTTTGCTGTTGTCGCCATCAAGCTGAGTATTGCAACAGTCATTCGCCCCATGGCGCCGGAAAAGCGGCAGATTGCGCCGCAGGTTCCCGAAATTCCTAAAATTGACCCCAAGGGCAGCCTTGCTGGCGATTTCTCGCTACCGCAGGTGCATCGTGCTTCCATTGTGGACCGCAATGGGCAGACACTGGCACTTTCCCTGCCTGTTGCGCAGGTATACGCCAACCCGCAAGAGCTGATTGACCCCAAGGATGTTGCACACAAACTTAAATCCATTCTGAAAGATCTGGATGAGCAGGAAACCGCTGATCGTCTTTCCCGCCCCAAACAGTTTGTTTACATTGCGCGCAACATTTCCCCCCAGCAGGAACTGGCCATCAATAACCTTGGCATTCCGGGCATCTATTTTGAACCGGGTGAACGGCGGCATTATCCGCTAGGCCGCATGGCCGCCCAGATTATGGGCACTGTTGATATTGATGATCACGGCGTGGCCGGGATTGAAAAGTATTTCGATAAACGCCTGCTTTCTGATCGGCGCCCTCTTCATCTGTCTCTGGATATTCGTGTTCAGTCTGCAGTGCGTGAAGAAGTGGCAAATGCCATGCAGACCTTTCAGGCGATTGGGGCCTGCGGCATTGTAATGGATGTGCGCACAGGCGAAATTATTGCGATGGTCAGCTTGCCTGACTTTGATGCCAATAATTTTGCCCACGCCACCAATGATGAGCGCTTTAACCGTGCGGTGACCGGTTTGTACGAACCCGGTTCCACCTTTAAGCTGCAAACAACGGCTATGGGGCTGGAAACAGGCACCATCCATATTTGGGACCGGTTTTCATCCGTGCCTTTGCATATCGGGCGCTTTACCATCCGCGATATGAAGAGTGACCATTTCTCTCCGTGGCTGACGTTGCCCGAAGTGATGGCTTATTCTTCCAACCCGGCAGCCGCACATATTGCGCTGGATGTTGGCGGCAAAAAACAGTCTGAATGGCTGCGGTCCATGGGGTTTTTCTCCCCCGTTCCGGTTGAACTGCCAGAAGCTGCACGCCCCTTGGTGCCTCATCAGTGGGGGATTGCCACGGTCATGACAGTCGGGTTCGGGCATGGTGTGGCTGAGCCCCCATTGGCCATTGTGCGCGGCACTGCTGCCACGGTTAATGGCGGCATTCTGGTAACACCTACCCTGCTGGATAAGGAAGATCCGGCCAATGCTACAGCCAGCGCGCCCGGCATAAGCCCGCAATTTGCCAGCGGCATTCAAAACGCAGCACTTGAACAAAGCGTGGAAGATGACACCCCAAGTAGCGCAGCGGATGCCCCTGTTACGCCTGCTGGCCCACGTATTCTTTCTGAAAAAGTATCCAGCCTACTCCGTCGTCTGCTGCGGTTGGACGTTACCCACGGCACAGGGCGCACGGCGGAATCTCCAGGGTATTTTGTGGGGGGTAAAACCGGCACGGCAGAAAAGATTGGCCCACATGGTGGCTACCTGAAGCACGTAAACATCTCGGCTTTTACGGGCATCTTCCCCATGAACTCACCGCATTATGCCGTGTATGTCATGCTGGATAGCCCTAAACCCACACCTCAAACCCACGGCTGGACCACTGCAGGCTGGAACGCAGCGCCTACTGTTTCCAAAATTGTTTCACGCATTGGCCCCATGCTCCAGATTTTCCCGGATACGGAGCATGCTGAGCAGATTGATGCACAAATGGCTTTGCCCCTGCATCCTGCCGTGCCGCGTGGTGTAAGGCCACTTGGGCCGGGGAATGATCCGGGAGACCCGCGTAAGGCAGAAGCAGAGCACAAGGCAGAAAAAGAAGCCCTCAAACGCGCTATGGCGGAACGCAAGAAAGCAGCTGCGGAGGTTATGGACGAATGAGCCTTCCCCTCTCCACCCTTCTTGCGGCGGTTGGGCTGCCTGTCCTGCCTGAAAACCCTGAAATTTCTGCCATTACAGCGGATAGTCGGCAGGTAAAACCGGGCACAATTTTTGCCGCTTTGCCGGGCGTTAAAACCGATGGCCGAGCCTTTATTGCAATGGCCGTGCAAAATGGTGCGGCTGCAGTGTTGGCTCCAACAGATACACAGTGGCCAACAGGTGTGCCCACCTGCCCGCTTATTCTGGCACCCAACCCGCGCCACGCACTGGCACTTATGGCGACTGTTCTGGCAGGGCCTCAACCACAGCATCTGGCGGCCATTACCGGCACAAATGGCAAAACCAGCACTGCGGATTTTATTCGCCAGATATGGGCATTACAGGGGTTTAAAGCTGCTGCCATTGGTACACTTGGCCTGACCGGGGCGGAAGATACGTCCATCTCCTTCCCCGCGCTGACAACGCCAGACCCGGTTGCTCTTGCCAATGGGCTAGCTGCACTTACCCAAGCCGGGTTTAACCATGTTGCGCTAGAAGCCTCATCACACGGGTTGGAACAAGGGCGGCTGGATGGTTTGCGCCTTGCTGCTGCGGGTTTTACCAATCTGACGCGAGATCATCTGGATTATCATCTGACGATCGAAGCGTATCGCACTGCCAAACTGAAGCTGTTTGATACTCTTCTGCCAGAACAGACTATTGCCGCAGCCAATGCCGATATGGATGCGCAAACGCTCCAGGCCATCCGTGCCATTGCCGCCCGCCGAAACCTGCGGCTAAGGCTGGTTGGAGAACAGGGTACAACATTACGCCTTGAGGCCCACAACGCTCTTCCTGCCGGACAGGAACTAACCATTGAGCACAATGGCCACACCAGCACGGTTCTCCTCCCTATTCCGGGACGCTTTCAGGCAGATAACGTATTGCTGGCTGTAGCTCTTGCTGCGCAGGATGATGCTGAAATTGCAGATATTCTGCCCCTTCTGCCGCACCTCAAAGGGGTTCGGGGCCGGCTGGAACGTGCAACCGTTCTGCCCAACGGGGCCTGTGCGTATGTAGATTACGCTCACACGCCAGATGCGCTGGCACGGCTTTTGGCATCTTTGCGCCCCCACGCACGCGGCAAGTTGGTTGTTGTTCTGGGTGCTGGGGGTGATCGTGATAGTGGCAAACGCCCTCTTATGGGTCAGGAAGCCATTAAAGGTGCGGATATTGCCATTATTACAGATGACAACCCGCGCACAGAAAACCCAGCCTCCATTCGTGCAGAGATAAAAGCCGGTGCCCCGCAGGCGCTGGAAATTGCAGATAGAAAACAAGCAATAGCAGAAGCTCTTTCCATGCTTAAAGCAGACGATGTACTGGTTGTGGCCGGCAAAGGCCACGAACAGGGACAGATTATAGGCAATACCATTTTACCGTTTGATGATGCCGCCGTGCTGCGCACACTGGCGGGCCATCCATGAGCCTGTTGTGGACGCGGGAAGAACTGGAAACCGCAACGGGTGGAACGTTTTTAGGACATACCTCTGTTTCCGTTACCGGTATCTCCATTGATACGCGCACCCTTACCCCCGGAGACCTGTTTATTGCCCTAAAAGGCGATAACAGTGACGGACACGCGCATATTGCCACAGCACTTGAAAAAGGTGCGGCGGCCGTTTTGGCCCATTCAGCCGAAGGGTTCACAGACCCGCGTATTCTGCTGGTGGCAGATACCATGCAGGGCCTTCAAAAACTGGCACAGGCCGCACGGGCACGTTTTAAGGGAAAAGTTGTTGCCGTAACCGGCAGCGTTGGCAAAACCACTACCAAGGAAATGCTGCGCCTTTGCTTGGCACCTTCTGGCCTGACACATGCGGCAGAGGCCTCCTACAACAACCATTGGGGTGTGCCACTCACACTTGCGCGCCTACCGCGAGAAGCTTCCTTCTGTATTAGTGAAATTGGCATGAACCATCCGGGGGAAATTCTTCCGCTTGCCAATATGGTACAGCCAGATGTGGCGGTTATTACCACCATTGGTTCAGCACATCTGGGCCATATGGGCAGCTTGGATGCTATTGCAAAAGAAAAAGCTTCCATCATTACCGCACTGCCCAAGGGCAGAATTGCCATTGTGCCGGATGATGCGCACGGCACGGAGTTTTTTACTGCTGAAGCAGAAAAAGCACAGGCTGTTTTGTGGACCTGTGGTGTGAATCCTCAAAGCACGGCGCATCTAACCCATTTGCATACTGATGCTGACGGCTCACACTTTGATGTTTCCATTCAGGGCAAAACATTCAACGTCCACCTTCTTGCCCCTGGCACACATCTGGCCCGCAATGCCGTTGCGGCACTGGCAGTCTGTGCCGCGCTTGACGCAGATGTTGCCAAAGCTGCGGATGCACTGGCAGATTTTCGCCCCGGTAAAGGCCGTGGTGCCCTCACCCAAATTGCTGGTGGGGCCATTACACTGCTGGATGAAAGCTATAATGCCTCGGCAGCTTCCATCCGGGCTGCATTGGATGTTCTGCGCCATATCCCCGCCACGCGCCGTATTGCCGTTCTGGGCGATATGCGTGAGCTAGGTGAATTTTCCATTTCCGAACATCAGGCGCTTGCTGCCCCGGCTGCCAGTGCTGCTGACCTCGTTTTTTGCTGCGGATCCTACATGAAAACCCTTTTTGATGCCCTTCCGCCCTCCAAGCAGGGTGCATGGGCAGAAAGTGCTACCTTACTTGCTCCTCATGTCTGCGCGGCTTTGCGCAAGGGGGACGCCGTATTGGTGAAAGGCAGTTTAGGGAGCCGCATGCGGGACGTTATTGCAGCACTCAACGCACTTCCCGCAGTGGAGTGTGCCTGATGCTATATATGCTGATTTCTCACGCTGCGCATGATGGACACATCACCATCCTGAACCTGCTGCGTTACATCACGTTCCGCGCGGGCTGTGCGTGCATGACGGCCCTTGGCATCAGCCTGCTTCTGGGTCGCCCGCTTATTAGAACGTTGCGCCGTATCCAACGGGAAGGCCAGCCTATTCGCGCCGTTGGCCCCGAACGCCATATTCTGGAAAAAACCGGCACACCAACAATGGGCGGTGTGTTGATCTTGATTTCTCTGGTGATCTCCATGCTGATTTGGGGAGATCTGGAAAACGGGTTTGTGTGGGCTGTTATGCTCACCACTCTGGGTTTTGGCGCCATTGGGTTTGCAGATGATTACCGCAAACTGGCACGCCGCAACACGGATGGCCTTTCCAAACGTGCCAGACTTGGTGGTGAATTTGGTATTTCGCTTATTTGTGGGTTGTGGCTGCAATATCTCATGCCGCCAGAACTGGCAAACCACCTGGCTTTTCCGTTTGTAAAAGACCTTTTGTTGCCACTGGGTATTCTTTACCCCGTATTCGCCATGATCGTGATTACCGGCTTTGGCAATGCAGTCAACTTTACAGATGGGCTGGATGGCTTGGCTATCGGGCCAGTTATTGTGGCCTCTTTGGTGTTTGCCATTCTCTCCTATCTGGTTGGCAACCACGTTTTTGCTGATTACCTACAAATTCATGCTGTACCCGGCACGGGGGAACTGGCCGTGTTCTGCGCTGCCCTTGTAGGCGCTGGCCTTGGATTTTTGTGGTTTAATGCCCCTCCGGCCTCTGTATTCATGGGGGATACGGGCTCTCTTTCCCTTGGTGGGGCGCTGGGTTCTCTGGCCGTTGCCATCAAGCACGAACTGGTGCTGTGCATTGTAGGTGGCCTGTTTGTGGCAGAAACACTTTCTGTGGTTATTCAGGTGTTCTGGTACAAACGTACTGGCCGGCGTGTGTTCCTTATGGCCCCGTTCCACCACCATTTTGAGAAAAAAGGGTGGGCAGAACCCAAGATTGTCATCCGGTTCTGGATTGTCTCCATTGTTCTGGGGCTGTGTGGTCTGGCCACGCTGAAACTAAGATGAGCGGCTTTTCACCCTCCCTGTTTTCCGGACAGCGCTTTGCTGTTTTTGGCCTTGGTAAAAATGGCCTGCCAGCGGTGCTTATGCTGGCAAGCACAGGTGCCACTGTGCAGGTATGGGATGATGGTGAGGCCGGACGCAAAGGTCTAGCAGACACACTTTTCACCCTTGCACCTGATGTTGCGGCACGTATTGAATGCAAGCCGTTTGAAAGCCTGAACGGGTTTGAAGCGCTTATTCTTTCGCCCGGTATTCCGCACGTTTTACCTAAACCCCACCCTATCGCCCTTATGGCCAAGGCTGCGGGTATTCCCATTCTTTCCGATGCGGAACTACTTTATCGGGCTGTGCGTCAATCAGGCAGCAAGGCCCGTTTTGTTGGCATTACAGGCACCAACGGCAAATCCACCACCACCACTCTGCTGGCCCATATTCTGGCAGAGGCCAAACTGCCAGTAGAAGCTGGTGGCAACCTTGGGCCTGCCGCTCTGGCCCTGCCTTTTCTGCCAGATAACGGTGTATATGTGCTGGAAATGTCATCCTACATGCTGGAACGGCTGGATACCCTGCACTTTAATGCCGCATGTTTGCTAAACCTGACACCAGATCATCTGGACCGGCATGCTGGCATGGATGGCTACGCCCAAGCCAAAAAGCGTGTATTCACCGGCCAGACAGACAAGGATCTGGCCGTTATTGGCGTAGATGATACATGGTGCCGCGCCATTGCTGCCGAACTGGAACATGGCCCTGCCAAATGTGAAACCATTTCCGGCACCAAGCCTGCCTGTTCTTACTACGGTAAGGAGGGTGCGATATGGCACCACAGCACACGCATAGCGCAAACCGGGCCCAGCCTTCCCGGCACCCACAATGCAGAAAATGCCGCCGCCGCTATTGCCATAGCGCGTTTTCTGGGTGTGTCAGATGCAACCATTGCACAGGCTGTGGCCTCCTTTCCCGGCCTTCCGCATCGGCAAAAGCTTGTGGCTTCCTGCAACGGGGTGGATTTTGTGGATGACAGCAAAGCCACAAATGCAGATGCAGCCTCTCGCGCCTTGGGGTGTTATGAAAAACTGGTATGGATTGCAGGCGGCACGGCAAAAGAAGGCGGCATTGCCTCTCTCACGCCCTATTTCCCGCATATTGCACATACATTCCTGATTGGGCGGGATGCGCCGCTGCTTGCCCAAACACTAAAAGAACACAACGTGCCTTTTACAATGGCAGAAACACTGGAAAACGCCGTGCCTGCGGCTTATACGGAAGCACACCGTACGCATACGCCTGTTGTGCTGCTTTCACCCGCCTGCGCCAGTTTTGATCAGTTTTCTGGGTTTGAGGCACGTGGCCTGCGCTTTCAGGAACTGGCGGATGAGGTTTGCGCCCGGCATGCGGGCATGACAGAGCAGTGAGAGACTGATGGCCGGTTCTTCCCGCACCGATGATTCCCCGTTTGGCCGCTGGTGGCGGAATGTAGACCGGACAACTCTGATCTGCACCTTTATCCTTATTGGTTTTGGCTACATCCTTATGTTGGCCGCCAGCCCTGCTGTAGCTGTGCGTATTGGCGCATCGCGCAATATGTTCATTTTCAAGCAAGTGCTGTTTCTAGGCATTGCGGGTGTGATTGTGGTGGGCATTTCCATGCTTTCCCGCAAGGCAGTGCTGCGCCTTTCCATGATAGGCGGGGTGCTGATGCTGGGGGCTACAGCGCTTACCCTTGTGCATGGCATAGAAATTAAGGGGGCACGGCGCTGGATTGCCCTGCCCATGATGTCTCTCCAGCCATCCGAGTTTTTAAAGCCCTGCTTTGCCGTTGTTACGGGCTGGCTGCTCACACAGCGCCGCGTTTCACGTTACTTCCCCGGTATGCTGATTGCCTTTGCCCTGTACGGGTTGATTGTACTGCTGCTGAAATCTCAGCCAGACATTGGCATGCTTACGGTTATTACCGCCGTGTTTCTGGTGCAGCTTTTTGTAGATGGCCTCAACCTCATTCTGGTTGCATTTGGCTTTGGCTGCATGATTGCCGCCGGTATTGCTGCGTTCTTTATCTTCCCGCATGTGCGTTCGCGCGTTGAACGCTTTATGCACCCCGGCGTGGGAGATCATTACCAGATTGATACCGCCCTGCGTGCCTTTGGTAATGGTGGCCTACTGGGACGTGGCCCCGGTGAAGGCCGCGTGAAAGATCTGCTACCAGATGCGCATGCAGACTTTGTATTTGCTGTGGCGGGAGAAGAATACGGAATGGTGGTGTGCATGCTCATCATCTGCGTATTTGGCGTGATTGTGGTGCGCACCCTGCTGCGGCTGATCCGTGAGGATGATCCGTTTGTTGTTATCGCTACATCCGGCTTGGTAACAGGCTTTGGCCTGCAAGCGTTTGTGAACATGGCTTCTTCCTTGCATCTTATCCCTACCAAGGGCATGACACTGCCATTCATTTCCTATGGTGGGTCTTCTGCCATGTCAGTCGCATTGGCTATTGGCATGGTGCTTGCTCTTACACGGCAACAGCAGGGGCGGCCCCTCGCTGGCAATGGTTTTGTAACCACACTCAGACAATGGCGGTCAGCATGAGTTCACGTACTATCGTCATTGCCGCAGGCGGCACTGGCGGACACTTCTTCCCGGCCGAAGCTCTGGCAGATACATTGGCAGAACGCGGCCACCACCTTGTGCTCATGACAGATGGGCGTGCTGGCAAGCGTGAAAGCGGTGTGTTTGCCCGTGGCCCGCAATATGTTCTCAGCGGGGCTGGGGTGGCTGGGCGTGGGCCAATACGTGCCATTCGCGCAGGCCTGACCCTATTGGCGAGCGCATGGAAAGCGCGTTCCATTCTGCAACAAATCAAACCTGATGTTGTGGTGGGGTTTGGGGGGTATCCATCTGTGCCACCCTTACTGGGGGCGCGGCTTATTGGGCGTAAGCACCCTGCCCTGATTATTCATGAAGGCAATGCCGTATTGGGTAAGGCCAATGCAGTGCTTTCCCGCTTTGCGGACGTTATTGCCACGTCTTTCCCCTCCGTTGCCAAACTGCCCATTGGTGCACGCACCGTGTTTACAGGCATGCCCGTGCGCCCCGCCATTGCCGCCCTTGCGGGTGAAGGATGGGTGCCGCCAACAGACCATATCAATCTGCTGGTATGGGGTGGTTCACTGGGCGCGCGCATTTTCTCTCAGGTTGTGCCTGCGGCCATAGCCAAACTGCCGGAGGGCTTGCGCCAGCGTATTCGCATTACGCAACAGGCACGGCAAGATGATCTGGATGCCGTGCGTACAGCCTATGCCGAAATGGGTGTGCAGGCACGTGTTGAATCCTTCCTGCAGGATGTGCCCGAACTTCTGGCTTCCGCCCATCTGGTTATTGGCCGTGCGGGCGGATCTTCCGTGGCCGAAATTACAACGGCAGGCCGTCCGTCCATTCTGGTGCCTTTGCCCATTGCCGCCAGCGATGAGCAGACAGAAAACGCCCGCGCCATTACCAATGCTGGAGCAGGCTGGATGATCCGCCAGCCAGACTTCACCTCTGCGGCCCTTGCCAGCCGCCTGAATGATCTTTTCACCGCGCCGGATGAACTGGCACAGGCAGCCCAAGCCGCTGCCACGCTTGCCCGCCCGGATGCAGCCCTCCGCTTGGCCGATATAGTAGAAGAATGCTTCACTCCTTCCCCTGCACCCGCCCATCCGACGACCTCCAGCGAGACGGAGACACGCGCATGAGAGCCCTCCCCCTTTCCATCGGAACCATCCATTTTGTCGGCATTGGCGGCATTGGCATGTCCGGCATTGCGGAGGTGCTGTGCCTGTTGGGCTATTCTGTTCAAGGGTCGGATATTGCAGAAAATGCCAATGTAAAACGCCTGCGGGCTGCGGGTATTCCCGTAACCATTGGCCATAAGGCCGAAAATCTGGGTGATGCACAGGTAGTGGTTATTTCCACGGCTGTTAAGCGCGACAACCCGGAAGTTGTGGCCGCACGCGCCAAGCTGATTCCGGTTGTGCGCCGGGCAGAAATGCTGGCGGAACTCATGCGCCTGCGCTGGTCTGTTGCTGTGGGCGGCACGCACGGCAAAACCACCACCACCAGCCTTGTGGCTGCGGTGCTGGAAGCTGCCAAGCTGGACCCGACCGTGATTAACGGCGGCATTATTGAAGCCTACGGCACCAATACCCGCATGGGTAAGGGAGACTGGATGGTGGTTGAAGCAGATGAGAGCGATGGCTCCTTCCTGCGCCTGCCTTCCGTGATTTCCGTTGTCACCAACATGGACCCGGAACATCTGGATCACTGGGGCTCCCCCGAAGCTATGGAAGCTGCTTACGACCAGTTTGTTTCCAACGTGCCATTTTACGGGTTTGCCGTGCTGTGTATTGATCACCCAGCCGTGCAGCAGATGATCCCGCGCCTGTCTGACCACCGGATTGTCACCTACGGGTTCTCCCCGCAGGCCGATGTGCGGGCAGAAAAACTGATTACCGACAAACTGGGCGCCACGTTTGAAGTGACGCTGACAGACCGCGTAAGCCGCCGCACCCGCAAGGCTGGCCCCTTCCGCCTGCCCATGTTGGGTTCTCATAACGTACAGAACGCTCTGGCCGCCATTGCTGTGGCAACGGAAATGGACATCAGCGATGATGTTATCCGTTCCGGTTTGGCCAGCTTCCGTGGTGTCAAACGCCGCTTTACCCGCACGGGGGAAGCCGGTGGCATTACGGTAATTGATGATTACGGCCATCACCCTGTTGAAATTGCAGCCGTGCTCAAAGCAGCCCGGCAAGCTGGGGCCAACCACGTTATTGCCGTTATGCAGCCGCACCGCTATTCGCGCCTGAAAATCCTGTTCTCAGATTTCTGCGCCTGCATGAATGATGCAGATACCGTGATTGTGTCTGATGTTTACGCAGCGGGTGAAGACCCATTGCCCGATGCCAGCCGTGACAAGCTGATTGAAGGCCTGCGTGAACGTGGCCACCGCTCTGTTGTGCCGCTTTCCAGCCCAGACCATCTGGCAGAAATGATCAACGCCATTGCCAAACCGGGTGATTACGTTGTGTGCCTTGGTGCAGGTACCATCACCAACTGGGCACAGGCTCTACCTGCACAGCTTGCAGCCCTGCAGGCTGAAGATAAGGGTGGCAACGCGGCATGAACAATCCGGCCTCCATGCAGGATATGGTCAAGCACGCCTTTGCCAATATGCGCGGAAGGCTGACACCACAGGCACCTCTTGGCCCACGCACATGGTTTCGGGTTGGTGGAGCAGCGGAATGGCTGTTTCAGCCTGCCGATGCCGAAGATCTGGCTGGTGTTCTGCGGCGTCTCTCCCCCGAACTGCCCATAACGGCTTTGGGGGCTTGCTCTAATGTCATCATCCGTGATGGTGGGTTGGAAGGCGTTGTTGTCCGTATGGCCCGTGGCTTTGCTGACATTACGGTAGAAGCTGACGGCATTATAGCAGGCAGTGCGTGCCTAGATGCCACAGTGGCCGAACATGCGGCACAGGCTGGGCTTTCTGGGCTGGAATTTCTGGCAGGCATTCCCGGCTCCATCGGCGGTGCCGTGCGTATGAACGCAGGCGCTTATGGGTCAGACATCGCCAATGTTCTGGATTGGGCCGAAATTATTACCCGTGATGGCAGCCTTATCCGGCTGGATAACGCTGCCCTGCGGTTTGGTTATCGTCGCTCTGGCCTGCCGGAAGGCGCATTTGTTATTCGCGCACGTTTGCGTGGCACACCTGCAAACCCGCAAGATGTTGCCAACCGTATTGCAGAAGTACGCGCTGCGCGTGAACTTTCTCAGCCTGTTCGCGCACGCACGGGGGGCTCCACCTTCCGTAACCCGGATGCAGAAACATCCTCCCGCAAAGCGTGGGAGCTGATTGATGCCGCAGGGTGCCGTGGGCTGCGCCGTGGAGATGCACAGGTGAGCGAAAAACACTGCAACTTCCTCATCAATCTGGGCAATGCCACAGCGGCTGATCTGGAAGGCTTGGGGGAAGACGTGCGCACACGTGTTGCCCAGAACTCCGGCGTTTCCCTGCACTGGGAAATCAAGCGACTAGGTAAAACGGAGGCATCTTCCCAATGAATGCACCAAAACGCGTAACCGTGCTGATGGGTGGCATGTCCTCCGAACGGGTGGTCAGCCTTTCATCCGGTCAAGGCGTGGCTGAGGCTCTGCGCAGCAAAGGGTATGATGTCTGCACGCTGGATGCTCAAGCTGATCTGGCTACGTTAGTTGAAGCGTTAAACACCCAAAAACCGGATGTGGTGTTTAACGCCCTGCATGGTCGTTTTGGTGAGGATGGCTGTATTCAGGGCATACTGGACTGGATGGGTATTCCCTACACCCATTCGGGCATTCGGGCCTCTGCCACTGCTATGGATAAAGCCGCTGCCCGCGCCATTTTTCAAACAGCCGGGCTGCCGGTAGCAGAAGGCATGGTGGTAGATATTGCCACCCTTGCTCATGCAGACCCCTTGCCCACACCTTATGTGGTGAAGCCGCTTAATGAAGGCTCATCCGTTGGGGTTTCCATTGTGCGTACGGGATCCAACACGCGCGCTGATATTGTTAAAAACTGGACTTACGGTCCGCAGGCACTTGTAGAAGCCTTTATTCCCGGCCGTGAAATTACCGTAGGTGTTATGGGTGATCGGGCGCTCACCATTACGGATATTACCCCTACCGGCACCGGGCATGATTTTTACGACTATGATTCCAAATATCAGGTCGGCGGCTCTGCCCATGTTCTGCCTGCACAAATTGATGCCGCCAGCGCCAAACTTGCTCTGGAAGTTGCCGTAAAAGCGCATCAGGCATTGGGGTGTTCTGGCGCATCGCGCTCTGATTTCCGGTTGGATGATACCAACCCGGATCAGCCACACCTTATTCTGCTGGAGGTCAACACGCAGCCGGGTATGACGTCCACATCCTTGCTGCCCGAACAGGCCGCCTATTGTGGTATCAGCTACCCCGAACTTTGTGCGTGGTTGGTTGAACAGGCTACCTGCCGGCAATGAGGGTTCCCCCATCTCCTGCTGACAGGCCCTCTCGCATCGGGCTTTTTCTCAGGCGGCAAAAACGCCTGCTGCGTCCTATCGCCGGCCTGCTGTTTCTTGCCGGGCTCGGTAGTGCTGGATATGTCAGCCTGAAAATCCCTGCGGTGCAGGAACAACTGGCCCCTTTGCGGGATAAGTTGCTGGGCACCTCTACCCTGCGCGTCACCAGTATTCATATTGACGGTGCTCAGCTCACCAGTGAGCAAAGCATTCGTGATGCATTGGGTGTGGAAGTTGGAGACCCTGTGCTGGACTTTAGTGTTTCCGATGCGCGGGAAAAGCTGGATACTCTGCCATTTGTTGACCACGTTACCATAGAGCGCCATCTCTCTGGCGAAATTGACGTTCATATTACAGAACGCCTGCCCTATGCTGTCTGGCAGCATCAAGGGCATTTTGAGCTGATAGACAAGCAAGGCAACCGCGTGCCAGACCAAGGCATGACAGGTAAAGATGCAGAAGCCTTTACCAAATTGCCATTGGTGGTCGGTGATGGCGCAAACACATCGGCAGCCAGCCTGATTGATATTCTGGCACAAGAACCAGATGTTAAAGCCCGTGTTACGGCTGCTGTACGTGTAAGTGACAGGCGGTGGAATCTGACATTACGCGATGGCGCGACTGTGCTACTGCCAGAAGGCGAGGAAGCACCGGCCATTCACAGGCTGGCAAAAATCAACACCACAACGCGGCTTCTGGATCGGCCTGTGCTACTGATAGATATGCGTTTGCCTGACCGGTTAACCATCAAGGAAAAACCGCCTGCACCTCCCCCTCCATCGGAGGCAGGAAATACCACACAAGATACGTCAGCCCCTGCTCCGCACAAGGCTGACACGCCCAAACCGGTCTCGCATCCTGTGCATCCTGCATCTAAAGAAGCAAAAAAAGATAACCCGGAGGAAAACCCAGATGAGTGACCCCACGCGTTCACCCGCTTCCTCTGGATTCAGCCTTTCTGATCGGCTGCATAAAAAGCGCACAACAGCAGCAACCGGTTCTTCCTTGCTGATGAGTGGCGGGGAAAGCTCCCTCCCCTTACCGCCCAGCGAGAAAAACAAGCGGCCACACACATGGCGCAACGGCTACACGGCGGTTTTGGATATTGGTTCTACCAAAATCACCTGCCTGATTGGCAAAGGTGAGCCCAACGGCAATTTGCGTGTGGTTGGTTACGGCTGGCGGCGTTCTGCCGGTGTGCGTAATGGCGCCATTACAGAACTGCAGGAAGCGGAAGCCGCCATTCGCGCTACCGTTGGACAAGCCGAAACCATGGCAGAGCGCCCCATCGATAAGGTGGTTGTGAACCTTTCATGCGGGCATCCGGCCAGCCGTCTGTTTAACGTGCGCTGGCCCATTGGCGGACGTGTGGTTACAGAAGCAGATATCCGGCGCGTGGTTACGGAAGGCCGTATTCAGGCCACCGTTCAGGGGCGTGAAGTTATTCATACGCTGCCCATAGATTTTACTGTGGATGACACAGAAGGTGTTTCAGACCCACGGGGCCATCTGTGCGAAACGCTGAAGGCACGCCTGCACATTATAGATGCAGCCACAACAGCACTGATGAATCTGGAAACCGTACTCAGCCGTGCGGAACTGAAAATGGAAGCCTTGGTTTCCTCCCCTCTCGCATCTGGCCTTTCCGTGCTGGATGCCGATGAGCGAGACCTCGGCACCACCGTAGTGGATATGGGGGGTGGCACCACATCTCTGGCTGTATTTGGTGAAGGACAAATCCTGCATACGGCGCAGATTGGTGTGGGCGGGCTGCATGTTACGCGTGATATTGCCCGTGGCCTCAGTACCTCTTTGGAAAATGCCGAACGCCTGAAAACCTTTTACGGCAGTGCCGATCTGGCATCCGATGTGGAAGACGAAATTCTCACCGTTGAACTTTTGGGCAACGATGTACCGCATTTTGAGCAGGTTTCTCGCGCGCAGCTCGGCCATATCATCCGGCCCCGTGTGGAAGAAACGCTGGAACTTGTGCGTGAAAAACTGGATGGCGCGGGCCTTGGCACTGCGGCCAGTGGGCGCATTGTGTTAACTGGCGGTGCATCCTTGCTGGATGGCATTCGCCCCATGGCAGAACGCATACTTGGCATGCCAGTAAGTTCCGGCCGCCCATCTGGGGCTGGTTTCACGCGCTCTGTGCGCCTTGGTCGGCCCAAGCATATTATTGGTTTACCTGAAAATACTGCCGCAGCCGCAGGCTTTGCAACTGCTGCCGGGTTGCTGTGCTGGGCAGCCAGCGCAGAACGTCCTTTTGGTGACGTAGAGTTTCGGGAAGCAGCCCCTACCGGTTTTTTACAAAAACTCGTCGCTTTTATTCGAGAGAGGGTTTGATTTAGCTAACAAATTCTTGGTAATCTGAACGTAATCTTATTTCTCTAAGCATATACCGGTAAGCTGCAGCCGTTCGGGAGACACACATGACACTCAACCTGACCGTTCCACCCCAAACACATGCTGATTTTTCCCCAAAAATCACAGTCATTGGTGTTGGCGGTGGGGGAACGAACGCAGTTGACAACATGATTGCGTCCAACCTGCAGGGTGTTGACTTTGTTGTTGCCAACACAGATGCCCAGAGCTTGGAAAAAAGTCTGGCAGATAGCCGAATCCAGCTTGGCCCACACCTCACCCACGGCTTGGGTGCTGGCGCAAAGCCAGAAGTAGGCCGCGCTGCGGCAGAAGAAGCTGCAGATGAAATTGCTCGGTATCTGGATGGCGCTCACATGGTTTTTATCACCACCGGTATGGGTGGTGGCACGGGCACAGGGGCAGCCCCTGTTATTGCCCGCATGGCGCGTGAGCGGAATATTCTGACCATCGGCGTTGTCAGTAAGCCTTTCGCTTACGAAGGCAAACGCCGCGGGCGCGTTGCAGATGAAGGGATCAAGGAACTTCAGCAGTATGTTGATACGCTGATTGTTATTCCCAACCAGAACCTTTTCCGTATTGCCAACGAACGCACCACCCTGCGCGAAGCCTATCAACTGGCTGACCAAGTGCTCAACATGGGCGTGCGCGGCGTAACCGACCTGATGATGGACCGCGGTTACGTTAATCTGGATTTTGCCGATATCCGCAGCGTTATGGCTGAAATGGGCAAGGCCATGATGGGCACAGGTGAAGGCGAAGGGGAAAACCGCGCCGTAGAAGCTGCCGAAGCCGCTATTTCCAACCCGCTGCTTGAAGACACCTGCATGTCCACCGCAAAGGGCCTGCTGGTGAACGTAACCGGTGGCGAAGACATGACCTTCTTTGAAGCAGAAGAAGCGTTTAACCGTGTCTGCCGCGAAGTGCCTGAAGATGCGAACATGATCTTCGGGACCGTTATTGATGAAAAGATGAGCGGTCGTATCCGTGTCTCCGTGGTGGCCACGGGCATTGATATGCCTTCCGATTCGGCAGATCGCCCCCATCTGGTAGCGGTTGAAGGTGAAGCTCAGGCGGAACAGCCACAGGCTGCTGTTGGTGGTGCCGCGGCACCTGCTCCTGCTGCTGCCCCTGTTCCGCCTACAACAACGCAGGCTGCTCCGTCCGCGCAGGCTACGGCTGCACCCCAGCATGCTCAGGTTTTTCAGCCTGCTGGCGCCAATAATGTTTCTGCACCACCTGCGCATACGGTGCCGGTGCAGGCCGCTCCTGCTGCCGCACCTAGCCAGCCTCAGCAGTTGCGCCCGGCTGTATCCCCTCGCGCTGGTCTGTTTACAGAAACACCACGCCAGCCTTCAGCTGCTCCTCAGCAGCAGGAAGCCCCAGCACACCGTAGCCTTTTTGGCCGCGTAACCGGTGCGTTCCGCCGCAATGGAGCAGATGCAACCCGGCAGGAACCAAACGCTCAGTCACGCCCCACCATCAGCCAGGCTGATCAGGGATCTGGCCTGCGTTCTGGTGAAGGGGATTCCGGTCTGGAAATTCCGACCTTCCTGCGCCGTTAATTTTTTACACTTTACTCTATAGATGCGCCGCCTTTCACAAGGCGGCGCATTTTTTATGTAATAGATGGCAATAATCGTTGACTGGCTTCAACCAGAAACAGGCTTTAGCGTTGTCATAACTTTCTATCTACGCAAGCATAGGATGCACAGATAATGGACGGTCTGCTAAGGGAGCCACTCCTGTATTCCGATATTGTAGAAAGCCCAGCATCTTTTATGCGTTCTGTAAGGAAAACTCCGTCCGCTTTGCAGCACACCCTTCGCCATGCCATTTCATGCACCGGCACAGGGCTGCATACGGGGCAATCCATTCGGATGAGCTTGCATCCTGCTCCTGCCGGGTATGGCATTGTGTTCCAGCGCACAGATCTGCCCAACGCGGCCCCTATTGCTGCGCATTACGATAATGTTGTGGAAACACGGCTGAGTACCGTTTTGGGTGAGGCCCAACGCCCAGAAAACCGCGTGGCTACGGTTGAGCATCTTATGGCAGCCTTGAACGGCTGTGGCGTAGATAACGTGCTTGTTCTGATTGACGGCCCAGAAACTCCGGTTTTTGATGGCTCCGCCGCCGATTTTGTATTTCTGCTAGATTGTGCCGGGCGGAAAGCACAGGATGCGCCGCGCCGTTTTATTGAAGTCTGCAAACCCATTCGCATTTGCCACAACGATTCATGGGCCGAGCTTCACCCTACAGCAGGCCACCACCTCCATCTTTCCCTGAGTATTGATTTTCCGGCAAAAGCCATTGGCCAGCAAAGCTATAGCGCCGAGCTTACGCCGTGGTCTTTCCGCCATGAGCTGGCAAATAGCCGCACCTTCACCCTTAAAGCAGAAATTGAAGCCCTTCATCGTGCCGGGCTGGCACGTGGTGGTTCGCTCGACAATGCCATTGTGGTGGATGATGACCATATTCTAAACCCCTCTGGCCTTCGCAAGCCGGATGAATTCATTCGCCATAAAGTTATGGATGCGGTGGGAGATCTCTACCTTGCCGGTGGTGTGTTATTGGGTGAGTTCCGCGGCCACAGGTCTGGCCATGCATTGAACAATCAGGTTCTGCGCGCTCTTTTTGCAGATCAGAATGCGTGGCGCGATATCACCACATCCCTGCCCGCAGCGTCTGCTGCCTGATGCCTTTTTGGCGCAATAACGAATCAATAGCTGTTTCATTGCTTTTCTTGCGCAGTGGGCATGCTATAAGATGCCGTCTCTAAATGAAGAGCCGGTATGTCTGATATTTGCATTAAACCACAGTTGCTTCGCCACGTTCTGCCCCGCGTGCTTTCAGTTGCCCTGCTGACGAGCTTGGCAGGCTGTGGCTTGTTTAATGAAAACAAGAAGCTTCCGCCGGCTCCCAAAATTGCTGCGCCTGAAACGCTTTATAATAACGGCATTGATGCCCTACGTACCAGGCGCTACGCCCTTGCGGCTTCAGAGTTTGAAACGCTTCAGCAGAATTATCCCTATTCTGGTTACATCGCGAACGCCCAGCTTATGGAAGGTTACGCGTATTACCTGAAAGGGAAATACCCAGAAGCCGTGCAGCAGCTTAACCGCTTTATCAGCCTGCACCCCACCAGTTCGGATTCAGCTTACGCCTATTACCTGCGCGCATTGTGCTTTTATGAGCAGATTGCAGACGTACAGCGTGATCAGCAAGGCACCGCAGAATCCATGGATGCGCTGGAAGAAGTGATTACTCGCTTCCCGCAGTCCAAATACGCACGTGATGCGCAGCTGAAGATTGACCTTTGCCGAGACCATCTGGCCGGTAAGGAAATGCTGGTTGGCCGCTATTATCAGCGCGAAAAAAACTACGAAGGTGCGATCAACCGTTACCAACGTGTGGTGCAGGATTTCCAGACCACCAATCACGTGCCCGAAGCCTTGGAACGCATGGTGGAAGTGTATCTGGATCTGGGCCTAACGGATCAGGCGCGTAAATCTGCCATTGTGCTGGGTTACAATTACCCCGGCAGCAAATGGTATCGTTATGCTTATGATAACCTCCACCGTTATCATTTGCTGACAGATAAGTTCCCTATTCCCGGTAAAATTGTTTCTGCATCTGACATGCCAAAAGATGCAGAACCCGGAACGGCTGGCGCCAAAAAAGGCACAGCTATGGAACCAGATGCCCTGGCAACAGATACGCGGAATGAAAACACGCAGCCACAGGCCATGCCTATCAAGGCGGCACCTGTGACGCCCGTAAAAGCTGAACCTACGGCTCCGGCTGATTCTGCAAGCTCACCAGTAAAATAAAGAACATATAAAGAACATTTTTCTGGCAGCTTGTGCCTGAAATGAGTATTGTGCGTTTGCCGCCCCCTGCGGGCGGGGCAAGCAGGAAGCTATTGGCTTTTGTGTTTTGCCGTCTTTCCTGTCATTTGGGCGCAAGCCCGGAAAACCGGATGCCATTATGCTAACAAGCCTTTCCATCAGGGACGTTGTTCTGATTGAAACGCTCGATCTCTCACTCCATGCAGGCTTCACTGCACTTACGGGGGAAACCGGGGCGGGCAAATCCATTCTGCTAGACAGTTTGGGCCTTGCCATGGGTGATCGCGCCAGTGCCGGCCTAGTGCGTGCCGGCGCACCAGAAGCGCGCGTAACTGCCAGTTTTGATGTTGCAGCTTCACACGAGGCATTCGGAATCCTGCAAGAGCAGGACATTCCCGCAGAAATGCAAGAGCCTTTGGTCCTCCGCCGTGTCATCTCCAAGGAAGGCCGCTCTCGCGCATGGATCAATGATCAGCCTGTTGGCATAACACTTTTGCGGCGCGTGGCCGCAACCCTGATTGAAATTCAAGGCCAGCATGAGCAAATGGGGCTGGCCGATTCCAGTACACATCGTGGCCTGCTTGATGCTTATGGCGTCAAACCTTCTCTCGTAAATAGTGTTGCCGGTGCATTTGACCGCTGGCAAACCCTGCGTTCAGAACTGGCAAATGCGCATCGCGCATTAGAGGAAGCCGCACGAGAAGAAGAATGGCTGCGCCATACAGTTGATGAACTTACGGCCCTTGCCCCACAACCGGGTGAGGAAGAAGAACTGGCCCAGCAGCGCCACGCTTTACAGCAAGCTGAACGGCGCGGAGAAGCCGTAGCCGCAGCCCTTTCTGAACTCACACCCAAAGATAGACGCTCTCCCGGCCCTGCCGCCGCCTTGCGCGGGGCAACCCGTGCCCTGCTGCGCCTTGTGCCGACAAACGCTTCCGCTGTTACCGCAACATCAGCAGAAACAGAGCCTCTAGAAGCCCGCACAACAGAAGCCCTCACAGCTCTGGAAAATGCCGAAAATGCCTTGGCCGAAGCCGAAAACCTGCTCTCTCGCCTGGCAGCAGATACAGAAGCCAACCCTCGGCTGTTGGAAGATACAGAAGAGCGCCTGTTTGCCCTACGCACCGTGGCACGCAAACATTCCATTGCTGTAGATGATCTGGCAGATTTGCTGACCCGTCTTTCTGGCCGCCTGACAGCGCTGGAAAACGGTACGGTAGCGCTGGAATCCCTTAAAGTCGCTACTGAAGAAGCGCGCGTAACATATATTCAAAAAGCCGAAGCCTTGCACGAAGCCCGCACCAAGGCTGCCCGTAAAATGGAACAGGCTGTTACAGCGGAATTAAAGCCTATCAAGCTAGAAAAAGCGCGCTTTCTGGTGGATATCAAACAGCTTCCCGCTGAACAGTGGAGCCGACAGGGTATGGAACAAGTGATCTTTTTGATCGCGGCCAACCCCGGCCAACCAGCAGGGCCGTTGGCGAAGGTTGCTTCTGGTGGTGAACTCTCCCGCCTTATGCTGGCACTTAAACTGGTGCTGGCTGGCCAATCCGGTATCGGCACGCTGATTTTTGATGAAATTGACGCAGGCGTTGGCGGTGCCACAGCCGCCGCCATTGGTGAACGCCTGCATCGGCTTGCGCAAAATGTGCAGGTGCTGGCTGTTACCCATAGCCCGCAGGTAGCAGCCAGCGCAGATGCGCATTTGCGTATTGGCAAACTTACCCGCAATGGCCAGACCGTAACGCACGCCACTCCGCTCACAGACACAGAGCGTAATGAGGAAATTGCGCGTATGCTGGCAGGTGATACAGTAACCGATGCCGCCCGTGCCGCTGCCGCCAGCCTGCTTGGATATGAGAATAATGCCTGAAACTGCCCTTCTTCCCGCCGACATGACACAACAACAAGCGCGGGAAGAACTGGAACGCCTTGCCGCCGAAATTGCCCACCACAATGCGGCCTATTATCGGAACGATGCTCCAGAAATCAGTGATGCAGAATATGATGCCCTGCGCCGGCGGTATGATGCCATTGTGGCCCAGCACCCAGAGGCCGAACCAGAAAACAGCGCAGCCCAAGCCGTAGGTGCCGCACCGGATACAGCTTTTGGCAAGCATATCCACCTTGTGCCCATGCTCTCTCTGGACAACGTGTTTGACCGGGAAGATTTTGAAGGATTTATCAGCCGCGCCACCCGCTTTTTGGGGCTGGACCAGGATGCAACCGAACAACTGATTTTTGTAGGTGAACCCAAGATTGATGGACTTTCCATCAGCCTGACCTACGAAAAAGGCCGTTTTGTACGTGGCACCACCCGCGGAGATGGCACAGAAGGGGAAGACGTTACCGCCAATTTGCGCACGCTAAAGGATTTGCCGTTACGTCTTTCCGGCTCCTACCCTGATCTGATCGAAATTCGTGGTGAGGTTTTCCTTTCCAAAAAACATTTTCTGGAACTCAACGCCGCGCAGGAAGCAGCAAATAAGCGGTTGTTTGCCAACCCACGCAACGCAGCAGCAGGGTCCCTGCGGCAGTTAGACCCCAAAATTACAGCGCAACGCCCGCTTTCTTTGTTTGCTTACGCGCTTGGCTTTTGCTCAGAAAAAATCAGCCGCAGCCATTGGGCATATCTGGAACAACTCAAAGCATGGGGTTTCCCGGTTAATCCGCTTTCCCGCCAGATTAAAGGCGTGGAAGATGCCGAGGCTTTTTTTGCTGAGGTCAGCCAAAGCAGGGCAGAACTTGCCTACGATATTGATGGCGTCGTTTACAAAATTGATGATCTGGCCCTGCAGGAACGCTTGGGTTTTGCTGGACGTGCGCCCCGCTGGGCCATTGCGTGGAAATTTCCGGCAGAACAGGCCATCACACGCCTGAAGGAAATAGAAATTCAGGTTGGCCGCACAGGTGCCCTTACCCCTGTTGCGCATCTGGAACCGGTAAACGTTGGTGGCGTGCTGGTTATGCGCGCAACCTTGCATAATGAAGATGAAATTGCCCGCAAGGATGTCCGCCCCGGTGATATGGTTTTCATCCAGCGTGCGGGGGATGTTATCCCCCAAGTTTTGGGTGTTGCCCCTTCCCCAGATGGCACGCCCCGGCAGGCACCTTACCACTTCCCTGATCATTGCCCTGTTTGTGGGGCCGCTGCTGTACGGCCAGAAGGGGAAGCTGTGCGCCGTTGCACGGGTGGGCTCACCTGTCCAGCTCAGGTTGTAGAACGGCTTATCCACTTTGTTTCCCGCCAAGCGTTTGACATTGAAGGCTTGGGAGACCGCAGCATTCGTGAATTCCATGATATTGGCCTGATTTTAACACCCGGCGACATTTTCCGTCTGCATGAACACGCCGCAGACATAGAAAAGCGCGATGGATGGGGCGAGCAATCGGTTCAAAAACTGCTGCAAGCTATAGAGAGCCGCCGCACCATTTCCCTTTCTCGCTTTATTTATGCGCTGGGTATCCGCCGGATTGGTGCCAGCAATGCCCGCCTGCTGGCGCGCCACTATGGCACGTATGAAAACTGGTTCAGCCAGATGCAGGCTGCCGCCATTATCGGATCTGATGCCCGGCTGGAACTCGGCTCCATTACCGGCATAGGCACCACCACGGCGGAAGATCTGGTAGCCTTTGTTGCAGAAGAACATAACCTGCAAACATTGGCGGATTTGCATGCAAACTTAACCATAACGGAAGAAACTGCGGCATCCGAAGGTGCATTGGCTGGCAAAACCATTGTGTTTACCGGCACCCTACACACCATGACACGGCCAGAAGCCAAAGCAACGGCAGAACGCATGGGCGCCAAGGTTTCGGATTCTGTGTCCAAAAAAACAGATCTGGTTGTTCTGGGAGAAAAAGCTGGCTCAAAAGCCAAAAAGGCCGTTGAGCTTGGACTTCAGACCATGGATGAGACTGAATGGAACGCTTTTTGCTCCGAGCAGGAATAACACGGCGTTGCACACGTTTTTTTGTATCCTGATACAAAAGAGAGATTGCTCGCCCAGCAAAACTGCGCCATGCTACCTCCCAACGAAGGGATGGATTACCAAAGTCGTCCAAAACCAAGAATAAAAATAGCACGCAGGCCAGCCTATCGCCCCGTTATCTCCTTTTCCTCCCCTCGGTCGGGGCTTTTGGCTTTACTGTATGCAGGAATGAAGTGAACGGCACATGACCAAGTGGATCTACAGTTTCGGCGCAGGCCAGAGCGAAGGCAACGCCGGGATGCGCAATCTCCTCGGCGGTAAGGGAGCCAATCTGGCAGAAATGGCCAATATCGGCCTGCCCGTCCCCCCCGGATTTACCATTACCACTGAAGTCTGCACGGCGTTCTACGAAAACGGACGGAAATACCCGGCTGAGCTGGAATCCCAGCTTGAAGAAGCCATGGGTCTGGTTGAAAAAGCCATGGGCCTGCGCTTTGGCGATGCCAATGCCCCCCTGCTTGTTTCTGTCCGTTCTGGCGCACGTGTTTCCATGCCCGGCATGATGGATACAGTTCTCAACCTGGGGCTGAATGACAGCACAGTTGAAGGACTTGTAAAATCATCAGGCGATGCCCGGTTTGCATGGGATAGCTACCGCCGCTTCATTCAGATGTACGGCTCTGTTGTGCTGGGTGTTGCCCACCACCGCTTTGAAGATCTGCTTGAGCAGATCAAGCGTGCCATCGGCAAGGAAGACGATACGTCTCTGAGCGCTGAAGAATGGCAGGAAGTCGTTAAAGGCTACAAACAGATTGTTTTGCAGGAAACCGGCACCGCCTTTCCTGAAAGCCCGAAAGAACAGCTTTGGGGTGCCATCGGAGCCGTGTTTGGTTCATGGATGAACCCTCGCGCCAACACCTACCGCAAGCTGCACGATATTCCGGCAAGCTGGGGCACGGCTGTTAACGTGCAGTCCATGGTGTTCGGCAACATGGGTGATGATTGCGCCACCGGCGTCTGCTTCACGCGTGATCCTTCCACCGGTGAAAACATTTTCTACGGTGAATACCTGATCAACGCGCAGGGTGAAGACGTTGTGGCCGGTATCCGCACACCGCAGCCCATGGCGGCATCTCGTGCGGCTGAAGGCCAGGTGCCTATGGAAAAGGCCCTGCCCAACGCGTATCAGGAACTGCTGAAAGTGCGCGATCTGCTGGAACGCCACTACCGCGATATGCAGGACATTGAGTTTACGGTGCAGGCCAACAAGCTGTACCTGCTCCAGACTCGTTCGGGCAAACGCACAGCCGCAGCCGCCCTGCGCATTGCCATTGATATGGCCAAGGAAAACCTGATCACGCAGGAAGAAGCCGTTAACCGCGTGCCGCCTGCATCTCTTGATCAGCTCCTGCACCCTGTGCTGGACCCCAAGGCAGAACGTCAGCTTCTTACACGTGGCCTTCCCGCTTCTCCGGGGGCTGCAACAGGCGTGATCGCGTTCTCAGCTGAAGATGTGGAAGACCGCGCTGCCAAGGGTGAAGATGTTATTCTGGTGCGTGTTGAAACCTCCCCGGAAGACGTACACGGCATGCACGCTGCCCGCGGTGTGCTGACAACTCGTGGCGGCATGACATCCCACGCCGCTGTGGTGGCCCGTGGCATGGGCCGCGTGTGCGTGGCCGGTGCTGGCAGCATTGCCGTGGATTACAAAGCCCAGACCATGAAAGTGGACGGTCACACACTCAAAGCGGGTGACTGGCTGACACTGGATGGTGGCACGGGCGCTGTTTACAAAGGCCGTGTTCCCACCATTCCGCCAACACTCTCTGGTGACTTTGCAACCCTTATGGGGTGGGCAGATTCCATCCGTCGCCTTGGTGTGCGCGCTAATGCTGAAACGCCAGAAGATGCGGCAACAGCCCGCCGCTTTGGTGCAGAAGGTATTGGCCTGTGCCGTACAGAGCACATGTTCTTCGGCCCGGATCGGATTGGCCATGTGCGCCAGATGATCATGGCGGATGACAAAGCCACACGTGCCAAAGCTATTAACGCGCTTCTACCCTTCCAGCGGAGTGACTTTACAGAACTGTTCCGCATTATGGCGGGGCTGCCTGTTACCATCCGTCTGCTTGATCCACCGCTGCACGAATTCCTGCCGCATGGTGAAGCAGAGCTGGAAGAAGTTGCCAAAGCACTTGGGCAGGATGTCGAAACCCTGCGTGCTCGTCGCTCTGCGCTATCTGAAGCCAACCCAATGCTGGGCCACCGTGGCTGCCGTCTGGGTATTACATACCCGGAAATCTACGCCATGCAGGTGCGTGCCATTGCAGAAGCGGCTCTTGATATCGCCAAGGAAACAGGCAAGCCTGTTACCCCAGAAATCATGATCCCGCTAATTGGCACAAAAGCAGAGCTGGATCTGGTGCGTAAAACCTGTGAAACCGCCATTGCTGACGTTCTTTCTGAACGCAAAGCTGAGCTGTCTTACAAAATCGGCACCATGATTGAGCTGCCACGCGCAGCCATTACGGCAGACCAGATTGCACAGAGCGCAGACTTCTTCTCCTTCGGCACAAACGATCTGACACAGACCACCCTTGGCCTTTCCCGCGATGATGCTGGCTCCTTCTTGCCAGAATACGTGGAAAAAGGGCTGCTGCCGCAGGACCCGTTTGTTTCGATCGACCGTGAAGGCGTTGGCGCACTGGTGCGTATGGGTGTTGAAAAAGGCCGTGCAACCAAGCCTGACATCAAACTGGGTATCTGTGGTGAACACGGGGGCGATCCGCTTTCCATCTCTTTCTTTGAAGAAGTTGGGCTGGATTACGTCTCCTGCTCCCCCTTCCGGGTGCCCGTTGCCAGATTGGCCGCAGCACAGGCCGCACTGGCTGCTAAAAACAACAAGGCCGTAAAAGCCTGAACAAAAAGGTGGCCGCCTCTCACCGAGGCGGCCATTTTTGAATCCAGATCATGCAAAAAAAAATCACGCTCCACCTTGTCTCCGAAGCAACGGGCCAGACACTGGATTCTGTTGCCCGCGCCTGTATTGCACAGTTTCCCAATACAGAGGTGCATCTGCGCCACTGGAACCTTATTCGCACACAGCTTCAGCTCCGCCGGGTTTTGCGGCATATCGCGCTAGACCGTGGGCCAGTTATGTCTTCGCTGACAGACCCGACCTTGCAGGCTGATATGGAAGCAGGCTGTGCAAGCCTACAGGTGCGACTGTTGGATGTGCTGGACAACGCCCTGCACTTTCTGACCGAAGAAACAGGCGAGGAAGCGACACTTCATCCGGGTGGCCAGTACATCATGGATGAAAACTATTATCAGCGCATTGAGGCCATGCATTATGTACTGGCGCATGATGATGGGCAGGAAACCAAAGGCCTGAATGAAGCTGATGTTATTCTTGTTGGTGTTTCGCGCGTTTCCAAAACACCCACCTGCTTTTATTTGGCAAACCGAGGCCTAAAGGCTGCCAATGTTCCCTTGGTTATGGGCATTGAGCCGCCGCAAGATCTGTTCACCACCGACAAACCCGTTATTGGGCTGACAATAGATCCAGAACGCCTGATCGAAATTCGCCGTAACCGTCTGTCTCAGATGGTACCATCCAAGGCCAAGATCGATCCGGTAGCAGATTACGCCTATATTGATTTGGAAAAGGTGCAGGAAGAACTGCACTGGGCACGCCGCTTATGCCGCCGCCATAACTGGCCGGTTATTGATGTCACCCGCCGGTCTATTGAAGAAACATCCGCCGCTATTCTGGATCTGATTTCCGCCGGATAAACAACACCTTCTTCTTTCTGATATGACCCAGAAAGAAGAAGGAAGCCCGTTTTAATCAGTCATTTCCGCTGGGGTCAGGTGCTGGATGCGTATCGCCTGCCCTTGTGCATTATAATAAATAATGCTGCTTCCACGCCGCTGCGCGTAACCATCTGGCTTACCATCCTGAGTCCAGAACAACAGCCGGTTGGCATCTGGCTGTTCCTGTATTTTATCACCCTCTGGTTTGTAGCGATATTTGCTAAAATCCTTATGAGCACGTGGCAGTGGCGGTTTGGTTGCCAATTTGTGCATGTCTGCCGGGCGATGCGTTTCTGCATCATCGTCATCACCCAGTCCTTCTTCTGCCATGGCAGAAGGCATATTCAGAACAGGCAGAGCAACTGCGCAAATACCTGCCATAACCAACCACTTCTTACGCAACACAGGCATCATGCTGCTGCTTTCCTTTTTCTGCTCCACTGCTGACAGATACATGGTCTGGTCACAGCGAAAGGTCATTGTTCCCATATATTGGAACAAAACGATCCTACACCCAACAGAGCAAGCCCGTTTTTCACCATCCTGTCATGCCCTTTTACCAAAGAAACATCCTTAATAAGGCCATAACAGCGATATTCTGCGTATATATCCGCCAGAATACATGTTTGCGGGGCTTTAGGCAGGCTGTATCATTAAGCGTATGACCGAAACGCTTCTCAGCCCCTTTACTCTGGAACGGGATATTAAAAAAAGCCGCTTTCTCGCCAGCGCTACGCCCATAAACAGCATAGAAGAGGCCGAAGCTTTTATCAGCCGTATTGCTACGGCGGGACCAGATGCCACACATCATTGCTGGGCATGGCAATTTGGCCCACACTGTCGCTGCCATGATGCTGGAGAGCCGTCGGGCACTGCCGGGCGGCCAATTTTACAGGTTGTTGTTGCACAAAAGCTTGATCGGGTTGCCATTGTGGTGTCGCGCTGGTTTGGCGGCATCAAGCTTGGGGCTGGCGGCCTTGTGCGTGCTTATGCAGGCACTGCCGCAGAATGTTTGCGCGAAGCCCCTAAAGAACCGCTGATAGACCGTATCAAGCTAAGCTTTCATTGCCCGTTTTCACTTATCGGGCTGTTACAGTCTCGCCTGTCTGAGTGGGGTGTTGAGACTGATACGCCGGACTTTGATGCTCTGGGCGCCCAGTTCGTTCTTATACTGCCCGCAGAATGGCAGGAAGACATCACCCAACGCATCACAGACCTGACGAATGGTCAGGCCCAGATACGCGTGGTGGAAGAAAATTAACGCGGGATAACCCATCCGTTACCGGTAGAATCCCCAACCTGCCCAGAACCAAACGGCCCGCTGCTTTGATAGGCAGAACCGTATTTGGAAATATCGGAGCCGGTTACCGAGTCACGGTGCACCTTGGCCAGATGATCTGGATCTGCACCATGTTGAAAATCCATGGACGGTGCATCCTGATACCCTGGCGGCAGGTTACGATGCCCATGCACTGTCTTCTTTTCAGAAGACTGGCTCTGCTGGCCATTGGAATCGAGGCTGCCAGAACCTTCAGCAAACGAAACATTATCATCAGGCATTAGGGCCGGATCTGCATAAGCCGCAGAAATACCAGCCATAAGGCCAAAACCAACACATATGCCCGAAAGCACCGTTACAAACGGTTTACGCAGCTGCGCCATTGCGCGTTACCCCGCGAAAAAATGAAAATTTACCCTGCCCGAAAAACCGTTCCAGCCGGGCTGTGCTGGTGCTATATTGCACCAACGTGGCAAAATGCCAAACCAAACGGCCATATGTCCGCCATACATTAACGGCAGGCGCGCGCGTTTGGCATAAAGATGAAATTTGCCTATTGCCGCTGTTTTAGACATAAAGGCTTCCCCTTGGCATCCGTACGCGGGTGCAAGGTGCTTTATGTCTCTTTATTCAACCTTTGACCTGACCACCCTTAAACTGACAGGAACCGCGTTATGAGTGCAACGCTCACCCAGCCCAACCCGACGTCTGCGACCTGGATGCCGGATAGCTGGCGTTCGTTTCCCGTAAAGCAGATTCCCAGTTATCCGGATCAGGCCGCGCTTAAAACGGTTGAAGACCGGCTGAGTTCCTATCCGCCGCTGGTGTTTGCCGGGGAAGTGCGCACCCTGCGCAACCATCTGGCGCAGGCCGCTACCGGGCAGGCTTTTGTGCTGCAGGGCGGCGCATGTGCTGAAAGCTTTGGTGAATTCAAAGCCAACATCGTGCGCGATACCTTCCGCGTACTGTTGCAGATGGCCGTAGTGCTGACATTTGGCGCCAAGGTGCCGGTTGTTAAAATTGGCCGTATGGCTGGCCAGTTCGCCAAGCCGCGCTCTTCCGATACGGAAACCGTAAATGGCGTAACCCTGCCATCTTACCGGGGTGACATTATCAACGGTTCAGACTTCACGCCTGAATCCCGCATTCCGGATCCTGCGCGGATGGAAACCGGCTACTTCCAGTCCACCGGTATCCAGAATCTGCTGCGTGCGTTCTCGCACGGTGGGTATGCCAACCTGCATCAGGTTCACCGCTGGAATCTAGGCTTTGTGGAGCGTTCTCCCCTTTCCAACCGTTACCGCGTAATGGCGGAACGCATTGGGGAAACGCTGGCATTCATGCAGGCCTGTGGGCTGAACGCCGCATCTGCCCCGCAGATTGATGAAACAGAGTTCTACACTTCTCACGAAGCACTGCTCCTGCCTTATGAGCAGGCCCTGACACGCATCGACTCGACATCTGGTGAATGGTACGATTGCTCCGCCCATTTTGTGTGGATTGGGGATCGGACCCGCCAGCCCGATGGCGCGCATGTGGAGTTCCTTCGTGGTGTGCGTAACCCTATCGGCATTAAGGTTGGCCCCACCACCAGCGTGGAAGACATTAAAAAGCTGGCAGAAATTCTGAACCCGAAAAACGAAGCCGGGCGTATTACGCTTATCTCTCGTATGGGTGCGGATAAGATTACAGAAAAACTGCCCCCGCTTATGCGGGCCGTAAAAGCAACCGGGCAGACTGTAACGTGGCTGACAGACCCCATGCACGGCAACACCACATCCACGCAGCAGAAGATTAAAACCCGTTCCTTCGATTCCATCGTGAAGGAAGTGAAAGGGTTCTTCGCTGTCTGTGCAGCAGAAAACGTGCCTGCTGGTGGCGTGCATCTGGAAATGACGGGCCAGAACGTAACAGAATGCGTAGGTGGTGCGCATTGCCTGACAGAAGAAGATCTGGGCAACCGTTACGAAACCTTCTGTGACCCGCGCCTGAATGCCGAACAGTCCTTGGAACTGGCATTCCTGATTGCGGAAGAACTCAAAAGCGAACGCTAAGGCAAACACGCTTTTATGAACTCAGCCTGAACATTCAGGCTGATCACAGAACCGGGGGGTGGGGTTTACCTTGCCCCCCGTTGTTCCCATCATCCCTGCAGCCCCAATGGCAGAAAGAGCAGATCAGGATGACGCATTCCTTCTCCAAACCTTCAGCAGGCGTCTGTTCCGCCCGCACAGCAGCACCGCTTTCCGATGCGGAAATTCGTGCGCGCACAGATTCCTACTTTAATCGTACCCGCCAGATTGTAAGCCGGTTTGGAGATTGTGAGGTTACATACGCCTTCTTTATCCGCCGTCCGGTTATCTCTGCTCCGGGTCTGATGCTGGAATGGCTTAAAAACGTTATGGCCCAGCGCCAAGCACCCTACACCGTAGATGTGGTGCACCCCGAAGGTGAATGGGTGGGTGCTGGTGAGCCGCTGGTTTACGTAACAGGCTCCTTTACCCATTTGGCCGATCTGGAAACACTGCTGCTACAAAAACTCGGTAGCCCATGTGTTGCGGCCCATCGCGCTTACCAGATGGCACTTTCCCTACCCCATACCCGCTTTTTGGCTATGGATGCCCGGCATTGCGCTGGCTATGAAATGCAGGAACTTATGGCGTATGCGGCCTCGGTTGGGGGGCGTGAAGCGCAGGAAAACGGGGCTATCGGGTTTGTAGGTACGGCAAATGATGCCGTAGCACCCTTTTTTGGGGGCACACATGGCGCAGGCACCATGCCTCATGCCTTAATTGGCTATGCAGGCTCTACCGTGCGTGCGGCTGAAATGTTCCATGCGGAATTCCCGCATACCGACCTTGTGGTGCTGGTTGATTACTTTGGGCAGGAAATTACAGACGCACTGGCCGTTTGCAATCGCTTCCCCAAACTGGCGGCAGAAGGCAAGCTGGCTGTCAGGCTGGATACGCATGGCGGCCGCTTTATGCAGGGGCTGAACCCGCAGGAATCCTATGCGGTGGTCAACCGTCATGCGCCTGAAGCACTGCGCCGTTATCGGTCTGATAAAGAACTGCGCTATCTGATTGGCACAGGTGTGTCTGCCGCAGCCATCTGGAAGATGCGTGAAGAACTGGACCATGCAGGCTTTCCGCACGTTAAAATTATTGCCTCATCTGGCTTCGGCGTGACCAAATGCGCCTGTATGGCAGATGCACACGCCCCTATTGATGTTGTTGGCACAGGCTCCTTTATTCCTGAACTGTGGAACGAAACCTACGCCACAGCCGATATTGTCTCCTACAACGGCGTTGAACGGGTAAAAATCGGGCGGGAATTCCTTCTTCCCTCCTTCCGCAAAACCACCAAAGGCGAACAGGCATGACCGAAAAAACCGATACCGAAGACAAAACATGGAAAGTTCGCATTCTGGATCTTTCTGGCGGTGCGGAAGATAACATTGTGGAAGATGTTGGCGTTTTTCATGATCTGGCCCACGCCAACGCATTTGCCCGCGCCTATGTGCGCGACAGTGTAGAACGCTGCCGCACCCCCGGTGCCAGCGCCAAAGATGTGCTGACAACGTGGTTCAGCTTTGGTGAAGATGCCGTTGTGCTGGATGCAGGTGAAGATGGCTGGCATTCTGCCAACGAGCTGGATGATTTTACTGCCCACCGCGCAACACCAATGGAACGAGACTGGCGTGCGCTGGATCCGCGCCGACTGGTGGAAGATAATGAAGACCTGACAGACCTTTACGGCACGCCAGACGATGCCGATAATGGTGGCCACCAGCACTAACACAGCATAACGCTGTGGCTGGCCTTTCCTGTTCATTCGCGCCATAAGCTTCTGTCATGAAACTCCGTTTTGCTCCCAGCCCTACCGGCCTCCTGCATGTTGGCAATGCCCGTCAGGCACTTGCCAATGCCCTTTACGCCCGCCGCCACGGTGGCCAATTCCAACTTCGTATTGATGATACGGACATCGGCCGCTCCCGCGAGGAGCTGGTGGAAGCTATCCAGAAAGATCTGCACTGGATGGGCATTCAGTGGGATGAAACCTTCCGGCAGACAGAACGGCTGGACCGCTACGCTGCGGCTATTGAGAAGCTGAAGGCTTCTGGACACCTTTACCCCTGCTTTGAAAGTGAGCAGGAGCTGGCCGCCAAGCGCGAAACACAGATCCGCCAGCGCCGCGCCCCGGTTTATGACCGCGCCATGCTGAAAATGACCCCCCAGCAGCGCGCACAGGCAGAAGCAAATGGTAAAGTGCCTTACTGGCGCTTTAAGCTCTCCAACACCACCGTGCGTTGGCGCGATATGGTAATGGGCGATTGCCAGGTTAAGCTTCCTTCTGTTTCAGACCCCGTTCTGGTGCGCACAGATGGCACGGTGCTGTACACACTGGCCTCTGTTGTGGATGATCTGGAAACAGGCATTACCCACATTATCCGTGGGGAAGACCATGTGACCAACACGGGCGTACAGATTGATATTGCCCAAGCCCTTGGCGCACATCCTGACCATTTCCGTTTTGCACATCTGCCACTGCTGCTTGATGAAAACGGAGGCAAGCTTTCCAAACGGTTTGATGCATGTTCCCTGCGTACATTCCGGCAGGACGGCATAGAAGCAACAGCACTGATCTCCTACCTTGCGCGCCTTGGTTCTTCGGATGATCCGGTGCTGCTTCCGTTTGATGAACAGGCCAAGATATACGATATCTCCCACATCTCCCGCTCTGCAGCACGGTTTGATACCCGCCAGCTTCTGGCCATGAACCATAAGCTGCTGGCCCAGACACCCTATGCAGATGTGGCTGACAGATTGCCTAAAGGCGCGACCGAAGCATTCTGGCTGGCTATTCGTGGGAATATCGAACTGCTTTCAGAAGCACGCCTGTGGCACAATGTAACGGATGGAGACATCATTCCCCCCGTGCAGGAAGGTGAAGATGAGTTCCTGAAAGAAGCTGCCAGCCTGTTGCCGCCTGAACCATGGGATGAAACCACATGGAAGGCATGGACAACCGCTGTGCGTGAAAAAACGGGCCGTTCTGGCAAAGCCCTGTTTCACCCCCTCCGCCTGGCTCTGACAGGGGAAGAACAAGGTCCGGAACTGCGTGACCTTCTGCCGTTAATTGGCCGCTCCCGCGCCTTGGCCCGGCTGCTTCCTTCTGCATAAAGAGTAACACACATGCCACTGCAATCCGCGCCTTTCCCTCCTGCCTTTATACCGGGCAAAACGGATGCGCTGATTGTGGTGGATGTGCAGAACGATTTTCTGCCAGATGGCGCCCTGCCTGTGCCCAAAGGCCATGCCATTGTGCCTGTTATCAGCAGATTGGTACATTTACCGTTTGGGTTGATCGTGACCTCGCAGGACTGGCACCCATCCGATCATGTTTCTTTCAAAACCACACATCAAAACGGGCTGTGGCCTCCGCATTGTGTAGCCAATACACACGGCGCAGACTTTCCCCAAGATTTACACCTGCCTGAACAGACCCTGCACCTGTTTAAAGGCGCACAATCCGATCAGGACAGCTACTCTGCTTTCGGGGCCCAAACACTGTCGGGCCAGTTGCTTGATGCTGTTTTAAAACAGCATGGCATCACGCGTGTTTTTGTGTGTGGCTTGGCATTGGAATACTGCGTGCAGGCCACAGCACTAGATGCGCAAAAAGCCGGATATACAACCGTGCTTCTTACAGATGCCACCCAAGGCCTAAAGGCTGACCCTACCCCCACTTTGACGGCCTGTCAGGCAAAAGGCATTTTGCTGTATTCTGGTTTACAATTACACATACCTTCTCCAACACGCTGAATTCATACCCTACGCAAACCAGCCAGAGGTTTTTATGCGTAACAGTCTTTCTCGCCGTCGTTTTGGTCTTTGCTGTGCTGGTATGGGCATTTCTGCTCTGGCTGGGCCACCCGTTGTTGCACGTGCAACATCTATTCCCGAACTGATGGAACGCGAACCGCCTATGCTGGAAACCCTTAAATGGGCACCGCATGTGCATAAGGCCATTCAGAACGTTATCAACGCCAATGGGCAATATTCCTCCACCTATAATCCGCAGCACCGGCCTTACGTGGTGGTGGACTGGAACAACACAGCTATTGTAGGCGATGTGCAGGAAACGCTGTTCCTTTACATGTTGGAACACTTCAGTTTTCTGATGCGTGCGGATGAATTCAGGCACCTTATCCACGTGCATGCATTTGCGCATCCCTTGCCCGCCCCATTTGTTAATATGGCCGGGCAACCTGTTTCCTTCCCGGTGCTGGTAGATGATCTGATAGAGGATTACCGTGCTCTGGCAGCCCGTTATGGGCACATGCCGCATCCGCTCCCGCGGGATGTGTTGGCAAAAGATATCACTCTGCAAGCTTTTCGGGCTAGAATGGCCTTTTGCCAACAAGCTGTTGCCGCACTGCATGGGCCAGAAGCGGCACAACGCTGGATGATACGGCTGGTAGCAGGACAGACAGCAGCAGATGTTATCGCCCTGAGCCGTGCCGCTAACGAATGGTGCCTTGGGGCTTCCATAACCACACAAACTTGGGAATGCCCGGCGGAACGCCCCGGCAAGGCAGGCGCGGTATCTGCCAAAGTTGTGCAGGCCCTGCGCCTTACGCCAGAAATGGCCAACCTGTTCCAGATATTGCAAGAACACGGGATAGACCCGGTTATCTGCACCTCCGGCATGGAGGATATTACGGCACTTTTCGCCACATCGGCAGAATATGGATACAACCTCCCGCGTGAGCACGTTTTTGGCGCACGTTTGGCCGAGCGTAAAAAAATCCTACTTTCTACCGAAGTCGCACGTTACCCCTTCCCGGCCGATGCTGGCAAAACAGCCATTATTCACAAATACTTTGTCGCAAAACGGCAGATGCCCCCGCTCATGATTTTTGCGGGAGAAGATTGCTCGGCGCATATGCTGGAAGCTTTTCCTGATAGCAAGCTGAACTGTCTGATAAACCGCAAACAATCTGCCCCCATGCAGAAGTTTTTGCAAAAAGCCGCACAATCTGCCTCAGACACCGCGCCCCGTCAGTTTTACCTGCAAGGGCGTGATGAAAACACAGGGGAATGGCTACCAGAAGAAGACAGCATCCTATTGGGGGAAACCAATCCTTCCCTCCCCACCTGATATTCTTAGGATTTGGGCTTCCACCGGTTCAGCAACAGGGAATTGCTGACTACAGAAACCGAACTCATTGCCATGGCGGCCCCTGCCAGAACCGGGTCCAGTTTACCAAGGGCAGCCAAAGGCAAACCAAGAATATTGTAAATAAAAGCAAAAAACAGGTTCTGCCATATTTTGGAAACCGTGGCGCGTGAGAGAGAAAGTGCATCCACCAAAGCCATCAGGTTGCTGCGCATCAGCACAACGTCAGCCGTTTCCAGGGCAATATCTGCCCCTGCACCTATGGCAAAACCAACATCGGCAGAGGCAAGAGCCGGGGCATCATTAATGCCATCGCCCACCATACCCACGCACTTGCCCTGCTCTTTCAGTTTACGAATTTCAGCCGCTTTGCCATCTGGCAGCACGCCGGCAATAACTGTTTTTATGCCCACCTTCTGGGCCACGGCCTGCGCAACACGGGCGTTATCCCCCGTAAGCATTACCACATCCAAGCCCTGCTGCTGCAGGGTGGCCACTGCTTCTTGCGCTTCTGGGCGGATCTGATCGGCCAGCGCAAACCACGCCAGAACCGTTTGCCCCTGCGCTACGCCCACAACTGTACGCCCCTGCTGCTGCCAGCTTTGGGTGAGGTCATGATCTATCGTGCAGCCAAGAGTGGCCAGATATGCAGGAGAACCCAACGCAATAGGGTGCCCCTGATATTCCGCCCTAACACCCTGCCCCGGCACAGCCTGAAAGCCAGATATCTCCGCCGCTGTAACATCCTGCACACGTGCATAATTCACAACAGCACGCGCTAACGGATGTTCAGATTGGCTTTCCAGCGCATATGCCAAGGCCAGTGCATCTTGCGCAGAAACATGCTCTGCCGCCTGAACATCCACAACGGCAGGCTGCCCTTGGGTTAAGGTGCCTGTTTTATCCACCACAAGCGTTGTGAGCTTACGTGTCTGTTCCAGTGCATCTGCATTACGGAACAAGATACCCGCACGTGCGCCCAACCCCGTGCCCACCATAATGGCAGTGGGTGTCGCCAACCCCAGAGAGCACGGGCAGGCAATGACCAGCACGGAAATAGCGTTAACAAGGCTTTGATCCCACACACCTGTTAGCAACCAGCCTGTAGCAAATGTCAGCACAGCCAGCGCCAGCACAACCGGCACAAAAACAGATGCCACTTTATCTGCCAGCCGCTGCACACTGGCTTTGCTGCCCTGTGCCTGCTCTACCATATGCACAATGCCTGCCAGAACTGTCTGGCTACCAATGCCGGTTACTTTGGCACGCAGGGCACCTGTCTGGTTTAAGGTGCCTGCAAACACGTTAGCACCGGCCTGCTTGGCAACAGGCACACTCTCACCCGTCAGCATGGCCTCGTTCACATCCGATGCGCCAGAAAGCACAACGCCATCTACCGGAATACTCTCACCGGGGCGTACCAGAAACACGTTGCCCACTTGTAGTTGTTCTACGTGTTCATCCGTTATCTGCCCTGCGCGTTCAACATGCGCTGTCCTGGGCTGAAGCCGCAGCAGGCTCTCCATACCGGCCCCTGCGCGCGCTTTGGCACGGGCCTCCAACAAACGGCCCAGCAATACCAGCGTAATGACCAGTGCGCTGGCCTCAAAATAAACAGGCTGATCTAGCCCGAACAGCACCACAACCGCGCTGAAGCCATAGGCAATACTGGTGCCCAAAACCACCAGCACATCCATGGTGGCTGCACCGCTACGTAATGCGTGCCATGCCCCCGCATAAAAGGAGCGGCCACACCAAAACTGCACCACAGTAGCCAAAACAAGCTGCACCCATAGCGGCAACATAACCGCATGGTGTGCGCCTGCCATCATGCCCACCATTTCCAGCAGAAATGGCAGGCTTAAAACCGCAGCCAGCACAAAGCCCGTAAGTGCCGTGCGCCATTCCTTCTGCCGCTGATGTTTGGCTTCTTCCGCTGTTTTCTGTTGGAAGACAGTCGCGCCATATCCGGCTTTTTCTACCGCTGCTATCAACGCCTGCGCGGTGACGATGCCGGGCACAAAGGTAACGTGTGCACGCTCGGTCGCCAGATTAACGTTTGCATGCACGGATGGCAGGGCGTTCAGCACCTTTTCCACCCGTCCGGCACAGCCTGCGCAAGAAAGCCCTGTCAGAGCCAGATCCACGCTAGATGTCTGTGCCCCAAACCCGGCTTTGGTAACGGCGTCCAATATATCCGTTACGTTGCTTGCACCTGCCCCCAGATCAACCTGTGCCTTGGCCGTTGCAAAATTAACGGAGGCCTGCACCCCCTCCAGCCTGTTCAGCACTTTTTCCAGCCGGGTAGCGCATGCGGCGCAGGACATCCCTTCTACCGGGAAACTGATTGTCTGGCTCATTCACCCTACTCCGCCTGTAACTGCTACGCCTACGCACCGCACCAAAACGCCACTATGATACGCCTTCCTGCTTTGCAGGACATTTTCTTGCTCTCATATACACATTGCAGATATGGTGGCGAGATGATGGATCGCATCCTGCCTTTCAGAAAAATTCTGAGCGGCCTGCTTTTTGTAGCAGTGCTGGTGGGCCTGCATGCGCTTTTACCGGGTAAGGTATTTGCATCTGCCCACGCCATGACGAACTGGCACACAGGCGTACAATCTGCCGAGTGCCATTCTCATGGCTCCATGAACATGCCGATGGAACATCATGCCGCACCCGCACATGCTGCCCATTGTGCACTGCAAAACCATACACACCATCATCAACAGCATTGTTGCCAACCTGACTGCTTTGCATCCGGGCTTTCTGCGCTTCTGCCTTACACGCCTGCGCATGAAGCCGCGTGGCAAATGCCAGCGCACCGGTTGCGCAGGAATGTTCTCTTTCTGCCAGATTACACAGCAGATCCCCTACTAAGACCACCCAAACTGCATAACGCCTGATTTTTCGTACGCTTTAATCAGTCGGTCTGCGCGTTCTTATATGCGTGCAGCATGATGCAGAATGGACAATACCCATGCATATTCCCCCTGTTTTGAAAGGGAGAAATGTGTCTCGTCGGCAGTTTATAACTGGCGGCAGCGCATTGGCAGCCCTGTATGCCCTTAAGCCACCCAAACAGGTTTTTGCTTCTGCCCACACATCCGGAATTGTGCCCCAAAACGCCAGCAACACCTTTGATCTGACAATCGGCTGGGCGAATGTAAATATTCTGGACAAACCACAGCGCGTGCCCACCATGAATGGCGGTGTACCCGGCCCCATCCTGCGGTGGCGTGAAGGCGATGATTTACGCCTGAACATCCATAATACATTGGACGAAACAACCTCCATCCACTGGCATGGCATCCGCTGCCCGGCACATATGGATGGCGTGCCGGGGCTAAGCTTTGCCGGAATTGAACCCGGCGCACGCTTTACCTATCGCTTTCCTGTAAAACAGAGCGGCACATACTGGTATCACAGCCACTCCAACATGCAGGAAGCTATGGGGCTGTATGGGGCCATTGTGATTGACCCCAAGGAGCCAGACCCCAATAGTTATGACCGGGATTACGTCATCCTGCTTTCAGATTGGTCTGATGTGGCACCGCACACCATCATCAACAAACTGAAGTTTCAGGATGACTACTATAATTTCCGGCAACGCACGGCTGTTTCGTTCTTTCATGATGCCAAGAAATCCGGCGTGTGGCCGACACTAAAAGACCGCATGCAGTGGGCTGGCATGAACATGTCCGCCACGGATATTTCAGACGTAAGCGGCATTATCTACACATATCTGATGAACGGCTGCGCCCCGGCTGCGAACTGGACCGGTATTTTTAAACCCGGTGAACGCATCAGGCTGCGGTTTATCAACGCTTCCGCCATGACCTTTTACGATATCCGCATTCCCGGCCTCCAGATGGATATCATTCAGGCGGATGGAAATAATGTTGAACCCGTGCGGGTAGATGAATTCCGCATTGGTGTGGCTGAAACGTATGATTGCATTGTGCAGCCGCAAAACGATCAGGCCTACACCATTTTTGCCCAAAGTGAGGACAGAACCGGCTACGCCCGCGGCACGCTTGCCCCTCATTCCGGCATGAGCGCACCTGTTCCCCCCATGGATGAACGGCCCGTACGCACCATGGTGGATATGGGTATGGCCATGCACGGAGGACACGATATGGGTGGCATGAAGATGCACGATATGCCCATGCACTCGGGCCCCAAAGCACATGCCCCGCCTTTGAATGTAGAAAACCAGAACCGTGCCGCCATGCCGATCAATCGTCTAGCAGACCCCGGTGACGGCTTACAAAACAACGGCCGACGGGTTCTGACATACGCAGACCTGCGCGCCACCCACCCCGCCACAGATCAACGCCCGCCATCGCGCGAGATCATGTTGCACCTTACCGGCAACATGGAACGTTATATCTGGGGGTTTGATGGCAAAAAGTTCTCGGAAGCCGAACCTATCCCGTTGCGTTTGGGTGAACGAGTGCGCTTTACCCTGATAAATGACACCATGATGGAGCACCCCATCCATCTGCATGGTTTGTGGAGTGAGCTGGAAAACGGGAACGGCCTGTACAACCCGATAAAACACACCATTATTGTGCAACCAGGCGGAAAGCTGAGCTATCTGGTTTCTGCCGATACACCGGGTTTATGGGCTTTTCACTGCCACCTGCTTTACCACATGGATTTGGGCATGTTCCGCACGGTGGTGGTGTCATGAAAACATGTTTGAACCACCAATATATTTCTCGTTTTTTACTTTTGGGCATGTCCGCTCTGCTTATGGCATCTGTGGTTACGCCGCAGGCCAAAGCGGCTTCTATGAACCATGCAGGTATGGAAGGCATGGATGATATGGATATGGGCGACATGGACATGCCAGCCCCAAAACCTAAGCCCCAGCAAAGCTTAAATCCGGCCCAACATTCCGGGCACACCATCGTACCCAACAAAAGCACTACGGCGGCCACTTCTGCCTACCCACCCGTAACGCCCAGTGCCCAGTGGCCTGCAACGCCGCCACCTGTGCCTAAAGTACATTACGTGCAGCACATCCATCCGGTTATGGACCACAACACATATTTCCATGCTCTTTTGGAACAGTTTGAAGGCCGATACACGCCGGGTAACAGCCTGTTTAGGTATTCTGGCCAAGCGTGGTTTGGCACGGATTACAACAAGTTCTGGGTGAAGTCTGAAGGCGTGCTAGATGGCCACCGTCGTTTTTCAGATGGTGATCATGAGTTCTTTTATGACCGAGCCATTTCCACCTATTTTGATGTGCAGGCTGGCATCCGGTTAGATGTGGATAGCGGCCCTACGCGCGCATGGGGTGCCGTAGGCGTGCAAGGATTGGCGCTTTACTTTTTTGATGTTTCCGCCACGGCGTATTTCAACAACACAGGTGTAGCAGGCAAACTGGAAGGCTCTTACGACTTCCTGATAACCAACCGCCTGATTTTACAGCCGCAAGCCGAGCTGAACTTCTATTCTCATGCAGACCCGGAACGTGGTGTCAGCCGGGGTTTTTCAGACATAGATGCAGGTTTACGCCTGCGTTATGAGTTCAAACGCCAGATTGCCCCTTATATTGCCGTAACCTATGCCGGGCATTACGGCAGCACCGCCAGCGTAGCCAGAAATAACACACGCATGGCAGAAAATGGACCAGAGGATTTACGTTTTACCTTTGGTATTCGCTCATGGTTTTAACCTTACGATAACCCCTAAATAGAAAAAGCCCTGCCACACATTTGGTGGCAGGGCTTTTTGCTACGGCTAACGCCAGAACTGAATTAGTTCTTGGTTTTGTCAACCAGACGGGATTTTGCAATCCACGGCATCATGCCACGCAGTTTTTCACCAACGGCTTCAATCTGGTGCGCATCGTTACGTGCACGTGTGGCTTTGAAGAACACGTTGCCGGACTGGTTTTCCAGCACGAAGTTACGCACAAACGTACCGTTCTGGATGTCCGTCAGGATACCCTTCATGGCTTTTTTGGTTTCCGGCGTAATCACGCGCGGGCCAGACACGTATTCACCATACTCAGCTGTGTTGGAGATGGAGTAGTTCATGTTGGCAATGCCGCCTTCGTAGATCAGATCCACGATCAGCTTCATTTCGTGCAGGCATTCGAAGTATGCCATTTCCGGTGCATAACCACCTTCAACCAGCGTTTCAAAGCCAGCGCGGATCAGTTCAACCAGACCGCCGCACAGAACTGCCTGTTCACCAAAGAGATCGGTTTCAACTTCTTCCTTGAAGGAAGTTTCGATCGTGCCAGCGCGGCCACCACCAATGGCGGAAGCATAGGACAGAGCAATGTCCAGAGCCTTGCCAGACTTATCCTGTGCAATAGCAACCAGGCAGGGCACGCCGCCGCCACGCTGATATTCTGAACGCACGGTGTGGCCAGGGCCTTTTGGTGCAATCAGGAACACGTCCAGATCAGGGCGTGCTTCAATCAGGCGGAAGTGGATGGACAGACCATGAGCAAATGCCAGAGCGGCACCCTGCTTCAGGTTCTTTTCCAGAGATTCTTTGTAAAGAGCGCCCTGGCCTTCATCCGGCGTCAGCACCATAACCACGTCTGCCCATGCGGCAGCCTGGTCTGGGGTCATGACGGTGAAGCCAGCAGCCTTGGCTTTTTCAACTGCTGAGGAGCTTTCACGCAGGCCGATTACAACCTCTTTCACGCCGCTGTCCTTCAGGTTGTTAGCGTGGGCATGGCCCTGGCTACCATAACCAATAATGGCAACCTTTTTGGATTTAATCAGATTCACATCGGCGTCACGGTCGTAATACACGCGCATTGCCATGGTTTTTGCTCCTTTTAGCAAGCCGGAATAGCTTTTCCGGCTTTTCTCATACTTCAGATGCTCTGAATTGTCTGCGGTCCGCGGCAAATGGAGGCCACGCCTGTGCGCGAAACCTCAGCCAGCCCAAGCGGACGCATCAGCTCGATAAAACTGTCCAGCTTTTCTGTAGAGCCAGTCAGTTCAAACACAAAAGAACTTGCCGTGGTGTCCACCGCCCGTGCACGAAATGCCTGTGCAATCCGCAGGGCCTCCGTGCGTGGTTCGCCAGAGGAAACCACTTTTACCAACGCCATTTCCCGCGCCACATACGGGCCTTCTGCCGTAAGGTCCACAACACGGGATACGGGCACCACACGCGCAATCTGGGCACGTATCTGGCGAATGGCGGAAGGTGTGCCGGTTGTCACCACATTCACGCGGGATGTGGTCTGGTTTTCATCAACCGGGGCTACTGTCAGGCTCTGGATGTTGTATCCACGGCCAGAAAACAGCTCCACAATACGGGCCAGCGCACCGCTTTCATTATCCACCAAAAGAGAGATAACGGCAGAACCGGAAATTTCCTGCTGCATTGTCAGTGTATCCTGAAATCAGACTGGAAGAAGAAAGAAACCTCTTGGGGGAAAAACCCAACCGGTCTCAGACCAGCATCTGCCCTTCTTTGGTAATCTTGGCTCCGCTTTCTCCCTGCTCTGGCCCCAAAATCATTTCATTATGGGCAGCACCAGAGGGAATCATGGGGAAGCAGTTTTCACCTTCCGCCACGCAGATATCCACAATCACCGGTCCATCATGCGCCAGTGCCTGCCGGATGGTATCATCCAACTGGCTCAACTGCGTCACCCGCATGCCCGTGCCGTGGAAGCTTTCTGCCAGCTTTACAAAATCTGGCAGCGCATCGCTGTAGCTTTCAGAATACCGAGAACCATGCAGCAGTTCCTGCCACTGGCGCACCATGCCCATGTAGTGGTTGTTGATAATGAAGATTTTTACCGGCAGGCGATACTGCGCAATGGTGCCCAGTTCCTGAATGTTCATCAGGGTGGAAGCTTCACCGGCAATATCCATCACCAATGCATCGGGATGCGCAATCTGCGCGCCAACGGCTGCTGGCAAGCCATAGCCCATGGTGCCCAGACCACCAGATGTGAGCCAGCGATTGGGATGATCAAACTGGAAGAACTGCGCAGCCCACATCTGATGCTGCCCAACTTCGGTTGAAACATAGGTATCCCGCCCAGTTTCACGCGCCAGTTCATAAATACGGAGAATAGCCTGCTGGGGCTTGATAACTGCATCTGGTGCCTGATCCTGCGTAAAGCGCAGGCAATCCAGCGCACGCCACGCATCAATCCGGCTCCACCATTCAGCCAATTCGTTCTGATGCGTGTAGGCGGGTTCTTTTTCCCATTCCTCAATCATCATGGCGATGGTTTCACCCACATCACCAATAATGGCTTCATCTACGTGGATGATCTTGTTGATCTGTGCCGGATCAATATCCGCATGGATTTTGAAGGATGTTGGAGAAAACGCATCCACACGCCCGGTCACACGGTCATCAAACCGGCTACCCAGTGCAATCAGCACATCGCAATCATGCGTGGCCAGATTGGCTTCGTAGGTGCCGTGCATCCCCAACATGCCCAGAAACTGGGAATCGGTGCCCGGATAAGCCCCAAGGCCCATCAGCGTAGAAGTGATGGGAAAGCCCGTCATCTTCACCAGCTTGCGCAGGGCCTCACTGGCCTGCGGACCAGAATTGATAATGCCGCCACCTGTGTAAAACAGTGGGCGCTTGGCATTTTTCATGGCCTTTACGGCACGGGCCACAGCATCCTTATCTGGCTTGGTCTGCGTTCTTTCCGTACGCGGTGCAATTTCCTGAGCGTCCATATAGGGCGCATCACCCACGGTGATATTCTTAGGCAGATCAATCAGCACCGGGCCGGGACGACCAGAACGCGCAATAGCAAAGGCCTCGTGCACTGTTGGCGCCAGATCTTCGGGCTTGCGCACCAGATAATTGTATTTGGTAACAGGCCGCGTAATGCCGGTGGTATCTGCTTCCTGAAACGCATCATAGCCAATCAAGCTTGTTGGCACCTGCCCAGACAGACACACCAGCGGGATGGAATCCATCATGGCGTCCAGCAAGCCAGTTACGGCGTTTGTGGCACCCGGACCGCTGGTGACCAGCACAACCCCTACCTTGCCGGTAGAACGCGCATAAGCCTCTGCGGCATGAACAGCCGCCTGCTCGTGCCTTACCAGCACGTGGCGAATCTGGTTTTGCTTAAACAGAGCATCATAAATGGGCAGGACCGCCCCGCCTGGGTATCCGAAAATAACTTCCACACCCTGCTCAGCCAGCGCGCGCATAAGGACTTCCGCACCAGAAAGAGCTGGTGTGTTCCGTGCGTCTGATGGTGCCGAAGCAGCTTGAAGTGTCATGTCATCCTCTCTTCCCGGAAATGGGACAGGCGGCATCTTTAGGCCTCGAATCAGGCAGCGTCAATCCCAGAGAGAACGAAAGATACAATTTCTTCGTATTTTCTTTCCGAAAATTGCGCAAAATCAGAAAAAGATGCATTAACTGTGCATTCCAAGCCCTTTTTTGCCAAACTGTGGTGCGCAAACCACGTTGCCTGCCGCTTTGTATAGCGCCCTGTAGCTTGCACTGCGCGTTGCGTAGCTTCTTGCTCGGTTATCTCTCCACGCAGCATGGCAGAAAGTTCTGGCACACCATGCGCACGCATGGCTGGCAGGCTGGTATCGAGCTTTCGGGCAAGCAACGCCTGCACCTCCGCCACGGCACCATTGCGCAGCATGTTCTCAAACCTTGCCGCAATGCGTGCCCGTAGTTCCGCACGTTCAGGATTCAGGCGAACAGCTACAAACCGACAGGTAGCAGGCGGCAAGCCGGGCTGTTTGTGCCACCATGTTAGCCCATGCCCTGTGCCACGCCAGACTTCCCACGCGCGTGAAACACGTTGGGAATCCACGGGCCTCAGGCGGCTGGCTGTTTCAGGGTCCACTTCCATCAGTCGGGCATGCAAAGCAGGTGCGCCATACTGCACCACACTTTGGCGGGCTTCCTGCCGCGCCTCTTCCCCAGTATCCGGAATAATGGCCAAGCCATTGGTAAGCGCGTGCAAATACATGCCGGTGCCCCCGCATAAAATGGGCAAACGGTTTTGCACCCATGCCTGCTGCATGCACGCCAAAGCTTGCTCTCGCCACCATGCCACACTGCCTTTTTCTTCCGCTGGCAGCGCACCATACAGCCGGTGTGGCGCAAGCTGTTCGTCCTCCGCGCTGGGGCGGGCCGTTAAAATATGGAGGTCCTTATAAACCTGCATGGAATCGGCATTGATAATCTCGCCATTCAATCTGCGGGCCAATGCCAGTGCCAGAGCGGATTTGCCGGAACAGGTTGGCCCGGCCACAATAAGTGCTGCGGGCAGGTTGGCGGAAGCATCCGCAAGTCTGCCCATATGGTGTTCTGCTTGCCTCATGCCTGCATTCCTGCCACACACCCCTTTGCCATGACGAGCCTTGTTCTGACCCTTGTTGCCCAGCGTGAGGCAACCACCCTTGATAGCGCCACCATTGCACTGGTGCGCGACATTCTTGCCACCAATGCAGAAGCCACTGTGCTTTCAGCGGGGGAAGCTGTTGATATTCCTTGCCCGGAAAATGCAGCCAGCAAACTGGCTGCCGTGCGGGAAGCGCTGAATACCCTGCCCATAGATATTGTGCTGACACATACAGCCACGCGCCGCAAAAAGCTGCTGGTTTCCGATATGGACAGCACCATTGTTGCCAATGAAACATTGGATGATGTGGCAACCCATGCCGGTATTGGTGAAAAAATAGCCGCCATTACCTCACGCTCCATGAATGGTGAGCTGGATTTTGCGACATCCCTACGTGAACGCGTGGCCCTGTTGAAGGGACTTCCGGCCTCCCTGCTGGAAAAAGCGTGGAAGGACGTCAAACTCAACTCTGGCGCGCGTGAACTGGTGCAGACCATGCATGCCCACGGTGCTTACACGGCGCTGGTTTCTGGTGGTTTTACCTATTTTACCTCCAAGGTGGCCGCACTGTGCGGGTTTGATGAAAACCATGCCAACACGCTCCTTTTTGATGCAGAAGATTGCCTGACAGGCGCAACCGGCCAACCTATTCTAGGCCCAGATGCAAAGCTGAGCCTGCTGGAAAAGCTGACAACTACGCACAACCTGCCCACAGAAGCCACGCTGGCTATTGGTGATGGGGCGAATGATCTGCCCATGCTGCGCAAGGCTGGTTTAGGTATGGCATTTTATGCCAAACCGGTTGTGCGCAAGGAAATTGCAGCCCAGATCAACCATACATCCCTGCGCACAGCTCTGTTTGCGCAAGGGTATCCTGCTTCTGCATTTATCAGGGACTAAACATTAGATTTGGCATGACGGCGTAAGGAAAAGATTATGCAGTTTGATCCGCGTGATATTTCAACTTACCCCATCGTCCGTACAATCTGCGTGATTGTTGGGTGTGGGTTGGTAGCTTACTGCTTTGTCTTTTACCTTAACCTGCCGCCAGATACGCCAGAACACGTTATGCGCCATGTTGCCGCACTTATTGTGGGCACGCTTATCCTGCTTGGATCTATCTGGATTTAAAATTGCGTGGCACAAATGGCGTGGTTAAAAACCAAGCCGTTTGTGCAGTTCCGCAATAATGTAGGGCGTATCATCCAACGGCAAAGCCAACCACGGGGCCGGAAGGCGGGTTTCTGCATCTTCCAGCACATGCACACGCCCGGCTAGTTCCAGTTCTTCTATAAAATCGCTAATCCGGCGAGAACGGCCCGGTAGTGGGTAAATTGTAACTGGCGCACACCCTGCAACCGCCTCGGATATCATTGATACACTGTCTATCGTGACAATCAGATTATCTGCACAAGCAATAAGTCCTTCATAAGGGTTTTCCCCTTCCCCATTCCAGACATGGCCACCCGCTTTTTCTACAATATCTGTCAGCACCCGCATGGCTGCCGGGCTTGTCCGCCGGGAGGGCGTAACAACCAGACTGCCCCCTTCCGCCTTGAGTGTTTCCACCAAAACCTGCCCAAGGCGATGGGCTTCCGCCTCTCCAAAATGGAAGCGACCGTTGGAGCCTCCAACCAAGGCAGCAATAAGTGGGCGTGGCAGTTCCGCAAATTGCGGCTTCCATTGCGCGCGTGCCTGTTCCAAGGCTTCGGGCGTAAGCCCGTGCAACGCTGTGCGGCCCAGCAACACATTTGGGCCCGCAATATCATCGTGCCGGCAGGCAACAATCAGATCAAACCGAGACAGATTTTTACGAGGATTTTGTATTTGCACCACAGGCCGGTGTGAGCCGCGCAAACCAGCGCCAACTTCTCCACCTTTCCCGCCAACGCTCACTACAACAGAGGACTGTGCAAATGCAGGATTTTCTTCCAGTTCTGCCCCATCGCTTCCTCGCAAAAAGGGCTTACCAATCCAGCGCGGCCCACGCAGCATAATACGGGCCAGTTTACTGGGGCATATGGGGTGAAAAGTGCCATTCCACCCCGCACGCGCTACAAGCCCCAGAGCTTGCGAGCGCATGCCAGCAAAATCTTCCCCCACAACAAAGGCAGCAACGCCCGCCTGCGTTCCGCAAGACGATATATTTGAACCCTCTGGGGTTCCGGCGTAATCTGCACGCGCCATGATGCGTTATTCCTCTGTTGCGCAAGGGAGAGTGCTGAAAAGCGCCCCCGTGTCTTTCTCTCCTTGCCGCTGGAACGGAAAGCGTGCAAGGCGTGTTTGCGCATTCCAGATAAGGAGAAAGGCAACACGATGTCCGGCAGTTTCCATGATCTGGGCCTAGATCCAGCATTATGCGCATATGCGCAGCAGGCGGGCATGGCTGCCCCTACTCCAGTGCAACAGGCTACTATTCCTGCCATTTTGGATGGCAGAGATGTATTGGTGCGCGCCCCCACGGGCACCGGCAAAACGGCTGCCTATGCTTTGCCGCTTAGCCAGAAGCTGCTGAAATCTCGCAAGCCACGCTTTGTGCTGGTGCTTGTGCCCACGCGTGAGCTGGTTTTGCAGGTGGAAAAAGTTTTTCGCACCTGTTTAGGCGAAAACAAAAAAGGCCAGAAGCAAACCCCGGTTACTCTCGTGCCGCTATTTGGCGGATCGGACCGCGCAGAGCAGGAGCATTTTCTTGCACAAGCAACAGGCCGCCGCATTCTGATTGCAACACCCGGACGCCTGCTGGATTTTGTTTCCAACCGAATTTGCGATCTTTCAGAATGCGGATATCTGGTTCTGGACGAAGGAGACCGTCTGTTTTCTCCCGAATTTCAGGAAGATACAGAAACACTGCTCTCCTATCTGCCGTCCATGCGGCAAACACTGGTGCTTTCTGCTACCCAACCCGAAAGCCTGAAAAGCACGCTCCTGAACCTGCTGCATAAGCCGGTTGAAATCAGTATTGAACAAGCTCCCCAAAAACGCGGGCCTATCCGCCAGGCTGCGTTGTTTTTAGATCCCACTCAGAAGCCGGGCTTTATTAAGGAATTTTTCAGCCGCGCGCCTAAAATGCGCAGCATTGTGTTTGTGCGCACAAAAGCAGAGGCAGATCAGCTTGCCGCTCTGCTTAAAAAAGCCCGACTTGCCGCCGCCCCTTTGCATGGGGATATTGCGCAGGATAAACGCACCAGCACAGTTGCCAGCTTTGAATCCGGGCGACTCTTTATTCTAGTTGCTACAGATGTTGCGGCGCGTGGGCTGGATGTGCCTTCTGTAAAGCAGGTTATCAATTACGATGTGCCGGATCAGCCAGAAACCTATTTGCATCGTATCGGGCGCACAGGCCGTGGCGGAGAAAAAGGATCCGCTCTTACGCTTTGCACAATGGATGATCGCCAAAGCCTGCGGCAAATTGAAGTTGGCGCACACGTAAAACTACGGATCATCAGTGCCGAGCAGGCCCTTCCCGCACCTAGCCAGCCTCAAACTGCCTCACGCCGTTCAAAATCTGTTCGGCCATAATCTGCCATGCCTGCTCTGCCTCCCGCTTACCTTGTGTATTCGGTGTGGCGGCAGGCTTATCTTTTACAAATGCTGTAAGTGTTGCCGCAATATTTTGGGCTTCTGGCTTGCAGAACACCACATTAGGCTGCCCGGCAAACTGTTCTGCCAGACCACTTACATCTGTTGAAATCACCCAACGCCCGGCAGCAAGGGCTGCTGCCCCTACACCACTTTGCGTTGCCTCCCTGTAAGGCAGTACCAGCGCATCTGCCCATGCTAGAAGCTGGCTGACTTTTGTTTCTGGCACCCATCTGTTTTCAATCTGCACATTAGGTAAAGCTGCCAGTTGATCCAGCTCTGCACTATGTGGGCCTTTACCTGCAACACGGCAGATATAATCGGTATGCTCACCCATGGCTGTAAGAGCCTGAACCAGCAGATCCAACCCTTTGTAAGACAGTAATCTGCCAAAAAAGAGCAGTCGAACTGGACCTTTATGCGCAAAAGGTGCACTTGGCTGCCCCTCTGGCGCAACAAACGCAAATGGTGGATGAAAAGCCACCAGCGCACGCCGCCCACGCATACACCATTGTTTCTCAAGCTGGGCAGCTACATGACGGCTTAATGTAACCGGAATATCAGCAGACCAGACCAGCAAACGCTGCAAAAACATCTGCCCAACAAAACCATCGCCAGGATGTGCTGCCGCATCATGCACCAGCACCACAACGGGCACGCCAGCTTTACGCAACGCCGCAACCATAATCAGATCAAGCGGCCCCGGCATGGCGCATATGGCAACATCTGGCTGCACAGCGCGCAACATACGGCCTAATGCATGCAACATATACGGGGCTTGCAGCAAGCGCGTAAAAAAGCTGGAAAGACTTGTATATGTTCGCACCGGTACATCGTTATGAAGATCAGGCTCAGCCTGTAGCACTTCTGCCCCAGATGAGAGGGAAAGAACTGCAGATGTGTTTGGTAACGTATTTAGGGCTTTGGCAAGTTCCGCAGCAATGCGCGGGCCGGCCCCCTTGCGCCCCCACTGCCAGACAAATACCCGTATGCCACTCAAACCACTTTTCCTAATCTACTTCTGCAACGCAGCTACGGCGTTCAGTAAAGGCGTTGGCCCAAAGGCCCGCAATGCTGCCTTGCCAGCAGCCTGCCCAAGCTGGCGGCGCTTGTTGGCATCATCTGCAAGGGTTTGCAATGCTTCTACTGCGCACCCTATATCTGCCTCTGCCCACACAGCTTGAGGCACCTGATACACGCCTCGCGTATCTGTGGCTGTTACAAGTTTGTAAGAAATTGGCCAACCACAGTCTGATGTTAGAAATTCTGACGTAGCAGACCAGTCTGTGGCGATAACAGGGCGTTCCAGCAACATGGCTTCTGCTGGCACCAGCCCAAACCCTTCGCTCCGGTGCAGGGAAAGCACAATATCTGCCTGCTGCGTCATGGCGTACACATCTGGCATTGGCAGCATACGGCTTTCAAAGCGAATGTTCTGTGCGCCACCTGCCGCATCCTTCAGGCGCTGCATATCTGCCGCATAATGATCCGAGCCAGATATTTTCATTACCAACAGACGGTCTTTTCTCTCTCCAAACGCCTGCCGAAACGCCGCTATAGCGGCCAAAGGGTTCTTGCGCTCAAAACTGGATGCAAGACTAAAGGAGACCAGCACCACCACTGCATCCTCAGGCCATCCAAAAGCCTGCCGATCCAATTTAGAAGGCTGCGGAGGCACACACGCCAACGGATAAGGCACAACCTTGACCCGGCCGGGCATGAGAGGTTCCAGCGCGCGTGCGCTAAAGTGCGAAGGTGTCCAGATTTCATGCACGCATGGCACGCCAGCATGCCACTCTGGCGAGATAACCGGTAGCTCCCACACCCAATAGCCTACAATACGCCGCCCCAGTACATGCTTGCGGCCCAGGCGCAAAAGAGCTGCTGGCGTTTGTGGTGCATTTACATGCAGCACCAAAGCCGCTTTTGGATCTGCAAAAACAGAATCCAGCCCCTCTTTCCCCTGCGATTGTAGAAGACCAGCCTCTACCCCTTTTGCACTTACGCCTTGAGAAAGCAGACCACGCAAAAGTAATCTGGCCCCTTCACCCAAGCCGGAACCCCGGCCGAGTTCTCCTCCAATAATCACATTTGCATCAGCAACAGGCATAGGGATGGCTGCTTTGGGGGCAAGCAAAGCAGTGGCCTTGGCCAACAAACGCCGCCTTTGAGCTACAGGAAACAGACGCCACAAGTGATGGAGAGGATGAAGGGAAGATGTCACTCGTACTGTCCGTCACCTAAAAATAAGAAGAAAGTTGAGACAAAGCAGGGATTGCAGGCCCGCACAACCCACCGCATACTTTTGCTCATGCGGTGCTGTTCCTTCCTTCATTCCCCCATACACGCCGAAATACCCTTGCCAGCGCGGTATCTGGAGAAGGGATTATGAGTTGCGCATCCAAGCGGCATGTACGCCCTGAGAGTGCTTTTCGGTTTCGGGCTGTTTCTGCCTTGCTGCCGCCATCTCCACCCTCTTTACCTGCTGTGCGTATTGAATACCCACCACCAGATATCAGCCCATGGATTGCAGGAAACTGCGGTATTCAAGGTGTGCATCATTTTGAAAGCCGCCGCCCCGGCCCGCATGTGGCCGTTACAGCCCTTATGCATGGTAACGAATATGCCGGAGCCTATGCTCTGCAACAGCTTCTTATGCAACCATTGCGCCCGTTACATGGAAGATTGAGCCTGATTTTTCTTAATCTGGCGGCTTACAAAACCTTTAACCCTGCCCGCCCCACACTATCCCGCTTTGTAGAAGAAGATATGAACCGGTTATGGCGGCCTGAGCTAATTACTTCGGCGCACACATCGGTTGAAATGGAACGTGTGCGTGAAGTGCTGCCTGTGCTGGAAACAGTAGATATTCTTTTGGATATCCACACCATGCTGTGGCCGGCACAACCTCTTTTCCTCTGTAGCATGACGGAAAACAGCCGAGATCTTGCTTATTGTGTATCCGGCGCACAAACCAACCCTCCTGCTGTGGTTCAGGATGGTGGGCATGGGGATGGATTAAGGCTTATTGATTATACGCGCTTTAATACGCCACATTCATATACACGCGCCTGCCTGCTGGAGGCAGGGCAACACTGGCAGAAAGATGCCGCACAGCAAGCTTTACTGAGCACCCGCATATTTCTGACACAAACCGGTACCCTGCCCTCCGCCTTAACATCAGCAACATCTTCAGAACCTGTAAGGCAAGCTGTTGTGACAGACTGCGTGCAAGCGCTGACATCTCGTTTTGTTTTTGTGCAGCCATTTGCGAGTGGCAGTGTTATCCGCAAGGCGGGCACTGTTATTGCTTTTGATGGGCAGGATGAAATTCGTACGCCCTACAATAACTGTATCTTGGTCATGCCCAATTTGCGCCCCCGCCGGGGCCATACAGCCGTAAGGCTTGCAAAGCGCCTTAACAACAAAACGGGCACACAAGCCTAAGCCTGCATGCCCGTTCTGACAGCCTAAAAGGCTTAAATATTATGCGCGGCTATAGATAGGGAACTTAGCGCACAGAGCTTTAACGCGTTCATGCACAGCGTTTTCAACTTCGCTGTTACCTTCACCGCCGGAAGCGGCCAAAGCTGTCAGAACTTCGTCAATCATTTCACCAATCTGGCGGAATTCTTCCTCACGGAAGCCGCGAGCCGTTGCCGCCGGGCTACCCAGACGCACGCCGGACGTGATGGCTGGCTTTTCTGGGTCAAACGGAATGGCGTTTTTGTTGGCTGTAATACCAGCGCGTTCCAGAGCCTGTTCCGCAGCTTTGCCGGTCACCTTTTTGGGGCGCAGATCAACCAGAAGCAGATGTGAATCCGTACCGCCTGTTACGATATCGAACCCACGTTCCACCAGAACTTCGGCCAGAACGGCTGCGTTTTTCTGCACAGCTTTCTGGTATTCCTTAAATTCCGGACGAAGGGCTTCACCAAACGCCACGGCCTTACCGGCAATAACGTGCATCAGCGGGCCACCCTGCAAACCAGGGAACACAGCAGAGTTGATCTTTTTGGCCAATGCTTCGTCATTGGTCAGGATCAGGCCGCCACGTGGGCCACGCAGGGTTTTATGCGTGGTGGAGGTTACAATATGTGCGTATTCCAGCGGGTTTGGATACAGGCCAGCAGCCACCAGACCAGCAAAATGCGCCATATCCACCATCAGGAAGGCACCAACTTCATCCGCAATGCGGCGGAAGCGGGCAAAATCAATGATACGCGGATAAGCAGAGCCACCAGCCACAATGATGGAAGGTTTGTGCTCACGCGCCAGCCGTTCCATTTCCTCATAGTCCAGCATGCCGTCTTGCTGACGCACGCCGTACTGCACGGAATTGAACCATTTGCCGGAATAGTTGGGGGCTGCACCGTGTGTAAGGTGGCCACCGGCAGCAAGGCTCATGCCCAGCACCGTGTCACCCGGCTTGCCCATAGCCATAAACGCGGCCTGGTTGGCGTTGGCGCCAGAATGCGGCTGCACGTTGGCAAATGCGGCACCAAACAGAGTTTTCACGCGGTCGATGGCAAGATTTTCAACCTTGTCCACTTCCACACAGCCACCGTAATAGCGGCGGCCGGGGTAACCTTCGGCGTATTTGTTGGTTAGCACGCTGCCCTGAGCCTGAAGCACGGCTTCAGACGCCATGTTCTCACTGGCTATCAGTTCAATGCCTTCCTGCTGACGCTTCAGCTCGCCTTCAATGGCGGCTGCAACATCCGGATCAGTCTGGGCTAGAGACGCATGGAAAAAGCGATCCAGATCCGTGTGGCTCATTCAGGTGTTCCCTCAAAATCAGACAATATGTTCACCAGCATATTTGCCGGGCGGCTGGCGGTGTTCATTCGTTACGTTTGAAACACATCTTGCCAGGATGTGCTGCTGGCCTGTTTATAGAAAAAAAGACCGTTGGAGGCTTCTTACCGCTTTCCGTGCGGCCCGGACAGGAGAAAAATATATGGAGCAGAAGTCTGCCCCCTCTGTAACATCGGCATTTACGCGATGTTTGCCGCTGGACAAGCTACAGGCAGCACCTGGGCTTAAGCGTGTTCTGGGGCCGGGAAGCCTTATGGCATTGGGAGTTGGCGCCACAATTGGGGCGGGTCTGTTTTCTCTCACCGGCATTGCGGCTTCTGAAAATGCCGGTCCTGCTGTGGTTCTTTCTTTTTTTATTGCGGCCATTGCCTGTGGCTTTGCCGGGCTGTGCTACAGTGAATTGGCCAGCATGATCCCTATTGCGGGCAGCGCCTACACCTATGCGTATGTCACGCTAGGGGAAATGATGGCATGGATTATTGGCTGGGATCTGGTACTGGAATACGCCGTGGGTGCGGCCACTGTTGCAGTCAGTTGGTCTCGGTATGTGGTGTCATTATTGGATTCGTGGGGCATAGTGCTGCCGCCACGGCTTACGGCTTCACCCTTTGAAACCGTGCAGATGCCAGATGGCAGCATGGTCTCCGGGCTGATGAACCTGCCCGCAGTTTTTATTACCTGCGTAGTTTCATGGATCCTGATCCGCGGGATCTCGCAGTCCGCTATGGTGAATGCCGTTGTGGTGGTTATCAAACTGCTAGTGATTGCAGCATTTATCGGCTTTGGCATCCACTACATTAACCCGGCTAATTATCACCCCTTTATTCCACAAAACACGGGCACCTTTGGGCAGTATGGCTGGTCTGGCATCATGCGCGCTGCGGGCACCATCTTCTTTGCCTATATCGGTTTTGATGCCGTTTCCACCACAGCGCAGGAAACCAAAAACCCGGCGCGTGATATGCCTATTGGCATTTTGGGTAGCCTGCTGATTTGTGCTCTGGCTTATGTCTGCTTCTCTTTTGTCATGACCGGTCTGGTCAATTACAAAGACATGCTGGGTGATGCCGCCCCGGTGGCTACAGCCATTAACCGCACGCCCTATACATGGCTGCAACTGGCCATTAAAATTGGTATTATCTGCGGGTTTACGTCGGTTCTTATGGGCATGCTTCTGGGCCAGAGCCGCGTGTTTTTTGCCATGTCCCGCGATGGCCTGCTGCCCCCCATGTTCAGCGCCACGCATCCAAAATATCAGACACCCTGGATGTCCAACGTCTTTTTCATGGTCATTATCTGTCTGCTCAGCGCGTTTCTGCCCATTTCTGAGCTAGGACACATGACATCCATCGGCACGCTTCTGGCGTTTATTCTGGTATGTGCTGGCGTGATGATCCTACGCCGCAAAGCTCCTGATCACCCGCGTGCTTTTCGGGTTCCCGGTGGAGACATTATTCCCATTCTGGGTATTCTCACCTGTGGCACTGTCATGGCCTCACTTGATGAGCTGACATGGATCCGGCTGATTGTGTGGCTGGCTATAGGAATGGTGATTTATCTCACCTATGGCCGTTACCACAGCGCATTAGCGCGACCCAGCATTCCGCCAGACAGGGTTGCATAAAGCGCACAGGCGCGCATACTTCCGGCCAGCATTCACCCGTCTGTCCCGCCCGCCGTGGTTGGGGTTCTTTTTAGCACCCCACTACGCCCGCAGGCAGCAGCAAGGAGATCCTGCCCATGATGGCTGGCCGTTTTCCTCTGGCTCGCCCCCGGCGCAACCGGATTGATGATTTCACGCGCCGTTTGGTTGCTGAAAATACGTTGGGCATCAACAATCTGATCTGGCCTATCTTTTTTATGGAAGGCACCAATACGGTTACCGAGGTGTCCTCCATGCCCGGCGTACACCGTGTTACGCTGGACAAGCTGGCCGCACATGTTGAGCCCGCCGCAAAGCTGGGTATTCCAGCTTTGGCCCTGTTTCCCATCACGCCCACAGAAGCGCGGGATGAAAAAGGCACGGAAGCCACAAACCCGGACAACCTGATGTGCCGGGCCGCCCGCCTACTTAAAAAGGAATTTCCGGAAGTTGGGCTGATTGGTGACGTGGCGCTAGACCCCTACACCAGCCACGGCCACGATGGCCTGATTGAAAATGGTTACGTGGTGAATGATCCATCCGTAACCATTCTTTCCCAACAGGCCGTTAATCAGGCTGCCGCTGGTGTGGATATTATTGCCCCGTCAGACATGATGGATGGCCGTATTGAAGCTATTCGGCGTGATCTGGACGGCAATGGGCTGATCAACACCCGTATCATGTCCTACGCTGCCAAGTATGCCAGCGCCTTTTATGGCCCGTTTCGTGATGCTCTGGGTTCTGGCGGGATGCTGAAAGGTGATAAAAAAACCTATCAGATGGACCCAGCCAACAGCGATGAAGCCCTGCGCGAAGTGGAAATGGACATTGCTGAAGGCGCAGACATGGTTATGGTCAAACCCGGCCTGCCGTATCTGGATATCATCCGCCGTGTGAAAGATGAATTCCACGTACCCACCTTTGCCTATCAGGTATCTGGTGAATATGCGATGCTGATGGCGGCCATCCGCAATGGCTGGCTGGACCATGAACGCGCCGTTATGGAAAGCCTTCTGGCCTTCCGCCGCGCTGGCGCCAATGGCATTTTAACGTATTTTGCTATTGAAGCTGCAGAACGTATCCGGGCATCTTTCGGCCAATAGGTTTCCGGTCAATATCACGGCATATGGGCCAGAGTTTTCTGGCCCATAATTTTGTTGCGGGATAATTTCTCCCCATGACGTCATCACAAGACAGGCCACACTTCTTCTATACCGCTCCACCCGGTGCCTGTCCGTATCTGCCTAACCGTATTGAGCGTAAGATACTGGTGGACCTTGCTACTCCAGATGCCAATTTCCTGCACAGCCGCCTTTCCCATGCTGGTTTCAGGCGGAGCCATACCTTGGCTTATGCGCCTATTTGCGATGGCTGCTCTGCCTGTATTCCCATTCGCTTACCTGTCAGCTGCCTGACACCTAACCGCACACAAAAACGCGCTGTCCGGCGGAACGCTGATCTTGTTCGCAGCCTGCTACCCCCCACCGCTACAGACGAGCAATACACGCTCTTCCGCAGGTATCTGGATAGCCGCCATTCAGATGGTGAAATGGCGGGCATGTCCATGCATGATTACCGAATTATGGTGGAAGAAACGCCGGTAGATACGCGGCTTGTCGAATTTCGTGCACCAGACACCACCTTAATGGCAGCTAGCCTGATTGATGTTCTGGAAGATGGGCTTTCTGCTGTTTACAGCTTTTATGAGCCTGATTGCCCGCAGCGTTCACTCGGCAGTTTTGCCATTCTCTCTCTGGCAGAATTAGCCATGCAAATGGAGCTGCCATATCTGTATCTGGGATATTGGGTGCCGGGCAGCCCTAAAATGGCTTATAAAGAACGCTTCCAGCCCGCAGAAATTCTGCGCAATGGCACATGGCAAAAACTGGATCTAAACCAGCCTCCTCAAACAGAAAGGGCCCATCCGTTTCCGGAAGGCCCTCTGTTTTAAATGGCGGCGCTTAAGCTTTTTTAGCAGCCCAAGGTGGCGCAACCTTGCCAACGGCTGCACGACGGCTCACCCAATCCTGCAGATCAGCAAACTGACGTATGCGTGCAGTACCCGGCCAGTGCAGCCCATCTGCTGCGGTAAACACCACGGCTTGGCGCAAACCACCATCCGAGTATTTTTGCAGGGCCACACCAAGACCGCGTGCCATAACGGGCAACTGCTCTAATGGGAAAATCAGGAACCGCCGATTATCCCCTACAACGGCAACGTGGTCCCCTTCCGCAGGCACACATACGCGGGCAAACTCGCCTTCCTTCAGGTTCAGCACCTGTCGGCCAGAGCGTTTTTCCGCAACCAAGGCTTCTTCTTCCACCAACATGCCGCGCCCGGCGCTTGAAGCCACCAAGCGGCGTTTTCCATCTTCTATGGGGAAAACGGCCAGAAGGTCTTCATCGTTGGAAAGGTCAATCAACAGGCGAATAGGCTGCCCATCCCCGCGGCCTCGCGGCAGATCTGCCCCTTTTACAGTATAAGCCCGTCCATCCGTTGCAAAGAAGCACAGCCTATCCGTTGTCTGGCAAGGAATAGCCAGCTTGAGGGCATCCCCTTCCTTGAACTTCTGATTGTCCAGATCAACATTGTGGCCCTTAACCGCACGCACCCATCCTTTTTGAGAAAGGATCATGGTCAGCGGTTCGCGCTCCACTTCTTCCACCACGGAAATATCAACTGGCTTGGGCGCAGAAAGAATAGTGCTTCTGCGCTCACCCAAACGGCCTTTCCCGAAGGCTTTGATCATACCGGTGAGTTCGCGCTCGATCGTTTTCCAGCGCTGTTTTTCGCTATCCAGCAACGCCATCAATGCTGCTTTCTCGGCGGAAAGTGCATCATGTTCCTTGCGGATTTCCATTTCCTCAAGCCGACGCAAACTCCGCAACCGCATATTGAGCACGGATTCTGCCTGCAAATCTGTCAGCTTGAACGTAGCTATCAGGCTGGCCTTGGCATCATCCTCTTCACGGATAATACGGATGACCTCATCCAGATTCAGGTAGACAGCCAGAAAACCTGAAAGAATTTCCAGCCGCCGCTCTACCGCAGTCAGTCTATGGCGGCTGCGGCGTTCCAGCACCTCATGCCGATGGTCCAGCCATGCCTGAATAACCTGTTTCAGCCCCATGACGCCGGGGGAGCGATCCGCCCCCAGCACATTCATGTTCAGGCCAAAGCGACTTTCCAGCGGTGTGGCACGGAACAGCGTTTCCATCAGCACTTCTGGTTCTATGCCGCGTGTTTTGGGCTCCAGAACCAAGCGGATTTCATCCGTGCTTTCATCACGGATATCTCCCAGCAGAGGCAGTTTTTTCTGGTCCAGCAAATCCGCAATCTGCTCGATCAGGCGAGACTTTTGCACCTGATACGGAATTTGCGTAACCACAATATGCCACGTGCCAAAACGGCCCTGTTCGACCTCCCATCGCGCACGCATTCTAAAGCTACCGCGCCCGGTTTCGTACGCCTGCAAAATGGCATCCGAATCTTCAACAATCAGGCCACCGGTGGGGAAATCCGGCCCCGGCATAAGCTCTAGCAACTCCTGCGTGGTGGCCGAGGGCTTACGCACCAGCAGGGCAGCAGCAGCACATACCTCTGCGGCATTATGGGGCGGAATGCTGGTTGCCATGCCCACAGCAATACCTGCCGCACCATTGGCAAGAAGGTTAGGGAAAGCCGATGGCAGAACAACGGGTTCCTGCTCCTCACCATCATAGGTCGGGCGGAAATCTACGGCATCATCTTCAATACCATCCAACAGGGCAACGGCAACTTCTGTTAAACGGGCTTCTGTGTACCGCATGGCAGCCGGGTTATCGCCATCAACGGAGCCAAAGTTCCCCTGCCCTTCTACTAGCGGATAACGTGCGGCAAAATCCTGCGCCAACCGCACCAGTGCTTCATAAACCGAAGCATCACCATGCGGGTGGAACTTACCGATAACATCACCCACCACACGGGCGCATTTTTTGAAGCCGGAAGCCGGATCTAGCCGGAGCTGGTGCATGGCATAAACCAAGCGCCTATGCACCGGCTTAAGCCCATCCCGCACATCCGGCAAAGAGCGGGACATGATGGTGGAAAGCGCATAGGCCAGATAACGCTCACTCAGCGCCTCCGCCAGTTTTGTTTCCTCAATATGTCCTGCGGTTTCGCTCATCTGCCATCCCTGGAAAGCTTGCATGATCCATTAGAAACAAGACATACAGCCCTCGTATCGGTTGTGCCAGTCTTGCGCTACTCGGTTATTGGTGTTTGGTCTGCCAGAACACGCATTTCCAGCCTATCATACAGCCGTTGGCGTGCTGCAGGTAACGGCAAATGGCGCTGGCCAAAGGCATCTCGCGCCAGAAAATGACCTGTTAAGCGTAAACCTGCCAACCAATCTGCCGCATTACCTGTTTGTTCTGTATCTTGCAAAAAAGATGGGAGCGGCAAAAGCCGATCTTTCCATTCTCCCGCGCCTGCTTCGCTAACTGCGCGGCCTGTGCGTGGTGAAACATAATGCAGATTTTCTGTACTGCCGGTAACGGCACAAGCTGAGAGATCCAGCCCAAAGCCCAATGTTGCCAGCAGGGCCATTTCCCACCGCACAACGTGAGGCATGCCTTCACGTTCTGCAATAACAGGATCATACCCCAAAAAGGTAAGCAAACGCACTGTTTCTGCAAACAGGAACGGACAGGGGTCAGCTTCTGGCAGCGTTACATCTGCCAATACGCAAACTGATTGCACCATACTTAACGCTAATGGCGCATCCAGCAGCCGTGCGGCACAGGCGTAAAGTAACTCACCCGAAATTTGTAATGGTGCAGCGGTACTGCGTTTATGGAGGCTTGTTTTAACAACATTGCCCGGCTGCCACAGGGCACGGCCTGCTTTGCTAGCTCCGCCATAGGCAATGCCCCTTAGGGGACCGTAATCTTCTGTAAGAACATGCACGCGTGCACTGGTTTCACCTTGCACGCCCGCAAAAAGCACAAGGGCGGGAGCCTCCTTTTGATAGGAAGTCCCGCCCTTATCCGTCATTCGGAAAACCCGACCTTAGACGCCAGCAACCTTGGCAACTTCAGCTGCAAAGTCATCTTCTTCTTTTTCGATGCCTTCCCCCAACTGGAAGCGGTCAAAGCCAACCAGCTTAACGCCAGCTTTCTTCAGCACGTCTTTCACGCGGGTTTCACCATCATGCACCCATACCTGTTCCAGAAGCACAACTTCTTCGTAGAACTTACGGATACGGCCTTCGACCATCTTTTCGATGATAGCTTCTGGCTTACCGGAAGCGCGTGACTGTTCAACCAGCACTGCGCGTTCACGTTCAACTTCTGCCGGATCAAGGCTGGAAACATCCAGAGCGGAAGGACGTGTAGCGGCAACATGCATGCCAACCTGACGGCCAAGCTGTTCGATAGCTTCATCAGCGGTCGGAGCTTCAACAGCAGCCAGCACGCCAATCTTACCCAGACCGGGGCGCAGGGCACCGTGCACATAGGTAGCAACAACGCCAGAAGGCACAGTGAACACACGTGCCCGACGCAGGGTCATGTTTTCACCAATGGTTGCAACCAGATGCGTCAGCTCATCAGCAACTGTGCGACCGGTTTCAAGCGTGGCAGCCTTAATAGCTTCCAGATCTTCACCAACCTTCAGCGCAACTTTGGCAACGGATTCCACAAAGTTCTGGAAGGATTCGTTACGAGCCACAAAGTCGGTTTCAGCATTTACTTCCACCATTGCAGCCACTTTGTCTGCAGAAGCAACGCCTACCAGACCTTCAGCAGCAACACGACCAGATTTTTTTGCCGCAGCAGCGAGGCCCTTGGTGCGCAGCCAATCAATAGCGGCTTCGATATCACCGTTGGCTTCGTTCAGTGCTTTTTTGCAGTCCATCATGCCTGCGCCAGTTTTTTCGCGCAGATCCTTGACCAGTGCAGCTGTAATTGCCGCCATAATTCAATACTCCTTGAAAAACCCGAACGCGCCCTCTTAGGGGCGCGAACCGGAATATTCCATGGCCTGCCAATGCAGGCATTCATGCAGGAAAAAACAGCCCGGCATGATAACCGGGCTGTTTGTGTATTCCGTTAGCTTGCAGCCGGTGCTGGAGCTTCTGCTGCGGGGGCAGCAGCTGCCGGAGCGGCTTCGAGAGCAGGCTCAACAGGCAGTTCTTCAGCAGCGCCGATGTCTTCACCAGAAGCGCCCAGTTCTGCGGAAATACCATCCAGAACAGCGGAAGAAACCAGATCACAATACAGGCCGATGGCGCGGATGGCATCATCGTTACCCGGGATCGGGAAGGTTACGCCACGCGGATCGGAGTTGCTGTCCAGAATAGCCACAACCGGGATACCCAGCTTGTTGGCTTCTTCAATGGCCAGCTTTTCCTTGTTGGTGTCGATCACGAACAGGATGTCCGGCAGGCCACCCATTTCCTTGATCCCGCCCAAGGAGCGTTCCAGCTTGTCGCGCTGGCGGGTCATGTCCAGAATTTCTTTCTTGGTCAGACCAGCTGTTGCGCCGTCCAGTGTTTCTTCAATGCCACGCAGGCGCTTGATGGAACCCTGAATGGTCTTCCAGTTTGTCAGCATACCGCCGAGCCAGCGGTGGTTAACGTAGTACTGACCGCAGCGACGAGCTGCTTCTGCAATCGGGTCCTGTGCAGCACGCTTGGTGCCGACAAACAGAACGCGGCCACCACCAGCAACAGTGTTGCGGATAGCCTGCAGAGCGCGATCAAGCAGGCCAACGGTCTGCTGCAGATCAATGATATGAACCTGGTTGCGCACACCGAACAGGTATGGCGCCATGCGCGGGTTCCAGCGACGGGTGTGGTGACCAAAGTGAACACCAGCTTCCAGAAGCTGACGAAGGGTAAAATCAGGCATCGCCATAAGCGTATTCCTACCTTTCTGGTTATTCCTCCGCGAGGGGTTACCCTGCCAGACAGGCAGAGCACCAGATGGTGTTTTCCTCGCGTGCGTTATGCTCCCGGCCTTGACCGAGCGCGGCTCTTATGGCCGTTTTTTTGCGCCCGGACAAGATAAAAAACGCTCTTTGTTAAGCTGCGTCTTCGGACTGGGAGGCTGTTTCTAACGGATGAGCGTATTTGTTGGGCACACCGCTACGTGCCAGCAGAGCGCGAAGTGACTTTACAACAGGGAACACTTCAACGTTGTGATCTCCGCCCAGTTCACGCCATGCGTTCTGTTCCATTTCCACAATTTCACGATCTTCTTCAAAGATGCGGTGCGTGAAAATACCCAGCGCAGGCCATGCCAGATTGAGCAGGAAGTTCCATTTGGGCTTTTTAACAGAAAGCAGACCAAACGCCTGCGTAACCTGCTGTGTTTCACCCAGCGGCACATAGGATGTCCACAGATCCATAATCAGATCACCGTCCTTATCGTGGATCTGCAGAGTCTGATACGGATAGGTGGTGCGAATGGACACAACTTCTTCAACCGGCTGTTCGCGGCCTTCGAAATCATGGTGCTTGCCAAAAATCAGAGCTTCCGCAAGCGGTTGATTGCCACCTTTACGGGCAAAGCTGTAGCGTGCTTCCAGGAAGCCATCGCCTTTGTCCTGCCCCAGGAAACGGGCTGTGATGGAACCCATCTGCCGCCGATGCAGGAACTGATGGTTCATGTCCATCAGGTTTTCATGCATGAATGTATAGTGGCACTTCAGGCGCGGGCTGAACATGCGAGTTTTATATTCCGGGTTCCCCACCTGTGCCACATCTGGCACCGGCACTTTATCAGCCAAAGCCGGATCACCGGGGAAGATAAAGATCAAGCCGCTTTTTTCACGGCAGGGGTAAGACTTAACCGGGCGGCCTACCCCTTCCTTGTTCAGATAAGGCACGGTCACGCACTTGCCGGCGCGATCAAATGCCCAACCGTGGTAGCAGCACTTTACACAACCCTTATCATCCACAACGCCCTTGCTCAGCGGCACCTGCCGATGTGCGCAACGGTCTTCCAGCGCATAGACAGGCCCATATTCAGGGCGGATAAGTGCAATAGGGTGCCCTGCATAGCGCGCAGCAAATGTTTTGCCGGGGCGCACTTTATGCGACCACGCCACAGGGTACCAGAAATTAGGATCACAATCGATCTGCCGAAGATCGTAATGCGGCGTATTAGAACCGTCCGCCTGTTTGCCCTTGGCCTCTTCCACCAGCATGACGTCACCCTTTCAGAATCCAACAAGGCCGATGCAGCAGGAACAACATCACCTTAAAAACATGCCTATGCCCACGTGCTCTACTGCTCCGCATTACGGAAGCACCAGAGCAAACATGGGCCAAGATGACGCCTTCAAGATATTGAAGCTGCTTTTTGCTCAGCCCTGCCGCGCCATCACATGGGTGGGAAGGCTAGCCGATTTTACACGCTGCGCCCAGATGCAAACGGCCAACCAAGCCGTGCACTGGCCGCAACGGTCCTATCCTGCCAAGCCACATGCCTAACAAGATATCTAGTCTTCATTGCATTATTGCGGTGCGTGATTTTCCTGCAGATGCGTAGAAGATGGCTGATTGTTGCCGGGGATTGTTTCACTTGGGCTTTCCATAACCCCATTTTTTTTGTCGTGCTGGCTATGGTGAGGATGGTATTCCTTAACCGGACGAGCCGGATGCTTGCCATCGTTAGAAGGTGGTTGTGTGCCTGGCTGTTCATCTACCGTACGAGGGTTGCTCCATAGCTTTTTAGATGGATCAACATGCTCGCCATTCGGCCCCACTGCTGCTTTTGACGGAGGCTGCCCCTGCATGGAAGCCGCGCCCTCTGCCGTAGGTGGTGCGCCGTTATTATTATCCTGTGCCATGGCCAATGCTGGCATTACACTTAAAGACGCACCAAGCAGCATGGAAGTTAAGATTTTCTGCATGGGACACTCCTTTGTCATAAAATAAGGTATCCCATTTTCCAACGCGAGCAATTTGGAAGGGTTGCAAATTTTATTTCTCTAGAATTTCCCTTACTTTTCCATAAGATTCTGGGTAATATGAGATCCGTTTTCCATCCACATGCGTAACCGTGCGTAAAGAAAGACTGTTTGTTAAATACACACCCTGCGCACCTATCATCTCTTCGTAGCAAATAGGCCGTTCCTGCATTATTCCTGCATCTAACAGCAGCCTACGGGCTATACCCGGCAAAACACCTTCTGTAACAGGAGGCGTTATCAATCCTTCCTCTGTTTGCACGACAATATTGCTAATCGTGCTTTCCGCTATGCGCCCTTGCATATTTAACAAAAGAGCATCATCGCAGCACATTTGAGCTGCCTCTTGCCTTGCCATAATACCGGGCAAATAACTGAGCGATTTAATATAAGAAAGCGGTGAAAGCTCATCCCTCCGCACCAACTTACTCACACATACACGCACAGACTGCTCTCTAAAAACACCTGTAGCCCCTGTTATAAAAACCGTTGGCTTGCAATGCTCTGGCGGCAGCAAACCGCGCGGCGCTACCCCGCGCGTTACAGTCAAGCGGGCAGAGCCATTTTCCAACCCCGCATGCATCACAAATTCTCGGATAGCCCGCAAAGTGTCATCTTGTTCTGGAACAGGCATACTCAGAACTCGACCACCTTCACAAAGACGCTGATAATGCAAAGAAAAATGTAGAATTGTGCCGTTTTTTATACGCAGAGTTTCAAATAACCCGTCTCCCAATGTCACGCCCCGATCCAGCGGGCTGATAAAGGCTTGGTCTGCTGGGTATATTTTTCCGTTTAACCAGATCACACTCATATCTACCCCCAGAACTTCTGAAACGGCACAAACTTCAGGCGCATTTCTTCATATTCCTTTTCTGGATCAGACAGAATGGTTACTCCACCGCCAACACCAATGCTCAAGTGACTTTTGGATCGTTCCAGACTGCGGATAATGACGGAACTATCCATACTGGCATCGCCCCCAATACGGAATACGGTGCCACAATACGCACCTCTGGCAGAGGCTTCCAGCTCATCTATAATCTGCATCGCCCGATATTTAGGGGCTCCTGTTACAGACCCCGGCGGCAACGTGACTTTTAAAAGATCAAAAACATCTTTGTTTGGCAGCAACTTTCCGCGAACTTCTGAAACCAGATGATGCACATGTGGAAACTGCTCCACCACCAACAGATCTGGCACATACACGCTGCCTATTTGCGCCATGCGCCCAATATCATGCCGCATAAGATCAACTATCATCAGGTTTTCGGCACGTTCTTTTTCATCGTGTAAAAGTGTTTTATGCCAAAAAGCGTCTTCTTCCGGCGTTTTCCCTCGTGGTGCCGTGCCCTTGATAGGCCGTGATGAGACACAACCATTGGCATCCACGCTAAAAAACCTTTCTGGGGAAGATGAAAGCAATGCAAAATCTGGACCACACGATAGATACGCACCAAAAGGCGCTGGTATTTGCTGCCGCAATGCCCGGTAGACCTGAGCACTCGGCACACTTGCATCCACTTCTGCTGTGTGCCGACAGGTGATATTCGCCTGAAAAATATCTCCCGCGGCAATATAATCCCGCGTTTGTGCAACATTCTGGCAATAAGCCTTACGGCTTTGGTCTGCCACAAACTGCATAGTTGTATGTATTTTATATGGTGGAACATGCTCGGGGAGCATATTCCACGCCCTTATCAACTGCGCTATGTTCACATCATCCGCAAAGAATTTTGAAATTCCTGCAAGAAAAACACGTTTTTCAAAGCGATCCCAGATAAAAGCATGATCATACACGCCTGCAGCCAGCAAGGGCGTATGCTGATCTTTATGCCGAGATAAAACGCCTTCCAGCATCATTCCTATTTGATAACTGGCAAACCCAACAAGACCACCCCAGAATGGAATATCTTGCAAGCGCGTTCCATCAGCCTTTTCTTTTAATTCATTATAAAAATTACGAAGGATTTCAAAAATATCATAAACCGAAACTGTCGGTTTAGTTATGCCATCAACCTCTATTTCATGAGGCCACGCCACCACTGTATGGCATGGCTTATGGCAAAAAATCTGCCATCGGCTCCGATTATCTATCTTGCCGCCGCTATCCAGAAAAGCACACCACGGCTGCTGCCCCCATACCGACAAAACAGCATCAGGATCTTTCCATTGTAATTCCTGTATCTGAACCAATGTCAGACCTGTTCCACCCGTGAAACACCAGAAAGTGTGCGCAGCCTTTGCCCCAATACAGGTGTCACCTTATAGCGCCCACGCAACCGCACCTCTACATCACAACTATCAGCAACCCCCGGCAGCAGAACAATCCGCCCTGCCCCACCCTTTTGCGGCTCCAGAATAGCTTGCAAATCTGGCAAGGCATCTGGCTTTTCCAGCCATACCCGCATTTCGCTTTGCCCTTGCGCTGCAGCCGCTTCCAAATCCACAATATCTGTAGCGGTAAGACGCAGTGCTTCCCCTTCCAGCTTTAAATCAGCCGTTACGAGTATAGCCGTGCCCGCCACCAAAATATCGCGCACACGTGTTAGCACTTCCGAAAAAACAGTTACTTCGCAGCCGCCAGAAGCATCAGACAGGCGTACCCATGCCATTTTATTGCCTGTGCGTGTGGGACGTTCCTTTTTATCCACCACACAGCCAGCAATTTTAACACGGCCACCACCCAGTTCTGCCGCTGTCAGCAACTGCGATGTACGTGTAACACCCAGACGCCGCAGCACAGAACCATACGCATCCAGCGGGTGAGCTGTCATATGGAAGCCAATAGCTTCGGCTTCCATCGCCAGACGTTCAAATTCTGGCCAATCATGTCCTTCCACCAGCCGCAAAGGTTCAACTTCACCCGGTCCGCCAAACAACCCGATCTGGCCAGAAGCAGCCTCCTGCGCTTGGCTATGCGCACGCCGCAAGATGACATCTGCAGACCTGAAAACACGTGCCCGGTTTTTATCAATACATTCAAACGCACCGGCTTTTGCCAGATTTTCCAACTGCATCCGGTTGATGTGCTTCGGGTCAATACGGATTGCAAAATCTGCCAAATTTTTAAAGGGTTTTTCTCCCCTCGCTTCTACCAGAGCTTCCATTGCGCCATAGCCAACCTTTTTAATGGCAGCCAGCGCATAACGGATTGCATATGTGCCATCAGGCTGTTCCTCGACCGAGAAATCAGCTTCTGATTTATTGATATTCGGCGGCAGAACAGCAATGTGCATGCGCTCCGCTTCCTGCCGCAAAGCGGCAAGTTTTTCCGTGCGCTCCCGTGCCAGAGACATACAGGCTGCCAGAAAGGCCACCGGATGGTTAGCCTTCATCCATGCTGTTTGGTAAGACACAAAAGCATAAGCAGCAGCATGCGATTTGTTAAAACCATAGTCTGCAAACTTAGCCATGAGGTCAAACACCTCAACGGCCTTATCACGGTCAATCCCGCGTTTGGTTGCGCCTTCTGTAAAGATTTCGCGCTGATGATCCATTTCCGAACGGATCTTTTTACCCATGGCTCGGCGCAGCAAATCTGCGCCGCCTAGGCTGTAACCAGCCATTTTCTGGGCAATCTGCATAACCTGTTCCTGATAGACCATGATGCCATAGGTCTCTTCAAGAATATCGCGAATTTCCTCGTGCGGGGGTTCCCATGCCTCACCGTGTTTTCTACGGCAGTAATCGGGAATGTTGGCCATTGGGCCCGGGCGATACAGCGCCACAGCCGCAATCAAATCTTCTATTCGGGTTGGGCGCATCTGTTTAAGAACATCGCGCATACCCGCGCCTTCAAACTGGAACACGCCAGCGGTATCACCCCGCCCCAGCATTTCATACGTTTTGGGGTCATCCAGCGGAATGTGACTGAGGTCTACATCCTTGCCCATGCGGCGGATGAAATCGACACCGCGTTTTAGGATGGTAAGTGTTGTTAAACCAAGAAAGTCGAACTTGACGAGGCCCGCTTGCTCAACAAACTTCATGTTATACTGGGTAACCAGCGTGTCACTTTTGGGGTCTCGGTACAGCGGCACAAGCTGCACAAGCGGCCTATCCCCAATAACCACCCCCGCCGCATGTGTACTGGCATGACGGAAAAGCCCTTCCAGCTGTTGGGCAATTTCCAGCAACCTGCGCAGGGCCTCATCATTATCACGCATTTCCTGCAGCTTGGGCTCGCCTGCGATAGCTTCCTTCAGGGTAACCGGCTTGGCTGGATTATTGGGAATAAGCTCTGCCACGCGGTTAACCATCCCGTATGGCAACCCCAACACACGCCCAACATCGCGCACAGCAGCGCGTGCTTGCAGCTTACCGAAGGTAATAATCTGCGCAACGCGATCTGCCCCATATTCACGCCGCACATAGGCAATCACTTCGTCTCGCCGGTCCTGACAGAAATCGATATCAAAGTCAGGCATGGAAACGCGTTCTGGGTTTAGAAAACGTTCGAACAGCAGATTGAACGGAATGGGGTCAATATCTGTAATGGTAAGCGCCCATGCGGCCAAAGATCCTGCACCAGACCCACGGCCCGGCCCAACCGGAATACCATGCGCCTTGGCCCACTGGATAAAGTCCGCCACGATCATGAAGTAACCGGGGAACCCCATCTTGGAGATGATATCCAGCTCGAAACGCAAACGTTCCTTGTATTTTTCTATAGTTTCCGCATCCAGCTTCATGCCGGACATGCGGCGTTCCAACCCTTCCCACGCCATAGCGCGCAGGGTTTCATCTTCTGTCGCGCCTTCTCTTACCTTGGGGCAGACAGGCAGAAGTGGTTTGCGGGTTTCCACCTTAATGGCGCAACGGCGCGCAATTTCCAGCGTGTTGTCACATGCATCTGGCAGATCCGCAAAAAGTGCGCGCATCATTTCCGGCGGCTTGAACCAATGTTCCGGCGTAACGCGGAAGCGATCTTTTTCTGCCATGGTGCGCCCTTGGGCAATGCACAACAGGGCATCCTGCGCTTCGTACATTTCTGGCGTAGGAAAAAAGCATTCATTGGTGGCCACCAAAGGCAGACCAAACCGGTCAGCCAATGTCAGCACACCCGGTTCCACGGCTTTTTCAATAGCCAGACCATGACGGTGCAGTTCTACAATAAGCCTGTCACCAAATGCCTCATGCACACGGGCCAGCCATTTTTCGGCATCTTCCGTTTGCCCTTCGGCCAGCATCTGGAAAAGTGGGCCACGTGAGCCACCGGTCAGCAGCAGCAACCCCTCTGCTTTTTCACACAGCAGGTCTAGGGAGACAAAAGGATCTGCTGGATCTGAGTTCTGAAACCCGGCGGAAGAAAGAAACTGAAGATTGGCCAAGCCTGCTTCATTCTGCGCCAGAAGCACGACCGGTTCGGCTGGAGCACCGGGCTTGTCATTCCGCGCAGGCAAGCCAATCTGGCTGCCAATAATGGGCTGAATACCGCTTTTTGTACAATACTGAGAAAATTCCAACGCTCCGAACAGATTGCCTGAATCTGCAATACCCACAGCAGGCATATGCATTTCCTTCGCCAGCCCCACAATATCGGGCACACGAATGGCCCCCTGGCTAAGCGAATAGGCAGAGTGAACACGAAGGTGGATAAAATCAGCGTAAGACATGCGCCTTTATAGCACAAACTTGGGCCTTTTCACTCTTAGCAAAGCACTCTGCCTCTTATTTCCCCCTCTTTCACGGAAGTGCTTTTCGTCGCTTCTGGAAGTAAGGCAGATTCAACGATACATTGCAGCCCAACAAAGCTTGGCACTCTGTTCCGGCTTACAAAATTACTGGCGTTCAGGACTTCACCATGCAGATTATAAAAACCAAGGCAGAACTGGCAGCATTAAGCTCCGCTTGGCAGAAAGAAGGCCAGACCATTGGCTTTGTGCCCACTATGGGCGCACTTCATGCAGGCCATCTCTCACTGATAAATGCGCTGGACGGCAAAGCCTCTCGTCGGATTGTGTCCATTTTTGTAAACCCCATCCAGTTCAACAATAGCAGTGATTTCCAGCATTACCCACGCGGGCTGGAAGATGATGCCGCCTTGTTGCGCAATACTGGCAAAGTGGACGTGCTTTACGCGCCAGATGAAAGCCAGATGTACCCGCCTGGCTTTGCAACCCGCATAAGTGTTTCTGGGCTGGATAACATGTTGTGCGGGGGAGATAGACCTGGCCATTTTGATGGTGTTGCTACAGTCGTAACAAAGCTACTTTTACAAACGCGCGCCAATATCGCAGCTTTTGGTGAAAAAGATTACCAGCAACTCTGCCTTATCAAACGCATGGTGCAGGATCTGGATTTGCCAGTAGATATTTTGCCAGTACCTACATTGCGAGAAGCAGACGGGCTTGCTCTTTCATCCCGCAACCGCAGGCTTACGCCTGAACAACGCCAACAAGCCGCACTTCTGCCCCAAGCCCTGAAAGCATGCCTTGAAGCCATGAAGCATGGCACAAGCGCAGAAAGCAGCTTGGCCACATGCCGTGAAGCATTGCAGCAAGCGGGCTTTCACGTTCATTATCTAGAACTCCGCCATGCGGAAAACCTGGCACCCGTACCTATTGCCGGCAAAGATACACGTTTGTTTGTGGCTGCCAGCTTAGGAGACATCCGGCTTATTGATAATATGCCGTTTGCCTAACTTTTGCTTTCCAGAAAGTGTTATCCTTAACAGCAAAGAACCCAAAACTATGAGCATCAAACGCCTTGCCCCCGAAGAACGCTTAACAGGCGCCGTTATTCATAATGGCCTTGTTTATCTGGCTGGCCAGATTGCCGATGATTCCTCGTTGGATGCAGAAGGCCAGATGGCGGATATTCTACGTCAGGTAGATGCCTTATTGGCCGAAGCTGGCACAGACAAAAGCCGCCTTATTTCCGTTCAGATCTTTTTGGCTGACATGAATGATATGGCAGGCATGAACCGTGCGTGGGATGCGTGGCTGGATACAAACAACAAACCTGCCCGCGCAACGGTAGAAGCAAAACTGGCTGACCCCACATGGAAAGTGGAATTAACCGGCATTGCCGCGTTGCCGCAGCCATAACTACATTTTGGCGGGCGGCTACTTTGCTAGCTGCTCGCTACAAAGCGCATGCGCCAAAACAAATGCTTTAAAGCATTTTTATATTTTACAAATTTTAAAGGGGAATAAGGCTGGCTCCCGAAGTAGGACTCGAACCTACGACCCAGCGATTAACAGTCGCTTGCTCTACCAACTGAGCTATTCGGGACCAGCGAGGGAGCATATAGCTAACCTAAATCGCGCCGTAAACCCCCTTTTTTATTTTTTTTCATATTTCCTCCATCACTCATAAAGCGACAGACAGAGCAAGGCATAGTAAACCTACAAAAATGAGCGCCCAAGGTCCTTCCCAAACACGTCGTAACCTCCTGCTAGCTGGTATTGGCGGTATTGCCGCTATTGGTGGAGGAACCTTTCTGGCCACGCGCGGCAGACACCATCCGCACAAGCAGCCGGATGGTGCCTATCGGCAGATCAAGATAGGCTGGCCAAATTCTGGCTCGGCTCCTGTATTGGCCGTTGCCGCGCAAAAAGATTTTTTTGCGCATTATAGCTTGGATGTAGATTTGCCCTTTGCCACCATAAATGGCGAAGACACCATTAATGCACTGGCCAGAGGTGACATTCCCTACGCCGTGGCCCCTGCCCTTACGTGGCTGAGGCACCTTTACTCTGGGCTAAATGCGCAATTGCTTATTGGGGTGCAGCCAGGCAATTTCCGCCTGTTGGTACGCCGTAGCAGCCGCATTACACGGCTAGATCAGCTTATGGGCCGCACTGTAGCTGTTATGGACCAGAACGCAGCTGATAAGCTGTTTTTTGCCATTATGATGCGCCGCAAGGGGCTGGATGCCATGAACCGCATCAATTGGCTGGATCTCCCCCTCCCACAAATTGATGATGCCGTGCGCAGCCAAAGAATTGATGCTGTTGTCGCGCATGATTATCAGGCCTGGTGGCTGCTCCAATCATTCCCTGATCTGTTTATCGAGCTGGCAGGCAGCAACACTGGCCATTATGCCGAGCGCACAAGCATGGTGCTTGGTGCCTCCAGCTCTGTGTTACAGGATGACCCAGATGCCGCCATTGCCCTTGTACTGGCCCTGCGTGATGCAGCACGCTGGACAGACACCCACCGCGATGATGCTGCAACCCTGATTGCGCCAGATATTTCGGATCTTTCCGCAGCCAGCATACGCGCAATGCTGCACAGCGAACCTGCTATCCGGCCCGTTATTGGCAAATCATTGCGTGAGCAACTGGCACAGTATTGCGATGAGCTGCAACTGGTTGGCCTCATGCCTGAAACGGAAGACAGCGCAGCACTTGCGCGCCGTTATGCACGGAATGTTTTGAAAGAATAAAAAAGCGCAGGCGCATTTCTGATACGCCTGCGCTTTAACTAGAAAGCCTTACTGCAAGCCTTCTACAAACTGAGCAATACGCTGGCAGGCCTCTTGCAATGTTTCATCTGCCGTTGCGCAGGACAGGCGCAAATAAGGTGAATGCCCAAAGGCGCTTCCCGGCACAGTGGCTACAAAAGCCTCTTCCAGCAAAGCCAATGCAAAGTCATGGTCTGTTTCCAGCCGCTTTCCAGACGCTGTCGTGCGGCCAAGACACCCGGCAACACCTGGATACGCGTAAAACGCACCATCTGGCATTGCGCAGGTAAAGCCCGGAATAGCGCGTAAGGCTTCCACCACCATCCGGCGGCGGCGGCCATATGTGGCCACCATTTCCTGCACCAGATCTGCCGGGCCATCCAGCGCAGCCGCAGCCGCAGCCTGCGCTATGGAACACACGCCAGACGTGGCATTGCCCTGAACACCCCGCATGGTGGCAATAAGATCTGCCGGACCACCCGCAAAGCCTACGCGCCAGCCTGTCATGGCATACGCTTTGGAAACACCGTTGAGTGTAATGGTGCGATCTTTCAGATCAGGCGCAACCGCTGCAATGGATACTGACTTTGCACCATCAAACACCAGATGTTCGTAAATCTCATCTGAAAGTATCCAGATATCTGGATACTGCCGCAGCACTTCCGCAATAGCGCGCAGATCGTCCGCAGAGCATACACCACCTGTTGGGTTATTGGGGAAGTTCAACACCACCCAACGCGTGCGGGGAGTAAGCACTTTTGCCAGTTCATCTGCCTTCAGGCGAAAACCGTCTTCTTCCCGGCAGGAAACATAAACAGGTGTGGCACCAAACATACGGGCAATAAGCGGATAGCTCACCCAGTAAGGTGTGGGCACCACCACTTCATCCCCCGCATTCAGCGTGGCCATGAACGCGTTAAAAATAACCTGCTTGCCACCGTTGGAGACCATAATCTCCTCCGGCTTGTAATCCAGCCCGTTTTCCCGCGTGAACTTGCGGGCAATGGCCGCCTTAAGTGCAGGCGTGCCATCTACGGGTGGGTATTTGGTCTGCCCGGCCAAAGCTGCCTGATGGGCTGCCTCCACCACGGCGGGCGGCGTGGCAAAATCCGGTTCACCCAAAGCAAGGGAGATAACGGGCTTGCCCTCCGCCTTAAGTACGCGTGCACGGCGTGCCATTTCAATAGTGGCAGGTGCAGGCAAACCTTTTAATCTGTTCGCAAAAGACCGCGCCATATTTTACAGCAGCCCTTTGCAAAAGCGCTGAATGCGCGTGCAGGCTTCACGCAGGCTATCTGTATCCGTGGCATAGGAAATACGGATATGACCCGGGAACATGAAGGCCGAACCATGCACGGCCGCAACGCCTTCTTCTTCCAGCAGGGCTGTTACGAAATCCTCATCCGTTTCCAGCTTTTTGCCGCCCGGAGATGTTTTGCCCAAACACTTTTCCACCGACGGGAACACATAGAACGCACCCTGCGGCATATCGCATTCCATCCCTTCGGCTTCATTCAGCATGGAAACAACCATGTCGCGCCGCCCCTGATAGGTGGCAACCATTTCCTGAATGAAATCCTGTGGGCCGGTAAGTGCTTCCACAGCCGCAGCCTGCGCGATGGAGCAGGTGTTGGAGGTGGACTGCCCCTGCAGTTTGTTCATGGCTTTTGTCAGTTCCACCGGAGCGCCGGAAAAACCAATACGCCAGCCTGTCATGGCATATGCTTTGGAAACACCATTCATGGTAACGGTGCGGCTACGCAGCAGCGGTTCCACTTCCACAAACGTGGCAGGACGGAAACCATCGTAAACCAGCTTGGCGTAGATATCGTCTGTAAAGATCCATACATGTGGATGACGCAGCAGAACATCACACAGTGGGCGCAGATCTTCGGCTGAATAGGCAACACCTGTTGGGTTACAGGGTGAATTCAGGAAAAACCATTTTGTGCGCGGTGTAATAGCGGCTTCCAGCTGTTCTGCCGTAATCCGAAAACCGTTTTCACGTTTGCAGGGCACAATAACGGGTGTGCCTTCTGCCAGCGTGACAATATCGGGGTAAGAAACCCAGCAAGGTGCTGGAATAATTGCCTCATCACCCGGGTTAAGGGTAGACATCATGGCATTGTAGATAATCTGCTTGCCACCAGTGGAAACAATAACTTCCTCTGGCGTGTAATCCAGACCACTATCAAGTTTAAAGCGCTCTGCAACAGCCTTACGCAGCTCTGGCGTGCCAGCAACATCGGTATAGCGGGTCTGGCCATTTTCAATTGCCTTGGCCGCTGCGCGCGAGATATTTTCGGGCGTGCGAAAATCTGGTTCACCGGCAGAAAGGCTGATGATGTTCCGGCCTTCGGCTTTGAGTGCACGGGCCCGTGTCGAAATGACAATCGTCTGGCTCGGGCTGATCCTGTTCATGCGGTCAGCAACAATGCTCATGGTTCTCTTACTTTCCGACACTATGTTTTTCATGCCAATAACCAGGACATCACCCATGCCCCAGAAACAGACATTTGGTTCTGGGGCGGCACAGTAATCCTGTTCGGCCTCTGGCGGAACCGGAGATTTCTCATACGCCGCGTTTTTTGTACGCAATTCAGGGTTTATCTCTCAAAAATATGAGGGAAACCCGCTTTGCAACGTACATCTTCCGCCGAAAGACCTGCTTCACGCATAGTGCGCACAGCCAATGCGCCATCCCGCTTGGCCAACCTGCGCCCTTCTGCATTGCACAATAATGGGTGAAAACTGTATTCTGGCACGCTCCACCCCATAAGTGTTTGCAATACCCGGTGCAGGTCTGTTGCGGGCCGCAAATCTTCCCCACGCGTTACCAGCGTAACACCTTGGGCGGCATCATCATGCGTAACGCAAAGATGGTAGGATGCGGGAATATCCTTGCGCGCGAGAACCACATCGCCAAACAATTCAGGATGACACACAACTGTTCCGTGCTCTTGATCCTGATACGTTAACGGTACGCCATGTGTGTGCTGATGCACCCATTGCAAGGCTTTACCCATATCCAGCCGCAGCACGTGGGGTTCCCCTTGGCTGATACGATCCTGCCGTTCCTGATCTGAAAGATGACGGCACGTTCCGGGGTAACACAAACTGCCATCTGGAGCCGTATGTGGTGCTGAAAATATGGCAGCACTTTCACGCATAATATCAGACCGCGTGCAAAAACAGGGATAAAGCACCCCCATTGCATTCAATGTTGCCAACGTAGCCTGATACGCTGGCATATTGGCTGATTGCCTTAAAACGGGCCGCGCAGAATGCAACCCCAACCATTCCAGATCTTCCAGAATGGCGGGAATAAATTCCGGTTTGCAGCGTTGGATATCAATATCCTCAAGCCGCACAAACCATTCTCCATCTGGCTGCGCCTTTTGCCACCCATACAAAGCCGAGGCCACATGCCCCAGATGCAGAAAGCCCGTGGGGCTAGGTGCAAAGCGTATGACCCACCCCGCAGGGTTTATTTGACTATTATGTAATAAATTGTTCATGTTTTTCGTGAAACTATTACTAAACTCTAAAAAGACGCATCAAACAGACAGCCGTTTTGTTGCCTCCCTCCAGAACCTCTGCAATACTGCATGCAGTAATTACCTCGACGACGCACCTTTTGCAGGCAATCGGTTCCGAGTTTTACGATCGCACAAAGATGCGCCCTCGACGATAAAGCGAGGAGACAAGTCTTGCCTGACGGTAGTACCCTCAATTTTCCTGCATTGGTTTTGAATGCAGATTTCCGACCGCTCTCCTACTACCCTCTTTCCCTATGGGCATGGCAGGATGCTATCAAGGCTGTATGGCTGGATCGGGTTTCTGTGCTGAGTGAATACGAAACAGAAGTGCACTCTCCGCACCATACCATCCGCCTGCCCAGTGTTATTGCCTTAAAAGACTATATTCCCGCAGCCCGCAAACCTGCCTTTACCCGTTTTAATGTTTTCCTGCGCGATAACTTTTCCTGCCAGTATTGTGGTGAACGCCACCCCACGCAGGAACTCACGTTTGATCACGTTATCCCGCGTTGCAAAGGTGGCAAAACAAGCTGGGAAAATATTGTAACTGCGTGCGGATGCTGCAATCTGCGCAAAGGCTCGCACCTTCCGCATGTTATTGGCATGTTGCCGCGGCATCGGCCAGAACGCCCCTCATCCTGGCAGTTGCAGGAAAACGGGCGCGCCTTCCCGCCTAACTATCTGCATGAGAGCTGGCGCGATTATCTGTATTGGGACACTGAACTGGAAAACTGATCAGGCATCGGCTTTTCAGCGCGTATAGCTATAACCGTATTCATCTGCCAGTTTCTGAAGATCCGGAGCATCTTTCAGGTTCAGCGGAATCGGCTTTGCGTTTTTCTCACCAAACATAAAGCCATGATTGGTCATCCGCTGGCATGTATTGGCAGCAAGTGGAAAGCTCAGATACATCGGCCCGGCCATTTGCTTGCGCAGGCAGGTAATATCCGTATCAACCAATGGCAGACGCCCAACCTCGGAAGAGCAGCCACCCAGCAGGGCTAGGCCTACCGCCACAAACCCAAGGCGTAATGTATTTTTCATCTGCATAACGGATCAGCCACCTTGCTTCAGCATATCTTGCAGCGGCTGCTGGCCGCGCTGATGTGTCATTCGGAAACATGCATACTGCCAGTTTCTACCTACCTCAGCTAGACAGGGAACATCACGCCCCCTGTCTGCCAGCCGCATGGCAGAACTGGCTTAAATGAAAAATGCTGCTTTTAGCTTACTTCGTAACCAGCACCACGGATTGCATTCTGCAGGGAAGAAACGCCAGCCCGTGTTGGATCATACGTTACTTTCACTTCACGCGTTGCCAGATTAACATCTGTAGCTTCCACACCATCAATAGCAGCAAGGGCGCGCTTAATAGCAGACACACAGCCATCGCAGGACATACCATCCACCATAAAACTTGCTGTGGTTTGGGTCATTTATCTGTACCTTCCTTAAATAACATATTTACGCCGCATCATACGTTGCGCGCCTTATAGCGCAGCTCTGGCCCAGACGGAATAAGCAGATAGGCAGTCTGCCATCCTGCATTCTCATGCTATGTTGCGTGCATGAGCAGCCTTTCCATGCCTTCTGGCCCCAGCAAGATGCACAACACCATATCTGAGTGGCGGGATACACCACTCCATCGCCTGATGCTGGCAACACTTATAGAAAAACTGGAAAACAGGCTGCTTGCCAACTCCAGCGCCACACGTGTGCTGGAACAGTGGATAAATACTTACAATCTGGCTCCAGACAACAACCTGCACGCCTACCGCCAAACGGAAAGCTCTGCGCCCTGCCCGTCATTCCTGTTGCGAACGCTCTTAGGCGCTTCCGATGCTCAAACAGAGGATGTGCATTACCGGAAGGTGCAGCTTACCGCACATGGGAAGATTTTTTCAGAAGCCGAAAACTGGTATATTCCGGCAAGATTATCCCCGGAAATGGCTACACAGCTCAACACAACAGATAAACCCTTTGGGCTTGTTGTGGCTGCACTTAACTTTTCTCGCCAACTTATCAAACGGGAAAGCTTGTGGTTCCCTCTTTCTGAACACTGGGAGCAGAATGGAATACCTGCTGGCTCTGACCAGCCTATTAGCCTGCCACCCTATCTCTTCCGCCATATGGCGGTGTTGCGCACGCAAGCAGGGCAAGCCTTTTGTGTGGTGATTGAAACCTACACCACAGAAACACTAAGGTTTCCGCCACCAGCCTTGCCAACATAGACGGAAACCTTGGTTTACTTTTTACGCTTCGGCGTCAGCCTCTGCGCATTCACCCATACGGGTTGTATCTACAAATTTTTCAGTCGCATCATCCAGCGCGCGGGTTTTACGCCCACCGGGGCCATGCACGTACAGGTCTTTCTTGTTCAGCTTGGTCACGGCATCAGGCTGTACAGGCATCAGATACCGTGCAGGACGCTGATGATCCGCCAGCTGAAGTTTGGGGTTAAAGACCGAATTAAACTTCCAGAGCATTTTTACAAAGTTGGTCTGGCCATTGCGTAGCAGACGCGCCGCAATACCTGCAGTGTCTTTCAGCGCTTCCCAACCCATGTGCTTGGTGTTGAGCACCTGCTGGGTTTTTACCAGCTCTTCGTAAAACTCTGGCAGCGGCAACGTGGTCGGCAGCACTGCGTGCTGAATATCGAACAAACGATAATCCCGCGTTGTCAGACGGCGTGCTTCCTTGTGCCAGATTTCTGTGCCCGGATACGGCGTGGTGACAGAAATATTCACGATATCTGGAATTTCCAAGCACCACTGGCGTACTGTTTCAAAGCGCTTCCGATCCCATGAAGGATCAGCAATGATGTTAATGGCAACAATCAGCCCCAGAGAACGTGCGTATTCCAGCGCTTCAAAGTTTTTATCCAGAGAAACGCGCTTACGGAACTGCTTCAGGCCCTCTTCATCCACAGCTTCCATGCCGATGAAGATGTAGGAAAGCCCGATTTCACTCCAGACCTTAAACACTTCCTTGTTGCGCAGCAGCACGTCTGCACGCGTTTCAAGGTAGTATTCCTTTTTAATGCCGCGCTTCTTGATTTCGTTGGCAATGGCCATGCCGTGCTCTTCATGCACGAAGGCCACGTCATCCACGATAAAGATGCCGGGTTCCTTAATTTCCTCCAGCTCATCCGCAATCACCTGCGGGCTGGCTGTGCGGTAGGAACGGCCATAGAATGTCCAGGCAGAACAGAATGTACAATCCCACGGGCAGCCACGCGCAAATTCGATAGAGGCTGCCGGGTCCAGCGTGCCAATAAAGTATTTGTTGCGGTGGCGCAGAAGATCACGCGCCGGGCGCACCTCATCCAGAGATTCTACAAAGATAGGCGGTGGGCCTTCACCATCCTTGGTGATAACGCCGGGCACTTCCAGAATGTCTTTACCATTCTGCACGGCATCCAGCAGTAGCCCAACCGTGGCGTCGCCTTCACCTTTAAGAATGCAGTTGATGGTACCTTCAGAAAGTTCCAGCACATCCTTTGCAATAAAGGATACGGAATGCCCACCTACAAACTGGAAGATATTGGGGTTGCGGTAGCGGGTTTCGCGGCACAGATCCAGAATTTCTGGCACGTTTGCCAGATAGTTGCCGGAGTAGCACACCACATCGGGCTGAAACTCATCCAGCATTTTCCAGTAATCTTCATGCGTTTCAGCCTGAAGATCTATAATCTGCACATCGTGGCCGGCACTACGAGCTGCGCCAGCAACCAGCTCCATACCAAGAGGCTCCAGACGGAGAAAGACCCGCGTGTACATCAGGGCGCTGGGGTGAACCGCCAGAACTTTCATGTCATTCCTTTTCGCTCGCCAAGCCAACAGCGCGCGGAGGTTTCCTCAACACGCAGCCGGAAAATTCTTTGGATGCTTACATATTAGAGGAATGCTTATAGAGCAAATGTTAGGCGTGACCCCATCTTTGCAGCCACACCTCCCATGCAAAAGGTGCTTACCTCTTGCATACTGCGCCCAATAAAAGGCCACAGCAACATAATTTATATAGCTCTGGCTGGCAGCAAATGTACCAGCCAGAGTAAATCCGAAAAAAAAACGGATCAGGGCAGGATTTCGGTTTCCGCAAAGAAGAAGCGGATTTCGTTCGCTGCGTTTTCTGCGCTGTCAGAACCGTGCACGGAGTTTGCTTCAATGCTTTCAGCAAACTGAGCGCGGATGGTGTTGGGTTCTGCCTTTTTGGGGTCTGTTGCACCCATCACTTCACGGTTCTTGGCAACTGCGTTGTCACCTTCCAGAACCTGCACCACAACCGGGCCGGAGATCATGAAGGACACCAGATCGTTATAGAACGGGCGTTCTTTGTGTACTTCGTAGAATGCACCAGCCTGAGCCGGAGAAAGCTGAATGCGCTTCTGGGCGACAATGCGCAGACCTGCATCTTCAAACACGGCATTGATCTTGCCGGTCAGGTTGCGACGGGTTGCGTCTGGCTTGATAATGGATAGCGTACGTTCTTTAGCCATTGGGTTTCTCCTGTTTTCTGGCATACCAGCACCATAAGGGTGGCAGCCGTAGCGCACCATCTAGAGCATATCGGCGCGGGCTGGTAGGTACCATGCCGGATGTAATGCACGATTCATAAAGAAACGAGAGTTGCGTTGAGCCTTCTTGTCATATCCGATCTTACCCTGCGTATGGCAGGCCGCACCCTTCTGGACCAGGCTAACCTGTCTATAGAGCCCGGGCGCAAGGTGGGCCTTATCGGGCGCAATGGGGCCGGAAAATCCACCCTATTAGCAGCAATTGCGGGCGATATTGCACCAGATGGCGGTGAAATTCGCCTGTCCGCCCGCGCCCGTATGGCACGCGTAAAGCAGGAAGCCCCAGCAGATGGCGCATCGCTTCTGGATACCGTGCTGGCTGGTGATACCGAACGCAGCGCCCTTCTGGCAGAAGCCGAAACAGCGACGGACCCCGTACGTATTACGGAAATACATGAGCGCCTGCGCGCCATACGTGCAGATAGCGCCCCAGCGCGCGCGGCCTCTGTTTTAGCCGGATTGGGGTTTAATGCAGATGCACAGGCCCGCCCTGTTTCAGATTTTTCCGGCGGCTGGCGTATGCGTGTTTCCCTCGCAACGGCCCTGTTTCTTGAGCCAGATTTGCTGCTACTGGATGAACCCACCAACCATTTGGACTTGGAAGCCACCCTTTGGCTGGAAGATTGGCTACGTCGATTCGCTGGAGCTGCGCTGATTGTCAGCCATGATAGGGGGCTGCTGGATTCCTGCGTGGATGCCATTGCACATCTGGACCATGGCAAGCTCAGCCTAACACCGGGTGGATACGAAAATTTTGTACGCATTCGCACAGAGCAAGCCTTACAGCAGGCCCGGCAGGTTGAAAAAATTGCAGCCCAGCGGGCGCATATGCAGTCCTTTGTGGATAGATTCCGAGCCAAGGCCACCAAAGCCAAGCAGGCACAGGCCCGCCTGAAGGCTTTGGAAAAACTGCCCGTTATCGAATCCGTGGTGGAAGAAACGCCCGCGCACTTCTCCTTCCCCGAACCCGAGCAGCTTCCCCCTCCCATTCTGAGCATGAGCCGTGCCAGCGTGGGGTATGATGGCAAGCCTGTGCTCAGCAATCTTTCCCTCCGGTTGGATATGGATGATCGCATTGCCCTACTTGGCGCCAACGGCAACGGTAAATCCACCTTTGCCAAGCTTCTTGCTGGCAGGCTGGAACCACTATCTGGCACGGTAGAGCGGAACCCCCGGCTCAAAATTGGGTATTTTGCCCAGCATCAGGCCGAAGAACTGCACCTGAACGAAACACCTATCGACCACATGGCGCGTGCCCTGCCCAAAGCCACGCCTCCGGTAGTGCGTGCCCAGCTTGCACGTTTCGGGCTGGATGCAGAACGCGCTGAAACAGCGGTGAAAGACCTTTCAGGCGGTGAAAAAGCACGCCTGCTGCTGGCATTGGCAACGCGTGATGCCCCACAACTTCTGCTATTGGACGAGCCCACCAACCATCTGGATCTGGATGCCCGCGATGCGCTTATTCGTGCGCTGGCAGATTATGAAGGCGCTGTGGTTCTGATCAGCCATGATCCTCATCTGGTGGAACTGGTGGCAGACCGCCTGTGGCTGGTAGGCGATGGCAAGATCACCCCGTTTGAAGGCGATATGGCGGAATATCGCGCGTGGTTGATTGAGCACAACCGCGCAGCAAACCGCCCAAAACAAGATACTGCGGCCCAGCCCAGCCGCAAGGATGACAGGCGTGAGCGCGCAGAAGCCCGCAAAGCCTTGGCCCCTTTGCGCAAGGTTATAAAAGACGCCGAAGCACGCCTTGCCAAACTGGCGCAGGAGCAGCAGAAAATTGAAGCCAGTCTGGCAGACCCCGCTCTGTATAGCGAAGGGAAAACGCAGGATCTCACGCGCCTGAACACACGCCTTGCTGCCCTTAAAAAAGAACAGGAAGAAGTGGAAGAACGCTGGCTGGCAGCCGAAGCTGAAATGGAAGAAGCCACCAACGAAGCCTGACCCCCAAACTGGCGTGAGGCATTTTTGCCAATGCGCCAGTTTTTTGTGTCTGGCTTTTCAGAATTTTCTTCTCAGATCGTAAGACACATGGATAAGAATACATCTTAAACGCAGTAGCACTGCCTCTTCGCTTACCCTTCCCAACAATCCGGCCTCAAATTGCATTCCGAAAGACATTTGCGCATGCCTTCAGATACCCCTTCTCCTGCCAATTCTCTTGCTGGCGGGCCGTATGAAGGCAAGCCGCATTCTGCGGATTGGCTGCAATCCATTTCCAGAATCCTGCGCATGACCTTCAGCGGCGCTGTTATTGCGCTGGTGGTTTGGTTGATGGGCGATGTGCTGATGGTGGTGTTTGCATCAGTACTGTGTGCTGTGGTGCTACATGGGCTGTCTAAAATTCTGGTGCGCCACCTTCGGCTGCCATATGGGTGGGCGCTCAGTGCCGTTATCTGCGGGTTAATTGGCAGTGCTGTGTTTTTGGTCTGGAACAGCGGGCCGGCGATGATAAGCGAAGCCCTACGCCTGCAAGATGCCTTGCGCCAGCAAGAAACCGCACTACGCAGCACCCTACAAAGCACCCCTACGGGCCAGATGATCCTGAATTATCTCCCGGCATCTTTGGGCGGTCATCAGGCTGGAGGGGGAGATACCAGCAGCCTTGCTTCTCTTGGTTCCCGCATTGCGGGGTCCATGACGGGCATTCTGGGGTCCGCCTTTGGGGCTATTGGCACATTGCTGGTTGTGCTGATTGCCGGGCTGTATTTTGCAATGTCTCCCGCAGTTTACGCCAATGGCTTTTTGCGGCTGGTGCCTGTTTCCAAACGTCCCAAAGTGCGTGATCTCCTGCTTAGGGCCGGGCAGACACTCTGGGCATGGGTTGCCGGGCAATCATTAGACATGCTGGTGGTTGGTACGCTTTCTGGCCTTGGCCTCTGGTTTATTGGCGTGCCTTTGGCGCTGGCGCTGGGTGTGCTTGCCGGGCTGTGTAACTTTATCCCGTATATTGGCGCCATTATGGGGGCCGTTCCTGCGTTGCTGCTAGCCCTTTCTCTGGGCACGCGGGAAACCATTATGGTGGCTGTGCTTTATAGCGTGATCCAGTTTTTAGAAGGTAATGTGCTGGCCCCAGTTATTCAGCGCCACGCCGTGCAAATGCCCCCTGCCATTACAGTTTTGTCACAGACACTCTTTGGCGCCATCCTGGGCTTTCCGGGCCTGATTTTTGCCTCACCACTTACGGCGGTGTTGATGGCAACACTAGACGGCCTGACCCCCAAGCTGGATGAAAAAGACCAGATTTGAACGCGGGCAGTGACATGATTGTATAATTATCGTAAGGTTTTGGTAATACGCTCTGGATAATGTAAGGTCTGGATCATGCGCGTTCTTCTTGTTGAAGACGATCAAACAGTTCGCAATTTTGTTGCCAAAGGCCTTGCAGAAGCTGGGCATTTGGTTGAGCAGGCTGAAGACGGCAAAAATGGCCTCTCCCTTGCTACCAGCGAAAAGTTTGACGTCATCATTCTAGATCGCATGCTGCCGGGCGGTGTAGAGGGCCTTCATATCCTACAAACATTGCGAAATCAAAACAATACAACCCCCGTGCTGCTGCTTTCCGCCTTGGCCGATGTGGATGAAAAAGTGGCCGGACTGAAAGCAGGTGGGGATGATTACGTTACAAAGCCCTTCTCATTTTCCGAACTTCAGGCACGTTTGGAAGCACTGGTCCGGCGCAACAGAAACGAGGCCCAGCCCCAGACGCGCCTTACAATTGGGGATCTGGAAATAGATCTGCTATCGCGCAATGTGAAACGCGCTGGCCAGAAGATTGAGTTGCAACCGCGTGAATTTCGCCTGTTGGAATTTTTGATGCGCCACGCCGGTCAGGTTGTTACCCGCACCATGCTGCTGGAAGGTGTATGGGATTATCATTTTGACCCCCAGACAAACGTCATTGACGTGCATATTTCCCGCCTGCGCCAAAAAATAGACAGACCTTTCCATCATCCACTGGTGCATACCATCCGTAATGCAGGATATATGCTGCAGGAATAGACGCAATTGCCGCCAGAGGTCTGGATAAAAAACCTTTCGTGAGGTTTAAAGCGGTGTGCCTCAGCTTAAACCTAATCTTTACAGTTTTGGCTGGGTGATCCGTGAAATGTTCCAACGCATTATCCATCTCATTCACAAAAGCACGGCTGCCATTACACACGGTGATTTCTCCCAACACATTCCGCTCATCGGAAACGGAGATGAAAGGGATGATGTTGCTATCGCCATAAATACCATGCTGGATGGTGCCAGCCAGCAAATGGATAATGTGAGACAGACTTCCAACGCCATTGCGCATGATCTGCGGGCCCCAATTGCCCGCGCACGCTCCCAACTGGAAGATGCAGCCCTATATGCACATACCGAGGCTGAGCTACGCACAGCCATTAATCACGCTGTAGAGCAGCTTGACCATGTTACCAGCATTTGTGACGCACTGTTGCGTATTGCGCAGATAGAAGCCGGTGGTCGCCGCTCTGCCTTTACTCGGTTTGATCTGGTGCCTGCCCTACAGGATATTCTGGAGCTTTACGCTGCGGTTGCGGAAGATCGCGGAATAACGATTGAGACCACCCTTCCCGCAACACTTCCATTTTATGGTGATCGCGCCATGTTCCAGCAGGCTATTGCCAATGTGCTGGACAACGCCATTAAATTTTCTCCGTCAGGAGGCACCATTACCTGCTCTGCTCGGTTTATGCCGCCTCAGCCTCATTCAGAAAATGATGGCACTATAGAACTCACCATAGCTGACCATGGCATAGGCATGACGGCAGAAGACATGGCAAATGCCACAAAACGTTTCTTTCGGGCAGAACAGACACGCCATATTTCTGGCTCTGGCCTTGGGCTTTCTGTTGTGCAGGCCATTGTGCATCTTCATGGCGGCCAACTCCATCTGGCCAACAACAATCCGGGCTTAAGCGTGCGTATTGATACGCCCTTACCCTACACAAAAATCAGTAAGATTACGGACATTCACCGTTAATCTAACGTTTTCGAGACAATCATGCATTTGCGGCAGATACATTGCCTTTCTGCCTTGAACTTGCCCCACTGATAGATTGTTATCGCACAAGCAAGCATTCACCTGTTCTGGACAGCCTGAGAAAAAAGCGCTGCTCTTTGCCAACAGGGAAACATCTGACATTAAAAGGAAACATACCCTGATGCGTTTTTATTCTCGCTCCATGCTGTTCCTGCTTTCCGCAAGTTCCTGCGCATTCATGGCAATGCTGCCCACAGCTCATGCGGAAGACACAAGCACTTTTACCAAGCTTGAACTTTCTGCTTCCGGCACAACAGATGCCGCCCCAGACCAGCTTACCGCCATATTCCGCGCAGAAGCACGCAACAAAAATGCGGCAACGGCTCAGCAGGCCGTCAATGCACTGGTGCAGAAAATTACTGAACAGACAGGCAAAAACGATGCCGTGCAGTTGGCGGTTACGGGATACGATGTGTCTGAAACGCGCCCAGACAAGGATCCTGCTTTCTGGACAGCCACCCAGAGATTGAGCCTAAAGGCTCAGAACGGCAACGCGCTGCTACCTTTGGCCGGACAGTTGCAGGCAAATGGCCTTATTCTGGAAAGTCTGGATTGGTCTATTTCTGATGACAAGCGGGAAAGTCTGCTTCTGGATGCTGAAAAGAACGCCGTTGCCGAGCTAAAAAAACAGGCAGATACGGTAGCGGCATCTCTGGGCTTGCATGTTGTACGTTTTTCAAACGTAGCAATATCCGAAAACCCGATCATACGCCCCATGCCTATGATGATGTCTATGGCGCGTAGCGCAGATGCCCCGGCAGCCCCGTCCAGCACAGCACAAACACAGCACGTTCGCGCAAATGCGCACGCAACTATCCTGCTTGGCCCGTAAAAACAGAAAACCCCTGCTTCCTTAATAAGAAAGCAGGGGTTTTTCCGGAAATCAGACTGAAAACACGGTTTAGCGCGGGGCCAAAACCATGATCATCTGGCGGTTTTCAAGGCGCGGCATCTGCTCCACCTTGGCAACCTCATCCATTTCGCCACGAATGCGTTCCAGAACCTTAATACCCAGTTCCTGATGCGCCATTTCACGACCACGGAAACGCAGCGTAACCTTTACCTTGTCACCTTCACCAATAAAGGTTTTCACAGCGCGCATTTTAACCTGGTAGTCATTTTCGTCGATATTCGGACGAACCTTGACTTCCTTGATTTCAATGACCTTCTGCTTCTTCTTGGCTTCGTTACGCTTTTTCTGCTGTTCGTATTTGAACTTGCCGTAATCAAGAATCTTGGCAACAGGCGGCTCAGCATTCGGGCTTATTTCTAGAAGATCCAACCCAACACTATACGCTTTTGCCAAAGCATCGCGCACGGTCATGATACCGGCCATTTCGCCATTTTCATCAATAAGGCGAACCTGCGGCACACGGATTTCTTCATTCACTCGCGGCCCTTCTCGGCTGGGCGGCGCGGGATACGGTGATCTGGCTATGGTCGGCTCCTGTAGTACATTTCAATAACTTGCAAAGGCACCCCTTCAGGCGCTTCTGCCTATCGTTAGTATGTGCGCAATTATCCGCGCTTTATCAAGCAGGGCAAGCACAAAAACATCTTCATTGCTGCCCTGCTGTGGCAATAAAACTCTGCTTCACCCTTTTTTGCGCAAATCCGGCGGTGTTGCCTCGTTTTTCAGGCGGGCAACAGCATCATCCAAGCTCAGAGTCTCCTGCGCCTGCGTGCCAAGGCGGCGCATGGCCACAGTGCGTTCTTCTGCCTCACGCCGGCCTACCACCAGAATAACCGGAACACGGGCCACACTGTGCTCACGCACCTTGGCGTTGATCTTGTCATTCCGCACATCGGCTTCCACAGCCAGCCCTGCTTCACGCAGGGCAGCAGCCACTTCCTCCGCATAAGGTGCGGCATCACTTACGATGGAGGCCACAACCACCTGCACAGGTGCTAGCCAAAGCGGGAAACGCCCGGCGTGCTGTTCGATCAGAATGCCAAGGAAGCGTTCGAAGGAACCCAAAATGGCACGATGCAGCATAACGGGGCGATGCCGCCCGGAGTCTTCACCAATATAGCTGGCATCGAGTCGTTCTGGCAGAACCAGATCAACCTGCAAGGTGCCGCACTGCCAATCACGCCCAATAGCATCACGCAGCACAAACTCCAGTTTGGGCCCGTAGAATGCGCCTTCACCGGGGTTATGTTCGTATTCTACCCCAGCCACGGTGCAGGCTTCTTTCAGGGCATTTTCAGCCTTGTCCCACACTTCATCGCTGCCAGCACGCTGCTCTGGGCGGTCAGCAAACTTTACGCGCACATGCTCAAAGCCCAGATCCTGATACACATCGTGCAACATTTTCACGAAGCGCACAGTTTCATCTGCAATCTGATCTTCGGTGCAGAAAATATGTGCATCGTCCTGCGTAAAGCCGCGCACACGCATCAGGCCATGCAATGCGCCTGATGGTTCATACCGATGGCAGGCGCCAAATTCCGCCATACGCAACGGTAGTTCACGATAAGAACGTAGGCCGTGGCGAAAAATCTGCACATGGCACGGGCAGTTCATGGGCTTGAGTGCGAGCGTTTTGTTCTCGTCCTCAACCGTGGCGATGAACATGTGGTGGCGGTATTTATCCCAGTGGCCAGAAGCCTCCCACAATGCGCGGTCTACAAGTTGCGGAGTGCGCACTTCCTGATAACCGTGGCGTGTCTGGGCGCGGCGCATGTAATCCTGCAACGCGGTATAAAGCCGCCAGCCTTTGGCGTGCCAGAACACCTGCCCCACGGCTTCTTCCTGAAAATGGAACAAGCCCATTTCCTTGCCGATCCGACGATGATCGCGCTTTTCTGCTTCTTCCAACTGGTGCAGATGCGCGTCCAGTTCCTTCTGATCGCGCCATGCCGTGCCGTACACACGGGTGAGCATGGGGTTACGATGATCCCCACGCCAATAAGCGCCTGCCACCTTCATCAGCTTGAAAGCAGTGCCAACATCCTTGGTGGTGCGCAGATGTGGACCACGGCACAGATCCAGCCATTCACCCTGCCGATAGATGGAAATTTCTTCATCTTCCGGCAGATCGCGAATCAACTCGGCTTTAAACTTTTCACCGCGCTCTTCAAAAAAGCGGATCGCATCATCGCGCTTCCAGACTTCACGCACAAAAGGCTCAGCCTTGGCAACAATTTCGCGCATCTTGGCTTCGATGGCCGCAAAATCTTCCGGGGAGAACGGTTCGGAACGATAGAAATCGTAATAGAAGCCGTTTTCAATGGACGGACCGATTGTAACCTGAGTGCCGGGGTATAGCGCCTGCACGGCTTCTGCCAGCACATGAGCGGCATCGTGCCGAATAAGTTCCAGCGATTCCGGATCCTTGCGGGTAATAAACCGCAGGGCAGCATCTTTGTTGATGGTCTGGCGGATATCGCACAGCTTTCCATCCACTTCCATGGCCAGTGCGGCTTTGGCAAGACCGGGGCCGATAGCTTCCGCCACCGTCGTGCCTGTAACCGGCCCGTCAAAACTACGAACAGAACCGTCAGGCAAGGTAATGGCGGGCATGGTCAAAGGCTCCAGAAAAGAAAATCAGAAACTGATGGAAGATGCTTAATGACGCCACCAGAGCGCGGCTGCAACCCTTTGCACACAAAGCAATGCAAGATCACGCACACGTAGCACGCGCACCTGCCCTGCCTGCCACCCTAACGGGGCTGTAAGCGCAGGGTTACTATCGGCAGAAAATAGCACAACACAGCGGCAGCCCATAACGGCAGCCAGATGCATGGGGCCTGTATCATTCCCCACAGCGCACTGTGCCCGTGCGGCCAGTCCTGCAAGCTCCGGCAGAGTGGTTTTGCCCATTAAGTTTAGCGCCTCGGGGCAATATTTCAGAATGTCCTGCGCCAAGGGCTGCTCGGTTTCATGCCCTACCAATACAGGGCGCAAACCACGGCGAAAAATTTCTGCTGCCAGTTCACCATACCGCCTGGCAGGCCAGCGTTTGGCGGGCCGATGCACGGCTGCCCCCGGCACTATCAACACATAGGGCTCATCCAGCTTTGGCCCTTTATCACGCAACCACGAAACATCTGGCTGCGGCACATCCTTAATGCCTGCCATACGTAGCTGATCACGCTGGCGGGCACGGGTGTGCATTTCATCCCGCCACGGGTTTAAATGGGCAAGATGCCCTTCTCCCACATGCCCACACCATGAAACGGGACGACTGGCCAACACGAAATATCGCGCGGTGCGGGCTGATGTCTGCAAATCATAAACCTGATCATACCCACGCAACATCTTACGCAAGGCGAGAATTTGCGGCACATCTGTCCAACGCGGGCGTGTATCCGTAAGCACCTCATCAAACCAAGGCGAAAGCCGGGCAAGCTCAACAAACGGCGCGGTTGTAAGCAAGGTGATATGCGCAGCAGGAAATGCCTGCCGAATGGCCTGAAACGGGCCAAAACTTTGCACGAAATCTCCCAACGCCCCCAAACGGATAACAAGAATGCGTTGAGGTATAACGTCTTGAACTTTTTCAGAATGCATTAGGGTCTTCATGGTGTATCTGGATCTGCAGCCATAACGGCAAGATCCTGCCGGGCCAGATCTGCCTCATGGCTATCTGGCGCCAAATCAAGCACCCGCTGCCAATCTGCCTGTGCACCGGTGGCATCCCCTTTACGTTCACGCACAATGCCACGCTCCAGCAGGGCTGCGGGGTTTTCCGGCTCTATTTCCAAAGCGTGCGCTACGTGCGTGGCAGCGGCATCAAGCTGCCCAACGCGGCGCTCTGCCGATGCCAGCAGAACATAGGCTTCGGCCCCGATATCTGGCTTTTTGGCCACCAGCGCAGAAAGTTCTTTCACCACAACATCGGCCTGATCTTGCGCCAGCAAGGCACGGGCACGCAGCAGATGCAGGCGGGTATCATCCTCAAACGCCAGCCCGTAATCTACGCTGCTCAGGGCTTTTTCTGGTTGTCCGGCAGAAAGCCATGCATCTGCCGCATCTTCCTCTAACCCGGCGCGAAAGCTGGAAGGCGCACGCTCTGCATGTTCTATGGGTTGGTGGGCAAGCTCATCCAGTTCCTGTGCAGCACTTTCTTCATCCCCAGCTTCCAGCAATGCCAAAGCGTGACAATGCTTGGCCTCCTGCCCTCCGTTGCCGTGGCGCTCCCAGTCCAGCGCGTAATCTCTTGCGCCAAAAGGATCATCCCCCACCATGGCCATACAGGCTTCCACCGACCATTTCTGCCCAGTGAGCGGCCCGGGTGCAGCCGCAGCATGGCTGCGTGCCGTAGCCGCCATAACAGGAGCGGAAACAAGCAACGCTGTACCTGCAACCACGCAGGGAAGATGCCGCCGTGTAGGCACAAAAGAAAACTTCATCCTGCCTCCATACCAAACAGGTTCATTCACGCACAGGCCGGGAACCTGAAAAGGAAGAACAGTTCTGCCCTACTGATCTTATGGCACAAAATGTGCAAATTATGATAACACCCTGTTCATGAGCAGTTTTCTGGCCTCTGCCTCCATTCTGCAAATCCTGCCCGCTCTGGAGCAGGGCGGGGTGGAAAGAGGCACCATAGAAATGGCGCAGGCCATTACACAAGCTGGGGGCAAAGCACTTGTCATCAGCGCTGGTGGGCGTATGGAACCTCTGTTGCGGCATAGTGGCGCAGAGCATATTGCCCTTCCCGATTGCGGTAGCCGCAACCCTTTAAAAATTGCCAAAAACAGCCATTTCCTCAGCAATATCATTCGCCAGCACAACGTGCAGCTTGTTCATGCCCGCTCTCGCGCGCCTGCGTGGGTTGCCAAAATGGCCTGCAAGCGCACGCAAACACCTTTTGTAACAACATGGCACGGCGTGCACGCCAACAGCTTTCCCGGCAAGCGGCATTACAATGCCGTTTTGGCATCTGGTGATCGCGTTATTGCCATTAGCAACCATATCGCCCAGCGCCTTGCAGAAGAATACCATGTAGGGCCAGATCGGCTACGCACCATTCCGCGCGGGGCAGATACCGAGCAGTTTTCACCTCAAGTAGTGTCCGGCCAGCGTGTGCACCGTTTGGTAGAAGCGTGGGCGCTTCCGGCTGACGCACCGGTTATTCTCATGCCCGGCAGGCTGACAGCATGGAAAGGCCAGAGCCTTGTGCTGGATGCGCTGGCACAACTGCTGGAGCTTTTACCGGATATAAACTGGCACTGCGTGTTTGCTGGTGGTTGCGCACCAGACGATAAATACGCACAGGAACTGAGCACCAAAGCCGCACAACTGGGCCTGACTGACCGTGTGCGTTTTGCGGGCCATTGCGATGATATGCCTGCTGCCATGATGCTGGCCAATATGGTGGTTGTGCCCTCCCTCCGCCCAGAACCTTTTGGGCGCGTGGTGGTGGAGGCTCAGGCAATGTGCTGTCCGGTTATTGTGGCGCATCATGGCGCGGCAGTAGAAACCGTTGCTCACGGCCAAACGGGTTTTAGCTTTACACCAGAAAACGCCAGTGAACTGGCACAGGCTATTTATGACGTGTTAGCTGCACCGCCAGAAATTCTGGAAGCGATAGGATACGCTGCGCGCCAGATGGTCCTGAGCCATTACAGCACTTTTGCCATGCAACATGCCACACTGGCTGTGTATGATGAACTGCTTGGCACCACGCTGGCAGAACACTTTGCTGGCATTAAAAATGATCCTGCCCTCTTTCAGGAACCAACATTTGCGGGATAAGGAAGGAAGACTTTAATTTTCCTGACCTGGAAGGAAGCAGGACACAGGCATGACTGCTACTTCTCTTACAAACCCGCCCTCAATCTTTATGCGGCCCCCACAACATCTGGCTTTTATGGCGGCCCCCACAGAAACTGCTCGAGATGAGCTTGACCGGCTGGTAACCCGTTATGGCAACTGCCACCCCGGCGAGGCAGACGTTGTGATCTGCTTGGGCGGTGATGGTTTTATGCTGGAAACCCTGCGCGTTATTCTGGAAGCAGGGCTGACCACCCCAGTCTATGGCATGAACTGTGGGTCTGTTGGGTTTCTGATGAACCCTACGGATGAAGAAGACCTTCCCTACAGATTGGCTCATGCGCAAGCTGCAGTTATTCACCCCCTGCGCATGAAAGCCGTAACAGCACATGGTGAAGCGCATGAAGCACTGGCGCTGAACGATGTTTATCTGTTCCGCCAGACACGGCAGGCAGCCAAATTACGCATTGATGTGGACAGGCTGGTGCGTATTCCCGAGCTGATTTGTGATGGCGCCTTGTTGGCCACACCAGCCGGTTCCACCGCCTACAACCTTTCTGCGCATGGGCCTATTGTGCCGCTTTCTGGCAATTTGCTGCCGCTTACCCCTATCTGTCCCTTTCGACCACGCCGCTGGCGCGGGGCACTTTTGCCTTCCTCAGCTCATGTTGGTTTTAGTGTTCTGGAACACGACAAGCGCCCGGTTGCAGCCGTTGCCGATTCGATAGAAATTCGGGATGTTGTTTCTGTACAGGCGTGGGAAGACCGAGAATTGGCCGTAACCTTGCTGTTTGACCCCGGACAAACCCTTTCTGAACGTATTGCGGCGGAACAGTTTTCTGCATGATGCCGCAGTGTGGCCGCTTTCAGGCACCAAAAGCAGGTTGCCTCTGTTCTTCTTCCTCTTTTTCTGGATTAGTCTTCCATTTAATGCAGAACATGTTTCCTTTCTCTCGCCGCCTTGTCCTTCTGTGTGCTGCAAGCCTACTTGCCACCAGTGCGGTTTCACATGCTCAGATTGTCACCAACAGTCAGGCTCTCGATAGCTTGGGTGGTGCAGCGCCTGTAGCCGCGCCCCAAACACCTGCGGCACCTGTGCATGAAACGGCTCCGCGCCGGACAACAACACCCGCGCGCACTGAAACGCGCCGCCGGGTGGTGGAAAAGCCGCAAACCACCACAGCGCAGAAAAAAGAAACATCCAGCGTAAAGAATACGCAACCGGCTGCAACTGCACCTAAAAATACGCCTGCCACCAAACCGGTAACCACCGCTCCGGCCGAAACCAAACCCGCACCCGCACCCGCACCCTCACCCGCACCCGCACCCGCACCCGCACCCGCACCCGTGGCTAAGGCTCCGCCTGCCCCAGTGCAAGAAAGCAAAAGCGCAACGCCTGCGGTTCAGCCACATAAACCACCGCCGCCAGCAACAATACCAAATGCACCACCTCCGCTGCCGCAGTTGACCCCTGCGCCATCAGACGTGGAAGTTCATCCTTTTCCGGTACCACCACAGCCTACTGTGGACCTGAAAGCCCAAGGCACGGTAACGCCTATTGAAGGCGGTGTACGCATTACCTTTGCGCCAGAAGCAGCAACGCTTAACCCGGAAACACACCAAGCCATTCTGGCATTTGGGCAGCGCTTATCTGACAAGCCGCATATACGTGCCCTGATAGATGCCTATAGTTCCGGCGCTGTGGATGATCCATCATTGCCACGACGTATGGCATTGGCTCGCGGGTTGGCCGCGCGCAGCGTGCTTATGAATGGCGGTACACCCTCTACCCGCATTTATGTGCGCGTTATTGGGCTACCCAAACAATCTGCGCCTAATACGCCACAGGATTATATTGATATTTATCAGTCTGACGTTGAGCCCTGAGAACGGGCTCTTCAGTTCTGCGGCACCTTAAAGGGATGTGACCACACCAGCAGCGTATTGCTGCCTATGCGTATTTCCCTTTGTGCAGGCCCAAACTGTGTTTGCGCCTGCTTGGCCTGATCTGCACTTTCACACACAATAAAATTGCCGCCCATTTCATACCATTGCCGCTTGCTAAGAGTATGAAATGCTTTGATGCCTGAGGGCATGAATTCAACAGGTGCAAGACGTGCCAGAAATGGCACACTGTTGCGCGCAGCGCTCCAATATGGTGCGAAACCCTGCTTCAGCCCCATTTGTTCCAGAGTGCGATTTACGGGAAAGTTTTGGTTTGCCGCTGCATATCCCAAAACAGGATGCGGCAAAACTGTTGCCGCATACAAAATGCAGCACATACCAAACAGCAAACCGTAACCACGTGGCACCTGCACATGCCGAATAACCAGCAAAACGGACAGCAGGCACGGAAAAACCAGATAGCGGAATGACTGCTCATCCATTGTCAGTTCGCCAAAAACAAAGGCTGCCAACATAATAACAATGGCAAATACAGATGAGAGATCAAACAGATTCCATTGCCGGTTCTTACGCAGCACATAAAAGCAGCTCCATACCGTGCCACCAGCACAAGCCAGATGGAACAATTCGCGCCCAGAACCTGAAAGCGTAATCGGCTTTCCAAAAAAATCGGCGCCGAAATACTGTAAAAAGCCGGAAAACAAGACACTCAGATTGTACGAGGCCCGACTTTGCGAGCCAAAAGACGAACTCCACAACCCCGGCACATGGAAGGCCCCATTATGGGCCAGCACTGTTTTAATAACGTGCTCCAGCAGCAAAGCCCCCACCATGCTGCTGGCAAGCCCCAAATATTTTGGAGTGCGTTGTTCAAGGCTGAACCCGATAGCGGCCAGAATAACCGGCAAAGCTAGGGTGTACTTTACCAGATCATCACTGCTCAGCAGCAACGCAACAAACAGAACAGTCCCACTCCAACGCGCGCAGATGCCGAACGCACTTTTGGGTTGTAGGCATTGAGGCTTCTGTAAGCACATCAGCCAGAACAGCAACATGCCCACGTAAGCGCCAACATGGTAACAGGGAGACAATACCAGATGAACGGCAAAGGCACTCGGCGCCGCTAACAGAACAAGAAGCGGCCACCCCGTATTGCCCGTTGTCAAACGCGCGATACGAAACGCCAGCAACATAGCAATGGCCCACAGCATGGCGGGCACGATGTAATAAAAAGATACATGCCAGCCAAACAGACCAAACATCACAACGTAAGGCAGAATTTCAGTAAAATAGAAGGATTGGGTAGAAAGGTCCCACCCTTTCAGCAAAACATTGCCGTGCAGAATATCCTGCGCTGCCAGCAAGGTAGAAACACTGTCTGAATTAAAAGGCTGCGTCATACCCAAAGCGGTATACAGCAGCGTTAAAGCCACAAACGCCACCATATACCCGGCTATGGTTTGGTATGTTTTGCGTTCAGCCACAGTGATTTTTCCCTCACAATGCCCCATGAAAAAACCGGCCTTTCAGCCGGTTTGTTTTTAGCTCTCTAAAAGAGACTGTTCTATTTTTTCCCGGGCTTCTGTTGCCAGTTGATCCACCCGTTCATTTTCTGGCACACCGGAGTGTCCTTTTACCCAATGCCATGAAACCTCATGCCGTTTGGCTACATCAAGCAGCCTGCGCCACAAATCCATATTGGCAACCGGATCACCCGATGCATTACGCCAATTTCGCCTTACCCAGCCTGTATGCCACCGGGTAATGCCATTGCGTACATATTCGCTATCTGTATGCAGGTTCACCACACAGGGGCGTGTCAGGGCTTCCAGCGCTTCTGCGGCGGCTGTGAGCTCCATACGGTTGTTGGTGGTTTCACGCTCACCGCCAGAAAGCTCCCGTTCCACACCTTTGCAGCGCAGCAGAACGCCCCAGCCACCCGGGCCGGGGTTTGGGCGGCATCCGCCATCTGTCCAGATTTCAACTGCCAGAGCGGGTTGTTCTGTTGCGTTGCTGGTTTCAGAATCCGTAGGCATCAGCACTGTCCGTTTCCAAGTGGAAGCGCAGGCGCTTCAGGTAATCCATCGGATCTTTGGGCGTCACCAAGGCATCTGCTGGTGTATTGATCCAGTCATACAGCCGGGTGAGCAAAAAGCGCATGGCCGCACCTCTGGCCAAAACTGGCATAAGCTTACGCTCTGCTGGCTCTAACGGGCGTATTTCCTCATACCCTTGCATCATGTGCCGGGCAAAAGTGATGTTAAACGCCCCATCAGCCTGAAAGCACCATGCGTTCAAACAGATGGCAATGTCGTAGGCCAGAAAATCCGTGCAGGCGAAGTAAAAATCAATCACGCCTGAAACGGCATGGTCCAGAAAGAAAACGTTATCCGGAAACATGTCTGCATGAATCTGCCCGCGCGGCAGAAGCGGATTATTCCCCCGCCCCGGCCAAAATGGCAGAATATGCTCTAGGGCATTTTGCAGTTCATCCCGCAAACCTGCGCACACATTATCTGCGCCTGCGCCACAGCTTTGCAGCAACGCAAACCACGCATCTGGCCCCAAGCTGTTCTGACGTTCCGGCTTGTAAGAGCGCCCTGCCACATGCAACTGCGCCAATGCCCGCCCAAGTGGGCGACAATGCTCAAGCCTCACCACACGCGGCCACACACCGGGCAAGAATGTGGTAATGGCAGCGGGCCTGCCTGCCAGTGTTTTCAGCACATGGCCTTGCGAATCAGCCACGGGCTGGGGGCATGTCACCCCCTCACGCGCCAGATGCTGCATAAGCCCTAAAAACCAAGGCAGATCCTGCGCATTCACCCGTTTTTCGTACAGGGTAAGAATGTAATCTCCATCTGTTGTACGCAGTTGGAAATTACTGTTCTCCACCCCTTCGGCAATACCGCGAAACGCAACCAGAGACCCTATGGCGTAATCCTGCAAAAACGCTTCCAGGGCCTCGTTTCCAACGTCCGTATAGACGGCCATGCAGCACCTTTAGCCTAGCGGTGCGGGAAGGCGGAACGTTACGTTTTCTTCCTTCACAATCCGCTCTTCAATGCACAGCGTGTAACGCTTGGCCATTTCTGCCAGCATTTCCTGCACCAGTGCTTCCGGCGCAGAAGCACCAGCCGTAATGCCCAGCGTGTTCACGCCTTCCAGCACGGACCAATCCAGAGAATCCAGACGCGGCACCAAAAGCGCACGCGGCGTGCCGGAACGTTCCGCCACTTCACGCAGACGCTGGGAGTTGGAAGAATTGGGAGAGCCAATAACAATAACCAGATCGCATTCAGGTGCGATGGTTTTTACGGCTTCCTGACGGTTTGTGGTAGCGTAGCAGATATCTTCGCGCTTTGGCCCTTCAATCAGCGGGAACCGTGCACGCAGAATATCTACGATTTCTGCCGTATCATCCACAGAAAGTGTGGTCTGGGTGATAAAGGCCAGACGTGTTGGGTCTTCTGGCTCTACCGTGCGGGCTTCTTCTGCATCGTTAATCAGTGTCATGGCGCCGGGGGGTAGCTGGCCCATTGTGCCAACCACTTCCGGGTGGCCTGCATGGCCAATCATCAGGATATGGCGGCTTTCTGGCCCACCACCCGCAAAATGACGCTCAGCTTCACGATGCACCTTGGAAACCAGCGGGCATGTGGCATCTAGATACAACAGGTTACGGCGTTCTGCTTCAACCGGCACGGTTTTGGGCACGCCATGAGCAGAGAAAACAACGTGTCCATCTACGGGAACTTCATCCAGTTCCTCAACAAAGATGGCGCCTTGTGCTTCCAGCTCTTCCACCACTGTCCGGTTATGGACAATTTCGTGGCGGACATAAACAGGCGCACCGTAACGGCGGATGGCTTCTTCCACCACACGGATGGCGCGGTCCACCCCTGCGCAGAAACCACGTGGGCCTGCCAGCAGAACCTTAAGAGATCTGCCGTGCTGAGCATCTGCGCTCTGGGGCGGGGTAAGGGTATCAGTTTGATCGGGCATGGTGTTCCCCAAAGTTGCAGCGGACTGTATAGAAGAAAACTGGCTATGAAGAAGCATATTGAAAACAGGCTATGCCCGAAACCCATAAAGGTGACGGAAGTTGTGGCCTACGCAAAGGACGCATGGGATGCAACCCGTTTTACGGCATCAAAGCCTTGAAAAACATACCTATGTGGGTGTGATGGCTGCTATCTGCTGTGTTCAACCCGTTTTAACCGATAATGCCGGATCCATACATGTTCCCTAATCACAACCAATGGCGCAGCCTGTTCCCCCGTATTGCCGCCCCGGGTCTGGCAGCACTTGGGCTGCTGGCCACCCTTGGCGGCTGCGGTGATGGTGAAAGCAAATCCATGGATTTTGCGCCCACCTGCCCCATTACACATATTCCTTCTGAAGCGGCGGATTACTACCTCTACCAAGGTAAGCAGACGGGCTTTAAAAACATGGTGGCCCGCGCCAGTATCCTGCAATTACAGGGTGATTGCCTTGCCGCAGGCCCCAAGGACCTGAAAACCCGAATCGTGCTGCGTTTTGTGATTGAACGCGGCCCGGCAGCAACAGCCAATACACTCACCCTGCCGTGGTTTATTGCCGTGCTGCACGGAGACAGGATTGTGAACAAGCATGTGTTCCACCACACGGTATCCTTCCCGGCCAACCTCTCCACCTTTGAAGACGATACAAAGGTGATTACGGTAGATCTGCCTATTCCACCCAAAAATGTGGATTCAGATTATCGGTTTGAAATTGGCTTCCAGCTGACCAAAGACCAGCTTGAATATAATCAGGTCCATCTGAAACGCGCAGCGTATCAGGCTTACTGATATTAAGCGGTAGCACTGAGCTGGGGGCTTTATCACCCCCAGCCAAAATGCCTTTTATCAGGAAGCAGGCTGCGTTTCTGGTGGGAAATGTGCAGCCTTAACGGCTGCCTGCTGGCGCTGTGCCAAAACCTGCTCATCAAAATCCTGCACGATTTCATGGAACAGCTGATACCAGTTCATCTTAACCTTTAGCCGCATGAATACAGACCCCAGCCCAAGGGCTGAACGATCAACCAGCACAAATTCACGCGGCAGACGCACACCTCCGGCTTTTTGCAGCCCATCATGCACCTTGGAAAGAATCTCCCGCCCAAGGGCCGGGTTGTTATCATCCTGAATGTAGCGTTCTTCATCCACCATCAGCGGGGCATATAACAGTCCTGCCCATTCGTTCAGAACGGCTACTTTCTCACGCGTCAGGTCACGGAATCCCCATGCTTCATAAGCATGAGCGGCCATGTCCATATCCTTGTTACGGAGCGCGTAATAGAGGTCTATATTCCCCTTGATGAACGAAGGCTGGAAAATACGAATAGCCCCAAAATCCAGCAGGTTCAGGCCTGCATCTTCCCGCATGGTAAAGTTGCCCATGTGCGGGTCACCATGCACCACGCCATACTGATACAGTGGCACATACCAAGCGCGGAACAGTGCGCGCGCAATACGTTTTTTCTGTTCCTCTGTCAGACCGGCCTTGATGGCTGCATTGAGGTTCTGCCCCTGCACCCATTCCATCGTCAGCAGCCGCTGCGTGCAGAGTTCATCTATAGGCAAAGGCACCGTAACTTCCGGGCAATCTGCCAGCACAGAGTGATAGAGGCGCATATTGGCGGCCTCATGCCGGTAATCCAGCTCTTCCCGCAGCCGTTCAGAAAGCTCTTCCACCACATCATCCTGCCGGATGGCGTTATCCAGCTTGTGGTAAACCCCAATAGCCATACGGAACTGGCGCAGATCGGCCTCAACAGCCGCCTTCATATCCGGATACTGCAACTTACAGGCTACGCGTCGGCCATCGGCCAGCACCGCCTGATGCACCTGCCCAAGGCTGGCAGCCGCAGCGGCTTCCCGCCCGAAGGAGCGGAAATTCTTTTCCCATCCCGCGCCAAGTTCCGCCGTCATGCGGCGGCGCACGAAGCTCCACCCCATTGGTGGCGCGTTAGACTGAAGCTGCGCCAGTTCATCGGCATATTCATCGGGCAATGCACCGGGAATAGTGGCTAGAAGCTGCGCTGCCTTCATGAGCGGGCCTTTTAGCCCACCCAGCATGGATTTAAGATCTTCTGCGTGAGAAGCTCCACCAGAACGCAGACCTATCTTGTTGCCTGCCAGCCGGGCTGCAATGCCACCAACGGTTCCGGTTGTTTGCACCATACGGCGCAGTTCACCAAAAACGCCGGTATTATCCATATCTCGCGCCATAATCAGCCCTGCTCCAACTGGTCAATAAAGCCGGAAATCACATCCAGCCCCTTGCGCCAGAAACCCGGATCAGATGCATCCAGCCCAAATGGGGCCAGCAGTTCCTTGTGGCGGAGGGTGCCGCCTGCTTCCAGCATGGCAATGTATTTATCCTGGAAACCCGGCGCGCCTTCACTAAACACCTGATACAGCGCGTTCACCAAGCAATCTCCGAATGCATAGGCATATACATAGAACGGAGAATGGATGAAGTGCGGAATATAAGCCCAGAACACATCGTATTCCGGCGTAAAGTTAAAGGCCGGGCCGAGGCTTTCTGTCTGCACACTGCGCCAGATAGCGCCAATCTGTTCAGGCAGCAGCTCACCCTTTTTACGGGCATCGTGCACGCGGGTTTCAAATTCATAAAACGCAATCTGGCGCACCACGGTGTTGAGCATATCCTCAACCTTGGCAGCCAGCAGCAGACGACGGCGCTGCGGATCTTTTTCTGCATCCAGAAGAGACTGGAATGTCAGCATCTCGCCGAACACACTGGCCGTTTCAGCCAATGTCAGCGGCGTGTCGGACATGAAGTAGCCCTGCTTTGCCGCCAGAACCTGATGCACACCATGGCCCAGCTCATGCGCCAGTGTCATGACATCCCGGATACGGCCATGATAGTTCAGCAAAATGTAAGGATGCGCTGAAGGCACGGTAGGATGCGCAAATGCGCCGGGAGATTTACCCGGTGCTGGCGGCACATCAATCCACGGGTTCGTCAGGAAAGTGTTGATGACCTTGCCCATACGTGGGTCAAACCCATCATACGCCTTTTGCACAATGTTCTTGGCTTCAGACCACGGAATCAGCTTGTCATCATTGCCGGGCAGCGGGGCGTTGCGGTCCCAGTGCTCCAGTTTGTCCAACCCCATCCACTTGGCTTTTAGAGCATAATAGCGGTGGGAAAGACGCGGATAATCAGCCCGCACGGCAGACACAAGTGCATCCACCACCTCATCTTCTACCATGTTGGAAAGATTGCGCGATGAGGTTGGCCGCGCAAAATGCCGCAGGTTATCCGAAATGGATTTATCCTTGGCCAGCGTGTTGGTGATAAGCGCAAACAGGCGGACATTTTTTTCAAACACGTCGCCTACGGCTTTACCTGCCTGCTCTCGCTTGGCCCGATTTGTATCGGACAAACGGTTGAGTGCATCCCCTACCGTAATTTCCTGCCCATCCAGTGTGACGCGCAGGGCTGCAATGGTTTCATCAAACAGGCGGCACCATGCCTGCCCACCGGTGACGGATTTTTCCAGCAAAACCTTTTCCACATCATCAGAAAGCTGATGCGGGCGATACATGCGGATATCACGCAGGTAAGGCTGCCAATGCGCCAGTGCGGGATCTTTCAGCTTTTCCTGAAGGTCAGCTTCTTCCAGCCGGTTCAGTTCCAGCGTGAAAAACAGCAGATGGGTTGAAATAGCCGTCAGCCGTTCATTGATCGACTGGCTGAACTGGCTAATGGAAGCATCTGAAGAATCGGCTGCAAACAGCAAGGAGGCGTAAGAGCCTGCCTTGCCCAGCATTTCCTCAATAACTTCAAAGGTTGCAATGGCGTCTGCCAGTTCCTTGCCGGAAAGGCTGCTGATTTTGCCCTGATACTGTTTGGCAAAATCCTGTGCCTTTTTTTCTGCTTCAGCCAGATCAGCATGCAGCTTCGGATCATCCATCCCCGCGTAAAGGGCCGAAAGATCCCAACGCGGAAGAGAGGCCGCCCCCTGCCCTGCAGGTGTGTTGGCAACGGTACCGGCTTGTGTTGCAAAAACCGGAAGCGAATGTGAACGGAGGGAATGCGCTGTGTGTTCCATATTGAACACTTTACAGTGCATTTCTGCTGGAAGCGAGAGGCCGTGAACACAAGCGCGGTTCACATGCACAACAGATATGAAAAACAAATGGGCGGAAGGTTGCCCCTCCGCCCATCTGCTTATGTCAGCTTACAATCAGCCCTATGAGTCAGGCTGTTTTTTCCAACTGCTGTTCCGGCACCGTAAAGCCGATAATACGGGCGTAATCTTTGGGAACCACGTGCCAGAAGTGCGGCAGAACCTCATCCCATTTATGCAGCAACATGCTGGCATAAGCAGAACCTGTTTCTTCCACATGCCGTTCAACAAGCCCGCGCAGCATCTGCTCCCATTTGGGGTCAGTGACACGCACCCATAGCAAGGATTCGGGGTTTACCCGGCTGTCAAACACATTGTCCTTATCCAGCACAAAGGCCATGCCGCCGGTAAAGCCTGCGCCAAAGTTATCACCCACATCATCCAGCACCACTACAGTGCCGCCAGTCATGTATTCACACCCGTTGGAACCACAGCCTTCTACAACTGCGGTTGCGCCAGAGTTACGCACGGCAAAGCGCTCACCCGCCTGCCCTGCGGCATACAGTTCACCCGCAGTAGCCCCATACAGAACCGTGTTACCAATAATGGCGTTCTTGTTGGATACCAACGTGGAGGACGGAGAAGGACGCACCGTAATGGTTGCGCCAGAAAGCCCCTTACCCACGTAATCGTTGGCATCGCCCAGAACTTCCAGCTTGAGCCCCTGCACGGCAAACGCCCCCAGAGACTGACCGGCAGAACCACGCAGGCGCACTGTAAGATGCCCCGGTGCCAGTGTTTTCATGCCAAACTGACGCACGATCAGAGAGGAAATACGCGTGCCAATGGCGCGCTGGGTGTTCTGCACATTGTAGTGCAGCTGCATTTTCTCACCGTGGTCGAACAGCGGCTTGGCATCGCCAATCATCTGCGCATCCAGCGTATCCGGCACTTCGTTCCGGCCATCCAGCGTGCAGTAGCGGGCAAACGGCCCCGGATCTGCCTGAGATAGCAGGGAGTTCAGATCCAGATCATCTAGATAGTCATCCCCACGAGAAACCTGCCGTAGCAGGTCTGTGCGCCCGATAATTTCATCCAGAGAGCGGAAGCCCAGCGAAGCCAGAATATTCCGCACATCCTCTGCAATGAAGGAGAACAGGTTGATGACCTTTTCGGGCGTGCCTTCAAACTTGGCGCGCATTTTGGGGTCCTGCGAACACACGCCTACCGGGCAGGTATTGGAATGGCACTGGCGCACCATAATGCAGCCCATGGCCACAAGGCTGGCTGTGCCAATACCAAATTCCTCAGCCCCAAGCATGGCAGCAATCACCACATCACGCCCGGTTTTGATGCCACCATCGGCCCGCAAACGCACACGGTGGCGCAGGCGGTTCAGCATAAGCACCTGATGTGTTTCTGCCAGCCCAAGTTCCCACGGCAGGCCTGCATATTTAATGGAGCTGAGCGGGCTTGCGCCTGTGCCACCACAGTGGCCGGAAATCAGAATGGCATCAGCTTTTGCCTTGGCCACACCGGCTGCAATGGTGCCAATACCAGAACGTGCTACCAGTTTAACGGTAACCGTTGCTTCCGGGTTAATCTGCTTCAGATCGTAAATCAGCTGCGCCAGATCTTCGATCGAATAGATATCATGATGCGGCGGCGGAGAAATCAGCGTCACACCCGGAGTTGCATGGCGCAACTTGGCAATCAGCTCCGTAACCTTAAAGCCCGGAAGCTGCCCACCTTCACCCGGTTTAGCACCCTGTGCCACCTTGATTTCCAGCTCACGGCAATCGTTCAGATACTGCGCCGTAACACCAAATCGGCCAGATGCCACCTGCTTGATGGCGGAGGATGCGTTATCCCCATTCGGGCGTGGCTTGGCGCGTGCCGGATCTTCCCCACCCTCACCAGAATCGGACTTTGCACCGATGCGATTCATGGCGATGGAAAGCGTTTCATGCGCTTCCGGGCTGAGTGCACCCAAGGAAATTGCCGGCGAAATCAGGCGTTTACGCAGCTGCGTAATGCTTTCCACTTCTTCCACCGGAATAGGCGTGCGCCCATCACGGAAGTCCAGCAGATCACGCAGGGCTACAGGTGGCTGAGCATGCACGGCATCTGCATAACGCTGGTAGATGGTGAAGCTGCCAGTGGCCACTGCAGTTTGCAGCATATGAATAAGGCCACCATCAAACGCGTGCTGCTCTCCACTCCGGCGCAGCTTGTAAAGGCCGCCTACCGGCAAAGTGAGCGTGTTTGTTGCAGCCCATGCGCGTTCGTGCAGTTGCAGCACGTTGCGCGCAATACCGGAAAGCCCAATACCGGAAATACGTGAAGGCATGCCCGGGAAGAATTCTGCCGTAAGCGCGCGGGAAAGGCCCACAGCCTCAAAATTACAGCCGCCACGATAAGATGCCACGATGGAAATACCCATCTTGGACATGATCTTAAGCAGGCCTTTATCTACCGCTTTACGGTAGCGTTCCATGCACTCACGCAAGCTCATCTGCCCAAACAGACCACGACGATGCCGGTCTGCAATGCTTTCCTGCGCCAGATAGGGGTTAACCGTGGTGGCACCCACGCCAATTGTCACCGCAATGGCATGCACATCCAGCGCCGTCGCTGTGCGTACGTTCAAAGACGTAAATGTGCGCAAGGATGTGCGCACCAGATGCGTATGCACAGCACCTGTCGCCAAAATCATGGGGATGGATGCACGTTCGGCAGACTGATCTTCATCTGTCAGGAACACGTGGGTGCATCCACCACGTACGCCTTCTTCTGCCTCACGCCGGATACGGGCGATGGCTTCACGCAGGCCAGCTTCCCCATCCTTGGCGGGGAATGTGCAGTCAATCACGCAGCCAGACGTGCCCGTGAAATTGCGCAGCCCTTCATACTCACCAGATGTCAGCACCGGGCTAGGCAACTGGAGCATGTCACACTGTTCGGGTGACTGATCCAGAATATTACCCAGATTGCCCAGCCGCGTTGTCAGGCTCATGACGCGGGATTCACGCAGGGAATCGATTGGCGGATTGGTGACCTGGCTGAACATCTGCCGGAAATAGTGCGCCAACCCACGATACCGCGGAGAGAGCACGGCCAGCGGCGTATCATCACCCATGGAGCCAATGGCTTCACTGGCGGTAGATACCATTGGATGCAGAATGGCTTCCAGTTCTTCCAGCGTGCTGCCCACAGCCAACTGGCGGCGGCGCAGTTCTTCACCTTCGTAATAAACTGGTTCTGTCACATCCGAACGGACGATATGGCCAATTTTCTGGGTGCGTTTGATCCAGCTTGAAAAATCCTGCCGTGCAGCAAGCAGATCAAGCAGTTCGGTATTACCGTACAACTTGGCTTCCTGAAGATCGACACCGATCATCTCACCCGGACCAAGGCGGCCACGGCTGACAATGGCGTTTTCAGGCACGCGCACCATGCCGGTTTCAGAACCGACAATCAGCAGATTATCGGTTGTGACCGTATAACGCAGCGGGCGCAGGCCAGAGCGATCCAGCCCGGCCACAACCCAGCGGCCATCTGTGGCGCACAGTGCTGCGGGGCCATCCCACGGTTCCATGACGGCGTTGCAATACGTGAACATGTCACGGTGCGCGGGCTTCATGGAGGAATTGCCACCCACACTTGCCGGGATCATCAGCGCTTTGGCAAACGGAGCATCACGCCCTGCAAAAGTCAGCAGTTCGTAAACGTTATCCAGCGTTGCGGTATCGGACCCACCAGCCTGCACCAGCGGCTTGATATCTGCCATCCACGGATCAAGGTCTGGGTGAGAAAGCCGTGTTTCATGGCTTTTCATCCAGTTGATGTTGCCCGAAATGGTGTTGATTTCACCATTATGCGCAAGGCGACGGAATGGCTGTGCCAGCTTCCATGTGGGGAAGGTGTTGGTGGAATAGCGCTGGTGATAAATAGCAAAGCGGCTGACAAAGCGTTCATCCAGCAGATCCGGATAAAACTCTGTCAGATGCTCGGCAAGGAACATGCCTTTATAGATAACGGACCGGCATGACAGCGAGCAGATATACAGATCAACCTGCGCGGCAATGGCGGCTTTTTCTATCCGGCGGCGGATCACATACAGATCACGCTCAAACTCCTCTTCCCCTTTATTGGGAAGATTGCGGATAAGAATCTGCTCAATTTCCGGGCGCGTTGCGTTGGCTTTTTCACCAATGCAGGACGTATCAATCGGCACCTGACGCCAGCCGTAAATGCCGTAGCCAAACGCCAGAATCTGGGTTTCGATAATCTGGCGGCACTGTTCCTGCGCAGCCAGATCGGTTTTGGGCAGAAACACCTGCCCTACCGCAATCCGGCTTTCATCCGGGCGATCACCCGTGCTGGTAATGGCATCTGCAAAAAATTCCTGCGGAATTTCTACATGAATACCCGCACCATCGCCCGTCTTGCCATCGGCATCCACTGCGCCGCGGTGCCAGATGGCTTTCAGCGCGGCAATACCAGCTTCAACCACCTCACGCCGGCGCTTGCCATCCAGTGCGGCCACAAGGCCCACACCGCAGGAATCGCGCTCGTCAGCGGGATCATACAGCCCATCCAGCGCGGCCACATTGGCATCCCACGCTTTCAGAAATTCCTCGCCACTTTCAGCGGAAACGGTGTTGGGAAACTGTTCCATATCCATTAGCCCTGCTCCGCCTTGGCGGTAGCCGTTACATTTTCCTGAATCCATTGGTGCATACAGGCCGCTGCATCGCGCCCATCACGAATGGCCCACACAACCAGACTGGCCCCACGCACAATATCCCCTGCGGCAAACACGCCCGGCAGAGATGTCATGAAATCTTTCTGACCAACCTTGAGCGTACCCCAACGGGATACGGCCAGATCCTTCTGCCCCCACAGTTGCGGCAGCGGTTCCGGGTCAAACCCAAGAGCCTTGATAACCAGATCTGCATCCAGCGTGAAAGAAGACCCTTCCAACGGTTCGACCGACTGGCGGCCTGTGGCATCTGGCAGGCCCAGCTTCATCCGCACGGCGCGCACGCCAGAGACATGGCCTTCACCCAAAAAGGCTTCGGGCGCTGCCAGCCATTCAAACTGTACGCCTTCTTCTTCCGCATTTTTTACTTCACGGGCAGAACCAGGCATGTTGGCTTTATCGCGCCGATACAGACATTTCACGGATTTTGCGCCTTGGCGAATAGCCGTGCGTACGCAGTCCATTGCGGTATCACCACCACCCAGAACCACCACATTTTTGCCTGCTGCATCCAATGCCTGCGCTTCTGGCGGCAAAGTATCACCCAAGGAACGCCGGTTAGAAGCTGTTAGATAATCCAACGCCTTTTCAATACCTGCCAGCCCAACACCGGGGCCGCCAATTTCGCGCGATTTATAAACACCGGTGGCAATCAGAACAGCATCATGGCGGCTACGCAAATCTGCAAAAGACAGTTCACCCTCACCATCCCCAATGCCTTGACCTAGATGAAAGACCACGCCGCCTTCTTCCAGCAGCTTATGGCGGCGCGCCACAATGTGTTTTTCCAGCTTAAAGCCGGGAATACCGTAAACCAGCAGACCGCCTACCCGATCATACCGATCATACACATGCACTTTATAACCTTGCGCACGCAGCTGATCTGCCGCTGCCAAGCCAGCCGGGCCAGCACCAATAATGGCAACAGACTGGCTGCGCTCCAGCACCGGGCTAACGGGTTTAACCCAGCCTTTTTCAAACGCAGTATCGGTAATGTAGCGTTCTACCGCACCAATGGTCACGCTTTCGAAACCCGGTTCGATAACGCAGTTGCCCTCACACAGCCGATCCTGCGGGCAAATACGACCACAGATTTCTGGGAAGGTATTGGTGGCGGACGATACGCCATAGGCTTCTTCCAACCGCCCCTGTGCTGTCAGCATCAGCCAATCAGGAATATTGTTGCCGAGCGGGCAGTGCACCGAACAGAACGGCACACCGCACTGCGAACACCGGCTTGCCTGCTCGGTGGCTTCTGGTGTTGCGAAGTCTTTATAAATTTCATCAAAATCTGTCCGCCGCGCTGTAGCCGCGCGCTTGTCTGGCTGCTTTTGCGGCACAGAGACAAATTGAAGCATCTTGGTCGTCATGTGGCATCCCCGGAGAAAGGGCGCGCCAGACAGACTCCGCCCCTAAACTTTGCTGGGGCTAACGTGCTTGTTCTCTGTAAATATAAAAAGACAGCAATGCTTACCTTTTTATATTTTTCACCATATCGAAACCTAAATTCATCCAATCGGTCAGATAAAAAGGTAACTTTTCGGACCTTTTTATCTCCAACCCATTATACAGGAACGGATATGTCTTTTTGGCCTTCACCACCCCTAAACCGCGCCAAGTAAGACGGCACAATAGCCTCCACGCTTTGCGGCACTATACCCAACGCCTCAAACCCGGATCTTCCTGTCGGCACAACATTATCAGATGCCAACATCCGCAGTTGATCCTGCGTCAGAAAATGCCCCGGCAGCCGCTCTAAAATCATAGCCTGCAATTTTGCCACTACCGATGGCACAATAAAAACGGGCTTATGCCGCTGCGTTACGCGCAACACAAAACGGGCAATATCCAGCATGGTCATTTCCTGCGGACCGCCTAACAAAAATTCCTTTCCCGCGAAGGCAGAAGACTGTGCGACCATGAATATTGCCTGCGCCACATCTCCCACATACACAGGCTGTAAGCGCGCATGCGCGCTGTAAACCGGCAAACACGGCAAATACCGCGCAAGACCCGCAAACATGTTAAAGAAATGATCTTCCGGCCCGAAAATAACCGAAGGCCGTATAATCACTGCATCCGGCCGATATTGGCGCACAATTTTCTCACCTGCGGCGCGACTTTTACCATACTCTGAAAGAGCTGTTTCCGAAGCTCCGAGTGCGGACATCTGCACAAACACAGGCACATTTGCTTCTGCAGCTATACGGGCCACGCGCCCTGCACCTTCGACATTTACCGCCTGGAGCGTTTGCTGCTTTACAGAAGTTAAAACAGCCACAAGGTTGATCACCACATCCGCACCCTGCACGGCACAGGCTACGGAGGCATCATCCAGAACAGATGCATAAAAAGGCGCAATCTGCCCCACACGCCCCAACGCCCGTAAACGCGCCGTTAAATCTGGCCGGCGGCTGGCCACACGCACCTCATACCCAGCACGCGCCAAATTTTGCACCACATAACGCCCTACAAACCCGCCACCACCCAATACGGTTGCAATTTTACGCGCGCTCATAAGTCACCCTCGTTTTCCCGGTTTACCAAGCATTTTGTGCACTGTGAGCCATTCCCTCCGCCCACGCCAGAGAGGTAAATGACACAAATCTGTCAGAAAAATCATTTTCCCTGTTGACGCCCCCATCACAGCGGGGTAAACGCCTCTTCACCAGCCGGGAACACTCCTGGTTGCCATTTGAGCCCAGATGGCGGAATTGGTAGACGCGCAGGTTTCAGGTACCTGTGGCCGCAAGGTCGTGGAAGTTCGAGTCTTCTTCTGGGCACCAAATATCATATATAGCTTATATGATATTTTCTTCTCCCTAAATGGTAAATATAAAGAATTGAGTGTTCAATTCAGCCTTCGGGCTGTTTATGACACCTCTTTATTCTTTTCACTTACGCGCCATTAGGCAGAGCAAAACACATGAAACTTAGCCCGCCCACCAAGGGCCTGCTGCTGTCTTTATTGGGGTTTGCAGCTTTCTCCATAAGTGATGCTTTTTCCAAACTGCTTACCGGCAGGCTCAACCCATTCGAGGTTGCCTTTTCTGGTGGGGTTTTTGGGCTGCTACTGGTTCCGTTTGTTAAAACACGCGGTCAATCCTGGCTGAACATTCTGCCCATTCAAAAACCGGGCATGTGGTGGATTCGGGCTGTCGCAACATTTATTGCCACAGCCGCCAGCGTAGAATCCTTCATGCTTCTGTCCATGCCAGAAGCACTCTCGCTCATGTTCCTGATGCCCTTTATCGCCACTATTCTTTCTGTGGTGGCTCTTAAGGAAAAAGTGTCACCTTGGGGGTGGGTTGCTGTGGCAATCGGGTTTGCAGGCGTTCTCATCGTGCTTCGCCCCGGTGTGCGGCCACTTCATTTTGGGCATGCTTGCGCATTAGCCGCCGCTATTGCCAGTGCTGTAAACGTTATTGCTTACCGGGTGGCCGGTACGGGCACGACAAAACTGGGCGTTCTTGGCTCCAGCCTGGCCGGACCGCTACTGGGAGATGGCCTTCTGGCCCTTCCCAACTTTACATGGCCCGATACGGTTGCAGATTGGGGGAATCTGTTTGGCTATGGGTTTCTGGCCGCTCTCGGTCAGTTACTTATTATGTTGGCGGCTACCCTTACCCCCGCCAGCCGTGTTGCGTTGCCTCAATATACCCAAATGGTTTGGGCGGTGCTGTTCAGTTACACGCTGTTCCATGAACCATTGGATAAATGGACAATCATTGGCGTAACAGTTGTTACACTATCCGGCATGCTGGATTGGTTCCGCAAGCACCTGCTAATCCTTAAGCAGCGCCGCCTTGCCCGTAAGCAGGCGCGGCTTCAGCCTGCCAACCCTACCCCGGCTGACGCAAAATAACGATTAACGGCGTCTCGCATGGCCCCGGCCACCATGGCCCGGTGGCCTGCCTGACGCAACGCGGCCTCATCCATCCGGTTTGACATAAAGCCCATTTCAACCAGAACCGAGGGAATTTGGGCAGACTTCAACACCGCAAAAGCCGCATGCCTATGTGGGTGCGGCAACAACAACACCCGAGAATTGAAGGCGGACACCACAGCCTGCGCCATATGGGCTGACCCTTTACGGGTTTCCTCCGTTACCAGACTAGCAAGAATCTGCTGCACCTCTGGCGATGCACTATGCACCATTGGCCCACCATATCGGTCTGCGCTGTTTTCAGTCTTGGCCAAATCTGCTGTCTGGCTGTCTGATGCACCGTGCGAATGGGTATAAACACTTGCGCCACGCACCTGCGGGCTGTGCAAGGCATCTGCATGCATGGAAATGAAAAGCGATGCTCCGTGCTGCTGCGCCAACTCCACCCGGCCATCCAGCGGCACAAAATGGTCTCCGGCACGCGTCATGGCTACGCGGTAACGGCCTGTTGCCAACAATTGCCGCTTCAATTCTTGCGCGGCTGCTTCTGCTACATGCTTTTCATATGTACCGGTGTACCCAATGGCGCCCGGATCTTTACCTCCATGCCCGGGGTCTAGCATCACAAGCGGCGCAGCAGGGCGTGCTTTGCCGATAATGGCCGGAGCAGCCAGCTTATGTGCCGTTGCCTGTTTACTTGCAGCCCAAACATTTACAGGCACACTTGCAGCAACAAGTCCGCCACCACCCAAATACAGCAGGCCGGAACGGCGCGTTACACCCTTCTGCAACGCTGTAGAAGTAACAGTTTTGCCGTCCATCTTGTCTGCCTGAAAAGCCATTAAAGTGCTCCTGTCCACTTTATGCCAAAGTGTGCACTGAAAATGACAGAAAAAAGGTGTAGCAGCACCCTAAAACAGTGTTTGTTACGAATGGCTTGCGATTTATAGTTATTTGAGCCATGTTCACACAGCGTGGCACAAGGGTAGAAATGCCCGTCATGCGCTTTTTCCGCTCCGTCCATGCCGTGAACGGGGGCCGCCGGTTACATAAAATACCGCGCCCGCACGCATAAAGATCAGGGGCAGAAAACACTGACTGAAGGATACATGACCATCGCCCGCCCCACCCCTTTGCTGAAAACAGCTAGACCGCAGGCCGTACCATGCCTGATGGATGCTGATACAGGGGCAGCTGTGGAAACTTTGTACGCCTTCCAATTTTTATCGCACGCCTGTTTATATCCGCCGGAAGAGCCCCTGCTCCGTCGTGCCATGCCATTTACGCGGCAGCACCACACAGGCTGGCCACCGGCGCACCGGAGTTTTTCTTTTTATGTCAAAGCGTATGCTGATCGACGCAACACACGCGGAAGAAACGCGCGTTGTTGTGATGGACGGAAATCGGCTTGAAGATTACGATGTTGAATCTGCTGCCAAAAAGCAGCTTAAAGGGAACATCTACCTTGCCCGCGTTGTTCGCGTAGAGCCAAGCCTGCAGGCCGCCTTTGTAGAATATGGCGGCAACCGCCACGGCTTTCTGGCTTTTAGCGAAATCCATCCTGATTACTATCAGATCCCGGTTTCTGACCGCGAAAAGCTTCTTGCTCTACAGGCTGAAGAAGAAGCTCTGCTGGAAAACGCCGAAAACGGCGCTGATGAAGATGATGCATCTGACAATGCAGAAGCTCAGGCATCTGACACGGAGCAGGACACAGAAGCTTCTGACCCCTCTGCTCAGAGTGAAGATGAAGGGTCTGAACGGGAAGAACGTTCTGCCAATAAGCAGGATGCACCTGACTATGTAGGCGGCGAAACGGATACGGGTGAAGAAGCCCTTATTCAGAAACGCATTGCCCGATTCCTGCGCAACTATCGCATTCAGGAAGTTATCCGCCGCCGCCAAGTGCTGCTGGTACAGGTGGTTAAGGAAGAACGTGGCAACAAGGGCGCAGCCCTGACCACCTATGTTTCTCTGGCTGGCCGCTATTGTGTGCTTATGCCCAATGCCCTGCGCGGTGGTGGCGTTTCACGCAAGATTACATCCGTGGCAGATCGCCGCCGCCTGCGGGATATTGTTTCCGATCTTAACCTGCCCCGCGGCATGGCCATGATTGTGCGCACAGCAGGTGCCCAGCGCCCCGGCCCGGAAATTACGCGAGACTGCGAATACCTGCTCCATCTATGGGATGATATCCGCGAGCATACACTTCAATCCGTTGCACCTGCGCTAATTTACGAAGAAGCAAGCTTGGTAAAACGCGCTATCCGCGATGTTTACACCCGCGAGATCAGCGAAATTGTGGTGGATGGGGAAAACGGCTGGAAGGCCGCGCGGGACTTCATGCGGATGCTGATGCCTCAGCACGCAGAAAAAGTCCGGTTGTGGAACAAGGAAAACCAGCCCCTGTTCACACACTACCACGTGGAAGGGCATCTGGATGCCATGTTCTCCCCCGTGGTATCTCTGCGCTCCGGTGGCTACTTGGTGATCAACCAGACAGAAGCCTTGGTTGCCATTGACGTCAACTCCGGCAAAGCCACCAGCCAGCGTAATATTGAGGAAACAGCCTTCCGCACCAATCAGGAAGCGGCAGATGAAGTGGCCCGCCAACTGCGCCTGCGTGATCTGGCAGGTCTGATTGTGATCGACTTCATTGATATGGAGTCCCGCCGTCACAATTCCATGATCGAACGCCGCCTGAAAGATGCCCTGCGGCATGATCGGGCACGTATCCAGATTGGCTCCATCTCCCACTTCGGGTTGCTGGAAATGTCACGCCAGCGGCTGCGGCCATCTGTGGCAGAAGCTGCCTTCATGCCCTGCCCGCACTGTAATGGCACAGGCATGATGCGCAGCATTGAAAGCTCCGCCCTGCATGTTCTGCGCGCAGTGGAAGAAGAAGGCGCACGCCGCCGTTCTTCCGCCATTACCGTGCATGTTGCTGCGGATATTGCTTTCTATATCCTGAACAACAAGCGGGACTGGCTGACCCAGATTGAACAGCGCCACCAGATGGAAGTGCTGTTTGCTGCAGACAACACACTGCCTGCTCCGGAAGTTCGGATCGAACGCCGCCAGCATGCACGTCCACCACGGATTCAGCCGCCATTGCCGCCGGTTGAAAACATTGTGGCTGATGAAGTTATTGCGGCCGCTCCAGAAATTCCGGCGACAGAACCTACTGCCATTCAGGAAACGGTCGATAATTCGGATGAGCCACGCCGTCGCCGTCGTCGTCGTCGCCGTCGGCGGAGTGATCAGGATACCAATCAGGCTCCCGCAACACAGACGCAGTCTGATGCCATCACGCCGGAAGCAGATGAAGCCACACCAATTGCAGCTTCTGAAAACACAGTAGAACCTGTTGCAGAAGCAGATGCAGAAACCAATCTGGTGCCGGGTCGGCGTAGAACCCGCCGCTCCCGCGTGCGCAAACCGGCTGAAACGCGCACAGAAATCCACGTAGATATTGAAGAAGGCCCTGCGCCACGGCCCACTATGCCAGCATGGGAAGGCCCAACACCGGCCAACCCATTTGGCGGTGCGCCAGATATTTTCGAGCTACTGGAAAACACGGCGCGCCAACAGGTTGCCGAAACAGCACCGGCCCCCAAAGCAGCCGATGTTCAGGAAGAAACCGCAAGCGTGCCTGTTGAAGTAGCGAAAACGGAAGAGGTTGCACCTCAGCCTGTTGCTGCCACAACTGAAGAACCAGAAAAAACGGAGGAAGCGCCTAAACCACGCCGCCGCCGCACACGTAAGAAGGTAGAACCCGCAGCAGAAGAAAATGCCGAACAGGCTGAAGCTCCTGTAGCAGCACCGGCAGATGAAGCTGCCTCTGCTGAAGCAGAACCGCCTAAAAAGCCTGTACGCCGTCGCACAACCCGCCGCAAAACAGCGGCAAAGGATGAGACTGCGGAAACAGCAGAAACTTCCACAGCGGAAACTGCCGAGGAAAAGCCGAAGAAAACAACACGTCGGCGCACCACACGTAAAAAGGCAGAACCCGCACCTGCTACGGAAGCTGCCAGCGAAAGCGAAACTGTAGCTGCTCCTGCACCTAAAGAAGCCGCAACCGAGGCTTCTGATAAAGAAGAAGCTATTGTTCAGCCTATCGTGATTGAAGATAGCCCGCCGGCAACGCGCAGACGTACCGGTTGGTGGAAGAAGTAAATCACACCACGTTTCTACCAGATTTAAAGGGCTTTCTCCTTTAGATCTGGTGGGTGGCCATATCTGCCAGAAGCAAACGGATGGCAGATGTGGCCACTACATATTTTTCTTCTGCTGCGCCTTGTGGTAGGAGTGCAGGCCTAACTTGACACGCCTTGCCTCCGCCGGAGTTTTCATGAACCATCCCCGCCCTGCCCATCAGACCGAAACATCTTTCGGCACGGAAGATAACGGGCGTATTGTTCTAGCTCTCCCCAAAGGCCGTATCCTCAAAGCCGTGTCACCCCTCATGTCTGGCACAGGCATGGCCCCTGCCCCGGAATGTCTGGGCGGAGATAGCCGCAAACTGCGCTTTCCCACACAGGACCCACAGGTTGATGTGGTGCGCGTGCGCTCGTTTGATGTTGCCACCTTTGTTGCCAGCGGTGGTGCTCAGGTTGGCGTTTGCGGCGCTGATGTGCTGATGGAATTCGATTACCCCGAAATTTATGCCCCGCTTGATCTGGGTATTGGTGCTTGCCGCATTTCTGTCGCGCAGCCTGCCCACCTTCCGCATGATCCGCAGGAATGGAAGCGGTGGTCCGAAGTGCGCGTGGCCACCAAATACCCAGCTATCACGCGCCGGTTTTTTGCAGCGCGGGGCATTAACGCCACCATCGTGCATTTGCACGGCGCCATGGAACTGGCCCCCATGCTTGGGCTTTCCCGTTTGATTGTAGATCTGGTGGATACGGGCTCTACCCTGAAAGCCAATGGCTTGAAGGAAGTGGAAACCATCGCTCAGGTGACCAGCCGCGTTATTGTTAACCGCACGGCCCTTAAAACCCGTCCGGAACAGATTGACCGCATTCTCTCCCGCTTTCGCACGGCGCTTGCAGCATCCTCGCCCGTTGCGGAAAATGTGTAAGGCAAACGCATTCCATGAAACGGCTTGATACGCGCGAACCGAATTTTGAAACCGAATTTACCGCTCTTCTTTCCAACCGTGAGGAGCAAGGGCAGGAAGTTCATAAACCGGTTGCAGATATTTTGGCTGCCGTGCGCAAAGAGGGTGATGCCGCACTTTGCGCCTTTACGGAACGCTTTGACCGCCTGCCCCTTACAGCTGAACAGCTTGCCTTTACAGCAGAGGAAATTGAGCAGGCACGTGCAAAAGTAAGCCCAGAACTGCTGGAAGCACTGGATGTTGCGGCACAGCGTATCGAGTCCTTCCATAAAAACCAGCTGCCAGCTGATATCCGTTACACAGATGATGTGGGCATGACACTGGGCCTGCGCTGGATTCCGCTGGATGCTGTTGGCCTGTATGTGCCCGGTGGCAAAGCGGCCTATCCCTCTTCCGTGCTGATGAATGCCATTCCGGCCAAGGTTGCTGGAGTAAAGCGTTTGGCCATGTGCGTGCCGACTCCTGATGGCGTGATTAACCCGTTGGTATTGGCTGCTGCACACCGAGCTGGTGTGACAGAAATCTACCGTGTTGGTGGCGCACAAGCTGTGGGCGCCATGGCCTATGGCACACAAACCATCCGCCCGGTTGACCGTATTGTTGGCCCGGGCAACGCTTACGTAGCCGAAGCCAAGCGTCAGGTTTTTGGCTACGTGGGCATAGACAGCATTGCTGGCCCATCTGATGTGGTGGTGATTGCCGATTCGAATACGAATCCGCGCCTGATTGCTCTGGATCTGCTGGCACAGGCTGAGCATGATGAATGCGCGCAGGCTACGCTTATCACCCCAGATGCTGCGTTTGCAGACACCGTTATTGAAGCAGTGGAAGCTGAACTGCGCGTGCTCTCCCGCGCAGCTATTGCTGGCGCAAGCTGGGCCCGTAACGGGGCAGTGCTGATCTGCCGCGATATGCAGGAAGCCGTGGAACTGGCAAACCGTCTGGCCCCGGAACATCTGGAACTGATGGTAGATGACCCGGAAAGTCTGTTTGCCCATGTGCGCCATGCCGGAGCTGCTTTTCTGGGCCGTTTCTGCCCAGAAGCCATTGGGGATTACGTAGGTGGCCCCAACCATGTGCTGCCAACTTCGCGCACAGCACGTTTTGCTTCTGGCCTGTCTGTTTTTGACTTCATGAAGCGCACGACATTCTTATCCGGCGGGCCTGATGCCCTCCGCCAGATTGGGCCTGCTGCTGTGGCACTGGCGCAGGCCGAAGGGCTGGAAGCCCATGCGCTTAGCGTTTCCGCCAGACTGGATATGCTGGCAGCCTCAACACCTAATGCTTGACCATAGGCTGCCGCTCACCCATATCTGCTCACCAAGATTGACCTTTAACGGCTCTGAAACATACGAAGGATGCAATGTCTAAAGAAGACATGATTGAATTTAGCGGCACGGTAACTGAACTGCTGCCTAATGCCATGTTCCGCGTAAAGCTGGACAATGAACACGTTATTCTGGCGCACACCAGCGGCAAAATGCGTAAGAACCGTATTCGCGTTCTGGCGGGTGACCGCGTGAATGTTGAAATGACACCTTACGACCTTTCCAAGGGTCGCATTACGTTCCGCTTCAAATAAAGCCGTGACAGTTTCCGGCCAGCAGAACTCCGTTAAAGGAGAGACACCTCTCCTTGTACTGGCATCTGCTTCGCCCCGGCGGGTAGATCTGCTGCGCCAGATTGGCGTAGTGCCTGACCGCATTGTTCCGGCTGATATTGACGAAACACCTGCAAAACACGAACTCCCCCGTGCTTATGCGCACCGTATGGCGTTAGAAAAAGCACGTGCTGTGGCTACCTGCGTAACTGAACCCGCCTTAATTCTTGCCGCGGATACAGTGGTTACGTTGGGCCGGCGTATTCTGCCCAAAGCCGAAAATCGCGAAACAGCGCAATTCTGCCTGGAGCGTCTTTCTGGCAGACGGCACACGGTCATCACATCAGTTGCTGTTATGCCCAGCTCCAGTTGGCCACAAGGCAAAGCAGCGGAACGACTGGTAGAAACAGCAGTTACGTTTAACCGCCTTACGCCCCATCAGATCAATGCCTTGTTGGATGCAGGTGATTGGGAAGGCAAAGCTGGTGGATATGCCCTGCAAGGCCATGCCGCTGGCTTTATTCGTTTTCTATCTGGCAGCAGCTCTGCTGTTATCGGTTTACCACTATTTGAAACAGCCCAGCTTTTACGCGGGCAACCCGGACACTGGCTGGCGTGATTCAGTATTTGCGCGTTGCCACCTTTCCGGGTGAAATGCGTCTTGCGGTCACCCAAGATGATACATTGCTGGATTACGCACTCTGGCGGCCAGCTGCTCCCGATCTTGTTGGTAATATCTATGTTGCTCGCGTAGCGGCGCAAGCTGCCTTTATGGGCGGAGCTTTTGTTGATCTGGGTCAGGGCTTACAGGGCTTTCTGTCTGACCAGAAAGCTGTATCCGCTCTTACCGAAGGCCAAAGCATAACGGTTTGCGTTTCTCGCGCAGCACAAGGTGGCAAGGGCGTGCGTGTACGCATGCTGGAGCCTTCTGCACAAGGTAAGGATATTGGCCTTGTAACTTCTGGTCCAACACCATTGGAGCGGCTGGCGCGCCAATGGCCCAATGCGACCATTGTAGTAGATACTCCGCAGGCAGCAGCCCTTGTGCCGCCCATCCTACGCTCAAGACGAGAACCCGGGTTTACACCCACGCCGCCAGAAATTACGGCAGCATGTCATGCTCTGGAAGACAGCACGGTAGAACTGCCCGGCAATATGCAGGCGACTATTACCCCAACTCCTGCTCTTACTGCCATTGATATGGATGCCCCACCTGTTGCGGGTTCCCGCCCCAAGCAGACCGCACAATTTGCAGCAAACCGTGATGCGCTGCCTGAGCTTTTGCACCAAATTCGCCTGCGCAATCTTTCTGGCGCCATCGTCATCGACCCGGCAGGCATGGCCATGCGCAAGCGTCAGGCCTTGCAGGATGTTGTGCAGGCGGCCTTACAGGCAGACCCACTTCGCCCACGCTGCCTTGGTGTAAGCGCTTTAGGGCTGATTGAAATTGTACGCCCGCGTATTCACCCTTCCCTTCCAGAGCTTCTAAACTCTCCCCATGGGCATGCGCTTAAGGCACTCCGTACCATCTTGGCAGAAGCCCCTACAGCAACCATCTTACGCGGCAGTATCCCCCTTATTCGGGCACTAGAGCAGGACCCACAGGCTGTAGCAGACTGTGTGCAGCTCCGCGGCAAACCTTTGGCCCTAAAGGCTGACCCTGCTTTGCCTGATTTTTTCTGGACGGTTCAGGACGCATGACTTCTAAACCCGCTAAATGCCCCGTATGCGGCAAACCTGCACAAGCAGAATTTCGCCCTTTTTGCTCAAAACGCTGCGCAGATGTGGATCTGGGCCGCTGGTTTTCTGGCGACTATCGTATTCCGGGCGCCCCTGCTCCGATTGAAAATGATGAAAAAGCTGAAAGAAATGACGAAAGGTGACTTGATCTCCTGCAGAGAGTGAGATACATGCTCTCTCACGCCGCGAGGCTGCGGTGCCCAAGTAGCTCAGTTGGTAGAGCATGCGACTGAAAATCGCAGTGTCGGTGGTTCGATCCCGCCCTTGGGCACCATTTAATGGCAGTAAACTGCTACTCTCCTTAAAAATTTAATGTGATTTTATTTTGTGCTTTTACACCTGTATATCTTAAATCCGACTATGAGCGATTCTTTATTTCCATACTTATGACCTATGGAACAAAGAGCTGTTTCTTAAAAAAATATCTCTCAATTCTACTCAGAAAAACAGACGTGCTCACGCAAAATACGCTTTGCCTGATGCGCCCTGTTCTCTCTTTTTGCGCAGTTCTCCCTGTAGTTCATCCCTTATTTGTAACCGTGAAGCCTTTCTTCCGCCCTGATTATTCGAAATAAAGAAAGCGTATTCTTTCAACCTCCTTAGGTTGAGAAGATAGGTTATCCGTGTATAGTCATTTCATTATCGAACAGTTTTCAGGAGTATTTTATGAAAAAGACCGTTCTCGCTCTGCTGGCAGCTCTTACCGGAGGCGTAGGCTTTTCCGGTGCGGCGCATGCAGCGGCAGATGGCGCACAGCTTTATGCAACGCACTGCGCCATGTGCCACCAGAGCAGCGGCGATGGCGTTCCTGGGCAGTTTCCACCCCTGAAAGGACGCATTGACAAAATTGCGGCTTCTCCTGAAGGCAAAACCTACGTGGCGCACGTACTGCTGAACGGTCTTGCTGGCAGCCTGAAGGCCGCTGGTGGTTCCTACATGGGGTACATGCCTTCCATGGCATCCATGTCTGACGAAGAAATTGCCGCTCTGCTGACCTATGTTTCTTCCCTGAGTGGCGCGGCTTCTACGCCCACCTTCTCGGCGGATGATATTAAAAAGGAACGCGCTACACCGCTGCAGCCGGGCGTTGTGCTGGAAGAGCGTGAAAAGCTGAACGCTGCTCACCCTCTGCCATAAATAAAACAAGAGCCAGCCCTTACTATAAATGGCTGGCTCTTGTTTAATTCTCTTTAATTTTTAGAAATATTTAGCCGCTAACGTCTGGATTACCTTCGGCAGTATCTACGTTGCTACCTCTCTTTCGGCGTCCATCTACCGCTTCTGCAATTTCAGACACCAGATCCAGATATTTCTCCCGATCAGTTTCTACAGAAGAACCAAACTGATTGAGCAAGCCTAGGATCAAATCCTCACGTGTCGCATGCTTTTTCTCCCGCCTTGGAGAGAAATGCTTTTTACCGGACATAAAATTTTACTCCCTTACACCTGATTGCTTATTGTGCGGTGTACCCACCATCAATGACCAGTTCGCTCCCTGTAACAAACTTGGATTCATCAGAGGCAAGATACAAAATACCGTAAGCAATATCGTTGGGCTCACCCAAGTGGCCAATGGGGTGCAGATCCACCAGCTTTTGGCGTGCAGCAGCATCTTCCTTTGTTAAACCGGCCACCATAGGTGTCCAGATATAGCCGGGATGCACTGAGTTTACCCGAATCTTGTATCCAGATTTGGCACAATGTAGGGCCGCAGATTTTGTAAACAGCCTTACCCCACCTTTACTGGCGTTATAGGCGGCCAGCATTGGGTCCCCAATCAGTCCTTCAATGGAAGACAGATTGACAATGGATCCACCGCCCGACTTCTTCATGGCCTCAATAGCCACCTGTGTGCCCAAAAACACGCCATCCAGATTGATAGACTGAACGCGCCGCCAATCTTCCAGAGATGTGCTTTCTACACTGCCAGAATACGCAATGCCTGCATTGTTCACTGCAATATCCAGCCGCCCATAAAGCTTAAGCGTTTGCCCAATAGCGGCTTTCCATGCAGCCTCATCTGTTACATTCAGTTTGACAAATGCGGCTTCACCACCTGCTGCCTTAATTTCTGCAACAGCTTTCTGCCCATCTTCTTCTTTTAAGTCACCAATAACAACTTTTGCGCCTTCCTTAGCCAAAAGCTGTGCGGTTGCCTTGCCAATGCCATTAGCGGCCCCAGAAACAATGGCAACCTTGCCTGCTACACGTGCCATAATACTTCCCTTACCTATACATTCTGTTGCATTGCGCACTGATCCCAGCCTGAATCAGATATCCCAACCATGACCTGCATCAATTCTTGCAAATGTGTATTTTTGGACATCTCAAAATGATGAAAAGATTGGGACAAACATTTGCCCTGAACACAATGTTTTGAGACGACGATAGTTTCTTTCTGAACTGTTCAGTGCTTTTTTGAGTTTGCTCCGTATCCAACAATTGCTTTGGTTTCCAAAAACTCTGCAATTCCAAAACGGCTGCATTCACGGCCATTGCCAGACAGGCCATACCCACCAAATGGAGCTTTTACGGTCCACGCAGCACCATTAAGGGTAACTGTGCCAGCCCGGAGCTTACGTGCGACCCGACGAGCACGCTCCATGCTGCCAGATTGCACATATGCGGCCAAACCATATGGTGTGCTATTTGCCAGCCGAATGGCATCATCTTCATCCGCATACCCCATGATGGACAAAACCGGACCGAAGATTTCTTCCTGCGCAATCACCATATCCGATGTAACGTGACCAAACACGGTGGGGCGCACGTAATACCCTTGCGCAAGCCCGTCTGGGCGCCCTGCCCCGCCAGCCGCCAGAATGGCTCCTTGGGCTGTACCTTTTTCAATCAATACCTGAATACGGTTAAACTGGCTGGCACTTACAACGGGACCAAGCTCCGTCATGCTATCGGCCGGATTGCCCACACGCAGACCATTCGCAACTTTAGCTGCAATATCCATGGCCTTTTCCATCAGCTCATGCGGCACCAACATGCGGGTTGGTGCATCACAGGACTGGCCAGAATTTCCAAAACACTCTTGGGCACCCCGTTCTACTGCATCTGCAAAATCCGTATCAGGGAAAATAATGTTGGCAGATTTGCCGCCCAGTTCCTGCAAAACACGTTTAACAGTAGGCGCTGCGGCCTGCGCCACGGCAATACCCGCCTGTGTTGATCCGGTAAAAGACACCACATTGACCAACGGATGGCTGGCCAAGGCTTCTCCGGCCACAGGGCCGTTACCCTGCACCATGTTATACACACCAGCGGGAACGCCTGCTTCATGCAGGATTTCTGTAAATATAATGGCAGATAAAGGTGCAATTTCACTGGGTTTGAGCACAACAGTGCATCCGGCAGCCAAGGCTGGCATAACCTTGCAGGCTATCTGGTTCATGGGCCAGTTCCACGGCGTAATCAGCCCGGCAACACCTATGGGTTCATGAGTGATGAGAATATAATCCTCACATTCCTCAAACTGGTAGTGACGCAAGGCATCCAACGTTTCTTCTATATGCGCCAAGCCTGCTGGGGTCTGACTTTCCCGCGCGAGGGTGATGGGAGCCCCCATTTCCAGAGAAATCGCCTGCGACATCTCTTCTGCTCTGCGCTGATAGATAGAAGGAATACGGCCTAAAACCTCCAGCCGTTCAGCACGTGTTATGGTGCTCCATGCCTCAAATGCCGCATGAGCAGCCTCAACAGCCCGATTCACGTCCTGCGCGTGTGCCAATGCAAGACGACCACAAGGTTCTTCTGTTGCTGGGTTGATAATGTCTTGCTGATCTTGCGCAGAAGGGAAAACCCACTGCCCATTGATAAAAAATCTTTCAGAATTTTCCAAACAATTCACGTTATCACCCTCCCAATAACCGCCAGATACGTTGGGTATTTCAAGATAATACGACAAACGCGCCCCAACATGTTATAACAGGCATGCGTTGCCAGAAACGGGGGTAGCCAGAGACTTTCTTGCGTTCCTATGCCATGTTTCTTGTCATTTGTTATTCACGGCGCAATATCAGGCGTAACCGTGAAAACACCATTACGTTATACTCTTGCCGGTATCTGAAACACGACCTCCGGCTGCCGTAGAAAGGATTTATGCGTGACAACCGCCGCAGAAAACAACAAGCAGCTGATTGAACAGCTGAAGAATATAGCTGGCCAGCACCATGTCCTGACCGGAGAAGACAGCACATATCGCTTTACCCATGGTTTTCGCTTTGGCGCGGGTAAGGTGCTTGCTGTTGTTCAGCCAGGCTCACTTATCGAACTTTGGCGCGTTGCTCAGGCCTGCGTAAATGCTGATAAAATTATTATCATGCAGGCCGCCAATACGGGGCTGACTGGTGGCTCCACCCCCGATGGTAATAATTATGACCGTGATATCGTGCTTATCAGCACGCTACGGCTGGATAAATCTCATCTGATTGGTAACGGCAAGCAAGTTGTGTGCCTACCGGGTGCCACGCTTTACGAACTGGAAAGCAAACTGGCTGCCATTGGGCGGGAACCGCATTCTGTTATTGGTTCCTCCTGTATTGGTGCCTCTGTGCTTGGTGGCGTTAGCAACAACTCTGGTGGTGCACTGGTGCAGCGTGGTCCAGCTTACACAGAAATGGCTGTGTTTGGTCAGGTTGGGCCGGATGGTAAACTGCAACTTGTTAATCATCTGGGTATCCAACTGGGGAATGACCCGGAAGCGATACTGCAGAAGCTGGAAGCTGGCACCTTTACTGAAGCAGATATTGATTGGAACGCAGGCAAAGGGCACGATGGCAATTACATCAACCACGTGCGCGAAATTGATGCCGATACCCCTGCCCGCTACAATGCAGATCCGGCACGCTGGTATGAAGCCGCGGGCTGCGCGGGCAAGCTGGTTGTGTTTGCTGTGCGCCTTGATACCTTTCCTGCCAACAAAGATACGTCTGTTTTCTATATCGGCACCAACAATACGGATGAGCTGGAAAACCTGCGCCGCCATGTGCTGACAGCATTTAATGAACTGCCGATTTGCGGGGAATATATCCACCGTGACGCGTTTAATATTGCTGAAAAATACGGCAAGGATACTTTTGCGGTTATCCGTTATTTTGGCACCAAGTTTTTGCCAAAAATGTTCGCCATGAAATCCCGGTTTGACATTTTTGCCAAAAAACTTGGCTTCCTGCCCGACCACCTGAGTGATCGGATCATGCAGGCCATCAGCTACCTGTTACCACGTCAGCTCCCCACGCGGATGCTGGATTACCGGGACAAGTTTGAACACCATCTCATGCTCAAGGTCTCGCACGATCTGGCTGGGCCTATGCGCCAGTATCTGCAGACATATTTTGGCAGTGCCACTGGTGACTATTTTGAATGCACGCCAGAAGAAGGCAAGCTTGCCTTCCTGCATCGTTTTGCTGCCGCTGGTGCGGCTGTAAGATACCGCGCTGTGCACCATAAGGAAGCAGAAGATATTGTGGCGCTGGACGTTGCCCTCCGCCGGAATGATCGGGAATGGTTTGAAAAACTGCCGCAGGATATTGAAAACAAGCTGATTGTTAAACTGTATTACGGCCACTTCCTCTGCCATGTCATGCATCAGGATTACGTGGTGAAGAAGGGGTATAATGCTATAGCTGTAGAGCATGAAATGCTGCCCGGTTTAGATGCCCGTGGGGCACGCTATCCGGCAGAGCATAATGTGGGCCACCTGTATAAGGCTCCGCAAAACATGCTGGACCACTATCAGCAGCTTGACCCCTGCAACTGCATGAACCCCGGCATTGGCCAGGCAACAAAACGCAAAAGCTGGGTTGCAGAAAGCGTATAATCGCTAAACTGTTATTAGCTTAGCGTATTACAATACTCAAAACCCGATGCTGCATTTTTGGCTGCATCGGGTTTTATTTTATGTGCTGTATAACGCCACAAAACCCAAGGGTTTATAATTTATTCTGAACACCTCGAATAAGATCATGAATAAAATGCAGTTTGTGCACGACACCCTGCGTTAACGTAAACGGATAAAAATCTGGCAACCCCATGGAACGGTTTAAATTATTGACCGCATAAGTTAGCGGAACCCATGCGTTGATAATTTCCTCAAAAGGCATGGTTGTGTAAGGGTCTCCATGCGGGGAAAGAAGTGCATCTCCGCCCACTGTGGCGCTTACAGTCATATCGTAAGCCAAAGCTGTTTCCAGTGTAGAAACGATATGGAAATAATGCGCCCATGTTTCTGCAAAGTCTTCCCATGGGTGAGATGTCGCATAAAAGCTTACAAAATTCTCGCGCCAGTTTTGCGGGGGAGATTGCGCATAATAGGTTTGCAATGCAGCCTGATAATCTGCGCGGTCATCACCAAAAACTGCACGACAGGCTTCCAATTTTCCACCATCTCTTACCAGAATGTTCCAGTAATAATGACCAATTTCATGGCGAAAATGCCCTAGCAGAGTACGATAATACTCTCCCATTTCGATGCGCATTTTTTCACGGTAAGCATCATCCGCTTCCTTGGTAGCAATTGTGATAATACCATTGCTATGGCCTGTCATGATGGCAACAGAGCCATCTGCTGCATCATCCAGAAAATCAAATGCCAAACCGTTTTCCGGGTCTTGCCGCCGGTTTTTAAACGGAAGCTTCAAACGCAGGATTGTGTAAAACATCCTGTGTTTTGCAACTTCCAGTTTGTACCAACGGTCTTTGTTTTCTGGCACATTTAAATTGGGGATCATGCGGTTAAATTGGCAGGCAACACAAAACCCGGCTGTTGCATTACTATCTGCGGCCAATGTCAGCCAGTTACACACACCATAAACATGATTGATACAAAAGGCCCGCGCTTTCCCTTCTGCCTTTTCTTCCAAAGGCAACCATGTGCCATCGGCCTGAGGCTCTAGTGCCGTCATGGCCGCAAGCTCGGGCAAATACCCTACGGTAATACCGCAATATCCACACTGCGTTGCCTCAAACCCCACCAGATGGTTGCAGGATTGGCAGGAAAACCGTTTCATTGTCGGGGTAAGTGCTGCACTTGCATGAACACATCAAATACGGCTTCACAACAATCCAGCACGCCAGAAACAGGCGCTGCATCCTGCGGTGTATTTGCAACTGCCAGCGGAATATGCCCTGCGCCTGCCAGAAAGCCAGATGTGGTATCAAACCCAATCCAGCCCTTTTGCGGGATAAGAACCTGCGCCCACGCGTGTAAATCACCATTCAGGGTTGTAATCTTACCTTCCGCACATTCTTCCTGAATAAGATAACCGGAAACAAAGCGAGCCGAAAAACCAAGATGACGCGCGGCACTTACCAGCAACCATGCGCTATCTCGGCAAGAACCGCTGGCGTGCTGCAATGTTTCCTCTGCCGTCCAAACACCCGGTTCCATACGCCGTTGGTATTGAATCCGCTGTGCAATAACTTGGTTAAGAGCCTTAATTTTGTCCAAGGGGTTTTGCGCTGCCAGAACCTGATGCGCACCGATGAGTGATTGCATATTCTCACTTATACGCTGCGGCGTTTGCCCATTTCCTTCATTCAAAGGTTCCGGACCTATAGCTGTATCAGCAAGAGGATCATACGGTGTCAGGTCCACCATAAGTGCCACTTCAATATCAAACTGAGTCACCTGATCGGCACATTCAACGTATGCAATCTGATTGCCCAGCGCATCCTGTGCCCAGTTCACCAAGCACTCAGTTGGTTGCACGTGCAAATTGTATGAAAGCACAGGTGTGCGCGAATGCAGCGTAGGACGCAGCCGAATAGTTTGAGGCCCCATGCTGACAGGCCTATCATACCGATAACAGGTTCGATGTGTCAGCATAACGTGAGAACTCATCAAACCCTAACCCTGTCTTTTATCTTATTCATGGCAAGCATTGTTGCCTCGTTCAACAAGAACACGCACTTGTAGCGTAAAACCATAGCAGCATGGCGCGCACATGCAATACATATCCAACGCAATCAAAAACTTGCTCAAGTAGCCGCGTTTTTAGACTTGGCAAACATCTGGAAACCTGTTCAGTTAATTCGGTAGTGAAACAAGTTGAGGCCACATTGGCCGCCAACCTGACGGGAGAGAAACCATGACACCAACAGCCCTGCATGCTCCCCCTCAGGCGACTTTCTCAGGATTACTGGATAATTACCGCATCCCTGATTTTTTTTGTGAGTTGATGAATCGGCGTGATCCAACGCCCCCCACCTTACAATGTGTAAAAGACCGACTTGCCGCACTCAGTCTGCCGGAACTACGCCGCAGAACGCAGGCCGCAGAAGCCCAGCTCTACCGTATGGGCATTACCTTTACGGTGTATTCAGATAAGGAAGCTATCGACCGTATTCTACCGTTTGATGCCATCCCCCGTGTTATTACCGCGCAGGAGTGGGACCACGTAGAGCGGGGTGTGCAGCAGCGTATTCAAGCCATCAATCTGTTTTTGCATGATATTTATCATGATCGAAACATCCTGCGAGATGGCATCCTTCCCGCCGAACTGGTGCTGAATAACCCCAATTACTGTGAGGCCATGGTGGGGGTAGATGTTCCGGGCGGCGTTTATGTGCATATCAACGGCACCGATCTGATACGGGACGATAACGGCCAGTTTCTGATTTTGGAAGATAATGCCCGCACGCCCTCCGGCGTATCCTACGTTATTGAAAACCGACATATGATGCTGCGCCTTATGCCGGATCTGGCATCTGGTCTGCCCATTCGCTCGGTTGAAGAATATGGCCTACGCCTACATCAGACTCTATGCGAAGTGGCGCCTGAAGGTGTGGTTGATCCACAAGTCGTTCTTCTTTCGCCTGGCATTTATAATTCTGCTTACTTTGAGCATGTTTTTCTTTCCCGCGAGATGGGCGTGCCCCTTGTGGAAGGTAAAGATCTATTTGTAGAAAACCATCGGGTGTTTATGCGCACGGTTAACGGACCGCGGGCCGTGCATGCCATTTATCGTCGCCTGAATGATGACTTCCTGGACCCACTCGCGTTTAACCCGAACAGCCTTCTGGGCGTTCCCGGATTGGTAGACGCGTATCGACGCGGCAACGTTACCCTTGCCAACGCCTTGGGCACAGGTGTTGCCGATGATAAAGCCGTATACGCTTATATGCCGCGCATTATCCGGTACTATTTAGGGCAAGACCCCATTCTGCAAAGTGTTGAAACGCATATCTGCGCAGAACCAGACGGACTTGCTTATACGTTAGCCAATATGAACAAGCTGGTTATAAAACCTGTTGGGGAATCAGGAGGATATGGTCTGTTAATTGGGCCGCACGCCAGCCAGAAAGAACTGGCAGATTTTAGGGAAAAATTACTGGCGGATCCTTCCAACTATATCAGCCAACCCGTTATCAATCTGTCTGTCACCCCCACCCTCTGCCCAGATGGCGTGGAAGCACGGCATGTGGACCTCCGCCCCTTTGCTCTAACTGGTCGCTCTGTATGGGTGCTGCCTGGAGGCTTGGCCCGTGTAGCACTTCGCAAAGGGTCTCTGGTGGTGAATTCATCTCAAGGTGGTGGTTCTAAAGATACATGGGTGATGGCATCATGATGAACGAAACACAGGGCCACCTGCTCTCTCGCTACGCCGAATGCATGATGTGGCTGGCACGCTATATGGAGCGCACAGAAAATCTGGCCCGCCTTCTAGAAGTGACAGAAACATTTGTGCGCGATGCCAATGGCCAAATTGCATGGCATTCTATTGTGCAAATTAACTCGGACGAGCAGACTTTCCTTGCCCTACATCCATCTGGTGATGCAGATGCCGTAGCCAGCTTTTATCTGACAGAACAGGCAAACCCGGCCTCTATCTGCGCAACTGCCCATGCTATACGTGAAAATGCGCGCGCGGTTCGTCCCCTCGTTTCTATTGAAATGTGGACACAGTTAAATGTGTTCACGCGCTGGGTTTTGGACTTGAAGGAAAAAGATATTTATCAAAACAGCCTTTCAAGTCTGTGCACACATATCAAACAGGATTGTCAGGCCCATTTTGGCGTCACGGAAGGCACGCTTTACCGTGACCAGGCATGGCTTTTTTATAAACTGGGCAAAACGCTTGAACGGTGTGACCAAATTACGCGCTTGGTAGACATTCGCTACCATATGCTGCTGCCCCAAGGGGAAGCCCCTGGCTCTGAAATTGACATTACGCAATGGACAGCCGTTTTGCGCTCTGCAGCTGCTTACCATGCCTTCCGCCGTTTGCGGCCTGTTACAATTACACCTGCCAATATTGTGGGCTTCTTACTAAAAAATGAAGGTTTCTCCCGGTCCTTGGCAGCCAATTTACGCCTGATGGATGAAACACTGGCACTTTTAGCATCTTATCCCGGCTTGCGTTCACGTTGCAGCCAATTGCAAGAATGTGTTGCAGAACTACGTGTTACGCTTGCTGAACAAACTGCCGAAGATATTATTATCCGTGGTCTGCATGATTATATGAGCTGGATACAACAGCAGCTTTCTCAATTACAGGGGCAAATTGCATCTGAGTTCTGGCCACCTGTTTCTGCTGTGGCTGTTCAGGCAGATTTTCAGATGCAAGCATGAGGTTGTTTTACATATAGTATAAAAGCTTTTGGATATGTTTTGCGAAACTAGACGTAATCCAACCCAATATCCAAAGCTTTTACGCTATGCGTTAGCCAGCCAGCAGAAATAACGTCCACCCCGGTTTCAGCAATAGCGCGCACAGTTTCATGCGTAATCCCGCCTGATGCCTCGGCAATGGCAGAGCCGTTAATCATGTCTACTGCTTTGCGCAGGGTGTCCGTATCCATATTATCCAGCAGATAGGCATCGGCACCACCACTGGCCAATGCGGCTTCCAACTGTTCCAGCGTATCTACTTCCAATTCAATTTTCATAAGGTGGCCCGCCCGCTCACGTGCCTTTTGCAAAGCCACATCCACCTGACCGCCACACAAAGCCAAATGGTTATCTTTAATCAAAATAGCATCATCTAACCGAAAACGGTGATTGCCACCTCCGCCAGCCTTTACGGCATATTTTTGTAAAGCCCTTAACCCCGGAAGTGTTTTGCGTGTGCAGCAAATAACCACTTTTGTGCCTGCTACAGCATCCACCATCTGGCGCGTTTGGCTGGCGATACCGCTGAGATGAGAGAGAATATTCAAGGCTGTCCGCTCTCCCGCCAGAACAGTTAGGGCATCACCTTCTACTTCAGCCAGCACATCACCAATGGCCAGCCTATCCCCATCCTGCTTGAAGGTACGAAACTGCACATGCTCATCTAAAAGCGCAAAAGCCTGCCGGGCCCCTTCAAGCCCCGCAACAACACCCTGATGGCGTGCGCGAAATACTGCGCGTATTTTCTGCCCCGGCGCTGCCAATGCTTGTGTGGTAATATCTCCTCCCTGCCCCAGATCTTCAAACAATGCTGTTTGAATAACAGGTTTCCATAACAAAGCAGGCAAATGGCTTGCGTAAGACATATATAGAAAACTCCTATCCCAGCCTTTAAACACGCAGCATACGCTCAACCGCCAAACGGGCACGCTCTTGCAAGGCTTCAGGAATAACAACCTCAGCCTCCAGATTTTCCAAAGACTTTCGGATAGCGGGCAATGTAATGCGCTTCATATGCGGGCACAGATTACATGGACGCACGAAAGTGGTGTTTGGGTATTCTGCCGCCAAATTATCACTCATGGAACATTCAGTAACCAGAAGGACTTTTTCCGGTTTTTCTTCTGCAATATAGGTAATCATCTGAGCTGTGGAGCCTGAATAATCTGCCGCTTCCACCACTTCTGGCGGGCATTCAGGATGCGCCACAACTTTTACCCCCGGATGCATACGCCGATACTGCCGAATTTCCTGCGGGGTAAAACGCTCATGCACCTCACAATGCGCAGGCCATGTTATCATTTCAATTCCGGTTTCTGCCTGAATATTACGCGCCAGAAATTCATCTGGAATCATGATCACACGTGGAACGTTCAGGCTTTCCACCACCTTGCGCGCATTGCCCGAAGTGCAGCAGATATCGCTTTCTGCCTTAACTGCGGCCGTGCTGTTTACATAGGTTACAACAGGCACACCCGGATATGCCTGTTTAAGGTACCTTACATTTTCAGCCGTAATGCCTTCCGCCAAAGAACAACCTGCGGCAACATCCGGAATAAGAACTTTCTTTTCTGTATTCAGTAATTTGGCTGTTTCTGCCATAAAATGCACGCCAGCCATAAAAATAATGTCGGCATCTATATTCTGCGCAGCGCGTGCAAGAGCAAGGCTATCACCCCGGATATCAGCCACACAATGGAAGATTTCTGGCGTTTGATAGTTATGCGCAAGAATAACGGCATTATGCTGCTTTTTAAGGCGTATAATCGCCTCAATATCGGCTGCATACCGGTCTTCCCAAAAATCTCTCGCCATAATGCTGGCTACAGGCTGATACAGAGTATCCCTGTCTGGAATATTGAATGCCAACATGAATACCCTCCCTTGCGGTACATATGCTCAATTTGAGTATATGTACCGCAAGGGAAAAACAAGCGCTTTTAACTTACTTTTTATAACAATGGCGTTAGTGGCAATTTAGCGCCTGCCAGATAGCAATTCTGCCCTGCCTCCGGCCGAAAACGATATAGCTTTGCGGGGCGCCCCTGTTGAGGCGTATCAAAAGCACCGGTTTCTTCCACCAGTTTTTGTTGTAAAACCAGACGCCTGAAATTTTGCTTGTGCATCCAACAGCCTGCTAATGCTTCCATCGCTTGCTGAAGCTGTAACAGTGTAAACATCTCTGGCAACAAATCAAACACGACAGATGTATAACGAATTTTTGCCCTTACGCGTGAAAGGGCTGTTGCCAAAACGCGCCTGAAATCTGCCTGCATTGGCAAACCTGATTGGATCTGCCCTTCAAAATGCTTGGCTTCATGCACCAAACCGGCTTCCCACAACAGTTCATAACGATCTAAAGCCAGTTCATCGTTCCATGGATGCGGGGTCAGACCGAACAATCTGGCACATCTCTGCTGCTGCACCACATTTTTTCCGGCCCAATTTTTCAGCCATAAAACAATACGCTGCAACAGAGCCTGTGCCTCTGTATTTCTGCGGTCTTCCCACGGAAAATAATCATAGATTGAGCGTTCTGCGATTGTTTGATCTGAGTGCGAACTTATCAACGCCATATAGGAAATACGTACCAAGCGGCTTTTATCTGCCACCTGTGTATCTGCAAACGTATAAAGCTGTTCTGTATGGCCCAAGACCACACCTGTTTGCTGCTCCACCCATCGGCATAGTTCCTTTTGCAAGGAGTGGCCGCCCATGGTCAACGGACCAGAAGGCAAGGCCTGACCGTTTTCCAGCGTGAGCACACAGGGCGTATCCTTTCTGACATTCAAAAGAACGGCTACAAGCTCTGCCCTACAAAACGCTGTCTGTTTCATGAAGCCTCAAGAGTGGAGCAAAAATTACAATATCATAAGTGAAATCTGCATACTCATTTTTTATATGAGCGTGAAGATTCCATTCTCCAAAACAGATATTCCTAAAAACGTTTCCACGACAATGTTTCCCAAATGAACATGTCTCATGGTATTATACAGCTACATCATTCATCCCTGATATCGTCAGGCTTATATTTGTGTCTGTTTAGATAAAGACATAAAAACTTTTTTGAAAGAAATCAGGATATTTCCGTGCTCATGAATACGCCTACAAAACACGATATCGCAAAAAAGAAAATAGTAGATTCTGCACGTGCTCTTATTGCTGAACGCGGGTTTTCAGCCGTGGGCCTTTCGCAAATTCTGGAAGTTGCGGGTATCCCCAAGGGCTCATTTTACCATTATTTTGCATCTAAAGAGGCTTTTGGAGAGGAACTGCTCCGCTCCTATATGCACGATTATTTAATAAATATTCATGCACTCTTTGCCACACCAGATAAAAATGGTGCACAGAAATTATTTTCTTATCTGGATTTCTGGCGTTGTTCACATATCAAAGGGCAAGTTGGGGATAAATGCCTGATTGTTAAACTGGCCGCAGAGGTTTCTGATATATCAGAACGCATGCGCCGTATTATGGAAACTGGCACAGCTTCTGTTATCACCCATCTCTCTCAGGTTATAAAAACAGGGCAGGAAGATGGATCTGTACAATCCACCCTACCCGCCCATAAACTTGCATCCTCACTTTATCAGCTCTGGCTGGGTGCAACCTTGATGACAAAGATTACGCATTCATCCCATCCAATGGATGAGGCATGGCAAACTTCGCTCACCCTTTTGGGTTGCACCACAGATCAGATCAATCCAGCCGCACGGAAGGGCGAATAACGGTTTCCACCATATCAGCAAAGATGGAAGCCAAGCCGCGTATCCAGCCAAACAGTTCTATCTGATGCTGACGATACAGCATAATATGGCCTATGCGGGCTGAAAGCCCATGCAGCATACCGCCACCCATAACGCGACCACCAGGCAGAGCGGCCCAGCCATTGTAGTTACCCAAAGCAACAATGGCACCCTTGTTATGGAAGATGCAGGAAGGCACTTCCTTACCGCTTTCCAGCCATGCAGGCAGATGCTGTGCCAGATGATGGGCCTGCTGGCGGGCAACCTGTGCCGTAGCGGGCAGCGGATCATCTACAATGTAGGAACAATCTCCCATTGCAAAAATACGATCATCATCAACAGAACACAGGTTAGGTTTAACGTTGATCTGCCCAGAGCGGCTTAGAGAAAGACCACCATAAGTTTTTGTTACCTCCGGCGCCTTCACACCCGCTGCCCATACGCGCAGGGTAGCAGGCACATGTGTGCCATCTTTCAACGTAAACCCTGTGGGGTCAGCCGCGGCAACACGGGCAGATGTGCGCACATTAACGCCAATCCGCTCCAATTCCTGCTGTGCTGCCATGGAAACAGATTCCGGAAAGGCAGGAAGAATGCGCGCACCAGACTGTAACAAAGTAATGCTCAGTTTTGGCGGTGCCTTGCCAAATGCATGCAAGCTGACCGGGTCAACAATCTCAAGAGACTTATGAAGTTCCGCAGCAAGCTGGGTACCTGTGGCCCCGCCGCCAACAATAGCAATATCTAGTTCGGAATTATCAGCAAATGACTTCAGAATTTCCATTCTGAATTTTTCATTAAAAGCATTCGCTTCAACAAGATTATCAATAAACAGACAGTTTTCCAGCACACCGGGGGTGCCAAAATCATTGGCGCGGCTTCCGATGGACAGCACAATGGCATCATACGTCATGGTTCTGCTATCCAGAACCTTGCTGCCGTCTGATGCATGTAAGGGGCTTAAAACAACTTCCCGCTTTTCTCTATCAATAGAAACAACTTCACCGGGCCAGAATTCAAAATTGTGGCTGCTGGCCTGCGCCATAAAACTGATGCGGTCATTTTCATTCTGCACTGTGCCTGCGGCAAAGCAATGCAGCATGGGCTTCCATACATGTGAAAAGCTTTTATCAATAAGCGTGATACGTGCTTTTCCGTGCCGGCCAAGTGTTTTACCCAGACGCGTTGCAAGGGCAAGTCCTGCCACTCCGCCACCGACAATAAGAATTTCAGACTTGGACGACATCAGGTTTACATGCCTCTTTTCAGGAAGTAAGCGGGAGATAACGTTATGTTTTGGGAGCAATATTTTTACTAAAAAGAATTATTTTGTTATTAAACTATATAATTCTAATTACTTATATTTCTTATACTATAGGTATTCTGTGCAAGCAGGCACCTTTACAGGTGCCTGCTAACAGTATGATCAGAACGGTGCGTCGATATCGACCGTGTTGATCAGCTTGTGGTTCACGAACTCTTTGATACCAAGACCAATCAGTTCACGACCATAGCCGGAGTTCTTGATACCGCCGAAAGGCAGATCTGCCTTAGGCACCAGCGGATGGTTGATGAATACCATACCCGTGCGGATTTTTGCAGCCACACGTGCGCCACGGGCTTCGTCTTTGGTAAAGACAGCGCCACCAAGGCCGTAAGGGGAGTCATTGGCGATACGGATTGCATCGTCTTCGTCTTTTGCACGGTACAGCTGCGTTACCGGACCAAAGAATTCCCAATGACGGGCTTCGTTGTTACCGTCCAGACCGGTCATCAGCAGCGGACGGAAGAAAGCGCCTTTACCAGGAACTTCTGGCCCAATCACTTCAACCTTTGCACCATGCTTGATGGCTTCTGTAACCTGGCGGTGCAGATCATCCATAGCGCCTTTGGAGCAAACAGGTGCCAGCGTTGTGGAAGGATCCATCGGGTCACCAGCTTTCAGCTCGGAAACACCCTTCTTGTACAGTTCCAGGAAGCGATCATACACTGCATCTACAACAATCAGACGCTTGGCAGATACACACACCTGGCCAGCATTCCAATGGCGGCCAATAACAGCCCATTTAGCTGCTTTTTCTACGTCGGCATCGTCCAGAACAATAAAGGCGTCTGCGCCGCCCAGTTCCATGGTAGCCTTTTTCAGGGCTTTACCAGCAACACCAGCAATAATGGTGCCTGCGCCTTCAGAACCTGTCAGAGCCACACCGCAAACGCGAGGATCTTTCAGGATAACTTCTGTGTGGCGACGTGCTGTATAAAGGTTACGGAACAGACCTTTTGGCAGGCCAGCTTCGTTCATCAGCTCTTCACATGCTGCAGCGCACTGCGGCAGGTTGGAAGCGTGCTTGAGCAGAACAGCGTTACCAGCGGAAAGCTGCGGCGCAATAATACGAACAACCTGATAGAACGGGAAGTTCCATGGCTCAATTGCCAGCACAATACCCAGAGGTTCGTGCACCAGAACAGCCTTGCCTTCAGCCGGATCAGCAACCGGCAGAGATTCCGGCTTCAGCAGTTCTTCTGCATATTTTGCATAGTATTCGAAAATTTCAGCAGAAAGAATAACTTCTGCCTTGGACTCTGTAAACAGCTTGCCCATTTCCAGCGTGCCCAGACGGGCATACTTATCAACATCACGACGCAGAATGGCAGCTGCGGCATTCATAATACGAGCGCGTTCAGCAAAGGAGGTATCACGCCATTTTTCAAAAGCGGCATGAGCTTCGGACAGTGCGGTCTGAACTTCCTGATCTGTAGCTTCAGGAAAATTAGCAAGAACTTCCCCTGTATAGGGATTGGTTGTCGCGTACGCCATTTTTACCTCGTGAACAGTGAAATGGAAAAAGCAGAACGAGCCCGCAAATGCGGCATGCACCCGGCAGAGCAGAATGCTCTTATGTGTGGCATCGTCTCCCTCATCCAAAAAATAGACCGGTCAACTTCTATCGGGCAGAAAAATTCCTGATGGTAAAATTCCATATACAAACTGGAAATATTCCTACCGAATCTGTATGGCCTGTTCTGGTTATCTGTATATGAACGGATATAGATGAAGTCAATTTATAATTAGACCAGTCGTCTTATAACTCTTATCCCATTTATGGTGGGATCGTATAAATGGGTTCAAGCAGGTACTCTGCCCCTACCCCACATAATCTCTTGGCCCTCAGCAAATACAAAAAAGCTGGAAGGCATATTATCCTTCCAGCTTCAAGCGTTCGTGCAGAACTCAATACATAATTAAGAATATAGTTTCATAAACTATGACATATTACATAAATAAATCATTCTCATTCAGGAAATGGGCTGTCTGATTTCTTTTTGCCCGCTGCGGCGCAACACCAGAATTGCCAGCAGATACACAACCAAACCACCAGCGGAGAGAACAGCCCCGCCAACACCCAGAGCAGAATATCCGAACTGATGCGCCAGCAGCATGCTCCCCAATGCGGCCCCCAACGCATTGGCAATGTTAAATGCAGAATGGTTAAGGGAAGCTGCCAGAGTTTGTGCATCCCCTGCAAAATCCATCAGACGTGTCTGCAATGCAGGCCCCAAACCATTTACAAAGGTTGGAATAAGAAAGACTGCTAGCGCCAAAAGCAAAGGCTGATGCAGCACCGTAGAAAAGCCCAGCATAACAATAGCACTACCACCAAGCGCCAGAATTGCAGCCAGATCCAACTTACGATCAACAAGCCATGCGCCCAAATTGGCCCCCACCAACATGCCCATGCCCCAGATAACCATGTACACCATAACGGACCATTCCGGCACATGCGTTACATTCTGCAGGATACTGGTCAGATAAGTATAAATGGCAAACATGCCGCCAAAGCCAATAGCTGCTGTAAGCAACGTAAGCAGAACCTGCGTGTTACCCATGGCAGAAACTTCTTTAAGCGGTGAATTCTTGCGGTTGGGTTGATCAGCCGGAATATAACGCCACACTCCCAAAAAGGTAATGCAGCCAAATATACCTATAATCAGATAGGCCACACGCCATCCAAAATGATCCGCTGCGAATGTAGAAAAAGGAGCACCGACCAGAGTGGAAATGGCAATACCGGACAGAACACGCCCAACAGCCCACCCACGGCGTGAACGCTCCACCATGGAAGCCGCAACAAGCGCAGAAATACCAAACAATGCCCCATGCGGCAGGCCAGTAATAAACCGTGCCACTTCAACCAGTTCTGGTGTGGGCATACAAATGCTCAGGAAATTCCCGAAACAAAACAACACCAACAAAGAAAGCAGAAGCTCTCTACGCGAAAGCCGCGCACCCAGAATTGTAATAAGCGGCGCGCCAATCACCACACCCAAAGCATAGGCTGTAATAGCGTATCCTGCATCTGCTGCAGACAGATGTAAGGAACGAGCAAATTCTGGCAGCATGCCCATAATGGCAAATTCACCAGTTCCAACAACAAAAGTGCCGAAAGTGAGAATAAATAAAGCGGCAGCACGCCCATGAGGGGGCTCAATGAACGCGGAGCTTGCGGGAGGAGGTTGAGGAGCAGTTGTCATTTAAAAACTCAGAAACAAGATAGGATCAGTTATTTACGGCCTGCTTCATTGCAACACGCGCAATGGCAATATCATCTTCCGTTTTGGCGCCAGAAACACCTATGGCACCTAAAAAGGAACCATCAGTGGCTTTAATTACCAACCCGCCACCAAAGCTGGTTAAACCACCGTTTGTATTTTCCAGTGTATAGGCCTCACCATTCGGGTGGCCTTTTGCGGCAAAATCCGCACTGTCCATCTGAAACAGAGCCGCCGTGCGCGCCTTTTTCTGGCTAACATCAACCACACCTAATGGTGCCCCATCCATCCGGGCAAAAGCCATTGGCCATGCTGCGGCATCTACAATGGAAACACATACATTCACTTCAATCCGGCGCGCCTCTGCCAAGGCGGCATCCAGCATGGATAAAGCCAAAGAAAGCTTCATGAAACAGAACTCCTGCACGAAGAAAAGCGCGCAGACTACTCATCTCGCTCTTAAATGAAAGAGAAATTATACATAAAACACATTTATTTAACGGCAATGAACATATTCTTGTTACAAATGAAGTGTGAGGCCCTTATTGGCTTTTTATTTTCGGCCTCACAAATCCACCGATAGTCTATTTTTGTTCTCTACGTGCAAGATCTGCCAATGCCTGTATCTGACGTGTAAGAAAAGCGCGCGTTCGCTCGTCTGTCAGTTCCAGCTTATCTGTATCAAACTTATCTGCCGCCTGACCGATCATGACTTCCGGCCTATTCAACACAAGAGCATCCATAAACACCATGCTCTGGCGTATATGATACTGTGCACGGGCTCCCCCAATCATGCCGGGTGAAACTGTCTGAAGCGCGACGGGCTTGCGCGCAAATGGTTGCGGCGTAAGGCGAGAAAGCCAATCGAGCGCATTTTTCAACACACCTGGTACGGAATAATTATATTCTGGTGTTACGATAATAACGCCGTCGGCTTTCCTAATCTGCTCCCCCATTGCCAGCACAGAAGCAGGGAAACCCTGCTCCTGCACATCCTGATTATAATGAGGGAACTCAGCGATGGACCCGAGTGCCGAAATAGTTATGTCCTCTGGCGCCAATGCAGGTAACGTGCGTGCTACAATACCGTTATAAGATGCCTTGCGCAGGCTTCCCAACATTGTCACAAAATACAGCTGTTCTTTTTCCTGTGTCATGCTTCTATCCTGCCTTGAACTGATTATTGAAAAATTAGACCGTCATGGATGGCATGGCGTATCAGGCCGAAATGGCGCCAAAACGTCCGCTGTTAAAATCTTCAATCGCCTGACGGATTTCCTCCCGTGTGTTCATGACAAACGGTCCATATCCCGCAATAGGCTCATGCAACGGCGCACCAGTTAAAACAAGAAAGCTGGAAGCTTTGGGAGCCTGTAATGTAACCTGCGTTCCCTCCCGCTCCAGAAGTGCGAATTGCGCGCTTCCCACTTCTTCCGCGCCATTCACAATCAACTTTCCTTCAAGTGAAACAATAGCCGCGTTATGTCCCGCAGGAAGAGAGAGTGTGATGTCTGCCCCTTCTTCCAGTTTTCCATCCCACACGTTCAGTGGGGAGAAAATACGTGCAGGGCCATGCTGCCCTTCATAGTCTCCCGCAATAACCCGTAGGCTGCCTCTGTTATCTGGAAAGGCAATGGTTGGAATATCCGCAGCCTGAATGGTTTGATAACCAGCTGGCACAGCTTTATCTTTGGCTGGCAAATTGACCCACAACTGCACCATCCGAAAATCCCCTCCAACTTTTGCATAAGCTGGAGAATGAAACTCCTCGTGCTGGATACCGTTGCCTGCTGTCATCCACTGCACATCTCCGGGGCCAATAATACCGCCGCCGCCAGATGAATCACGGTGTTCCACTTCACCATCATAAACAATGGTAACAGTTTCAAACCCTTTGTGCGGATGCTGGCCAACACCACGCCGTTTATCTGTAGGTTCAAACTTATGCGGGCCAGCATAGTCCAACAGCAGAAACGGGCTCAGATGCTCACCAAAATCCGTATAGGAAAATAGAGAGCGCACCGGAAAACCATCACCAACCCAGTGCCCACGCTCATTTCCATAACGACCGAGAATTTTCTTCTGCATGACCTTTGTCCTGTCTGAAGCAAGAGCGCTCTATGCGCCTTTTGTTGACACGAAACATGCACCCTTCTTATCGTCGCATAAAGATTTCCAAATAAAACATTGCGTTGCATAGGCAGAACGATGAGAGACCTTAACGACTTTGGATATTTTGTGCAGGTTGTAAAATATGGTGGTTTTTCTGCCGCTGCACGTGCAACTGGCTTACAAAAATCCCTCCTAAGCCGCCGTATCCGCCTTTTGGAAGAACGCTTGCATGCGCGCCTGATCCAACGCTCATCACGCCACTTTAGCGTTACAGAAACAGGACACCGCTTTTACGAACACTGTATTGCCATGTTGGATGAAGCAGACACGGCTGAGCGCTCTGTAGCTCAACTGCAAACTGAACCTTGTGGGCTTGTACGCCTAAGCTGCCCTGTAGCGTTACTTAACTTTCAGTTTGGTGCCTTACTCGCCCGCTTTATCATGCTTTATCCAGCCGTAACGCTTCAGCTTGAAAGCACTAACCGACGTGTAGATGTCTTGAAAGAAGGCATGGACCTTGCAATACGCGTGCGGTTTCCGCCCATTGCTGCATCAGATCTTGTAATGCGCACGCTTGATACCAGTACGCAGTGTTTGATTGCAGCACCTACCCTTGTGCCTCACCCACTGGCTTCTCCGGCTGATTTAAACGCTTTTCCCAGCCTGGATTTTCATACCACGCCGGGTTCTCACTCTTGGTTGCTCGAAAATCAGGAAGGACAAACCGCAACCATTTTTCATGAACCACGATTGGCAACAGACGATATGGCTGTGCTGCGAGAAGCAGCCCTTGTAGGTGCTGGTATTGTGCAAATGCCCACCATGATGGTGTGGCAGGATATTGAAGCAGGGCGCCTCGTGCGCATTTTACCCGGCTGGCACCCGCAGGCGGGTATTATTCACGCGGTGTTTCCATCTCGCCGTGGGCTTGTTCCTGCTGTTCGCGCTTTACTGGATTTTCTGGCGCAAGAATGCCGTGCACAGCGCAACTTGGCTACAGAGGTTTTTAAAACATCACCATGATACAAAAGAATATCTTCAAAATAGAGCACAAAAATATTTTTCGGAATTACAAAAACGGAAACCTTACTTGCGGGAGGCGTTGTATTTAAACGCCCTACACCAATCAGGCAGACACTCAGAGGTCCTGCAAGGTTTGATGCGGCTGGCTTCCACAGTAATATGTATGAGGTTTGTTATGGCCGAAAAGAAAAACAAAGACAGCAAAAAGCAGGCTCAAGACGAAAAACTTGATGAAGCTTTGGATGAAAGCTTTCCTGCCAGTGACCCACCGTCTCAAACCGGTTTTACCGGAGATAAAGGGCCTCCTGAAAAGCCCACTAAAAAACCCACAAAATAAATATGCTTTTCTTTAACCTGCCCTCAAGGCGGCTCTCTCTTTAAGAAAATATTCCTAAAGAGAGAGCCTCTCTTTCACTTACCGTCAGCGAACTGTTCCTGTCCGACGATTCCGAGTTTTGTGACGCCGAGGCGCTGTGCGTCGGCCATGACGTGGATGACGGTCTTGTAGTCGGCCAGACGGTTGGGCTGGAGGTGGAACTCCGGGCGGGAGGCCTCTGGCCCGCTGGCGATCTCACGCAGATGCGCCTGCAGATCGGCCTCGCCATTGATGGGCTGGCCATTCCAGGTCAGCGAGTTGTCAAAATCCACAACCAGCGTCACCACAGGTGTTTCTTCCGTGCTGGGCGGCGGGTTGCCCTGCGGCAGATCAATCGAGACCGCCTGCGTCTGCAACGGGATGGTGATGATCAGCATGATCAGCAACACCAGCATCACGTCAATCAGCGGCGTGGTGTTGATGTCGACAATGCCTTCATCTTCCGTTGTGCTCTCCGAGCCAACATTCATGCCCATGGCCTGTGCTCTCCCCCACAGGATGGGGTGGCGTGCTGCGCCACCCGCCCCTGCCTATTTCGGCTTTTCCGTAATGAAATCGATATGGCTGATGCCCGCTTCCTGACACGTCGCCACCAGACGGCCCACACTCTCATAGCGTGTGGTCACATCCCCGCGGATCTGGATCTGCGGCTGCGGCTTTTGCACCGCCGCCTTCTCCAGCCGGGCCAGAAGGTCGGCCCGGTCCTTGATCGGCGTTTCATCCCAGAAGGTCTGACCATCCGCCGTGACTGCCAGAACCACATTGCTCAGCTTGGTCTGGGTGGGCTGGTTCATGTCCTTGGGCAGCTGCACCTTCACGGTATGTGTCGCCACCGGAATGGTGATCAGAAAGATGATCAGCAGCACCAGCATCACATCCACAAGCGGTGTGGTGTTGATGGCGGAGACGACGTCGTCTTCCCCGCCGCTATCGCCAACCTGCATGCCCATAAGCGTTCTCCTTGCCTTGACCTGACCCGTTGATTATCCGACGCGGTTGGACACCGTGGCCGTGGTGGGGGAGTTGTCCGGGCGCACCACAATCTGGTCTACCGCAGCGCCATGACGCACACCCCCGATGAGGATGGACTGCAGGTCAGAGGCAAAGTCGCGCACCAGATCCATGGCGGTCTTGTTGCGGCGCACCAGCAGGTTGTAGCCCAGAACGGCCGGCACAGCGGTGGCCAGACCAATGGCCGTCATGATCAGGGATTCACCCACCGGACCTGCCACCTTGTCGATGGAGGCCTGACCGGCAATGCCGATGGCTGTCAGCGCATGGTAGATCCCCCACACCGTGCCGAACAGACCGATGAACGGAGAGGTGGAGCCCACGGTGCCCAGAAACGCCAGACCCTTTTGCAGGCTGTTCTGGATGTTGTTCACCGCGCGCTGGATGGACATGCCCGTCCAGCTATGCAGGTCGATGCTTTCCTGCATCGTGCCTTCATGGTGCTCGGCAGCCACAATACCGGTATCGGCGATGTAGCGGAACGGGGATGTGGAGGTCAGAGCGGAAGCCCCTTCCTGAATGCTGTGCTTGGTCCAGAAGCTTTTGGTGGCTTCCTTGGCGGCCGCAAACAGGCGGGCCTGCTCAATGAACTTGGTGATCATGATATACCATGTGCCCAGAGACATGGTGAGCATGATCAGCAGCACGCCGCGGGCAATGATATCCCCATTGGACCACAGGGCCCCCAGACCGTAGGGGTTGGCTTCTTCCTTGGTGTCTGCCGCAGGTGGGGCCTGTTCGGCCGGAGCGCTGGCGGCGGGTGCTGGAGCCGCAGGGGCTGCATCCGGTGTGGCGGCAGGTGCCGGTGCGGAAGATGGCGCCGCATCAGGAGCCGGTGCCGTGGCCGCTGGCGCTGCGGGGGCCGCATCCTGCGCAAGGGCTGCCACTGGGGCTGCAGTGCTCATCAGCAGCGCCAGAGCCGGAGCCGCAAGACCTGACACAAAAGAACGGGGCAGTCTGGTCATCTTCCTCATAATCCTCATCATCAGGGCCCGATCCGGCGGGGTGTGGCCGTTATGGGCCGGGCAATCCGTTAGTATGTTCGTAAGCTGATCTCAGTCATCCAGCCTAAAGCGAATGACGTAGACCTTGTGCAGTTCCTTCACCGGTGCGCCATTGCGTGTGGCCGGGCGATAGCGGGCCTTGTGCACGTAATCCAACGCCGCCTGCGCAAAGGCCTGACCACCGGAGACCGACTGCACCTGGCAGTTGCTGGTCATGCCCGTAGGCTCCACATCGCAGGCTACTGTCACGCGGCCTTCAATGTTGTCTTCCTCCATTTCTGGCGGATAGACCGGCTGCACGTGGTTGAGCGGCGCGGTGCCGGCCGTGGTGTCCGGCGCATCGGATGGGGGTGCGCTGGCTGCGGGCTCGGTGTTGGCTGGTGGGGCCTTCGCCGTTTTGGTTTGTGGGGGCGCCGGGTGTTTGGGCGGCGCCTTGGCCACGTGCTTGATGGGCGGCTTGGGTGGCGGTGGCACCTTGATTTTGGGTGGCGGAATATATGGCGGCGGCGGCTCGGCCATCACCGGCGGTGGTGGCGGCGGTGGAGGTGGCGGCGGTGGCGGCTGAGGTGGTGGCAGCATCTCAGCCTTGATCGGCGGATGCTCGACAGGCACGCTCGCCTTCGTGCCCATCCCATACATCAGCCCCCACACACCAGCTCCATGCAAAAGAAGAACCGCTATAAGCGCTCCAGCTCCAACCGCACCGCCAGCGCGAAGAACATAACGCTCCTTCCCCTCTGTCTGTTGAGCAGCGTCACTTTCCAGCTTTTCGGAATGTTCTGAAATATTCTGCATTATGCTCTCGCTGTTTTTGCACTGACTTGGGCTATTTGTTTTAATAACCCAAGATGTGTCAGCCTTGACCCTAAAGGCTTAAGTGTGAACACCTTCCTTTCCCTTTAGAAATCCAAAGAGGTTTTCACATAATACATCCCACCGCTGAACCCATACGGAGAATAGGATGCATATTTGGCAAGACCTTGCTGGGTATTGGCAATGGAGCTTGGCACACGGGTAGGATGTTTATTTCCTACGTTGTTAGCCCCAATACCAACTGTCCACCGCGGGAAAATTTTATAGTCAACTTCCAGATTGGTAATAAAGCCCGGATTCTGCTGGAAAGGCACACTGCCCGCCCCCGTTGGGGAAGCCATATAGACAATGGAACCATACCGGAGTTCCTGCGCCATAAAGGACCACTTTCCACGCGTCCAGTTTACGCTGATCTGCTCACGGTTTTTGGGCGCAGAATGCAAAACCATCATCTTGGTATATTCATTTACCAGATCAGACTTTGCAGAACGAATTTCGTTATCCGAGAAGTTGATGCCCATAGCAAAGCGGAACTGACCAAGATTTTTTGTGTGCAGGGTGTAGTCTGCACTCAAATCCCCACCAAATGTCTGTGTATTATACAGGTTTGCATAATATGAGAGGGATGTTGCGCTTTCCAGATTTGCATTTTTCAGCATTTCCAGAAGAACAGAGTCATTCTGATCCACCGAATAGGTTTTTGTGCTGCCCATTCTGCCGTTAATGGCAATGTAATACAGGTTGCCTGTTACATGGAAATCATCAACTGGCGTTGAATCAAAACCGATTGAGTAGCTACGGGAGTATTCGCCTTTCATGCTGCCTGTACCAAGATATTTGGCAATCTGACTGCCGGCAGGAATCTGATCTACCGTATAGCCAGGATAAGGCGCAGAATAGAAATAATTCATCGCACCCAAGGTAGGCGGGCGATACCCGGTATTCACATTTGCACGAATAGCCCAGCGTTTGTTAAAGTTATAGCGTGTGCCAACAGATCCTGTTTCTACAGTAGCAATATTATTATAGCTGCCAACACGACCACCCAATGTCCATTCCCACTGTTTGGTCACATAGAAATCAAGGTTGACGTTACCTTCATACACATCGCGGTTCTGATAGGTTGCCGCCATGGGAACGTTACCCGGATGGTCCGTTGCGCCCATCCCGCTCCATGAGGCCATTTCACCTTCAACCATCTGAAAAGTATCGTGGCGATATTCACCACCAAACCGTAGATTGATAGGACGCGGTGCCCAATCCGGACGGAACGAACGAGAACCGCGCAGACCTGCGGTTAGCTCTGTTGCAACTGAAGCACCATCATAAAAAGATGTTTGCGTGCTGCCGGGGATGGAAACGTTTTCAGAATTGGTGGTGCGGTAATTCTGCTTATCACGTGCGTAGGTTACGTAAGCATCCCATGCAAAACCAAACTTGCGGGCCTTAATGCCGTTATCCGTTTCAAAATCCAGCTGATCCATTGCAATGTAAGGCTGGTTACCAGCAGGATACAGATCCGGATTGATCCACTCATCAGACGCCGTGTTGGCTCGGTAAGTTTCGGGCACATTGGCACGCCTGTGAGAAAACGTGGAGGTGCTGTAAAAATTAAATCCGCTGTCAGCCAACGGCACAGACATATTTTCGCTAATAGTTTCCAGTGTGGATTTGGGAATACCTAGACCACGCTGAACATTGCGGTTTGCTGTTTCATTTCTGGAATCATCAAACATTGTCCCATAAAAATCGCCACCACGTGTTGTTGGCAATTGATGGGAAATCTGCGCGGCCAGATCCAGATAGCCACCGTTATGCCCCAGAGCCATACCGTAATTGGCAGAGCCATCCAGAGCCTGACCATCACCTGCGTAATAACCACTATTTTTAAAATTGATGCTACCACCATGTGTGCTGTGCTTGAGAACAATGTTTACAGCACCAGCAATGGCATCCTGACCGTACAGAGCAGATGCTCCTTCTGTAACCACTTCAATATGATCAATAGCTGAAATTGGAATAAGAGAAATATCAGCTGGCTCACTTCCCCAGTTTGTGCCTGAGTTGGAGTTGAAGTTTGCCCCGATATGGCGACGATGGCCGTTCACCAAAATCAGCGTATCATCGGGAGACTGCCCGCGCAGCTGCATGGTTTGCACGAATGAACTGGCACCACCGCCTGGCAAAGCTGCTGTTGTAATAGCCGGGTTTGCCTGTGCCAAAGCAGACAATACATTGGTCTGACCTGTTTTTAACAGTTCAGCACCCGTCACCACCGTAACCTGCGTGGTACTATGCTTCTGCGTTACAGGGGAAAATACAGAGTTACTGGAATGCCCACCAACCTCTACAGATTCCTCCCCACCGCGGAGTGCAGCAAGATTTTTGGTGCGACGTGTTGGAGCCGCTTTTGTACTTTTGGTTTTTTTTACAAGAACCTTTTGTGGGTTTGCTGTTGCAGATGTTGTATCTGCAGCAAAACCACTTTCTGCCGGAATGAGAGCACCGAATGCCACACTCGCGACAAGCGACAATTCAAACTTTGAGATCCTGGCCATCGCATCACCCTCAAATCCGGTAGGATTAAGAAAATATCTTATGAAATAATGATACGGTTCCGTTACGTTTTGACGTCATATTTAATATTGATATATCTCCCCTGCACTCAAGGCAGAGCTTGTACCGCATGATAAATGTCGGATTTTACATAATAAAAAATCCCTGAAAAACTGTACTGGCAGCTTTTACAGGGATTCCCTCATATATAAAATAAACACTCTAAAGTATCTATATTTCTCTTTTAAAGGCTCATGCCATCACAATGGGCTTACGCACTGTCAGCAATGAAATCAGACCGGCAAGAACCAGCGCCACCGAACAGCTATACCAAGCCATATTAAAATTTCCTGTATATGACACAATATATCCTGTCAGAATGGGTGCTGTTAGCCCGAGGGCATTACTAAAAGTAAGCGTAACCCCTGTAACAGAACCTATTTTCTGACCATCCTGCAACATATCGGCCAACATGGCTGTGTTGGCACCGTTTGCTGCAATCAGGCAACAAAGAGACAGGGACAAAACAATAAGAATAGGCGTTTCCTGGTGAAAGAACGGGAGAACACCAATCATCGCGCTTCCTATAATACAAAACGCAACGATAAACCGGCGATGACTAGGATCTGCATGGTTACGGAACACAATATGTTCAGCAATACGCCCTAAAATAACAGCTCCAACAGCCCCCAGAACATAACACCCGGCAGTGCCGCTTCCTGACCCAATGACGTTAACATGTAATTCATGAATAAGGTAAAATGGCACCCAGGACATCAACAGAAAATTCAGAAAATTCTGGGTACATTGCACAACCAAAATGCCGCAAAACGTTGAAGAGCGAAAGAGTGCGCAAACTTCTGAAAACCGAATAGGTCGAACACGTGGTTGTGCAGCAGTTTTGGCCGGATTCCTGTAAAGGAGCCACCATGCAAGTGCCCATACAAGCCCAATGGCACCCAAGGCCATAAATTCAAACCGCCACCCCACTTTTGCAATCAGATACGCTCCGGCAATTGTGCCCCCAGCCAATCCAATCTGCATACCTGTCAGCAATATGGTCATAACCGTTCCGCGCTCATGCGGCTTGGCCCAGTTACGAACAATAGTTGCCCCAACACCAAATGTAGGTGCTTCACCTACCCCCAACAACATGCGTGATAAAATGAACTGAGTAACATTTTGTGTTAGTCCGCCAAGCACCATAGCGCATGACCAAACGGAAACAGCCAAACTGCCAACCAAACGTGCACCGACAAGATCCAGCAATATTGTTGAGGGCAAGTTCAGTAAGAAATAAGACCAGAGGAAGCTGGAAGACACCCACCCCATCTGCACAGAAGACAATGAAAATTCCTGCCCTAATGCAGGAAGGGAAATGGAAAGAGCTGCACGGTCTCCATAACTGATGACATACATCAGAAAAATCATAATGAAGAAGATGTATCTTGATGAACCTGCAGCCTTGTTCATATCTTTTTCTACCCTTCAACCTCATGGCTCCAAGAGCCATCCTGCATCGCGCAGATCATCAATATTATTTACGATACCGAAACATTATGGGCGTAATTCACCCGTCGATAAAAGAAAAAAGTCTTCCCGATTATGCGCCAGACGAAGATTCTGTTTCTAAAACCACTTTTTGCTTTTGTGGTCTCTCATGCCGCAGCATCCACAGGCCTGAACCAATAATCAGCAAACCGCCCACAAACATGGCAACACCGGGAATTTCATGAAATCCTAGCCAGCCGATCAGTGCCGCCCAAATCAGACCGCAATATGCAAATGGCCCAATGGCTGAAACCTGAGCAGAAGCAAAAGCCTCTGTCTGCAAAACCTGAGCAATTCCGGCAAAAGCACCAACCGCAATAAGACACAACACATCGGCCCTTGTTGGCATCTGCCAGACAAAAGGCAACGCTGCTGCTGTGGCTATTGTCATTAAAATAGCCTGCCACATTGCAATTGTTGTGCTTTTTTCTGTTGCTGAAAGCTGCCGGATTTGCATGGTTGTTAATGCGCCAACAGCACCCTGCCCCAACGCAACAGCGTAAGCCCATGTAGGCACCGTGCTATGCCCTGCCCCTAGCAAGCCTTTGCCTGTTGCAACAACAATAACCCCAATAAACCCGACGCCAACAGCAACCCACCTCTGGACAGATGGCCGTTCGTGCATGAGCGGAATAGACAGTAAGATGAGGAAAAGAGGCTGTGTATAAGAAAGAACTTGCTGTTCAGCTAACGGCAGATGTGTAACAGCAACAACTGTCATGATCATGCTGATAAGCCCTACAACAGAGCGAATAACATGGCCACCAAAGTGGTGCGTTTTTAAAACCAATCCACCACGTAAGGCAATGACAATAACAAATGGCATTGAAAAGAGGTTTCTAAAAAATACAATTTCAACAACAGAAAGTGTTGAACCTGTAATCTTCTGAAGCGCATTGAGCAGAGCCGTAAACAATGTTGCCAATGCCAACAGATAAGCACCACGTGCTAAATTATGCTGCATAGCCATTACAACTCTACCCCGGACAGAAACATATCCGCTTTTTTCTGCCCTTTTGCGTTCAAAACCATAACCTTTTCTTATCGTGTGTTTCTCACGACACATGCATTCGCATGGCCGTGGCAACTGATTGCGCCGGTATCGCTTATCCCTGAATTGGGAGAATGATCTTTCATAAGAACTTTACATTCCCAGAAAGCTCATTCTCTATCAGCCGCAGCGATTTTCCCGCCCATAGCGTGAACCTGAGAGGCAATGGCTTCTGCCAATTTATCCGAACCTGCCGTATCACTATGAACAAGTATGGAACGTGATTTGATGGGCAAATTTTTACCATCAATAGTAGTTACATTCCCTGTTTCCAAAAACTGTTTTACACGCTCTTTAACTTTATCCAGATCGTGAATCACAGCCCCTTCCTGCCCACGCGGAACCAGTGCTCCGGTTGATTGATAGGCCCGATCTGCCAGAAAAAGATACCGCACACGCAAACCTGCTTTTCTGGCGGCAAGATCGATAGGATGCCCCTCCATAGCCAGCATAACCAGTTCAGGATCAATTTTTGCAATCACACGGGCTAAGCGGTCTGCCAAATCCTGATCGGCGTTGGCCATGTTCCCAAAAGCAGCATGGTAACTTACATGGCCCACACGCATATTATGCCTGGCGGCAATGCCTTTCAGCGCACCAATCTGGTATGCCAACATGGCTTCCATTTCTTCGGGGCTTACCACCATATTGCGCCGGCCAAACCCCATGCGATCTGGCAAACCGGGATGCGCCCCAATGCTCACCCCTTGTTCCTTGGCAGCTTTTACAACGCGGTCCATAATCAGATGATCACCCGCATGAAAACCGCACGCGATGTTTGCAGATGAAATCACCTTCATCAGGGCATCATCATTGGCAACAGTCCACCGGCCAAAACCTTCGCCAATATCAGCGTTCAAATCAATCTTCATGATTTTTTACCGGCTTTTCCGGCATCCCTTCTGATGAGCGATTTTTTGTAAAGTGCTGCAATACTTTGAATATTGTTCAGATAGCCATCAACTTCTCGCATGGCCTGCAAGCCTTCAGCTTGATCGCATTGCTGGAAATGAATGTAACTTCCGATACGTGCCTGCCCAAGCCGCCATAAATCAGCATCAATCACTGTTGCAATGCGTGGGTAGCCACCAGCAGTATTGGCATCTGCCATCTGCACAATAGGCTCTCCTGCAGGAGGAACTTGAATAAGACCCGGAATAACACCGTAAGAACGCAATTCTACAGGGTTCTGCAGTTTCAGCGCACCACCTTTTAGGCGGTACCCCAAACGGTTACTTTGCGCTGTAATCTGCCATGAGGCATCCCAAAAATGCTTGCGAGAATCTTCCGTAAACAAAAGATAATCCGTTGCCGGGATAACCCGTAATGTTACGGTTTTTTCCTTCTCACATACTGCTTTCAGAGCCTGCGTTGGTGGAAGCGCCCCAAAGCCGTCAGGCACACACCCTCCGGCACCTGCGAGTTGATCACCTTGCTCTAGAGGGCGACCATGATATCCCCCAAAACCACCGCGCAACTGTGTGCTACGAGACCCAAGAACCTCCGGCACATCAATGCCGCCACATACACAAAGATACATCCGTGCCCCAACGGCAGGATGATCAATTGTCAAAACATCTCCGTCTTGGGCGGATACAACAAACCAAGGCAGAATTTTTCTTTCGCCAAGTGTGAGAGCACCTTCCCCACCTGTGACAACAAAACTGACTGCTTTGTCGAACCGAACTTTGAAAGGAAATGTCTGCACCTCAATACAAGCGACATTTGGAGCATTTCCCAACAATGCATTACCACAGCGCAGAGCTAGCGGATCCATTGCCCCAGCAGTACTAACACCCAGATGGCGATAGCCGAACCGGCCAGCATCCTGCACACTGTTGAGCACACCTGTTTCTAGAACTGTAATCACACTTCAATACTTTCGGCATAAAAGCGGATCTGATCCCCCACAGCAAATAACGCAGGCGGATCACGCTCCGGATCAAACATCACAAGGTCTGTAAAGCCGATGGAATTCCAGCCGTTCGGCCCTGTTAAAGCAGATATACCTGCTTGAGGCCCACCAATAGTGACGGTACCAGCAAGCATTTTCAAAGACGGCACAGATTTGCGTGGGGTGGCAAGGCGTGGGTCCAACCCATGCAGATAGCCAAAGCCGGGCACGCTGCCCAAGGCACATACTGTATAAAGTGGTGCCTGATGCAGGGTAATCACATCCTGCGCAGACATACCGCAATGTTCTGCCACACGTGGCAGATCGCTCCCCAACTCCCCACCATAGCGCACGCCCACTTCGAACAAGCGGCCCTTGATATGCTTTTCTGGCAATGTTGCCCATGCCTTGCGCAACCAGTCTGCCACAGCTTCCGGGTCTTCTGGCGGAACTGAGAAAATCAGCATCAGGTTAGTTACACCCGGCATAACTTCTTCAATATCTGCCCGATCTGCACAGGCATCCATCAACGCCCAGATACGCCGCTGACAAGCCAGAGTGAATGCGCCGGGTGCTTCAAACAGCATAGCCCGCGTGCCAATCATACTAATAGTTGGCGTATCCGCTGAATGCCCAAATGAATTGTTTTCCAGCATAGAGATAGTATCTGTCATGAATGTGCGGCCTTATCATCCCAAATGTGCTTGGAAGATAAACAACACGAGCACTGAAATAAGAAAGCTACCACCTAAAGACATCCTGTTTGCAGCGTTACGTATTGTATTCGTAACGATAAAGGGAGAGAGCAAAGCCCGGCTAACATTATCTTTGTGTGGTGATATACAATAATCTTATGACCAATTCACAACTTGAACGCATTGGATAATCTTATGACGCAAGATCGAACTCATCTTGGTCAATGCATTATTTCGTCTCTAAAGTGAAATGACTTGGTGAATTCTGTTTTTATCACAAGCAGATTAATCCATATTTTATCGGGAACTTATGCCATGACAAATCAGCCCTACCGCACAGCACTTATTACCGGCGCCTCATCTGGCATTGGCGCTGCAACCGTACGCCGCCTGCGAGAACTGGGGCTGGAAGTACATGCCGTTGCGCGTGACAAGGCGCGTCTAGACAAGCTGGCTGAAGAAACGGGCTGCATTGTGCACGCTGCAAGTGTTGCCGACCTTGATGCCATGGCTGCGATTTTTAAAGACCATGAAATTGATATTCTTATCAACAATGCAGGTCAGTCCCGCACCGGCAATATTACCAACACCACAGAAGAAGACATTGATGGCCTGGTGGACATCAACCTGCGCGCTGTTCTGCAGCTCACCCGCCTTGCCCTTCCCGGAATGATTGCACGTGACCGCGGCCATATTGTGAACATCACCTCCATTGCTGGGCATTATGCCTTTGCTGGTGGCAATACGGTGTATCATGCCACCAAGGCTGGCGTGCATTCTCTCTCTCAACAGTTGCGGTGTGATCTGTTTGGCAAGAACATTCGTGTTACAGAGGTTTCTCCAGCTCGTGTGCAAACAGAAGTGTTTGGCCGCCTGATCGGCAATATGGAAGAAGCACAGCGCCGCTTCTTTGATGAATATGATTCACTGCTGCCAGAAGACCTGGCCAATTCCATTGCTTTTGCCATTACAGCGCCGCAGCGCATGAATGTCAGCTTTATGGAAGTACTGCCAACCATGCAGGTTGTAGGCGGCCTGAACTTCGCAAAGAAACCTACCAAAGCCTGATAGCTGATAACCATGGACACTCAAGCTCTTAAAGCGCTGATAGACCTGTTTGGCCGTGCTCCGCTCCGTGAGCTTGAGATTTCGGAAAGCGGCCAGACTGTTAAAATCACGCGGGCAAAGCAGGCGCAGGCTTTCGTGCCTCCTGCTTCCCCCCTCCCCGCTACTGCGCCAGCAGCAGCCACAACACCTCCGCCCCCTACAGAGGAAGCAGAGGTTAGTTCTACCAAAGAGCAGCTTATAACTGCCCCCATGTATGGAACACTGCATTTATCCCCTGCACCCGATGCACCGCCCTTTGTGGCTGTAGGGGACACTCTTCATGCCGGACAGCAGGTAGGTCTGATTGAAGCCATGAAAGTTTTTACACCCATCAAAACCGAAATTGCCGGACGTGTTGAAGCCATTTTAGTGCCAGATGGCAGTGAAGTTGAGGCTCATCAGCCTCTGATACGTCTATCATGAGCGCGCCACAGCGCTTTGGGCGCGTTCTGATTGCCAACCGTGGTGAAATTGCACTGCGCATTCAGCGTGCCTGTCGGCAGCTGGGGTTAGAGACTGTTGCCGTTTATTCGGAAGCCGATGCCCAGAGCCGCCATGTTCTGGAGGCCGATATTGCATTGTGCATTGGCCCGGCTTCTGCCGCGCGCTGCTATCTGGATGCAGCCAGCATTATTCTGGCTGCAAAAGTAACTGGCGCCACTGCCATTCATCCCGGATATGGGTTTCTCTCAGAAAATGCTGATTTTGCAGAAGCCGTTGAAAAAGCAGGCATAACCTTTATTGGTCCTACGCCAGAGTCTATCCGCCTGATGGGGGATAAAATTACAGCCAAACAGACCATGCAAGCCTCTGGCGTACCCTGCGTGCCCGGATCTGATGGTCCATTACCAGAAGACGAAAACGCTATTCTGGACCTTGCCAATGCTGTGGGCTTTCCGGTTATTGTAAAGGCCTCTGGTGGTGGTGGTGGCCGCGGCATGCGGGTTGTCTGGTCTGCTGATGAGCTTATCAAAGCTGTTGCTCTTACACGCAAGGAAGCACAACAGGCGTTTGGTAACCCAACTCTGTATCTTGAACGCTTTATGCAAAAGCCCAGACATATTGAAATTCAGGTTCTGTGCGATACACATGGCACCGCTTTGTGGTTGGGTGCGCGTGATTGCTCCTTACAACGCCGCCATCAGAAAGTGCTGGAAGAAGCTCCTCCTCCGGGTATTCCTCCTGAACTGATTGCAGAAATTGGTGCACGTTGTACTCAGGCTTGCCGTAATATCGGGTATCGCGGCGCAGGTACGTTTGAGTTCCTGTATGAAGATGGCATCTTTGCGTTTATTGAAATGAATACGCGCCTACAGGTTGAGCACCCTATTACAGAAGAAACCACAGGCATTGATATTGTTTGTGCGCAAATTGAAATTGCGCAAGGCAAGCCGCTCACTCTGACACAAAATGCTATTCAGACATCCGGTCATGCCATTGAGTGCCGAATTAACGCTGAAGATCCCTTTACCTTTGCCCCTTCCCCCGGCCAGATCAGCCAGTGGGATCTGCCCGGTGGGGCTGGCATTCGTATAGATACGCATATTGTGGCGGGCAGTGTGGTGCAGCCATATTATGATTCCTTGATTGCCAAGGTTATTGCGCGCGGAGCAACACGCCAAGAAGCCATGCAACGGCTAAAGGTTGCCCTTTCTGAAATGCAGGTTGAAACAATAGCAACCAATATTCCACTCCACCAAGCATTGCTGTGTGATCCGGATTTTCTGAAAGGTGGCGTTGATATCCACCATCTGGAACACTGGTTGGAAAAAAGGAAAAATCCTGATGACAAAGCCGCTGTCTCTGCCAACATTTGATAGCCTGCCCAATTCAGAAGAAATTGTGCAGATTAGCCAATGGCTAAATGAAGCGGGGCTAAGCTCTCTGGAGCTTGCTAATGCACAGGGCACGCATTTACGCATTTGCATTGAAACGGCTGAAACGCCTGCGGGTAGTTCTGAGCAATACAATGCTTTGGAACCATCAGTGCTCAACGCACCGACAGAAAATGGTGTAACTGTTATCGCCCCCTACTTTGGCCATTTGTTACTACATAACCCTATTACAAAGGAAGCATTAGCACCTGTTGGAAGCTCTGTTTGCACAGGTGCAATTGTTGCCATATTGGAGATAGAAGGCGTTACCGTACCAGTTACAGCATCCGATGATGGTATAGTTGCAGACGTTCTGGCTAAAGAAGGTGAGTTAATTGGATACGGCCAGCCTCTTCTAACGCTTCAGCCTGCTTGATTTTCACTCTTTTCTAAAGCCCCAGTAAGAGAACAAAAAATAACCCCATCTCGTTAAGAAATGGGGTTATCTCAAAAGCCTTGCAGGCAAAAACCTCTTACTTCAAGCCTTCAACAAACTTTGCAATACGCTCACAACCTTCGCGCAATGTTTCAACATCTGTTGCGTAGGAAATACGGAAAAACGGGCTCATTCCGTAAGCTGTTCCCTGCACTGTTGCAACCTGCTGTTCTTCAAGCAGCCCCATAACAAAATCTGTATCCGTGGCAATGGTTTTACCACCAGCAGAAACCTTGTTCATACATGCGCTAATATCTGCATATACGTAAAAAGCACCCTGTGGTTTGTGGCAATAAACATTTGAAATGGCATTAAGCAGATCGACTACAAGATTACGTCGTGCCTGATATTCCTGCGCACGGTCTTTTAGAAAGTCCTGAGGACCTTCTAGCGCAGCTACGGCTGCAGCCTGAGCTATTGTGTTGATACCGCTTGTTGACTGCCCTTGCATGTTATTCATAGCGGCAACCAGATTTTTGGGCCCACCACAATATCCAACACGCCAGCCTGTCATGGCATAGGCTTTAGAAACACCGTTAACGGTAAGAACACGATCCTTCAGCCGTGGCTCAACCTGAGCAATCGTGCAGAATTCAAAACCATCATACACAAGGTGTTCGTAGATATCATCCGTCATGATCCAAACATGAGGGTGCTTGAGCAGTACGGCTGCAATAGCTTCCATATCTGCACGGGGACAACAGGCACCAGATGGATTGTTAGGGAAATTGAGAATAACCCATTTGGTGCGTTCGGTAATCGCTGCATCCAAATCTTCTGCACGAAGCCGGAAACCGTTTTCTGCTTTACACGGAACCTGCACCACACTTGCCCCGGCAAGGCGTGCCTGATCAGCATAGCTAATCCAGAAAGGTGTTGGCAGCACAACCTCATCACCGGTGTTACAAGTTGCCATAATGGCATCAAAAATGATCTGCTTGCCTCCATTGGCAACCAGAATCTCGTCCAGTGCGTAATCCAGATTGTTTTCGCGCAGGAATTTGTTCTGCACCGCTTTTTTAAGCGCAGGCTTTCCTGATTGTGGCGGATATTTTGTATCACCCGCACGTGCTGCTTCAACCGCAGCTTCCACAACATGTGGAGGCGTAGGAAAATCCGGCTCTCCCGACGAAAGGCTGATGACCCGAATACCTTCCGCTTTCAACGCCGTTGCTTTATCCGTCATTGCGGCTGAAGCAGAAATGGCAATTCCGTTAAGTCGATCGGCAAAACCCGGCATTACACACATACTCCGAAGATATTCTTGCGCAGACGCGTGAGAATATTCAGTCAATTATCAATATCGCATGAATGTACGCCAAACCCGCCCTCAAGAGATAGCTTTGAAAACCTTCTAGCCCCATACAAGAATATTATGGAAAGAATATAAATATAAAATAAAGTAAACAAAAATATATTTTTTATTTTATTTATACTTATCTCGTGCATCATATCTTATTATATGCAACTTAAAATAAATAGGTCCCGTCTGACATAATTTATGCCAAGATATTCGTTTCGAATGCTTATTGACTATCCCCGAAATTTCAGTAACAATAATTTGAAATGCAGCGCATGGAGATGACTCAAATTGGACATCAGGCGACTACAGGCATTCGTAAAAATTATTGATATCGGCAGCATTTCCCGAGCAGCCGATATTCTGAACATTGCACAGCCAGCCCTTAGCCAGCAACTGGCCTCTCTTGAAACTGCATTCAAACAAAAACTGCTTATCCGCAGTAAAATGGGCGTAACGCCCACGGCTGCAGGGCTGGAACTTTACCGTCACGCGCAAACCATGATCAAACAGCTTGATCGTGCCATGACAGAAATCAGCAGTGGTGCCGGACCATTGGTTGGGAAAGTTTCTGTTGGTCTTTCTCCATATTCTTCTGGATCTACTTTATCTTTAGCTCTTCTGAAAGAAGTGCGTGCCAAGTTGCCTGGCATCATACTTCATTTGACAGAAAGCTTTGATGATATTTACAGCGAAATGGTCATGACCGGTCGGCTAGATATGGCCATTATTCACGGTGCCGGACCCATTAAAGGGGTGAATTTTACACCTTTAATGAAAGAAAACTTTTTCCTGGTCGCGCCAGAAGAGTCTCCTTTTACAGAAAGAGGGTCCGCGCCCGTCAAGCTTTCAGAACTTACAGAAGTCCCCCTTTTGCTTCCCCCAGATTACAATTTTGTACGGAAGCGCATCAACACAGCTTTTGCACGTAAACAGATAAAGCCCCATATTGTTGCGGAAGTGGAAGCGCTTCTGACACTTCAGGATGCTGTTGCTGCTGGTATTGGCTTTACTATCCTACCTTGGTCTGTCGCCAGCAAAATTATTGTTCCCGGCAAATCCCGCGTGCATGAACTCCGTAGCCCTGTCATTCAGGAAGATGTTTCTCTCTGTGTGCCTGAAAGCATTCCTGAAACAGAAGCTGGCGTTGCCGTTAGAAACATCCTTATTGACTTGGCCAAAAGTATGGTGATGTCTCAAAATTGGCCTGGCACACAGATTATGGATACTTAAATACTTAACCGCTGAATTCCATTAACGATTTAGCCCAGATATTTGCATCAAACGGGAGTGAGCTGTCTTTTGCTGTGGCTCTACGCCAACCGTGATACAGTTGAATCTATTCTTATCATGGATCAACAGCCAATAAACACGGAAAACTCCCCTAATGCCCTCTTCCTTCCCTTCCATGCTCCATGCAGCGCAAGCTCTTGCAGATGGCCGCACAACGGCCCGAGAACTGGTAGAAAATGCTCTGGCTCACATTGCAGACTCACATGGGGAAGGCGCACGTACTTTTATGTCTGTGCATGCCACGGCTGCGCGCGGGCATGCTGATGCCATGGATAAATTACGATGTCAGGGGCAAGCACCTTCTCCTGTAGCAGGGCTTCCTATTTCCGTTAAGGATCTGTTTGATGAAGTGGGTTCCACCACCAGAGCAGGATCTATGGTTCTAGCCGATGCCCCACCTGCCAGTATGGATGCCCCTGCTATTGCGCGCCTGAAGCAGGCCGGGCTGATTAGTATTGGCAGAACAACCATGACGGAATTTGCCTTTTCGGGCATTGGCATCAATCCGCATTTTGGCACTCCGGCTAATCCGTGGCATAGGGATGAAAAACGCATTCCCGGCGGATCTTCTTCAGGAGCCGCCATTTCCGTATCGGATAACATGGCTTTTGTAGGCATTGGAAGCGATACCGGTGGCTCCTGCCGTATTCCAGCGGCACTAACTGGCCTTGTCGGTTTCAAGCCCACTGCCCGCCGAATTTCCACCCAAGGGACTGCTCCCCTTTCTTCCACCTTAGATTCCATTGGAAGCATCGGCCGCACAGTGGCGTGCTGTTGGGCGGCAGATAGCCTGATGGCAACAGGAACAATTCGTATACAAGACGCTCCAACCGGACGAGACGGACACACTCTTCGATTAGGCATTCTTAGCACTTCTGTCATGGAAGATATGGACGAGACAGTCGCTCATACATGGGAAGATTGCTTAGGCAGATTTTCCAGAAACGGCGTTATACTGGAAACCTTTACCTGCCCTCCCCTTACAGAAATTCCGAAAGCCAACAGCAAAGGAGGGTTCCCCGCTGCTGAATCCCTTGCATGGCACCAGCATCTTCTAGAAACACGCCGTAGCGTTTACGATCCTTTTGTATTGCAGCGTATTCTACGGGGTTATGAGCAGACCGCTGTGGATTATATTGCCTTACTGCAAAGTAGAGCCAAATTAATCCGACAGGCAGCCGATATCATGAACCATTATGATGCTGTCATTTTGCCAACGGTGCCTATTATTGCCCCAAAGATCAACGATATGAATGATAATGCCCGTTACGTAGCAACTAACCTGCTGTTATTACGCAACACCACGATAGCCAATTTTCTTGATCTATGCGCCATTAGCCTGCCATGCCATCACGCAGGCGAAGCGCCAGTGGGGTTAATGGTTATGGGCCGTCATGCTGAAGATTGTAATCTCTTCCATATTGCCGCACAACTTGAACGTATTCTTGCTCACTAAACACTAACTCCACTAGCTGAGTGGATGAATAATTTTCAAAGCTTTCTAAAGCGGTGTCAGATCGGAGTTCCCGGTCTGATATCGTAAGCTTTTTGCACAAGGGCTGGCCGCTTTCCTAGGCCCTCGGTAACTTTCTGACTCCATACAGCCTCTAGCTGTTCTTTCTGCTGGCCAATAATTTCCTTGGGCTCGACGTTACGATAGTTTTCAATCTCCCCTGTTAGAACACCAATTGTCGTTTCAAAAACAGGTTCGGGATCATACTGTTCATGCGGAAACGCAATATTTTCATAGTCGAATAAACGTTTTGTGGGATCATCCACCCAACTTTTCCAACTTTCGAACATACGATCATTAAAGCCGGTAAGGAATGGCCCGGGATTGACGGTAGCAACTTCGATGCCGAATTCCTTGACCTCCTGGCTAAGAGCAGAAGCAATCGCCTCAATAGCGTGTTTGGAAGAGGAATAAGCGCCAGAGAATGGATCCGTCGTTAAACCTGCGACAGATGACATAAAGACAATCCGGCCTTTCTTTTTCTCTACCATTTTCCTCAACAGTAACTGTGTAAGCAAGACTGGACCAATGATATTGACTTCATATTGGCGCCGCAGATTTGCCGCAGGAATATCAGCAACGGCACCACCTTCAGAAATTCCTGCATTATTCAGTAGAACATCAACGTCCCACTGTGCAGCCTTAAGACGATCCCCCTCGCAGGTCACATCTAGTTTTTCAATTTGTAAATCTACACCACGCTTTTTAGAGGTCTCAGACAAAGCATAAACCTGTGATGCAATTTCAACGCCTGCAATAACATTAAAACCTTTTGCTGCCAGCCGGAGTGCCACTTCATGACCAAAGCCTGTGCCTGCGCCTGTTATAAGTATTGTCGTCACCACCGTTTTCCTCTTCGCAATTCAGATGTAGACCAGACAACGTGTGGGCAAACGTATATGTTCCCAATATAATATTCATGCAAAAGAACACATCATGTTACATACAAATTATGTAACATGATGTGAGATAAGAACATCGAATGGTACCGATCCATAAAAATATGCGAGGTTAGAAACAGTATTATTTTTAAAAGTATTCCCCCATAAAATGCTTTTCCATTCGGTATTTTTTAGATTTTCATGCAAAAAAATCTTGGTTTCATTCCAGCCATCATGGTAACTTTGTAAATATTCGTTAATATTAAGAGAAAAATTAAATCGTGTTGCAATAACAAGAATTTTTATATCTTTTGTAAACCTTTGGAAGGCCACAACATGATCTGATAAAGGTCCTTCCACTAAAACCCCTTCATATTGACCATTTGTAAAAATTTGAGGATAATTTTTTCTTAATCCAAGAAGTTTATATATTATAGCCTGCTTAATTTTTCCATCACGCCAACTATGAGCCAATGCTAATAAGTCTATCTCTTGTTCTAAATTTTCCTGCAATTTCAAATAATTTACCGGCCTTCTATTATCAGGATCTACAAGACTAAAATCCCAGTCCTCCCGCCCTTGATATAAATCAGGAACGCCAGGAACCATACAACGCAAAATAACCTGCGTTAGACTATTCATGGCCGCAGCAGGAGAAATATCATTTATAAATGTAGCGATATTTTTTACAAATGGCACACGTAGAAGTTGCGTCATGAAATGTTGGCATGTTTTTTCATATGTAATATCAGGCGCATCCCAACTGGTACATAAACCAGATTCTCGCAAAGCTTTAGTCAGATAAGACCTTAATCTTTGAGGAAAATCCGAAAAATCACTTTTATTTAAAGGCCATGCAGAAATGAGCGTTTGATATATAAATATTTCATCTGCTTGGGAAACATGTTTTTTTGAATGGTCTAATATATGTAAGTCAGCATTTTGTTCAAACCAATGCATTACGGTTTCAGGCCATTTCGCCTCAGGTTCACTTAAAACCATAAGCCGTGCCCTTCCGTCCTCCCCACGTTTATGATCATGCGTAGCTGTGCAAAGCAGTGCATCTGGATGTGACAAAAAACGCGATATATTAGCTTGATGAAATGCTTCTATATTTTTTGAAAAAAGATCTGGATCTGTGCCAACTTCATTTCGAGACAATAAACGCGCATAACGATAGAATGCTGTATCTTCTCCTGCTTTGGCAGCTAACGGAGCTGTTAGAGATACAAATAAATCTTCAGGCCACTTTTTACCCAACGCCTGATCAATCTTTTGGCTTAAAATACACTCAATTTTATTCAATAATGGAATATGATAGAGAGATAATTCCTGACGTACCTCATTACAGGATTTCCGCAAATATGGAAGGCTCTGTTTACTTATTACAGAATTCAAAAAGTAAATACGATATACAGGAAACGCGACTAGAATTTTTCGCAACACCGTTTCTATAGCATGTTCTGTTACATCTTGTTCCGGTGGAAAAATATTTATGAAAGATAGAATAAGATCACGGAACATTTTATAAAATGAAGAATCCAGTTTTTCGTTCCGTGCCAGTTCCTGCACTTTTTTATAGGGGAAAACTCCGCATTGTTCCCATAAGACATCTAATTTTTCCTCTCCTTTTGGGTTATGCAAAAGAAGGGAGGTCTGCTCAAGAAAATCATACCCTGTAGTGCCAGAAACCAACCATTTATCTGAAAGAGTTTCCTTATTGCCTAAAATTTTTTCTACAAAAATAACAGGATCATTCCTTAGATTTTCTGGTCTTTTTTGCTTTAATTTTTCCAATTCTTTTCTCAAATGCTGGCAATACTTATCCGGTTGTAGCAAGCCATCAATATGGTCAATTCGGAAACCATCAATCAAACCTCGTTGGTATAAATCAAATATATATGTATGAGTACGAACAAAAACTTCTAATCGCTCCATGCGAAGTGCAATTAAAGATGTCACATCAAAAAAACGCCGCCAGTTTACCAAATCACCAGCATTGCGCCACCAAACGAGCTGATAATGTTGCTTTTGCAAAAGCAATAAAAGATTTTGCCTTCCCTCTGAAGTTGCAGAAGAAAAAAAATCTATTAACAGCTTCCTTAAATCCAAAGGCAAATTTTCTGCATCCTTAAAACTGGAAAAACCAACAACCCAGTTCATACTCTCTAACGCGATTGGAAAAATTCTATCTTCATACGTAATTACAAAAGACTTTTTCCCACTGTGATATAAAAAACGGATTTTCTTTTCGTCTAAAATATCGCACAATGGTTTCTCAAGAAACGGCAGAATAATACGATGCTGCGCTTGTGTTTGAGAGACAGACCAATCGATATCAAAATAACCTGCATATTTACTTTTATGTCCATTTAGCAAAACATCTTGCCACCATAAATTCTGATAGCTTGTAGACATATGGTTTGGTACAATATCAAGAATAAGCCCCATATTATGCTTACGCAGCGCATCTACCAAAATTTTTAAACCTACCTCTCCGCCCCTGTCTGGATCAATATAATCCCAACTGATTGTATCATATCCATGCATAGATCCTGGGACTGATGCTAATAATGGAGAAGCATAAATATGGCTAATACCAAGCCTTGAAAGATACGGCACAAGCAGGACGGCATCATACAAAGTGTAGTCTTTGTTAAACTGGATACGATACGTCGCACGCAATGATGTATTCATGGCAGGTTTTCCATACTCGCCACAATGCTAAATGCAGGTAATGTTCCTGCCACTCTTGTATCTGGCAGAGTATAAATTAGATCATGCGGTTCTGTAATTTTTGTATTTTTATCAGAGAGATTTATTGAAATGGTAAGTAATTTTCTATTATCTAAATACCAATGCGCACATATGGCGCCTAGTCCCAGCACCTTTACCCCTGCGCTTTGCGCGTGATGTAAATGAGGAATAATCCATTTCTTACGTAGTGTGAGCAAATGATGCGTTAAAACCAGCCATGCTTTACCCAAATCTGTATCTCTTATGCCCCTATCTGGCCTAGACGCTTCAAAGGTGCTGCGTGCGTTAGGGTCTGGAATACGTTTACGTATCTTCTCATCTTGAAATGCTGAAAATTTAGAAAACTCGTTTCGTCGTCCTGCTTTGATACGCTCTGCCAATTCACCATGAAAATCACAGAAAAAATAAAATGGCGTGATACATCCCCATTCCTCCCCCATAAAAATCATAGGAATCATGGGACTTAAAAGCAGCAAAGCATAGGCAGCTTTCACTGCCTCTGGCTTTGCTAGCACCAATAGTCGCTCCCCAAAGGCTCGATTACCTATCTGATCATGATTTTGTAAAAATAGAATAAACTTCGTTGCTGGCAGATCGTCACTCGGCATTCCTCGACATTTGCCGGAATAAGAATTGAATTGCCCTTGATAAACAAAACCTTCCGCCAAAACCCGAGCTAAATCCTGTGTCGGATTTTTAGAAAACATTTTGTAATATCCTTCATGCTCTCCTGTCAGAAGCACATGTAAGGCATTATGTCCGTCATCATTCCACTGGGCAGTAAAACCGTTTCTCAGTAAACCTGCATCATTATTTTCGTTTTCGAGTATCAAATGCACATGGCGTCCAGGCTCAATAGTGGCCTGAACCCGTTCTTGCAACACTCCGAACCATGTGTGATCAGAAATGGCAGATGCTGCATCAATACGCACACCATCAAACCGATACTCCATAATCCAATAGAGCACATTTTCTATAAAAAAATCTCTCACTTCAGCTCTACTGAAATCTATCCCAACTCCCCACGTTGAATGCTGATCGTGGTTGAAAAAATCATTTGCATAAACTGGTAGAAAATTCCCTTCAGGGCCAAAATGATTGTAAACCACATCAAGAATAACCATAAGCCCACGCATATGTGCGGCATCAATCAGATGCTTCAGTTCATCTGGATGACCGTAAGAAACTGCCGGCGCATATGGTAGAACCCCATCGTACCCCCAATTTCTCGTGCCCCCAAAACTGTTTATGGGCATTAGCTCAATGGCTGTAATGCCAAGGGCTGCCAGTTCATCTAACTGTTGGCATATGCCCTCATAACCACCTAACAAACCTATATGAAGTTCGTAAATAATGGCCTCGTGCCATGGCCTTCCCTGCCATTCTGGACACTGCCATTGATAATATTCTGGATCTATCACCTCACTTGCACCTAACACGCCATCTGGCTGACTGCGGCTTGCTGGGTCCGGCACAAACTGTTCATCAGAAACCCAAAAACGATAACGCGCTCCAGCCCCACAAGGAGCTGTAATGCTAAAATGCCCCTGTCCATCAGAATGCATTTGCAAATCTTGCATCCCTTCAACATGCAGAAAGACATTTTTACTTGATGGTGCCCAAAGCGTAAAAGCTGTTTGCCTTTTCTCCAGAAGCTCCGCACCAAAAGTTTTTCTAAATCGAAATGTGCGCATGGTCAGGAGCCTTTCAAGCAAGAATAACGTGCCTAGGGAACAACCGGACTGAAATACAAAACAGCAAGTGGTGGGAGCGTTGCATCTAAAGAACAACACATCCCGTGGGCAGGCACATCCTGCGCATGCAGCCCACCAGCATTGCCAACATTAGACCCACCAAAACATGCGGCATCGGTATTGAGAATTTCGTGCCAGTATCCACCCTGTGGAACACCCACCCGATAATTGTGGCGGGGCACAGGTGTCATATTACAAACAACCAGAACAGGTGCCGCGTCTGGCGCATAGCGTAACCAGGCAAAAACACAATTCTGCGTATCGTCCGCAATCACCCACTGAAAGCCATGTGGATTGTAATCTTCCGCATATAGAGCCGGATAAGAACGATAGAGGCGATTGAGGGCTACAACCGTATTATACATCCCCTTGCCCGATGCCTCATCCAGCCTGTGCCAGGCAATCTGGCCATCGTGGTTCCATTCTTCCCATTGCGCTAACTCGCCTCCCATAAAAAGGAGTTGCTTGCCTGAATATGCCCACATAAGCGCGTAGAGACATCGTAAATTAGCATGTTTCTGCCACTCATCGCCTGGCATGCGCGACAAGAGAGAACCTTTGCCATGCACAACTTCATCATGAGAAAGTGGTAGAATAAAACACTCAGAATAGGCATAGATCATGCCGAAGCTCAGATCATTTGCATGATACCCGCGCCAAAGTGGATTCCGCTGCATGTAACGCAAAGTGTCATGCAACCACCCCATATTCCACTTAAAACGAAACCCTAACCCGCCTGCTTCAGAAGGCATCGTCACACCTGGCCATGCCGTGGACTCTTCGGCTATCAGCATCACATCATCATACATATCTCGCATGAGGGCAGAGAGTTCATGAAAAAATGAGACAGCTTCAAGATTTTCACGTCCACCGTAAATATTAGGTTTCCACTCCCCTTCCCTTCGGCTGTAATCCCGATACAACATGGACGCCACGGCATCGACCCGCAGACCATCAATATGAAAGTGCTTCAGCCAATAAAAGGCACTTCCCAGCAGGAAACCCCGCACCTCATTCCGGCCAAAATTATAAATAAGCGTGTGCCAGTCCTGATGAAATCCCTCCTGCGGGTCTGCATGTTCGTACAGATGTGTACCATCAAAACATGCAAGCCCGTGCGGATCAGAAGGAAAATGAGCTGGCACCCAATCCATAATCACCCCAATACCGGCATGATGGCACCTATCTACAAATGCAGCAAACTCATGAGGCTCCCCATGCCGGGCCGTTGGGGCATACATACTGACGGGTTGGTACCCCCATGATCCAGAAAACGGATACTCTGTAATCGGAAGGAGCTCTATATGTGTAAACCCAAGCTCCTGGATATAAGGGATAAGTGCATCGGCCAAATCACCCCAAGACACAAACCCTTGGCCGCTTTCTGGCAATCTCCAAGAAGGGGCATGAATTTCATAAATAGATAACGGCGCATTCACTTTATGAAATTCATGCCGTTGCGCCATCCAATCTGCATCATGCCATTCGTGGATTATTGGCGCAGCAACACGTGATGCCGTGGCTGGAGGTTTTTCTGTAAATCGAGCATAAGGATCTGCCTTTGCCGGCAAAACTTTTCCTTCAGCAGAAAGAATTTCATATTTATAACGTTCCCCAGCTATAAGGCCGGGAACAAACAACTCCCACACTCCGGCTCCATGCCGCAACCGCATGGGATGACGTCTGCCATCCCATATATTGAAATCCCCAATAACAGACACCCTGCGAGCATTAGGCGCCCAAACCGTAAAACGGACACCTTTTACGCCATGTATCTCGATACAATGCGCTCCCATTATTGCATCTGGGGACTGATGACGCCCTTCTGAAAATAGATGTAGGTCCAGATCTCCCAACAATTTGCCAAAGCTGTACGGGTCAACAACATCTTGCCAACTATCAGCCCATTTCACGCGCACAAAATAACTTTGACTGCGCTTGGGGATGGTAACGCTATACACGCCATGAGGATGAATACGCTGCATCTGCCGCTCAAGCGTAGATCCATCTGCTGAAGTAATGACTACCCGGACTTCAAACGCATCTGGGAAAAAGACACGCACAATGTCACCCCGCCCATCAGGATGACGGCCCAACACTGCAAAAGGATTAGAGCTATGCCCTGATGCAAGCTCTTCAATTTGCTTTTGAAGCACTAAATCAGCCGTTTTACGATTTTTAGATACAGAACGAGCAGGCATTGCAAGACATACCAGGTTTAGAATTGCAGAATAATGATATCTTGTTGAATTAAGCGTATGTGCCTGTGCGCTTTAGGCTTTCGCTTTTTTGGCCACCAAGTGGCATGCGGGCAGGCTGTATCCTGCGTAATGTACGGAACGGACGCTGCAAAATATCGCCTCTGCGTGGAGCAATTTCATCGTGAGTATTGTGATGTGATGGCAAATAGCCTGCCAGTTCCCTAAACAGTTGAGCATATCCAGCAGCTTTCCCTTCCCATGAGACATCGTGCAATGCACCGTTACGCTGCAATCGTGCCCAAACGGATTTTTGCTGAAACAAAGCATATGCCCGTCTTATAGCAGCCAAAAGTGTTTCACTATTTGTCGGAGAAAACAGAATACCGTTTGCAACACCCTCGGCTATAGCGGCTGAATTTGCATCTACAATGGTATCTGATAACCCACCAACACGTGCCGCAATAGGCACAGACCCATAACGCAGCGCATGCAGTTGAGTAAGGCCACATGGTTCAAACCGGGATGGAATAAGAGAAGCATCAACCGCAGAATGCATTTTATGGCCGAGGACTTCACTATAACTGAGGTGACATGCCAATTGATGCGGATAACGACTTTGCAATTCTGCAAGAGATCGCATAATTTCTCTATCACCCACTCCCACAACAATAAGCTGCATGTTCCATTCAAACAGACGTGGGACAATTTCAGCCAGAATATCTACACCTTTTTGAGTGGTTAAGCGGCTGACAAGCCCAAGCAGAAATGTATCTGCCTTTTGTGGTAAACCAAACTCGGCCTGCAATACTCTTTTATTGGCACGACGCCCCACATTATCACCAACTGTATATGGAAAAGTCACGGCTGAATCTGTCATAGGATCCCATTCTGAAAGATCCAGGCCATTTAATATACCATTCAACACCATAGACCGTGCACGCAGTAGGCCATCAAACCCCATTCCATGTTCTGGGGTTTGAATTTCTTCTGCATAGGTGGGAGACACTGCTGTTAAGCGGTTTGCAAACAGCAAGGCGCCTTTTAAAAAGCTTATCTGCCCGTGATATTCCAAACCTTCCAAGGCAAATGCATGGGCTGGCAGTCCGAATTCTTCCAATTTATTACAAGGAAAAATACCTTGAAACGCTAAATTATGAATAACATGGGAAACAGGTGCAGCTTTTACACCATCATAATGCAGATAAGCTGCCACCAATGCGGAATGCCAATCATGAGTTTGCACCACCGCTGGCTGCCAGTGCTCCAGATATCCTTGTGCAATAAATGCACCAATGCGCGCTAAAACAGCATAGCGTATACCATTATCTGGCCAGTCCTGCCCTGTTGGGCTGCCATATGGATTACCCACACGATCATACAAAGCTGGCACATCAACAACAAAAAGTGCACGATCTTTTGTTACTCCTTCCCAAAGAGTAACTGAATACCCAAGAACATTTTCAAAATTCTTGATAATCCGTCGTTCTTCCAAAGCTTTCATAACGGAAGGATAGCCTGGCAATAATGTATGCGTTTTTATTCCATATGGACGTAAAGCACCGGGTAAAGACCCTACAACATCACCTAAGCCGCCAGTTTTTATAAGTGGATACATTTCTGACGCTACGGAAAGAACGTTTAAATTGGCTGGCAACATTGAAACAGATGTCTGCGTCATGTCTCATCCCTTTTATATACCTTGAATAGAATATTTCGCACTGACAGGCATGACGCGGCTATCAGTAACCCTTACATACAGAACGCCACCCCTCTCAAAATGTCTCCCGCACACGATTATGTTACTGAATTTTGATTGAAGCAGCGCGTTAAAGCCCCATGCATGCCACAATTTTCGCCATGTGGTGAAAATCGGATAGGCCTACGGCATAAAGTTAGGGCACCGCCTATGAGTTTTCCGCTTCGTCAACGCCTACGTGAAGGAAACCCCGTTGAATTTGGGGCAACATATGATGGATCTGGTGTTAATTTTGCGGTGTTTTCAGCTAACGCTACCGCTGTAGATATCTGTCTTTTTGATCAGGATGGAAAAACAGAAACAGACCGTATCCGCCTTCCAGAATACACAGATCAAGTGTTTCACGGTTGGATACCTGATTTACATCCCGGGCAGCTTTATGGATTGCGCGTGCATGGCCCTTACGAGCCAGATGCTGGACATCGTTTCAACCCCAACAAACTTCTTTTAGATCCATATGCTCGGGGTCACTTAGGCAATCTGGAATGGAACCCTGCTCTGTTTGGCTACCAGCTTGGTCACCCTGATCTGGATTTAAGCTTTGATGAACAGGACAGCGCCCCTTTTATTCCCAAATGTATTATCCCACCACCATCAGAAAGAAAAAACAAACCATTAAAAATACGTTGGTCTGATACTGTTATTTACGAAACGCATGTGAAGGGTTTTACGCAAAACAACCCTTTGGTTCCCGATAACCTGCGTGGCACCTATGCTGGGCTTTGTCATCATTCTGTGCTGGATTATATCAAATCTCTGGGGGTCACCTCTATCGAGCTATTACCTATCCAAAGTTTTGTAAATCCTCAATCTCTTATAGAAAAAGGGCTTACAAACTATTGGGGTTACAATACGATTGGCTTTTTTTCCCCAGATACGCGTTACGCTGCCAACCATACGGACCCGGCAGCCGAATTCAGGGAAATGGTTGCTCGGTACCATGAGGCCAATCTGGAAGTGATTATGGATGTTGTCTACAATCACACAGCAGAAGGAAATGAACTGGGGCCGACGCTATCCTTCAAGGGTTTGGACAATGCCTCCTACTACCGGCTGATACCAGATAATTTCCGCTATTACATCAACGATACAGGCACCGGAAATACATTTAATCTTAATACTCTACACGTCATACAGTTTGTGGCAGACAGCCTGCGTTACTGGGCCGAAGAAATGGGAGTAGATGGTTTTCGCTTTGACCTCGGCTCTATTTTGGCGCGAGAAAAAAACGGGTTTGACCGCCAAGCCGGTTTTTTACGCGTTTGCCGGCAAGATCCAACCCTAGCGCATCTGAAGCTGATAGCCGAACCGTGGGATATTGGCCCAGGTGGATATCAAGTTGGAAATTTCCCTCCCAGTTGGGCAGAGTGGAACGACCAGTTTCGAGATACTGTTCGGGATTTCTGGCGCGGAGAAGCGCGTGCAGCTGCTTTAGCCCCACGCCTTCTTGGCAGCCCGGATATTTTCAACCATAGCGGCCGACAAGCATGGGCAAGCGTTAACTTTATTACAGCACATGATGGCTTTACGCTCAAAGACTGTGTTTCCTACAACGATAAACACAATGATGCCAACGGTGAGGATGGTAAGGATGGATCAGACAACAACCGTTCCTGCAATTATGGCACTGAAGGCCCTACAGATGATAAAAGTATTAATGCTCTCCGCTGGCGACAATGCTGCAACATGCTGGCAACCCTCCTGTTCTCGCAAGGTACCCCCATGCTTCTGGCCGGAGACGAGTTTGGCCGTACACAGAACGGAAACAACAATGCCTATTGCCAAGATAACGATATTTCATGGGTAAACTGGAAGACTGAAGAAGAAGGCGAAAGCCTAAAAACTTTCACCCAAAGGATGCTCAGCCTTAGAAAGCGTTTTCCCATTTTACGGCGTAGTCGTTTTCTGACTGAAGCTTACAATAAAGAACTGGATATTAAAGAACTTACCTGGATCAGTGCCAATGGTATGGAAATGATGCAAGAAGAATGGGATCATGCACAATGTTTTGGGCTGATGCTGGATGGCCGCGCTCAACCTAGTGGCATTAGGCAACGCGGGGAAGATGCAACTTTATTCATGGTTTTAAATAGCTGGACAGACAGTGTAGAATTTACCTTACCAGAAGCAGACGGTGGGGTTTGGAAATTACTTCTTGATACCAACCGCCCCAATGCTGGTGATGACATAGAAAAAGATATTTTTGAGCAAAAAATTGTTTTTACTGTAACAGACAGATCAGTTTTACTTTTTGAGCTTCTTAGATCTTAGAAAAACCTTTCTCTTTTTTCAGCGTTGTCATCAAACCTCCATCTCTGTCTCGCAAGACACAAACCAGAGATGAAACCATCAAAAACGGAGCATAAACTATGCCTCGTGGTGATAAATCTGCTTACACAGACAAGCAAAAGCGACAAGCTGAGCATATCGAAAAAAACTACGAACAACATGGCGTAGACGAAAAGGAAGCCGAACGCCGTGCGTGGGCCACTGTCAATAAGGAAACGGGTGGTGGCAAGAAAAATGGATCTGGAAGAGGTCATGCCATCACGCATGAACCTTCACGCAAAGGAGGTAAAGCTGGTGGAGAAGCTTCCGCACAGCGGACAGCAGAGGAACGCTCTGCTTCAGCACGAAAAGCCGCTGAAACTCGCAAGAAAAACGCAAAATAACATGCCTTTCAGATCTATCTAAAAGATATATGGCAAGCCTATACGCTGAAAAAGACATTGCCATGTAAAGCGGTAAATTTTGCCCCCTACAAAATAAGCGACATTCCTTAGGAGATGACATGATGGCACATGAAGAAAAAATTCCATCTCAACATCAGACTGTTCCTGGTGAAACGGACAAGATGAATCCCATTCCAGATCATGGAGAAAAAAGTTATCAAGGATCTGGAAAACTTTCTGGAAAAGTTGCTTTAATAACAGGTGCAGATTCCGGAATAGGCCGAGCAGTTGCCATTGCTTTTGCGCGTGAAGGTGCAGATATCGCAATTGCTTATTATACAGAAGATAACGATGCCCAAACCACGGCCGATTGGATAGAAAAAGCCGGGCGCCGTGCTATTTTGCTTCCGGGAGATATCCGGCAACGATCACACTGTAACGAAATAATAAAGCGCACAATTGATGCATTCGGGCAGCTTGATATTCTGGTAAATAATGCTGCACATCAAAAATCTGTAACAGATATTTCAGAAATTGATGAAGAAGAACTGGATACAACATTCCGCACAAATTTTTACGGCATGTTCTTCCTGTGCCAGGCAGCCTTGCCATATTTAAGTAGTGGATCTTCTATTATCAACACAACTTCAATCAATGCTGTGCAACCCTCCCCTCACCTGCCTGTCTATGCCGCTACAAAGGCAGCCATTTCCAACTTTACAGCTGGCCTTGCGCAAATGCTGGGTAAGAAAGATATACGTGTAAATGCTGTTGCGCCGGGGCCGGTCTGGACACCCCTTATTCCTTCTACAATGCCACAAGAAGATGTTGCCAATTTTGGTAAAAACACACCTATTGGCCGGCCAGCACAGCCAGCAGAACTTGCTTCTGCTTACGTAATGTTTGCTTCAGATCAAGCAAGTTACACAACTGGTGCTGTTCTGCCTATAACTGGTGGCCGGCCAATGCTTTAAGCAGAAACAAGAGTTACCAAAGCCGCCTCATTTCAAAGGCGGCAAAGGTTATGATTTACGTGATGGCATCAGAGATGCCAGTATTTGCTTCGCTGACCTACGCACAACGCTGGAACGCTCAGCTTCTGTTGGCAACGAGGAAAGAAACGCTTTGGCTTGCTGCAAAGTAATATGAGGTGGCAATGGTGGCACATTAGGATCCGTGCGCGCTTCGAGAATAACCGGTCTATCTGCGCTTAAGGCTTCCTCCCATGCGGCAGCTACTTTTTCTGGGTCATCAACATAAATCCCCTTAAGCCCTAGAAGCTCAGCATACTTATGATAAGGAAAATCTGGAATGGATTGGGTTGATTCCGTCTTTCCTTTTCCCAGTTGAATACGCTCCTCCCAAGTAACCTGATTAAGATCCTGATTGTTTAATACAAGAACAATCAATTTTGGATTAGACCATTGCTTCCAGTATTTGGAAATTGTGATCATAACATTCAGGCCATTCATCTGCATGGCACCATCTCCCATACAGGCAATAACTGTACGTTCTGGAAAAGCCATTTTGCCAGCCATTGCATATGGAGTTCCCGCCCCCAAAGATGCCAAACCACCCGAAAGAGATGCTTTCATCCCTCGTCGCATTTTAAGGTCTCGCGCATACCAATTCGCAACAGAACCGGAATCTGCGGTAATAATAGCATTCTCCGGCAAACGCGATGAAAGCTCCCAAAACACACGTTGAGGATTAAGTGGTTGCGCACTGGCCATGGCGCGCTTTTCCAAAACCTTCCACCATTTCTCAACCTCTTTCTCAATCTGCTTACGCCATGAACGATCATGATTACGCCTCAGCAGTGGAATAAGAGCCTGCAATGTTGCTGCACTATCACCTTGAAGGTTCACATCCATAGGATAACGGAGAGAAAGATTGGCACTGTTGATATCAATTTGCACCCCTCGTGCCTGTCCCGGTTTTGGCAGAAACTCACTATAAGGAAAGGCAGAGCCAACCATCAAAAAGGTATCGCATTCCTTCATTAAATCCCAAGATGGTTTTGTGCCTAACAAGCCGATGGAACCTGTTACATACGGCAATTCATCAGGAACTGCAGCTTTACCCAAAAGGGCTTTGGCAATACCTGCTCCAAGTATTTCTGCAACATCCAGAATTTCATCAGTTGCATCCAGAGCACCGGCTCCAGCAAGAATAGCCACTTTTTTTCCTGCATTCAGAACCTCGGCCGCAGCACGCAAACCTTCTTCTGCTGGAACTTTACTACCTATTGTTATGCCAATGCCTGTATGTGTGAAACTATGTGCCATCGGCGGTTCTGCATAGGGTAGTAACTGCAAATCATTGGGAACGATAATAACCGTAGGGGCGCGTTTATCCCGTGCAATACGCACTGCACGATCAACAGCGTGCCTGATCTGCGATGGTTCAGTTACCGTTATAACATATTCACTCGCAACATCTTTGCAGAGTGATTGCAGATCAACTTCCTGCTGGTAATTTGAACCAAGAGCCACCCGTGCCTGCTGGCCCATAATAGCCACAACGCCAACATGATCTAGCTTGGCATCATAAAGACCATTTAGAAGGTGGATAGCACCGGGCCCGGATGTGGCAAAGCAAAGCCCCACCTGCCCTGTAAACTTGGCATGAGCTGTAGCCATAAATGCTGCCATTTCTTCATGGCGTACTTGAACATATTCAAGATGCCCAGCGTCAATTTCGTTTTGAAGGGCTACATCAATACCGCCCACCCCATCTCCCGGGTAACCATAGGCGCGCTTAAGCCCCCACTCCTGAAGGCGTTTCCATAAGAATTCGCTTACATTCATTGGGGGAATCTCCTTTAGAATGAAGCTCATAAACGCCCAGAATTTGGAAAAGTTTCTTTTAAATGTAAGAGAACTTTACAATTTAAAATCAATAAAAATAAGGTCATATTTATATTTCATATTAACAATCATGCTCTACTACTATGTTAGATAAAAATTCTTCAATAACTGTCCATTCTCCGTCACGTGCAGTAGCTGCAACGTAACCATCAGGCCTTACAAGCCAGATACCGTTTTTACGAGATGGTGAGCATATTTCTGATTTTAACAAGTATGGATAACGTAAAATCATATTTTGTGCTTTCACATCATCTTTAGCCATAAGCGAAAAATGGGGAACATGACTGTCCTGAGAGTCATGCCTCACAATCAACCGTTGCCCAGGCCGTGGGCCACACCGCCCGCGTGTTACACCCGCATTAAGTGGACTATCTGGATAACTGATCGTGATCCCGGCGAGCCTGTTGGCAATCTTATGACGGGCCATTGAAATACTGAAAATCGATTTTACAATAAAGTTACGCACTCTCTGCAACTGACGATTTTTAAGCAGAACAACTTTGGTCATACGTCTGGAATCTGAAAATATCTGCCGTGCAACAGCGCTACGCTCGATACTGTAACTATCTAGCAGGAAGGGTTTAACTTTTTGCTGTTCTACAAGTGCTAACTTCCATGCAAGGTTGAAGGCATCTTGCATGCCCATATTCATACCTTGGCCACCTGCAGGACTATGGATATGGGCCGCATCTCCCGCCAAAAATACACGCCCCTTACGATACTCTCGAACTTTACGTTCATTGACACCAAAATCTGACAACCATACGGGATCGGACAGAGTAACGCCGCCCGGGCCGCGTTGGTCTATAATCGCCTGCATTTCTTCCAGATTTGGCATACGCAATGGAGCCAAACCAAGATCAGCTATGACACGGTAGCGGCCTTCAGATATTGGAAAGAGCATGACTGCACCATCATGATGCCAAAAAATAGCTGGTTCATCGGATGGAATAGAAAGGCCCGATACATGCACATCAGCAAGCACAAAACTTACGGGAAAAGTGTTTCCTTCAAATGCCAGACCAAGTTGACTGCGCACAAAAGAATGGGCACCATCGCAACCAATAAGCCATGCTGCTTCCAATGTCTCACTCTCACCTTCCTTATGCGTGAGAGTGCAGAAAACACCATCCTTTTTATCAACAAAGTCTGTTAGTTCCGTTTCACGCTCTACAGTGCCACCAAGAGTTTTGAGGTGTTCTTCCAGCAATCTTTCAGTTTCAGATTGAGGCAGCATCAACACATATTTGAAGCAAGAAGAAATTGTCTTGAATGGAATACGGGCAAGAGGCTTATTGCCCCAATAGATACCAAGAGCTTTTGCATGCAGCCCATTGGCTATAAAAGCCTCCACATAACCAGCAGCCTGCAACAACTCCATAGTGCGGGGCCATATAGCCAACGCCCGGGATTGCATTGTGCGTGTTGGCAATTTATCGACAATTCTGACTGGCACTCCATATCGGGCCAGTTCTACGGCCATGGTCAACCCCACAGGCCCTGCACCAATAACAAGAACAGGCTTCGACATACTTTTTGTCCGAAGAAACAATTATTCCGGTATACTTAATCTCGCCTGCTTATTAACGCTGAATGGATAAGACCTGTTCCTCTCCAATTCCAAAATATACATACTGCTTTACACCCAACCGTTCATATATAATGAAACGACAATGCATTGCTGCAAGCATATGTGCTGTTTGCTATAATATGCCCATGACCCAGAAAAGCTCACGCACAACCATATCTGACAGGAGAAAATCCCGTTCTCCACACAAACAAAATTGGAAAACAGTTTTGCCTGTAGTGGGTATTCTCTTTGCTCTACTCATAGGGGCAACTGGGCTACGAGTAGTGCTGACATCCCGGTCCCACACCCAGATTGGGGGGCCTTATGCCCTGACAGATGAAAATGGGCATATCGTCTCACAGGCAGCTTTTCAAGGCCGTTATACGCTTATCTACTTTGGTTACACGCATTGCGTAGATGTCTGCCCGCTTACACTTGCAACCGTATCGGCTGCGTTGGATGAACTGGGATCGCAAGGAAAGAACATTACGCCCATTTTCATCTCGGTTGACCCTGCGCGAGATACTCCTGCCGTTGTAAAGGAATACATCCAACGTTTTTCCTCACGCATTGTGGGTCTAACCGGCACCGAAGCACAACTTCAGCCTATAATGACCGCATTTCATGTTTCAGCACGGCGTCGCGCAATAACAGGTAATGGTTATCTTATGGATCATAGCTCGCTTCTGTACCTGATGGACGGCCAGAACCATCTGGCTGGTATGATCCCGGTTGATTCCAGCGCCCATCAAATTGCAGTAGAGCTTAAACAGCTTTTACCACCATCTAAAAATCATCCATCATGAGTTTTGATCAGCCTCTCATCAAAACCGGATACGCATACCACCAAAATACGCTCTGGGTGAACCTGCGTAGATAGAGCCTGTGCTGTTCATAAGCGTCCGGGCCGTTGCCTGTTGTCCGTTAGCCTGCAAGCTGTCACTGACATTCGTGGCCCCAGCAATATAGGTTTGGTTTGCGACATTCTGCACTTCAAAATACCAGTGCAACCGATGCGCCCACCCAAGCCGGGCTGGCGGATCATAATGCACTTCCAGATTCAACAACGCATAACCAGGAGCTTTCAGACGGTTGGCATTATCCAGCCAGTAAGAATCTCGCCACGTTACCTCGGCGTATCCGCCTAACCCTTCCAGAACACCATCTGGCTGATCGTATAAAAAACGTGCATTGAGAAAATTGGGAATAACACCCGGAATATATTTTCCTTTACGACTGAAACTGCGCGAAAGGTCACTATTTGAGAGGACCTCGGTGTAATTTGTATAAACCTGATTATCATACGTATAACTGAGCTTGATCCGCCCACCCGGTAGCATTGCAGGAAGCGGTTTCCACTCCAGCCCCAGAACAATCCCCCTATGCTGGGAAGCTGGCGCATTAAATGTGTAGGCCCCCACGGTATTCACACCGGCAGATTGGCTTACAAGTTCATTATTGTAGAATTCGTAAAATCCTGTTGCCTGCATAGTTATGTTGGAAGATGGATGCCAATCTGCACCAAGGTCTATCCCAACACTTGTCTGGCTTTTTAATTGTGTGTTGTTGCCGTATTGCCCCTGCGGCGTAATAAACAAATTGGAAGAGGACGGTGTGCCATAAGCCGTGCCGATACGCGTATGAAATGTCCATTTCTTTGATGGTGTGTAAATCAACGCGCCTTCTGGAGCCAGATTGAAGTAGAACCGGTTGGCTGTAATGTAACGCTGATTCTGGCCCATGGCAGAATAGCTGTAAAGTGTTTCAGTAGCGCCAATATCGGAATATGTTCCGCCAAGCCCCACCACCACGTGCCAGTTGGGTGCAAAATGCCAGTCTTCCTGAAACCTTGCACCCAGATTCCACTGATGACCGTATGATTCCGAATTCATCGCGCCACGGGTAGCTCCACCAAGTGGCATGATATTGTAGATCTGAGAACCAAAATCGAGATAATCGAAGCTGATCCCACCAAAAGTTTCCAGTGACTTACCCGCAAGGCGTGCATGGTTTGTTATATCGGAACTGGCATTGTAGGAATTGTATGGGCCAACATATGCTACTGGTGAGGTTGGCTGATCAATATGGCGCTGATCGTACGTAAACTGATTCCGCCAGATTGTGCGTGCGTTAAAATCATGTTCCCAACGCAAACCAACAACCGTCCGACGGTCAAAACGGCCCAAACCAGCAGCTTGCGGGCTTATGGCTTCCTTTGTTCCGTAGCGCCCATTCACCAGCAGATTAACAGTTGCACATCCTGTTGCTGCATCTGCAGCATTATAACACCCGCGCTGATACGGATTGGCCCGATACTGGTTGAGCGAAAGCCGCACAGGTAAAAAAGCATCCGTAACGTTGTTCACAAACTTCAGGATGAGCCTGTCCGATGATGTGAGATTAACGCGCAGCCGCACATTTTCTGTTGAGGTATTGTAACGGCTATTGGCAATAAACCCATTCCCTCGCACATCGCTCCCGAAAATCATTAGATCGTAATGCTTATTGCCAAGCCCCAACGTTGCGTAATTATTGAACATCCCGAAGCTGCCGAAATCCGAACCAACCTCAAGACCATGAATATCGGCACCTTTTCGGGTGCGAAAATTGATCGCACCGTTGATGGCGTAATTGCCGTACAGAGTTGAAGCTGGGCCTTCAAACACATCCACACCCTCATAAGCATGTGGGTCAATAAGATCAGCGCGGGCGGTTCCGTCAGGCTGTGTCATCGGGAAACCATCTTCCAGCACTTGTAGATTCTTCAGCCCATAGGACTGACGATCCCCTGAACCTCTGACAGAAACCACCGTATCCCGTGGGCCATTCCCTTGAGTGAAACTAACGCCGGGAATAGTGACAACCATATCTGCCACGCTTTGTCCGACCTGATTACCAAAACTACTTCGCTCAGAACTGTAAGTTGTTTGCCCAGCCGGATGTGCCATTGCAGATGCGCGACTATTTCCTGTTACCGTAACGTGTTCCGTTTTCGCCTGATGCTTAGCTGAAGATACCAGTTTACCACGGTGTGTCTGGTAGCGCGAACGCGCCATCTGGGCTGTGGCAGCATGCGTGTTGGCTGCGGATAAAAGAGTCATGACCGCCATCACTCCGGACAACCGGAGAGGAGTGCCATAAATAGAAAGCATGATTGTGAACCTGAATAAACAACACGAAAAGCCCGCGTGCAAAAACACGCGAGCGGCGCTTGTAACTTCAGGTCAGACGGGAGGACCTTGCGGACAGAGAGATGTACGTTTTGGCGCTGGTGGACCACGGATGGGAGCAAACATCCATGTTCGATACATGCTTGCTGCAAGCAGCCCTGCAAAAATACAGAACGCAACACTGAGCAAGAAAAACTCAAGAGCTTCGGAAAGAAGAAAACTGTCGTCCTGCGGGTCTGTCGCGTGGTGATGCGATCCATCAGGATCAGAAAGGGGTGTTTGGTCTTCGCAAAGAATACTGAGTTTTATGAGATCTTTAAGCGGATCCTCAACTAGAGCCGTTGGTGAAACAACGCCACCAAATGTCAGACGCGCAACCAGAGCAAGCAGCACCAGTGGCCAGAAGACCACCAAATGAGTCAAACTGTGAGCACGCGCTGACATCCATAATGACTACCTTAGTTTATCCTGACAAACCAGAACAGATTTCGTCATCAGAGATAGCTCTCAGCACCAATCAGACTATCATGGCAACTTGCGGCTCTATGTTCATTGGTTCTTTATCCACCAGATATGGACCCGCAGCTTCTACATGTAGAACCAGAACAGTGTGATGGTTTGATTTACATGCACCTAAGGGCAAAACTGCATTCCCTTGCGTCCAACGGCATGTTCCTTCCTCCCGCGCATTCCAGCCCGGAAGATCATCTGTAAGGTGAGCGGTAATGTCACCCCCTTGGTGTGCATCACAAACCGTCACGCGGCTAATCAACACCCCAAGGTTACGTCTATCATCCACATATGGACCAATTGTATCGCATGGGCGCGCTGAACGAGACATGACCCGAACAACATCAACATTGGCAGGCAACGCAAACACATAACGCTGGCCAATAATACGCAGTGGCACCATTTTTGAACCGTTGGGCAGAACAAGCCTAAGCGCTGGATCCTGCACGTATTCTTTGTCTACTTTGGCAGTAATATCTTCCATTTCAGAAGCACGTTGGACTATCTGAGAATAAAGCGGTTCAACAAAAGAACGATCTGTAAAAAGCTTTGTGGCCGCATGTTCATCCCAGTTGCGCGCAGGCCCATTAAAAGCAGATACCACGGTGCCCTCTGCTAACGGGCTAAAGTTGCGACGATTTCCGGTATCAAGATAGCTTTCTGTGAAAAGACCATTGGCACGGATTACGGCATGATCTCGCGTTTCTATGTGGTAACATTTATAGGAACGTATCTCGTGCGCATAAGAAATTGTCATGCCATTTACGAGCATTCGAACGGGCACAAAGCATCCATCAAGATAAAGACAATGTTCGGGCGTCACCAACAGGTCATGATGCGGAACACCAGCCGCAAGGGCATCTTTGGAAATACGGATGGGCACACCGGCAATATCAGGCGGACAATCCCTCTGCACCGTAACGTGCTGGCAACCCACCCACACGATATCTTTGGGGGTGATTTCACCGTTGTCAAAAGTCAGGATAGACATACCTGGGCGCAATGTTTCCACTGCACGTTCACCATCGGGGGTGGCAATCATGCCTCCTGGAAGGAAACATACAACAGCTTCCAGCATAAGAGAGCCGTCTGAATCTTTCGCTAGCTGGAACTGCTCTGATGTATCCGCTGGAGAAATCGTCAGTGTATAAGTAATGCCATTACTTCTGATAACAACCTGATTGTCCGATACACTAACGGTCGCTTCCGTATCATACGTTACTGTAGAAAAATCTAAAGTATTGCCGACTGCAAAATTTGAAAGTGTTGCGTTAAAAGATGAAGAACTTCCTAAAATAAGTGCTGCACCTCCACTAAAAGTAATTGTTTCCGTGGAAGGCGCACTCCCCTGAAGTGTCAGAGCTGCATTGTCAGCCAGAGATATTGTGGAATAGGACTGATCTCCTGAAAGGATCCAACTTCCGGAAACCGTCATTGTCTGAAAATTAATGGCACCATCGAATGTACCCGAGCCGGACAGATTGACAGTATTATTACCTGCTCCGCCATCGACTGTTCCCGAAATAACCGAACCTGTCTGGATATTTAATGTATCATCACCATCACCAAGCAGAATTGCATCTGTTGTTCCAGAAATTGTGCCGGCATTTGTAATCGTATCTCCAAACGTATCGGTGATATGAATACCGTAACCATCTAGCCCTTGGATGGTGCCATTGTTGGTAATAGTCGTTGCATAAGGTGCATTTCCCTGGCTGCTGTTATCAACCAGAATACCATTTGCAGCTCCGCTTATAAGAGCGCCGCTTTCGTTAACAATATCTCCACCACCAATTGAAACCCCTTCACTCGTATTGGGGTAGCCATCACTTCCGTTTCCGCCTGCGCCCGTTCCTTGAATGGTTCCATAGTTGGTAATGGTTGCATAACCATCTATGTCAACGCCGTCTCCATCACCTGTACCGGAATTATCATAGGCTCCGGTGATAGTTCCGTAATTGGTAACAGTTCCATTCCCGTCTGATCCAACACCTGACCCATCGCGGCCTGTAATCGTACCCCCTGCTTCATTTATGACCGTAACATCGGTACTACTGGTGATGCCGTGACGCGCGCCGGAAATAGAACCCGAATTATCAACTGTTCCGCTGTAATCCTGAAAATCGATCCCATCATTTTTTGTCGCACCATTGGCACCATCTGCATAAATTGTGCCTGCATTTTTAATAGATGCATTTGCCCCCGGACGCAGTGCATCTGCATCTGTAGACTTAACAATGCCATTACTCTCATTGATGATTGTAATAGAAGATGCTGAACTGACAGAATTGAAATCTACAGCCTGACCATCATCTGTAGATTCAATAGTGCCACTATTATCTAACAATAACGTGCCATTAATCAGTGCATCATCAATGCGGATACCATCATCAGATCCGGAAATAGTGCCCGTATTGTTAATAGTAACTGATGTACCTGACGCGGCTATGCCAGATGTATCAATCCCACGCTTACCTGTTGAGGAAAGTGTTCCATTGTTCTGAACAGTTATGGCATCAACATCATCAAGTTCTATGGTTAATGCCGTCTTGGATGACGTAACTGAGGACGTATTCGTATAAGTCTGGTCACTATCCAGATCAATCTGACTGCTCATAAGCTGTATTCTCAACATTAGGTCTATAACTGACCGACATGAGAGATACATTTTTATAAATTGTTAATACACCTATGCTTAGTTTAACTGAACATTCATAATATAAATCTATAAATTCCCCATCATACACACAAAAAACCCCGCCAACCGATTGGTTGAGCGGGGTTTTAGAAACTGTGCTTGGTTGCGGGGGCAGGATTTGAACCTGCGGCCTTCAGGTTATGAGCCTGACGAGCTACCGGGCTGCTCCACCCCGCGGTTGTAAGTGTGTTGAAATTTGTATGGGTAAGATTTGGGTAGGGTGGATTGGAAGACCTGGCGGCGACCGACTTTCCCGTGGCTTAAGCCACAGTATCATAGGCGCTGGGGGTTTTCACGGCCGAGTTCGGGATGGGATCGGGTGGATCTCTCCCCGCCATGGCCACCAGGTCATCCAGTCCACCCTGTAAGGGGTGTGTGGAGGACGGTTGGTTATGAAGAAGTAGGCGATATATGGATGATTTCTGTGCACGGGCTGTCCTTTTAAGGGGACAGTAAGAGAGTGAGCCTATTGGGTGATTAGGACCAGTTAGCTGCACGCGTTACCGCGCTTTCACACCTGGCCTATTAACGTGGTGGTCTACCACGACCCTCAGGGAGACCTAGTTTTGAGGTGGGTTTCCCGCTTAGATGCTTTCAGCGGTTATCCCTTCCATACTTAGCTACCCGGCGGTGCCGCTGGCGCGACAACCGGTGCACCAGAGGTATGTTCATCCCGGTCCTCTCGTACTAGGGACAAATCCTCTCAAGTCTCCAACATCCACGGCAGATAGGGACCGAACTGTCTCACGACGTTCTAAACCCAGCTCACGTACCACTTTAATCGGCGAACAGCCGAACCCTTGGGACCTGCTCCAGCCCCAGGATGTGATGAGCCGACATCGAGGTGCCAAACCTCCCCGTCGATGTGGACTCTTGGGGGAGATCAGCCTGTTATCCCTAGAGTACCTTTTATCCGTTGAGCGATGGCCCTTCCACGCGGGACCACCGGATCACTATGGCCGACTTTCGTCTCTGCTCGAGCTGTCACTCTCGCAGTCAGGCGGGCTTATGCCATTGCACTCAACAGCCGGTTTCCGACCGGCCTGAGCCCACCATCGCGCGCCTCCGTTACACTTTGGGAGGCGACCGCCCCAGTCAAACTGCCCACCATACAGGGTCCCGGATCAGGCTAACTGACCACGGTTAGACATCAGAAAAATTCAGGGTGGTATTTCAAGGATGGCTCCACAGGAACTGGCGCCCCTGCTTCAAAGCCTCCCACCTATCCTACACAGAATGTCTCTGATGCCACTGTAAAGCTGCAGTAAAGGTTCATAGGGTCTTTCCGTCTGACCGCGGATACCCCGCATCTTCACGGGGAATTCAATTTCGCTGAGCCGATGCTGGAGACAGCGGGGAAGTCGTTACGCCATTCGTGCAGGTCGGAACTTACCCGACAAGGAATTTCGCTACCTTAGGACCGTTATAGTTACGGCCGCCGTTTACCGGGGCTTCAATTCAGTGCTCTCACACCTCCTCTTAACCTTCCGGCACCGGGCAGGCGTCAGACCCTATACGTCGTCTTTCGACTTCGCAGAGTCCTGTGTTTTTAATAAACAGTCGCTACCCCCTGGTCTGTGCCACCCGCCAATGGTTGCCCACCAACGGGTCTCGCTTATCCCGAAGTTACACGAGCAATTTGCCTAGTTCCTTCAGCATCGTTCTCTCAAGCGCCTTGGTATTCTCTACCAGTCCACCTGTGTCGGTTTCGGGTACGGTCTATACGCCAGAGCTATTTCCTGGAATGCTCCAAAAGCCAGATCAATCCGTTAAGACCTGACAACATATCGCATTCGTCACTTCTGGCAGGTACAGGAATATTCACCTGTTTCCCATCGACTACGGCTCTCGCCCTCGCCTTAGGGGCCGACTAACCCTGCGTGGATTAACCTTGCGCAGGAACCCTTGGACTTTCGGCGACAGTGTTTCTCGCACTGTTTGTCGCTACTCATGTCAGCATTCGCACTTCCGATATCTCCAGAGAGGGTCACCCCGTCTCCTTCACTGACTTACGGAACGCTCCGCTACCGCGCATATCATAG
>NZ_CP039846.2:1492500-1812500 GCF_009914215.2 Acetobacter pasteurianus | reverse complement strand
GCGTAAAACCGCACATCATGCTCGAAACAAATGCTTTGGAACTTTTGCACACAGAAGTGCTTGCCAGCCGCCTTGCAACAATTCTGCCGGTAGCCGCCCTTCCCGAACGCAGCGGCATATTACAAACACGTTTGCTAGAAAATCTGCCCACACCCGATGTGGGCGTTGTGCGCTTGCAACAAACCATTATGCCCACCCTATCCATGCGCGCTTGGGAAATTCTACAGAAGCTGGATTTTCACCACTCTTATTCCATCTAAAATGCCCACTGCATTTGTTGTATTTCTATCATAAATATTACTTATGATATAATTACGACAAACACTTGGACGGCTGTTTTTGTATGCGGCAGCGTGCGCTTTACGATCTGCAGGAAACGTTATGCGCACACTTACCGCCGCTATAGGGCAACCATTTAACAAATCAGCCTTGGCGTGGCTGCTGACACCTAGTGTGCCAGATATTCTGTTCGCACTCCGCACTGCGAGTGCAGCCTGCCTCTCGCTGCTGATTGCCATGTGGATGGAGCTGGATAGTCCCCAATGGGCTCCGCTGACTGTATGGGTGGTGGCTCTTTCCTCCCGCGGGGAAAGCCTTTCAAAAGCACGGTGGCGTATTTTTGGCACGCTTGTTGGTTGCTGTGCCGCATTTGTATTGATTGCAGCTTTTCCCCAAGAACCGGGGCTGTTTTTTTGCAGTCTGGCACTATGGATTGGCGTGTGCTGCGGGCTAGCAACTTTTGGCACCGGTTACCGCGCCTATGGCCTGCTGGTAACCAGTTTTACCTCCGCCATCGTGGCATCTGGCGCCATTATGCAGCCAGACAATATCTTTGATATCGCCATGGCCCGGAGTTCCTACATTATTTTGGGAATTGTGTGCGAAGCCACTTTGGCCGTGCTGTTTATGCCGGGCTTGCAGGAACAGGCGCAAAAACGCCTTTTAGAACGCCTGAACACAACCCTGTTAAGCACAAACCAAGGCATTGCCTCGCTTATCCGGCGCCCTCGCGCCATTACGCTGGAACCTGCATTATCTGCACTTCTCACTGCCAACGCTCGCGCAGAATATGATGCTCTAGAGATGGGGCCGCATTCTCACGCAGCAGACCATGCACGCGCAGCTTTTGCTGGCATGATTACCATGCTGGCCCGCGGATATGGCCTTGCCCTGACGCATCAACTCACACCAACAGAACATACCATGCTGGCTGATGAAGCGGCCATTCGCCAGCATATTCAAGCCTGTATGTACCCAAAATCTAGGGATCATTTCCGTTTTAGACTGCAATCTCGCCGCCATGCCGTAGAGGCCATGGATAACGGTATCCGGGCCTGTTTGGGCATTCTGGGGGCATGGCTGGTATGGGAAGTAACTGCATGGCCCGCAGGCCCTACGTTTTTTTCTTTTGTCTCGCTCGTATATGGCTTGCTGGCTACGCGTGAAAATCCACTTTTGGCGGCGGCCCCATTTTTTAAGGGTGCTTTATGGTGCGGGCTCATTGCTGCTTTGTACGCGCTACTGGTTATACCCGCCATAACGGCACCAGAACTTCTGGTTCTGTTCCTGTTTATTCCAATGATTATTGGCGGGCTGGCTGCGCGGCATGCACACACAGCGGGATATGCTTTTTCATTCAACATGTTCCTGCCCGTGCTGCTGGGGCCTGCCAATCAAGGCCGATTTGATGAGCAATCTTTTTTCAACACCACTCTGGCGTTTCTGGGGGCTGTCTTGTTCGCCCGCTGGACTTTTCTGGTTATCTTTCCCTTTCGGCTTGATTCCCACATGCGCCGCACACGCAGATGGATAGAAAAAAGCCTGAACCATCTGGCTCGTACGGGTGATAAAACCCTGCCCCATATCTGGCTTTCCAGAAATGCCGAAAGCCTTGTAAGAATTATCAACACTTCCAAATCTCTCCCACAGGAGAAAACGGAGCATTATATTCAGGAACAGATCGTATACATGGTGAAAGGCCTGTATCTGATCTTCCTACGGGATACTTTGAAGGACAAAACACTCCCCGAGGCTTTAAAAACCGAGCTCAAAAAAATCCTTCGAGTCTGGGCCTCTGGTAGCCCTTTACGCATGCAACAAACGCAGGATTTTCTAAACAGTCTGAAACAGGAAGATTTATTAGCCTCTGCCTCAGACCACGCGCGCATGGAAAAAATATGCACATATCTGCATGTTCTGGCTGCTCCCATGAAATAGTGGCTTTTCAGCTGTGTTCACGGTTTTGCATATTTGGCACTGAGAAACTCACTGTCCGAAAGAATGCACCGTATGCCCAAACCTGAAAACGATACACCCATCACAGATCAGGCAACCCAACGGGCTTCTAAATCTCAAACAGGTGCCAACTTAGGGAGTGGCGCTGGCATTACCGCATTTTTGGGGTTTATCGGATTTATTGCATCCCCTCGCGCTAGCCTGCGAAGCCTACTGGAAGATGCAAAAGACCATTACCGACGCAAAAAGTAATACCCGGCAAGGCAAACCGTATCACCCCAACATTGGGAACAAACGGTCTAACCAAAACCACAAAGGGGTTTTAGCTTTGTAGAAAGCCGCCGAAAATGAGCAACAATTTCACGGAATGGTGGACCCGGCGCGACAGTAATAATTGATATATTACAATCACTTAAACTGTCTCACTAAAAAAATACGCACATGGAAAACCAAAGGCTTTAGAGGATAAGTGTCTAACCTTTTGGGAATAATGTCCGATTCCTTTCCCTTGTACCCATCCCCAACCCGTGCTAGAAGCATGGGGCTGCGGCGGGTTTTCTTTGGTGGGCCGTGAGATGCCGCAGCACTCTATTCCGGTGCTAGGCGCAAAGGTTAGTAGGCACTTCGGGTCATAGGCCCGGTAAAAGTGCGGCGAAACCCTGAACAGGTGGAGCATATCCACCGACCGGAACCATCGCCTCATGTTAATTTGTCGATCAGTTTTTAACGACAAGAAGCTTTGATGTTAACAGAACGGCGTTTCATTAACATGAAGCCCGGCAACTATTCGGTATTCCCCAACAGTTCAGTCCCCGGTATAACGCCCGCAAGCCAAGAGCCTGTCCGCTACCTATGGCGGCTCTTGGCCATAATAGTACGGACATGTAGATGGCACTCTTACCGGCGGGGAAGAAACGTGAGTTTTCTGCGGGTTTTTGGGGTGTGTACGAGCATTTTACCGGCATGCTCATGGCACCATATGGAATCATACCCCAAAATGGCTGTTTTCTGCGGTTATTAGGCTATTTTATGTCCGTTTTCTGCTAAAGCGAATCACCCCCTAATTTTACGCCAAAAATCCGACCGCACCACCAGCCACCGCCAGCCCACAGCCAAGATGATGGTGGCGAGAAAAACTCCCCCGCCACCCAAAACCATCCCGCACTCAAAATCCGGCGTCATGCAGACTGGATGGCTGCATTGTCAGCCTTGCACTTGGCAAAGATGGCTTCAATATCCGCCACTGTGGGGCCGGTTTTACTCTTGGACTGCTCGATAGCTTGCTTCACCGTTTCATAAACTTCCGGCCCATATTTCTCGGCCAGACCTGCAACGGTGGTCACTACGCCAAGAATGGCGCTGATTTCTGCTGCGTTCATGTTATTTGCTCCCGCCAATAGCTGCACAGGCGTCCGGCGTGGTGCCAGTCTTCAGCCCTGCCCAGCAAGTCTCGAATGATGCGAAGTCTGTCTGCAGTGCGGATACTGCCGTCTGCGTAATGCTATCTCCGCCCTCGATAGAGGTTTCCAGAGACTGGATTTCGTTGAACACAGACTGACTGGCGCGTTTGGCAATGTCTTTCTGTGTATCAGTCAGCGCCACGCCCGGTACCTTGCCCGCCATTACATCCGACATCGGGGTGGCTAACACATGGTAGGCGCTGTCCGTATCGAAAACCGTCTGACGTAGTTTCCCTTGTGCAGTATCGGCACAAGCAGCAAGGAGAGGCAGCAGCCCCAGAGCGAGAAGTGCTTTCTTCATTTCGTATCGTCTTTCGGAATGGTCACAACAGAACCGGGCCCAACCTTGGGCGGTTCAGATTTGGAGGACGCCGCACCTCGCAGCATGACGGCTGCGTTGGCTGCGTACTTCCAGTTGAGAGCAAGGAAGTTGATGATTCGGTACACCAGCCAGAGCTTGCCAGACTGATTGGCCGGAAGCGGAATAAGGGTTGCCGCAAATCCTGCCGAGGCAAATACAACACAGGCATACAGAACCCATGTTGCTTCCGGCTGCGGCAGCGCTGTCACCATGGCAGGAAGAGACAGGCCTGCGGCAACGGCCTTGGCAGTCTGTGCCAGAACGGCAGAGCGTTTTGGCGCTACGGGAACAGGTGCGTCAGTCATGTGCCACGCCACCGCGTAAGCTGGCCGGTAGCGTGTTCACCTCCACAACTTCAATTGTGAGGCTCCCGTTCGGGCTGCGTTGCACATCTTTCCGCAGATCTTCGCGCATTTCTTCCGCCATCATGCGCGCAATCCTGCGCAGGTCGTTTTCGGTGTAAAACCCCATGGGTTTCCTTTCTAAGTAACTGCCACGCCAACTGGCGCATAAGAGGCAGGAGAACCCGCCTCATGCTTCAGCCCTCTCCGAAAGGCCCCACGCGATAAAAGGCGTGATGACCAATCGTGCAGCAGTAAAATTGCGAAGAAGCCCAAGCAGGGCGTGGGGAGCGCGTGTCATAGTAATGATCCGCCCCTTTCGTCATGTCGGTGAGATGGCCGCCCACAAGCGCCTGCGCCAAGGCAACCGCCTCACGAAACTGCGGGTCCATGTCTGTGACGGTTAGAAGCTTGGAAAGGTTCACATCCGCCGCATTCCAGCACGAAAACTGCCATGGACGCAGGAACACGCTACACAGATCATGCCCCCACCATGCAGGGCGGATGGCACGGTTGCGGCCAACGCACAGCACTGCGGCCATGCCGTTATTGCCTTCGCCACGCGCCTCGCCCCATGCCGTGCGGGCACCGACCTGCACGGGGTCTGACATCCATGATGCGGGTATCATACTGCCTCCATGTCGCGCGGGGGCAGAATGAACTGTGTTTCCTGTGGCTGGGGTACGGGATGTGTTGGCACATCCCACGGCTCACGCCAGTGCAGCCATTTTACCCAGATCGTGCTGGCCACTTCCTGATCAGAAAGAAGTGTAGAACCAACAGCAGCCCCAAGCGTGCAGAACAGCCCCACAATAACCGCCAGTTTTTTCCAGCGCCGCAAACTGTCTTCTGCCAGCCTGTTCCGCTCTTCCTGTGCACCGGTATGTGCCGCCAACTGACGCGTCAGATCGGAAAGCTGAATACCAATCCGGTCCATTCCTGCATTGGTGGCTTGCTGGCGTGCGTTGCCTTCAGCTCGCACCGCAGCAATATCCCGGCTGATGCTATCCAGTTTGCCGTCTGTTACGTCCTGCCGCCTCTCTACAGCAGCAAGACGTTCTTCGTGATCGTCCAGACGTGCATGCACACCATCAGCCACGCAGGGGGTGCCCGCGCTCTGTTCATCTGTCATTCAATTGTCCGAGAAAAACGTATTGTTCTCTTAAAAGAGATCTGGGCCTACGCAGAAATACCGTAGGCTTGGGCATACTGCCGCAGCCACGCAACGGCTGAGTTCATGTCATCCGCGCTCAGAATGCTGTCGTAGATGAGCATCCCGTTCAGCTCCCACGTTGCGGCGATAGTTGTATCAGTCGTGTAACCAATGTTCATTGTGGTGGACAGAGAGGGAACCGCAGAGAACGCCTTGGTACCAGACGCAATAACGCCAGTGGTCAGGTTCCTATAGGCCAGAGCCACGTTGACCGTTGAGAAGTCCAGCGTAAACGCTTTGATCTGGTAGGTGTTGAATACGGTTTCCGTTGCATTAACGATGACATTATCCGAACCAACAATCAGCGCATTGTTCACGTTTGGACGCATACCATACAGAAACTCACCCGATGGAATGGGCGCACCCAGAATGTTGTAAAGCGCACTGATGGACTTCGACAAAACCAATACCGTGGACTGCGGCGGCAAGTTCATGTTCGTCGCAAATCCAGATGTTCCGCCCAAAGTGCAGCCGGGCAGAGATGTGTCTTTCACGCCAGCAGTAAAGGTTGGCGCTGTGCCCAGAACTGTCAGGGGATTACCCGCAGGCGACAAGTTCTTAAAGGTGCTGCTGGTGGGAAGGAACGCCAGCTTGGGCTGCACCGTTGTTGGAGCCTCCCACCCTACAGCATTGGCAGAATAGTCAGCATCATTGACTGTCAGAGAAACAGACATTCAAAAAACCTTTCGGGCGTTTCCCGCCCTTTCATAATTTAGATTTGGACAAGAAGGCCGTAGTTAATCATCGGGTTTGGCAACGGATAATTCTTGCCAATCAGATCCGGCAGATTTTCGGAATACGGTGCCCCGCTTCCTTCCCACCATTCATACACATCAGAGGATGTAGCCGGGTCGCTATCGTAGATATTGCCCGTCCCATTGTGATTGGCATCCCCATACGTGATCCAGATCGGATTTGCGGGTTGCTGGCCGAGAGTCAGTTTGATCTGGGTCGCGCCAACAATCTCCGCCGCCGTCACGGGGATAGTGGCGCCCGTCACACTGTCATAAGCGCCGAACCCTTTATCAGATTCCATGATCTGTTCCTGCCCACGCCATGTTTCAACAGCGACCATAGGCGGGTAAGGAACATGGCATCCGATCAAAACATCTTGGCCTTTGATCTCGGCAGTTTCCATAATCAGCGGCTTCCAGTTCAGGCGCTGATTGATAACGCGATGCCGAACCTTCGCACGCATAGCGCCCACATAACGCTCACCGTTCGAGGAGTAGTGGCCACCATAGTCGATGGCAGGATAGCCAACGGTAGCAACGTAAGCCCCCGGTGTCCGGAATGCATAATCCACCTGTGCGCGGCAGATATCATTGTAACCAATGAAAGGCATATTCATGCCAGAGATGGGCACAATCTCAATAAACGGCTCTGCGGTCTGCCCTGTAATCGCCATGCAATCCGCTTTAATATCGGCAAAATATGCCTCTAACAGCGCCCCATACGTATCATAGTTTGTAGTTGTTTCCGAACCACCCTGACAGAACTCAATCAAGAACATGCCAGCAGTTTTGCCGTTCGCTTTAGCCTGATCAACAACAATCTGTGTCACCTGCGGATTGCGTTCGTAAACGTTTTGGTCGTTGCCCTTGCTGAGGTTCCACAGAGGCATCCCGGAGACACACGTCGATACAAGCGCAAGCTGACGTGTTGTATCTGCCATTTGCATCTGATGGTAATTCAGTTGCAATTGACGGAAATAATTCAGAGCAGAAATTGACTGCTGCTCACCAAAATCACGAGTGATACGCAGGGGCGTAATGTGCACACCCGTTGCACCTGAAACGGCAACCGCGTTCCATTTATACCAAACCCCGTCACAATACCCTGTAATGGACTGAGCCGTCAGGGCCGTGATTTTGATATAGTTGCTATACCACAGGCCACCTGTCTGATTGTTGGCTGCCGCCGCCCCTGTAAATCCGGAGCATTGGATATCCTGCCCAACAATAAAGTTCGTTGTGAAATCAATGGACGTGTCTGTAGTGCTGATCTGGATATACATCGCCTGTGGCACAGTCACATCAACTGTGGCCGGTTTGTAAATAACCGGCGTAGCGATATCCATGATTTCGTACGTGTCTTGATTGACGTTGACTGCAACCAACGGTTTCGGACTGGGGTCTCCCCCCTGTGGCAACCATGCGTTTGTATCGTTGCCAAATTTGGCCCCGCGCGGGTCTAGGCCAAAAGTAATGTTGTCCAGTGGTTGTATGGTGCTCAGCGCCGGTATGGCAACATAACCCATCATTTCGGACTGGCCGGTAGCGAGGGAGAAAGAATACCCCCATACAGGGCCTGCATTTTTCAGGTTGCCATCAGCCGCCATCGTTGCGGCGCTCTGTGCGAGCTGCAACCGGTCGCGCTGTTGAATCTCATCGTCCGAAAAGCCGACATTGCCCGCCACCCAATATCCGGATGTATCAAGCAGCACAAACCCCTTAGGGTCTTTGACACGGATGCCATCCGGATACGCATCAATCGTAACTGAGACGGGGCCGAGATCCGCACGCGCTGCGCCTGCAGGGAAAGCTGGAGAACCATCAGCACGCACGCCCCATGCAATATTATTCTGCGCATCACGCTGGCGGAAAAGCCATGTCGTAGGCGCATCGCAATCAAACATGGTAGAGCCAAGAAGCAGCGACTTCCCGGCAGTTTGGATATTCCCTAATTGGTCAATGCAATACAGGATATTTCCGAGAATATCCCTAATGGAAAGAGCTTTGTCCGTCCGGCTGTTCAGTATGATCTGGTCAGCAATAATCCCTGACAGGCCCTGGAAAGACTGGGCAACAGATGGGTAGCCAGCCCGCTCAAGTTTATTCCACACACCGTTATGGAACCAGACGCCATCAAGCAGATCCCATTCCGTCACGCCATCTAGAGATGTATTGCCAGCCACCGAAACGGTGTAGAAATCACCTTCCGTGCCAACGCTGCTTGTCAGTGCTGGCTTGTTCTGGGAAGCATCCCATCCGCCAAGGTTCGTGAACTTTTCAGGGTTGTTCACGATCATGCTTGCTAGAGCATTGCTCTGTGCGAACATGTCAGCAGCACCCGCAACGACAGCCTGTGCGCTATCGGACGCATTTACTGCGGCATCTACTGATTGAGATACGCCCTCGGAAGTTTTGGCCGCTGCATCAGCCGCATCTAATGCTTGTGCGACGGCATCATTAACTGTCTTGGTGTAGTCAACAATGGATATATCGCCGACATTGGCACCAGAAATATCAAGGCCAGAAAGAGATTCTTTAACGATAAGCGCGGCAACAAGTGGCGCCAATTGCCGTAGTGGCACAGGCGTGTATTGATCTGCGTCAGCCATAAGCCCTCGCATAAAAAAAGGCCGCGAGAAGCGGCCTTAAAATAAAAATAGGAAAGAAAAGCTTTAAGAAGCTGGCGTGTAAGTATCGCCAATATTCAAAGTATTATTCTGAATGATGGCCATACCATTTGGTGGCGTCCACGCGGATTCTCCGTCCCATAGAACAGCGTTCACTATATATCCTGCAGGCTGCGTTCCATCCGCTATGATGCGGTAAACTATGTAACGTTCCATCAGGCGTATTCCTCAATAATCACAACACCAGAAGAGCCAAGCCCGCCTGCATATCCTGACGTTGTATTAGATCCGCCGCCCGCTCCGCCCGCGCCAAACCCTGACGCAGCAGTACCCGGCCCGTTATCGGTTGTGTAGGTGCCAGCCCCCCACCCTGACGGCGTTCCAATCCCCGGATATACTGTTCCATTAATGGCCCAACCGCCAGCGCCGCCCTGCCCCTGTTTCTGATAGACAACAGATAGAACTTTTGTGCTGTCATGAACGTATGCGGGGCCACCGCCTGCCTGCACACCGATACTAAGAGAAGTATTAGACGTAGTTACGCCATAACCACCCTCATTCCCACCTTGGCATTCAACCGCAGCGCCAAACCATGAAGATCCACTTGTAGATTGAATGTTCGTATTCGTGGATTCAGCGGAGGCCCCTACAGTGATTGACTGAGCAGAGCCGTCCGATACGTCGAACCAGAACTCAATTTCGCCGCCAGCACCACCTGATCCCCCGCCTGAAACATGAGACGTGTCACTATTTGCCTGCGCATAACCGCCAGGGCCACCCGCACCGCACATCCGAACACGCGCCATACGCGCGCGATTGCTTGGGGTATACGTGCCGCTGCTCGTGAATTTCTGCGTCCCCAGATAACGGCCACGCTCTAGTTGCGGTACGGTCGGATAAAACGCTGTAAGGGCTTTAGTCGTGGCTCCAGCGGCAGTTGTTGCGCCAGCGGGAACTGTTACCGTGTAAAGAGGAACGATTGCACCGCCAGATGGTGATGCAGGCGCTTCGGCGGCCAGAACCAATTCCGCTTGCGCCAAACGGGTAACCGGTAAAGACGTGCCTGCATTTCCGGGTCCAGCCTGCGTCTGACTTGGATTATCCGCATTATAGAATGGCAGCACAGTTTCATCTGTATCCGCCTCAGAACACACAGCATATAACGTTGCTGTCTGCCCTGCTGTGAGGGTAATGCTTCCTCCAGCGCATCCGTAAACAACAAACTGCGCGGATGTATCAGCAGAAATACCACCCCCATTCCCGCCGAAAGCTGTTTCATCAATGGCGCCAGAAGATGCCACGACACCAGAGCCTACAGCAATGGTCAGCGCAGAAGCAGATGGCGTAACAGAAAAACCGAAAGCCGCAGAAACTGTAGAAAAATCTCCATAAAGAAGATTTAACGCCTGCCCCAATGCAGTTTTCAGATTGCGTTCACCCCACAACAAATCTGCATCAAGCGGAATCTGCCCTTGATAAACAATCCTGCGCTGCATCAGTTTTCAACCTTCACCCACGCCGTAACACCTTCGGCGCGCACATTATTGATTGCGGCGTAAATTGCCGCCTCGGACGCTGCATTGCCCCGCTCTGTCGTCACGAAAAACTGGCCTCCATTCAGGCCACCGTAATATAGTCCCGCCACACCATACCCGTAGCCACCGCCGGCGGCTGGCGTTGCTGTTGAACCAAGTCCCTTGCAATCGCTGGCGCTCGTGGGCTCAACCACGATAGGCGTTTGCCCCGTCAGATCCTGCAATGCTTCCGTAATGGCTGTGCGGGTATTCTTCTGAGCAACAAGTGCTTCTTGGATGCGCTTTCTATAAGCTGCGTCTGTCTCTCCAAAGGCACGAGGCAACGCATCGCCAAAGAAATCGTAGGCAATCATATCCAGAAAAGAGCCTGTGGCCGTGGCCAGACGCATCTGAAGGTTAACCTGCCCGAACAGGTCATAAACCCATGACAGAATATTTCCGATGCCCTGCAAAACACCATTCAGAACAGGCGCTTTTTCACTCTGGTTTGCTGCTGGAGGATCTGGGAACCAGCCGAATGGAAGGAGTTGCCGAACACGGCGGGCAAAATCGTTCTGATCTCCCGTAGCCATTAGCTGCCTGCCTCAACAACCGTCACCGCAACGGAACCTGCCCGGATCACCTGTTTGGTAGCGGCTGCTAGATCCGATTGCGCGCCGTTCAACAGCACATTCGTGATGGAAACAATATCCACCCCGGCATTGTTGTAAGCCACCACAGGAAGGCGGCTGTATGCGTAACCAGCCCCTACTTTCTGGGCATCAATGTCTGCCGTAATCGCGTTCTGGATATTGGTTTGAACAGTAGCTGTATCTGTTCCGGCAGCCACGGTTACCGTCATGCTGACAGTTGCCAGAAGCTCTATCGGCCCAATAACAGCAAACCCAACACCTTCCGCTTTAACTGCATCAATCGCCGTGTACACAGATGCCAGAAGATCAGCAGATGGCGTGCCTGTGCCATCATCGACAACAACCGTAAAATATCCCGGCCGGAATGTGCCATCTGGCGCTTCGCAGTTGATGATCTCGTAAGTGAGATTGGTGTGCACGCCAGCAATAGCATTTTCGATAGCGGCATTACTGGCTGTAGCTTTTGCCGCCAGCCAATCAGGAAAGCGAGCCCTTAACTGCGCGTCTGTCTCTCCATCGGAGCCATTCACAAGCGCTACTGCATTCGTCACGGTATCAATACCGGCAATGCTAGTTCCAAGAAGACAGATGGCGCCTGCGGCAACATTGCCAGTTGATCCAGAAACCTGACATTCAACGGGCACAGTAATAGATCCCGTTCCCGCTGGCCGCACATAAGCACCAGTTGCGGCAGACCATGCAGAATTGCTCGTATCTTCCGTCACGGCATAATTCATACCAGCAACAGTGCGAACAAGAACGCCAACCGCCACTGATGCAGATTGCTGATCCGGCTGGAATGAGGTGAGTGTCACCTCACCCGTAGCGGCAGTCCCCGGCATGCGGGTCATACCAAAATCAGCCACCCAGCTATCCGCGTCAGTGCCATTGGATGTGGCCAACCTTGAACGCGAAAGGATAAGCAGCGCAATATATTGCAGCCATAGACCTGTGCCCGACACAGATTCCATAATTGCCCGCAGCGGCGTACCCACAGCCATATCCAGCAATGAGGCGCACGCACCCTGCGTTGCCGCCACTGACTGAGCAACAAGCGCGGCATACGTTCTTAAAGGAAGCGACATGAATGTTCCGTCAGGTCAGCGTCAGGGCCTGCACGCTGTTTGTTTGAGCATCAGTATAAGAAATTAGGCAGGAGAAGCCGCTATTTCCGTTATCGGTTAGCGTCACAGCCACGGGCTGCGTTTGATCAATTCCGGCCTCTAAAGCGCATTGGGAGCGGATAAGCGCGTAAAGCTCTGCTTCCGTGATGATCTGGCCGATCTTCTGGGGCAATCCGGCACCATAGTCAGGCTGCCAGATATACCCAGTTTGTGGTGTCATAAGCCGCCTGAGCAAGCGTTGCCGTACACCATCATGATTGCTGGCAATCCGAAGCGCTCCAGACGCATCAACCTGCAGATCACCACCCCATTCGTGGGAAAGGCAGCTCATCCAACGGGCGCTCCCGTATCCTCACCCTTATTGCCGTTGCTGTGAACATGACCGATGAGGCTGATGCTTCCCGCCTTCACATCCTTGTCGGTGGTGATATTCCCGCCAGTGACCTCAAAGCCAGAAGCCGAAAGCGTGGCTGTAACGCCTCCCGCTTTCCACTGGTGCTGGCCATCCTTTATGGTGGCTGTTGTATCGCCTCCCACACCCGAATAAAGCGTATCCCGCGTAACGTGCATCCATGGGGCAGCTTGTGCAACCTCACCTCTTTCGCGGCTTTTTTCGTCCACAGGAGGCGCACCACATCCAGCCATCAGCAGATATTCCCCCGGCTGGGCCACCTTTCCTGTTGCTGGCGATACTGGAGGCGGCATCACGGTGCAAAACACAGGCGCGGCCACAACAGAATGTTCAGGGTCGCCGCAAACCGGCAGCAAATGCACCTGTGTGCCTACATTCGGCGGGCAGGAAATGCACAGGTCTCCAACCTGCACAGCGGCGAATGGCAACCAGCCCGTTTCAACCCCGCCTGGCATCACCTTGACCTTTACGTCATGCGTGACCGGGTCAACCGCTGAAATCAGACCGTTTTCTTGCTGCCCATAAGTGCCACCAGCGGCGAACGCCATTGGTCTGCTATCAATCATATTCCTGCGTCTCGTCCTGAGTCACATCGCGGTTGCGCAATGTGACATTCTGCCGAAAGCCAGTGCCCTCGCCGTAAGATGTCGTCACAGCATCAACGGCATGCGTTCCATCCCATGTGGAATTTGTACCCGCCAGAGACATGAAATGACGCGGTTCTAGGCTGATCATTCCCGGCGCTTCGTAAGAAATTACACGCTCATGCGCGACAATCTCATGGTAAAGCTGTTCGGCCTTGGCTTGCACCTCATCCATACGCAAGCCCGGAAACTGGAAACTATGCAGGTTCCCGACTTCTGAAGCCTTGCGCGCAGAGCCACCATCGGGGCCGAAATACCATTCCACCTTAGTGCGCTGACGACTGTCCCAAGACAGCACATGCACCATCACACCTTTGGCAATCTGATAATCGCGTCTGAGCGTAAGGCTTTCACAATCCGCCCGTATTGCTGCGCCCACTCCGCTGTCCACATACGCCATCTTATGAACAACAGCGCCATCAGACGAAGGCGAAAGCATGGGCCGACACACAAGCGTTGTGCCGTCCACATACAGATCAGCCTGTGAACTGTTGGCGATATACCGCGCCAGATCAAAGGCACTGCGGAAGCGGTTGCCACTTACACCAGAATGGCGCTTATGTTCCGTCTGACGGAATTGTCCCTGCATGCCGCCCGTAATCGACACGTTCGCAGCCAGCCCTGCCCGCGCAGCCATATCCTTGAGAATTTCTGGCCCGGTCATGTTCATCCAAGCGGCCAGAACACGCATGTCTAAAATCCGGGCCAGATAATCCCGACATTCAATGTCCAGCGTGGCCAAGGTCGGTTCATAGGAAACCGTTGTTACCAGACCCTGAAATATTGTTGTCCACTGCGCACCACCCAAGGCGGCATCCTGCATTTGCAGTGTGATGTCGATTTCCGGCCCCGGTTTGCCGCTGGCTGCGTCTGCCTGGTCAAACCATCCTGCGCTACTGCCGGTTCTGGCTGAAGCCAGAAGTTGGCGATCTACGGCAAACGTCAGCGTCAAGGTATCTGCACGGGAATACCGCGTTCTCATCAGAGAGAACTGCTTTACCTGCGTTTCCTGCCTGATTTTTCCGTCAATCAGAATCCGGCAACGTGGCGCACGACACCAATTAGCGGCGCTGGAGCCAACAACGGTAACGGCCTGTGTAATGTCGCTCATGATGTATAATCAGGAATGCCCGCATTCTGGGTCTGATCAGGTGTAGGCAGCGTGAGCGTTACAGGCATGGTGAAAGGTGAAAGATCAGGATCCGTCAGCCCGTTCAGTTGCGCAATCCGCCACCATTGTGTGGCATCACCCAATTCACGGCAGGCCACATGGTATAAAGTTCCATCTGCCGCACTTACTTTAACAGTGTTCGCCATCTATGCTGCTGCCGATACAAGTTGCCAACTCTCGCTGCTGTCTCCAGCAGTCAAAGTGTTGGCATAGCCGCGGTTAACCAAAGCTCCGCTATCAACAGCGGCACTTTGCAAACCTGCATTGGCCGTAAGTGCCGAAAGGCTAGAGCCATTCTGGATAGAAATTCCCGAAATATTTGCGCCAGCTTGCGAAATGGTAGTCATTAAACTGGCACCAGTAGATTTCAACCCCGTCACAATTGAAGCCACATTATCGGGCGCAGAGGCGAGATTGATACCTGCGCCGGATAACCCCTGCACCATGGTCAACTTATCGCTCACAGATGCCAAGGCGCTACCCGCACCAACCATATTTGCCAAAGGGAAAACCTGCCCGATTACAGCCTGCCCCTGCGCAGAAATATTGGAAAGCGCCTGCGCACCATCGCTGAGAGCACTCGTAACATCAGAAAGGGCACTGGCCGCATCATCCCCAATCAGCGATGAGAGCGCCGATGTTGATGTGCTGGCAGAAGTAACAGAAGTAGACTGGCGTTCTAGCTGAATACGATATGGAATGATCGCGCCCTTAAGCGAATAGTCAAAGGCGTATTCAGCAATAATAACCGTTTCATTGATGCCCGGCCCCGTGAATGAAACCGGCTGCCCTGCATCGCGCATCTGGGACAGAAGTTGCGCACGCGCCAATGCATTCGGGCCAGTAAACCGCGCATTCCATGAAAACCGCGCTGGATCGTTTCCTAAGCGGTCAACAATCTTGGTGCCGCCGGGCAGCCAATGCACTTCCAGCCGCTGCTGGCCACCATTGGTCAGAACATCAGGAATTTCCATGCCATACAAAGGCACGCTGCCCAGAGTAACAGGCGCAGTTGTCCCGTAACGTCCAATAGAGCCAATGACGTTTTCAATACTGAGCAGGCTGACCATGGCGCTAACAAAAAAGGCCGCTCCTTACGGGGCAGCCTGACACAGAAGTTCTCAATTATAGAAAAATATGCCACGAAAAGGTACCGGGTACAAGCCCTATTGCACGACGCCCTGATTTGAGAACACAGGCCATTTCTGCAACGGCTGCGCGGAAGTGCGCGGCACAAAGGGCCTATGCTTCACGTTGATGTCAGGATCTTCCGCCATCTGCTGCAATTCTGGATCAGAGCGCAGATCCAGAGGCAATGATTTAGCCGTGAAAACAGAATGCGTGGCAAGGTTTTCAACGCGCCCACATACACCTGCCGCCATATCGAAACTAAACTGTCCGCGAGCATTGGGTACACTCATCACCCGACGCATGCAGTGTGCATCCGTTTCTCCCCAATCACGCCCGTATGGGGTGCCGGGATGGGAGCAGGCTGAGAGGGCAAGAATGGGAAGGATAAGCAATAGAGAGCGCATAACGAGAAAATCGTACAATCTACGAAGGAATGCAAGGACGATTAGTAAGTAATTAGTGGCATCACTAATCCGCGCAACATTATATTGCAGGCACAAGTGAGACATTTTGTCTCAAAAAATGGGACACGTAGTATGATACTTTTGGAAATGAACCGAAAAAATTTTTACGATTCAGTCTAGGTACTTAATTAAAGTACTGTTATTTATGCCGTTAGACAAAAGAAAGGGGACAGCCCGGCAAGGCCATCCCCCTTTTATTCCGCTACCAATTGGAACCGTCGCGGAAATGTTGCTACACCAATAGCGCGGGCTTAATGCCAACGCAAGTAACATGCGTCAAGGGCGGTTCTCTTAATCCAAAAAGAGAAAACACGATGAGTGTAATCCCTAATTACAACCCTCGGCAGCCATCTAAAACGCTGACTGAAGCAGAAGCAACCATAATTATTAAGCGGATTGCTTCGGGTGAGTTTCTAAACCGCATTGCCGCCGACTTTGATGTGAACCCGGGGCGCATCTCAGAAATAAAAACTGGTAAGCGTTTCGGGTACTTACCTCGTCCATTCCGTCGCAAATAAGCGACAAGGGTGATATCGGAAACGGTATCACCCTTTATTATTATCTTTTATTCATCCAGCAAAACAAATCATTATAAAAGACAGCCCAAAGGCCGCCTCCCCTCACGCCAAAGCTTTCCGCTCCACACCAGCCCGTTCTTCTTCCTCAAGATCGTGCCAGAGTTGCATCAGTGCTTTCCCAGCAGTCCGTAGATACTGCTTCTTTGCATCGGTTGCCCTGTCAGAATAGAACGCAGCCGTTCCCAGATGCATTGCATCAATGATCTGCTGCTGAGTTAAGTGTCCCGTATTCCGCCGCTAAAAAGCAGCAGCCGCTTTATCAAATACACCAGCGTTGCCACCCTCGAAAGGGTGGCTGGCCTTTATGGCACTTACGCTGGTGTTTTCGTAAAAGGCTTGCGGGTTGCCTTCCGTGATTGGCTGCGTTTAACGATTTCCGTTTTCATCGCCTCAGACCGTGTATGGGCTTCGTATGGTCCAAGGATGGAGCGAAGTTCAGCCAGCCCTTCTTGGGTAATCATTGGCTGCCCTACGCCTTCAACGTATCCGGTGCGCTTAACCTCTACGTTTTTTGCCTCCATCAGCCCCGCCTTTACCTTATCGGCATATGCGCACTTACGCCCCGTGACATTGTGCGTATAAATCCAACGCATTTGGCAAAGCTGCTGGATAAACTTCCTTTCCGGCCAACCACACTGTTGCGCGGCAGAGCGCAGGTTATGCACGCCATCCAAAGAAGCCAGCTTCTTGTATGCGTCAATCTGCGGAGCGGCTTCATCAAGCTCGGCCCTCTGCCGCGCCACTGTATCCTGCAAGACTTGCATGGCCCGAAGCGCCAACTGTTCTGGCGTTTCTTCTGGAGCCGCAAGCATATAACCGCCCGTTTTACGGATAGCGGGAAGAATTTCACCGACGACCTTTTCTTCAAAGGCAATGGCAGTTGGCTTTTGTGAGTTCATCACAAGCCGATAAAGGTCGCGCTCAGGAATTAGTTTCAGACCGCGTGGGGATTTTGCTTCAATTCCTAAACCCGTCAATTCAACGGGTTTAAGGTTTTCTGCGGCTTTGCAGTGCTTGCGTATAGCCTGATTAGTATCTGAATATCCAAGTGCTTCGGCTACTTCCATACCAACAAACCATGCTTCACCAGCACGATTTACGGCCTGTACATCAACCCCCTCAAATGAGAAGGCAACAATGTTGTTTGAGTTTTGCAGAGTGTTTGTGTTATTTCTAGGCATATCAGTGGTTTCCTATTCACTGTCAGAGGCATCAGAGCGGTTTCCTAGGCCGTGCTCTGGTGCTTCTTTTATTTTGGGGTCTTGCATACCCCGGCGCTTGAACTCGTCTCGTGCGTCTTTCCACGCATCAACGCCGCTCATAAATCCGTCCCAAGCGGAGCCGAAGGCGTCCCATGCCGCTTGCTGCCCTTTGTCCTGCTTAATCGTCTCATAGAGATCGCAAACCGTAGAAACATTTATAGGCTCATCTGCCTGCAGAGACCTTATGAAGGATGAAACTAGAAGCTCCATGATTTGGAGCCCGGACGTATCATTACTTTCTGTCTGAATTGCTCTCTTCCTTTTCTTTTTCCATTTCCTGCCGAAGCAAGAAGACGATGTGCCCGTTAAGGCTGCGCTCTTGTCGACTTGCCATTTCCTTAACGTGCGCATGCACTTCGGGGGGCAGGCGTATTTTCATTTGCGTCCCGGTTCTCAATTTTTCCTCCATCCAACCATAATGGTTGCACACTCATAAGGCATGACACCATTTTGGTTGTCAACTGGAAATTGCAGCCAATTTGGTTTATAGATGCGTCATGAGCGATGAACGAAGAGTACCGATCACCCTGCGTATGCCACGTGCCCTCCTTGATAATCTCAAGGCACAGGCTGATTTACGCTCACACTCCATGAATGCGGAAATCGTTCAGAGACTTGAAGAGAGTGTATATCTCTCGCTCTCCGCTCACGCCTTAGAGGAGGGTGAGGAATTGACTGATAATGAGCGCTCCTTGGTCCGCATGTGGCGCGCCATGAACGAGGGTGAGCGGCTGGCCCTTCGCGCCGTAGCCGAGCGGCTGGCCGACAAGGCAGACCCGGGCGGAGCGGCGTGACGCGGGCAAAGGCTATTCGCCGCCTGATTGCGAAGGGACTTTCTGCTACTAAAGGCCAGCAGTAAAAAGCCAACCAAAAGCGCATGACTAGCCAGACTCGGCCCTCAGTTGCCAAAATCCGGCAGGAGGAACCATGCGATTCACTACCCTAAGCCTGCTCAGCCTGCTGTTGCCGAACACCGCCATAGCGGGAACATCCACGGAGCGGGATGCCGTCGAAATATGCGCGTCATATGACCCGACAAGCCCGGAAGATTTTCAAAAAGAGTTTTCGTTTGGGGATATTTTGATCCCGGCAGGAACTGTGTTCGACGGTGCGTGGCATATGTTCAATGGTCTGAAAGACCCCGGTGACATGCAGCACATCGTAAACGATTCCGAAAATCATGGCGGTAAAATATGGCAGTCCATCAGTGACGCAGAAGAGAAAAGGCGCGAGGCGTATCTACGGACAGATCACGAAACAGGGCACCCACATCAAGCATTTATCACCGATGGCCAGATCAAGCTCAGCAAGCGCCACCCTTGTGGCAAGACAGCCGCCCACGTCATAGTATCCTCACAATGGGATTGGCATACCCGCACGATCAGCGCATCTCCAGACCTGTATTATCAGGCATATGGCGTGGTTTCCGACGATAAGATCGACACCTCATTCGATGCCGAACCTATGCCGTTCCAATGGAACGCGCAGGCAGGAACCATAAATGCTGCGGTGATCAGGCCACTGAATATGGTTTATGAACTTCCGCCGGATTGATCTCTCATTTGGGGAGCAAAATTGGCAGATCAGCATCTCAAGACCACCCCAGAAAGCACGCTCTAATATTCCCAACCGTAGTAGGTGAAGCCCCTACCTACCATCTGGGCAACTGCTCGTAGTGGCATGCGCAGCCCCTCCGCAGTTTGCAGTATCCGCACCACCTCCGCCCGGCGCTTTGTAGCAGTATCCAAGTTGGACAGAGGGGATGAGGCTGAATTCGGACGCGTCTTATTCCCCAAATATGGGGAATCTATAACATGGGGATTTCCCATGTTTTGAACTTCTGAGGTGGCGCGGTTTTCGGGGTCACCCAGTTTCTCACATTCTGCATTTTTTCTACTCAAGCCTCGTGGGCCATGATAAGACTTTGATAATTCATTCTAACCAAGGAGAGGGAAAGATTATGCACAACCTGTTTTCAGCATGCGCGCGTGTTTTATCCTCTTTTGGTGATATGATGGCGTTTGCTGCTCCGGCTAAGAAATACCCCACGGTCAGCGCAGAAGAAATCAACGCCGCAGCATGGGGAGCTACCGGCCATGCCATGCGCCAAGCTATGAGAACTGTTGATGAGCAACTCACCTCAGAACAACGTCAACACCTCGTCTAACGCGCCGCATAGGCCCGCGAATTATATCCCCCCGCATCAATCATCGCATCAGCCGCCGCAAATAGCGCTTGGCTTCCAGATACCGGCTCCACGCCCTGCATTGCCAAACGCAGAAGAGTTAGCTGCATTCGGAAAGATAGACGCATCTTTCCCTGAACGCCTGCTGGCCATGACTGAGCAGAATGCTGAAACTGAACGCACGGCCAAACTGCAAGCGCAGAAACTTCAGTGGCGCGAATCTATCATCAGCCGCCTTCTGGGTTTTACATTCTCTGTCGGGGCATTACTGACCATTCTGCTACTTGCATGGTGGGGCGCATATTCTGTTGCGATAGCAGTAGCGGCGGCTATTGGCATCACCACATCCGCCATTGTCTGGCGGGAACGCTCCAAGAAATAACTCCTGACTCCCCAACCCCTCCCCGTACAGGCAAACTCTGCGGGAAGGGAGATTCGAATGAGTGTTCGTGCAGTTCGCTTACTCTTGTGTGTCTTGCTGCCTGCGCTGGCGCCCACATCAGCGCACGCATTCCGCCCATCTGCACGCTATAGTCCGCCCTCAACGCAGCAATACCAATTCCTAGACGAAAGCCAGCTCCAAGAGCACCGGCACTACAAGAATATAGACGGCAACGTGATCCACTCCCCCGCTCACACACGCAGCGGCCAAGCGCCATCAGGAGCTACAGCAAAGTGCGGCGATGGCACGTTCAGCTTTAGCCAGAACCATCGGGGCACTTGTTCACGGCATGGGGGGTGTGGATCAGTGGTTGTGATAAGGCTTGAGCGATCCTATTCTTGAATAGACATCCCCGCTTTTTCTGCCGCTAAACGCATAGCGCTTGTTATATCTAATTTTGGGTTTGCGTGACACTGAGCAAGGAACCCTATTAAAAGGCGGGGATAATCATTTCCAATTGTGTCAGCATCTATATGCGCAGAAAACATCAATGTCCCTAAAAACACATTATTATGGCTTGTGTCGGCGGGCGATAAATTTTTGTGCATATCTATGAATTTGATAAAGCTTTCGCATGAATCCGAAGATGAAATGTCCGATGCAATCAAATTGTGTGCGTTAAAGTTAATCGGTGGTCGCCGCTTTTCGTCCGGCAAAATATAAGAAAAATCTCCAGACCTAATGCATCCACGAACCAAATCTGTGCCATTGTCGCTTTGCAAACAAGCTTCAGCACTATTTACATCGTTTTTATTCTCAATGGTAGTTATGCCAATACGCCTCCCATCAATGGAATCCTGAGATAGCATATAAGTGCTTTTAGGTTGATATCGCCATGATGAGGGCAAATGGTAGCGGTTGACCACAAATTTTCTTGCCGCTTCTTCTTGCTTTTTATTTAAACGCTCCAAAGCATTATCAGATAGCCCTGTAGGGATGGCGTCAGCTAGTTCGTTGACATATTCATCATACACCATGAGAGGCCACGGCGCGATTTCCGTGGCAGGGAAAACATCAAACCCGCTCCCTACCCGCTCTCCTTCTGGCCGCAGATCAAAATAAGCATCCGCAAGATTTTTATATTCTGTAGGCGCTCTATCCCCCCATGGATTATTTAAGAAAATCCTTACTTTCCCAGTAACGGCACCATTTTTTGCTGCTAAACGCGCAAGGTAAGCCGCTGTAGCTGCCCAGTCCTCCATGCGCCCACCATCTTCAATCATAACCGAAATTTGGGCGTCAGGAACGCTGGGATTCGTATAGTTACGTACTGCTTCAATAATCGTAAATGGCAAAACATTACCTGAAAAAACAAGCGGTCTCCCCTCTGTTTGCGGAGCCACTTGCTCGTTTTGGGGGCGTCCAAGCGAACTGGCGTGTTCATTTTTGTATTGATTATAAAAATAGAGACTGCCGACTGTAGTAATTGCAACTGCGGCAATTACCGTCCTCCACATAGATTTATCGTCCATATTACGCTCTTTTTTTTGCGTTCAAAGGACACTAATACCAAACCCTTGGAGAACAATCATCACCAGCCCGGAACACCCGGCACCCGTGGCGTTGAAAGTGGATCTGGCATAGCATTACTTGCCCGCATTTCGCGGTCATAATCCTTCCTAACCACACTTTGCACATGCCCGGCGATCTGCTTGCCATCTAGGTAAACAGATACATGCGTGTCACCTTCCTGAACCGTTGTTGGCTGGGTTCGCATCTGCACAGGGGGCGTCCATGCGCCAGTTGGGGTTACGTTTACTTTGCGGGCAATCCCATCGCTTTGAAGAAAGCCCTCATTAATCGCGTATGTAGCTGCACCTAAAAGCCCCCCGCCCAAAGCGCCGAAAGCTGCCGCTGGCACTGCCGGAACGCCCCCAAAAGGTAGCGCTACTGTTGCCCCTGTCGCAGCACCTGCGGCCGCACCGCTAACTCCAGCCTCGATAAAGCGCCGCAACCACCCCGGCAAACTGTCCATGGCCTTCCCAATAAGGCCGCCCACACTCGTTACGACTTGCAGCAACATATAAACATCATTGGCAAACATACGGATATCGTCAGGATGTTTCTCAGCGAAGTCTGCCATGCCGTTAAAGGTTTGGGTCAGCAGATTGATGGACTTCACAAACGGCCCCTGAGTAATGCGGCCTATCGTAAACTCTAGCCGTTCGAAGGAAGTATCCATCGCCAACTGGGCGGCTTTCGGGCCTTTTGCTAGGGCATCAAGCGTTTTGGCTACATCTGTGCGCCTTGCCGCGGCAGACTGCCGAGCAATGTTACCCTCTGCGCCGGTTGTCTCATTAACCACATCTTGAACATTGTTACGCTGGAAATATCCTATCATTTCAGGGTGCGCCCTCAGCAGGGGTGAGATATGCTTCGTAATCCATCCAATCGGATCTTCAGCAAGCGTTTGCTGATCGACAAACTGACCGTTACGGCCAATTAATCCGAACTTCTTTTGGCTAAAATACGCGAAATCCTTCTTCGTCATGCGGGTATGGTTGCCGAGGAATAAATCGTCAAACGACTTAATAGCGGTTGCCGCGCGGTTCGGATTGACATCGATGAAATGGGAAAAATTCAACAGCCCCTCATCAGACATACGCATGCCTTCTGCGCCCGCTGATTTGGCAAATGCCAAAAACTTGTGACCATTCATGAACTGCTTGTTAGCAATATACATTGCCAACGCTGTATTCGTGCTTTTTTCTGCGCGATCGAACGAAAACTGGCCCGTCTTCTTATCGTAAAACCTATTGGAAAGATCCTGCGCCCGGATAAAGTCTATGCTTTCCTTCATGGCGGCTTCTGGGCTCTTGCCCATAAGAAGAAAAGATTTATCAACCCGGTTTAGGAGGCTGGCAATGTGTGGCGACTCTCCCACTTCGCCCCCAGACAATTGGTACGATTCCTGTGCAATCCGGGCAGCATCATTAGGCGCAAGAAACGGGTTATCCTTCATGGATTGCTGCGCGATTGCCTGAATGGCCCCCATATTCTGCGCGGCCACAGGGTCGCCACTCATCCCCCGGAATGTCTGGTCATACCCGGCGGCCTGATCAAACCCACTGGCGGCAAAGTGCGCCACACCATGAGCGCCCTCATAAGCTGCTAGAGGGCCCACCCAATGCGGCAGACGTGCTGCGGCTGCTATGGTTGCGCCATGCTCGGCCATGTTTGCGGCAGGTGAGCCAGAAGGCGCGTTAGAGATCGGCTTCCACGGCCCGTAGGTCTGGTTCCCGCCCATCCACTTGCCATCCATACGCAAGTTTCCCGGATACGGGATAAGGGCAGTCCCCGGGACAGGCTCACTCTGCGTCCAGTTTGGCCGATAATCAGCAGGATTTTCAACGCGACGAAAGTTAGGGGTATTCCCCATACTATCGCCCTGCCCCGGCAGCGGAATAAGCGCAGTTCCGGTCTGTGGAGGTGGTAATAGCGGAACCGGAGCGCCCGGCACATTCATAGCCGCAGCAGAATACGGAGAAACGTAAGAGCCACCGGCATCTGTAATAGGAGTGGCTGATGGTGGAACGGGAGATGTCGCACGCGCGCGACCAGTCGGCACAGGAGATACGAAGGGCGCAAAGCCTCCCGCACCCTCGCCAGATTGCGGAGCAACAGGCGCACGAAACTTAGTAGAAGCTGCCGCAATCGTGCGCGCTGCCCGTGCTGCACGCTCCATATCAGAGGCCATGCCAGCGGTCAGTCGTCGTGCGCCTCCCAGAGACGACACCATGTTGTTGAAGCCCATCTGCACGTCTTTCTGGGCAGTCGCCAGACGCTCCAGAGCGCGGATCATTTCGCCAACAGGGCCAACAACCTGTGTGGCATCAGCGACTAGCGAGACGCCGATTTTATAGGCTTCAACAGTCATAATTCTTTCCTACTGGAGAGCGCCCAGAGTCTCATGCTTGAGGAGGCGGTACAAGGGTTGTGAGGTCGCGTGGTCAGGGGAATGATGTGGGCAAATTCGTCCGCTGCAGCCGATAACAGAATAGCGGCGCGCGACAAGCGTTACGCTCGGATCCCTCTCCGGTCGACGATTATGCTACACCAGCATTGATTCCATGCAGCCGCATGCACATATATATTTTATCCACAGTAGCGCAAAATTCTGTTAAGTTATCCGCAATATCCACGTTATGCACATTTGAAATGTGGCGACTTCGTGACAATTCACATGCGCTGGTAGAGTTTCCACAGAAAACTGCGTTATCCACACCCTAAAAACGGAGATTTAATGAAGGAACTGGCTAAATTTTCACGTCAATTTTGATAAGGATTACACCTTATTGGAATTCGGTTGTTCATCGTCTCAAATTTGAAAGGAGCTATGTCGTGGTACAGCATCAAACTCCTGACTTCAATAAAGCTCAATCTGAGGCGGAGAAACTAATAAACCAATTTGAGTTTACTTCCGCTCCCATAGATCCAGAACAAATTGCTGAGGGTCTCGGTGTAGATGTTTTATATGCTCATTTTAAACCCGAAGTATCAAAAAAACTTTCCGGTTTAATAGATATTAATAATAATAGAATTATTATTAATAAGGATATACATCCAAACCGTATGATTTTTACCATTGCCCATGAATTGGGGCATTACATTATGCATAAAGATTATGCGGCTTCTAATGAGTACAAAACCCTTCCCCGTCACGACAATTATGCTGAAAACGCGAAACCCGCTGTTGAACGTGAAGCTGATGCTTTTGCCGCAAATCTTCTTATGCCCGCAAAGTTAGTTAGAAAATATAAAGACTTTGCCACTGTAAGCGAACTCGCAAAAATGTTTTGCGTATCAGAACAAGCTATGCGCTACCGACTTAATAGGGTCTAAAAGTGCCTGATAGTCCGCCTCCGGATCTTGCCACCGCTCTAGGCGGACTAGACGACAATATAACTGAGCGCGAAAGAAAAAAAGATCGCAGAATAAAGAGTGGCGAACATGAAGCTGTAGAAATAAATGGGAGAAAAGCCTTCTTCAGGCTAAGGTCAAGATGGTCCCTATTTATTATTATTTGGATTTCTTGCCTGACAACTTTTAATTGTTTGTTAACTATGTTTGTTGGGTTCGGATCATTTAACTTTAAAGACTATCAGTGGTTTGTAACCAGTGTAACAATGGAAACATTCTTACAAATAGTTGGCATGGGTTATGTAGCTGTAAAGTTTTTATTTTCCACATCTCAAGACTCGTAAAGACGGTTCGTAAGCCGCTTTTCCGCCATACTCCTCTCACTAAAACAGAAACCCAACCCCTCATTTGTACGGTTTGGCGGACTCTGGAAGGTACTGCCACCTTGCTCCAATAGGGAGGAAGAATATGGCAGTTTATATGATTACCTACGACATTAAAGTCGTAGATAACTTTGAATATCCTAAGCTCTACGAGGCAATCAAAGGGATCAGCGGAGAATGGTGCCATCCGCAAGAATCCGTATGGTTTGTAGATACCATTATTTTTTCAAGCCGCGATATCATGGCTAAATTGCAGCCATGCCTAACCCTTCGGGAGCATGGTGGCGACAGTATTATTGTTATTAGATGTACATCCGATAGCTCTGGATATAGCTATAAAGAAGCCAATGATTGGATCAATAGCCCATATAGAACGTGGGAGACCCCGGCTTACTTATGAACTAACCTTTATCTTTAAGTAGATTAACATACTCCTCTGCTTCTTCCTTTGTACGGAATGAGGCAGAGCGTCCACTTGTGTTGCTGTAACTCGCATTTTCCGCACCCGAGCAATACGTAACGGATATAATCCTTTCCAACACATAGAATGTAACTTGCTCCGAAATTTCAAAGCGGCGTTCTATTTTTTCTTCGGACATCTTCAACTCGCGTTAAGCCGACTCATTCATCCCCTTCCCGCTGGTTAGGCAGAGGTAGCCCACACATCGCACGAACAGCAAGCGCACCAATACGACGCACGATCTTGTGCTCATTCCTAAAGGCCGCCACAGAAAGCTCTGGGCGTGGCGGCTGATAGTTTTTCTGCTCCATGCGGCCAAGTTCAAACACTACGGCCTTGATGTCGTCAGAACCAATAGAAGCATGCACCACAGGACCGGCCTCGGATATACGTACGCCATAGCTCTCGCGCATATCGCCGGTTCGTAACCCCGGATCATCCGGCGTAAATCCCAACCTGATACGCTCGTCTATAGTGCTGTCTGCCAGTGGAGCAGTTGGCAAACCGGGTTCAGGCCCATCCAAGTAATGTCCGATCTGCTCTTTCGTGTCGCGTTCAATAAGGGTGGCGCCTTCTTCCACGCCACGATGAACGGCCACATCAACCGCAAGCCCCCTTGCCGCCAGATGGCTTATGAACCCCTCAATGGTCTTAAACTGCCGCGCCATCTGGCACCTCAATGAACATCATGGCATCCCAATCGAACGTTTCTCCACGCATCTCGCGTAGAGCTACGCAGGCGGCCAACCTGCGCTTATCGCTCCATTTCCCGCAAACTTCCCACGGCACCCCATTCTGAACGAGAAACAGCATTTCCCTAAAAATGGGGTGCTCGCTCAGTTTTTTACTGCGGCCTTTTCATCGGCTGAACTGGCATCTTTCTTGCCGTAAAAAATCGGCATAAGCGCAGCTACGCCATCATTGCCGATATCGTTGGCCAGTTCCTTCACTTCGTCTTTCGTGATCGGCATCTGCACAGGCACACCATCAATAGCCGTCACAGAGCAGACCATCTGCGCATACCCCAGCCACGCACCGGCAGACTGTGAACTCATGGCAGAGCCTGCAGCCTCAATCAGATCCAGCATACTGCCCGGATCAATTTCTTTCAGGGAAAGAGTTTTACCTGCTGCCGTTTTAACTTCTGCTGGAATGCTCATGAAATTTTAGTCCGAATTGGAGAGAAGAAGCTGAGGGTCTGGTAAACAATCCCCTCTTTTTGCCATGTGCCGCCCGCTGAAAGCGAAAGCCCTACCTGGCTGAACTGCCATTTGGACGTGCTGCCGTCTGGCTCGCTGATATACTGGTAAATGGTGCCGGAATTGATCGTACCAGCAGACCAGAATCCTTCTTCAATGGCCGCAATCAAATCATCAACAGCGCGATTAGCACGGGCAATCGTAAAGCTTCCGCGCCAACCATTCGGTGTTGCAAATTCAATCGGCGTGCTGTTGAGCGGATCTGCACGCTGTGTTGTAGTTTCCTGATTGGCGGTAAAACCGGTCACGTCCCGCAGATCAATGCGGGTGCCTGCCCAAAGGAGGGTAAGCCGACAGTTCCGGCCAATGCTGTATGGGTTGGTAGCCATTTCTTAGCCCCCAGAAGCCACAGTGACAGTCACACCCTGACCGCCCTGCAAGTTGACGATGAAGTAGCGCAGGATGCCCATGTATTTGACCTTCACATCGGCCTGCACATAACCAAGGGCTGTACGACTATCCGGGTTGTTGCTGGTGTCGCACACGACCGAATACGGAGTGCTACCGTCCGTGCTGCCAAGAACACCTTCCGTCAGCATATTGGCTAGGAAACCCAGCAGCGTAGCTTCAATGTTGGTGAACAGATCGGCATTAATCGTCTGGCCGATATAGGAACCCATCCCTGTGGCAAATGTCTCTGCCAGATAGTTCGTCAGGCGTGTGTAATTATCGCCATTTACTGCTGCGGATGTGGAGCAATTGATGCCACCACGCACAGCCCAATAGTTCCCGCCTGGTGCTGGATAACAGATCACATCAATCCCGGCGTCAAACAAGGCTGACAACTCTGCATCAGAATAGGAAAGCAGCGTGCCAGAACTTGTCAAACCTGCCTTCTGGCTACCGATGATCCCGTAAAGCTGCTTGTTCAGCGTTGACTGTTCGGGAGAAAGAGCTGCCAGCAGCCCTGCTGCAAATGCAGCGGGAGATACCAGCATATTGCCGTTGGTATCATCATCCCACCAGATCCAGTCACCATGCATCACCTTCATGGCGTAACTGTCGGCACCCGCTCCGGAAAGCGCAGAAGTGGCGGCAGAAACACTCGTGCCAGATGGTAAGGCTGCAATCATATACAGCCCCTCACCCAGCCCGAAATCAATCTGGGCAGAGAACGAGGTTGTATCGGACAACCCGCACAGCAACCCAATGGCGCAACCCTGATTACGCAGCGCATACATGCCCGTACGGGATGTGCCGTCTGTGCCGATGAAGGCTGTTGCTGAAGGAGCGCCGCCGTCTGCACCACCCGCCAGCGTGACATTGCCAGCAGCAAGGGTCGTGCCGCCTGTAACGACAACCAGAGACGATGCATCGGCATTGACTGCCGCAACAATATCGGCCCACGTCGTGCCCTGATACGTGCTCGTTCCCAGCACGCTATGCGTCACAGTCAATGTCCACATAGCTGTGTTAAGCGTGCCCTGAGACAGCGTGGCAGCAATCGCGTTCCCTGCTGTGCCGGTATAGACTGCCGTGATCGTAGCGCCTGAAATCGTGCCGGTGGCAGCCTTATCTGTCCCATCGGTCACACGCACACAACGGAAGTCAGAAGCACCCTGATACACGCAGATATTGACGTTTACGCCCATATCTGTCGCCAGCGCCTGCTTAGCACCAAACACGAGCAGATAATCAGGCATGCCGCCAACCACGACTGGCGTATTAACCGGCCCCCATGAGGATGTGCCAACAACACCAATGCGGCTGGATGAAACGCCATTCAGAAGCGTTACAGGCGCTTGGATCTGCACATACACATTCGGAACGGTAAGGGACGTGGTATTCAGCGCTCCCTGTTGGTAAATTTTCGCCATCACACGCCTCCAACGGGCACAGCAAAGCGCCGAATGTCTGCGCCGTGCTTCTTGATTTCATCGGGGTCTGAAATGGTCGCGCCTACCGCATAGCCATATCCGGGCTGCGTCACGCGATAGAGCGCGCCACCTTGTAGCTGCGCGGTAGGCGCAACGGCAGCTTTCGCACTCGCCTGAGCGGGTGCGCTTCCCTGTGTATCCGTCATATTGTCTCGCTGATTTAAGCCGGTTGTCCGGCAAGATTGGTGGCCGCGTCCTGTAGGACAACATCTCCAGCCTGATTAAGCATGAGGCCCGCGTAGGGCTGCTCAACCGCAAACACGAGGTTCCCGGCGGCATCTTTGTAGAACGTTACCATATCGTCAGTGCTGATTGCTCCGACATTACCTGGCACATCGCCAAACGTATGAAGCGCCACGCCAACATGGGTGACTGTATGGGCAAGCCCAACACCAAACATCATCTGCGCTGCTGTCTGGGTATTGAGTGTGTCGAACGTGATCTTAAAACGGAAGTCACGCCGATAAACGCCGCTGGTCTGCATGGCGTCTACATCGCTAGCCCCGGCAAACAGCATCAGGGCATTTTGCCCATCCAGTGTGGGTAACCATGACTGCGCAGAAAGCGCCGCGTCCAATGCGCTCCCTAAATTATCACGCGCATTCCCGCCATTTGTGAAAATGGAGACAGTGAAAAGCTGCTCCTGCCTGCGTGTTACGCGCGTGATCTGTCCATATCCTGCGGTAGCCGCTTCCACCAGAGCCGCATTCGGCACAATCACCGTGGCTCCGCTGGTGTAGGCTCCATCAATCAGGCCTGCCAGCGATTGCGCGATAAGCTCCGGGGTATCATCTGATTGCACCGCATATGCCACGCTTGTTTTGTCGGGTATCAGGCCGCTTCGATCTGGAATGACGCGCAACCCTACAACGCCACTGGGCGTAGACCCGTCTGCAATACTGACAGTGGCCTGATTGCCAGAGTCTGTGAGCGTAACGGTGCAAGGGCTGACCGCACCTTCGCGCCATGGCCACCCAAGAGGCTCGGCAATCTGGCGGTAAGCCGTTGAATAAGCCGTCACCCCCACATAATCGATGCCATTCTTGATACTGCATGCGCCTGTGTAATCAGCATTGTTCAGCCACCCACGCCGCACAATCGTACGCCTGCCAGTCAACGGCGAAACACCAACACCAATACCGTTGGGATACAGTATCTGCGCTATGGTGTAGGCCAGAGCCTTAGAAATGGTGCCAACATCAGCCATTAAATCTGGTTCACCGAAATCATGAGCCGGTTGCCATATTGCGAAGGCTCCACAGCATCAACCGTATATTCCGTGCCCATATCATCGGTAACCGTCATGTAAGGACGCGGCGTGAAACCGGGGACAACAGGTGCGAGCATCTCAAACTGACCGGAACGCAAATTACCGGGAAGCCCGCTGGAAACACGCTCACCCTTGTTTTTCAGGATAATGCTTACTGGCCAACCCGATGCCTCAACAGAGCCAGATCCATCAGTAGATTGGCCGTTATACCCATCCTGATAACCGGCAAGATTACAGGCATCGGCAGAGCCACTATCAAGAACACCTGATCCACTCTGGCCGGTGGCTGTGAAACTGACATTACGGTTTGTCAGAATGCACACAGCCGGACGGAATGGCTCAAACCGTGCCACGAAATACGTGCCCATCGGTGCAACAAGAATATCGCCCGCCTGCACATCGGTCGTATCAAACAACCCGAAAACCGTAGGCTTATCCCACAGCGGCGGCTTCCTGAATGAGAACGCTGCATCAGAGGCAAAATCAGCAAACAGCGTTGCATGCGCTGTGCCTATGGGATCACTCAGTCCTGTGGGCCGATATTGCGTAGTTAACGCACCAACACGCTGTGCTGTTTTGCCATACCCTTTAGCAACCTTGGCCTGTAGGCGTGCCTGATCCATTACTTGCGTTTCGTACGCTGCTGGTTCAGCGCTACAACATCACGATCAATAGAACGCGCCTGCGGTGTTTTCTTGAATTCCCGCATCGTCATTCCCGTCAGATCGGACATGAACCGGTCTTCTTTCTTATCCTGCATTGAGCGCAGATACGCATTCATACTGGTCGGACGTTTTGAGGCTTTTGCCATCACTTCTTCTTCCGAATAACCTTGTTGGCTGCCGCTTTGATCTTGGCTGCAGTAGAGGGCGAAAGGTTGCCCTTTTTCACTTCCTGCGTAGCTCTTGCTTTGGCGTTGGCCGCACGCGCTTTCGTATCAATCGGATAACGCCGAGAACCGGGCAAAGCGAATGCACTTTTAGGCAGCCGGTTGCGGCGTGCTGTTGTCAGCTTGGCCATTACCTGCCTCCTGCTTTGCGTGCTCAGCTTCCTGCCGTTCTTCATCCTCGGACGGATGAACATTCGCCGCTGCTAGAGCGACAGACAGCACACCCGATGGAGGCGCAGGAACGCCACAAGGAGCGCAGTATGCCGCTTCACCCTCCATCAACTCAGGCCGCCCGTTCCGTGGAGCCACATTCCCATGATGGTCCGCAATGAATCCAATTTCACAGGGCACGCCAGCCACGCGAATGGCACGGCCTTCGCTCCAAGGCGCAGGCTGCCCCGCTTCAACAGAGCGGATGTCCACCACAACGCCATTTTCTACCCGTGCCCATCTCTGGGGCGGAACTTTGTTGATTGTCATATTCCCTCAGATCACCACGCGATTTGCAGAACGCAGGCCGGGGCCCGGCGGCACACCAAGAAACTGGCACAATTGCCGCCGCCACCGATTAAACAGGCCCATCCTGTCCTGCACTTCGTTCTTGTTGTGCGTCCACACAGCAGCCTGATCCGTATCCAGATTGTCGCTGGCAGTCAGAATGGCCGTTTCCAAACTGGCAATGTCTTTCACATATTGTCGCACTTGTGCGACTTCGGCATCAGCAAGGTTACGCAGACGCCATTCATTGAAGCCATATACCCGAAAGAAGCGCCAAGACTGCTGGCTGCTGTTAATGCCGCCCATTGCGGGATAGCCCATGAAGCGGCGTACCGTTACAAGTTCATCATCCGTCAAAGGGTCGGTTGCATCTGCCATTATGCTGTCTCCAGCGGCGCTCCACGAGAACGCAGCAGTTCTATTTCTGCAGGGTTACTCACAACCTCCCCTGCGCTCCATTCGAACCGACCACGATTGAATTCTTCCTCAATGAAGCCAAAAGGCCGCAGAAGCCGCACTGCCTGCACAGGAGCGGGTTTTTTCTCGTCCTGCGCAGGAGGAACGGCTGGTTTAGCCGCCCCGCGCCGCGCTTGGCTCATCAGGCTGTAGCGCCCAGAGATGTTGCGCCAAGGCTTTCAATCACCACGCCACGCTTAAGGTAGCTGTTGGTCGCCGTGGGAATGATCGTTGTATTGGCCGTCAGGTCAGTTGGCAGAGCAAAGCCACCAATCCAAGACCAAGACTGCGCAATGATCTGCCCCAGACGATCCAGCGGCGGACGGGTAACCATCAGCACATCATCAATATGCTCCACCTCACCCGGAAGATCGGCATATGCCTGCGCCATGTTGGCATAGTCGCCCTCGATCAGCGCACCCGCACCACAGATGATGGCACGATGAATCTGGCCCTGCCCCAGAGACGCCTGCTGCGGGGCTTCCGTGGTCGGGATAAACCGGATGCCCAGCAGTTCGAACACCTGACCTGTCCGGTATTCATCAGACCCATACTGACCGCGATACAGCAGCTTGAAATCAGGATCGCGGAATAGGCCGAGAAGCTGGGAGTTGTCGAGAAAGCAGTTGAAGCAACCACCAATCGTCGGAACGTTGTTGTTGCGCAACGCAGCAACTGCCCCCAGCATGGTGTCGATGGTCAGGTAATCACCTGTCACCACATTGCCATTGGCGTCTTTGGAGCCCGATGCCAGAAGTCCTGCTGTTGTGGCACGACCATTCGGGCGCAGAACCAGAGGTGCAGTTGCGGCAACCACCGCGGCATTCAATGCCGCATCAGTTGTCGCAACATTCTCAGAGAACGTCAGCGTGCCAGAAATACCGCCCGGTGCATTGCTGACGTTTGTCGCATCCGCAGCAACATTAACCAGCGTATAAGAGCCGGAACCAACGGTAACAGTCATGCCACTGGTTGCAGAAACCGGGATAACCTGCCCCATGCTATTCATGACGCGCTGGAAACCACGGATATCATCAACCTGAACGGTTGTGCCTGCGGCTGCCAGTGCTGTGGTTACGCGGGTGTTCCCGCCCAGATACCCACCAACACCACCAATAGCGCCACCGAACAAGGAATTACGCGCCAAACGGTCAAGAGACTGACGGGCGTTAATACCCAGAACCTGTGCATTTTCGACAAACTGGTTCGCAATTCCGACACCTTCCGTGACCTGATTGAGGTCCATCGTGTTACCGAACTGCGCAATTTCCAGCGTGTACTGTTCCACAGACCATTCCGTGGGAGACATGCCGTTATCGAAATTGCTGTTGGCCGCGGGATTGAGCGGAGTTTCAACCGGAGCCAGCAAACCACGACGGGTGTCCGTAATGGTCTGACCGATACGAGCCGGAAATTCCATGCGGTCAGCAACGGAACGAAAGCCAAGTTTGGATTCAAGGCTGGCTTCAAACGCACGGGCCAGAAAGCCCTGCTGGATAATGGGTTGTAGTGCTGCGGGGAAATCGGCAATTGCCATTTCGTTATCTCACTGTTTGCAGAGTCATTGCTACAGCGCCCGCAGCATCAGCCGCTGGGCGAGACTGCATCAGCAGTCGGTTAGGAGGGTGTAAAAAGTTTGGGGTTAAGTCCCGCTGCCTGCGCTTTGGCCGCCACTTCTTCTGGTGTTGCCTTGCGCGCATCAAACGGTTCAGACTTACCCGGCTTAGGGTCTGGCGCCGTTTTGGTGGTGCCGGTTTTGGTGCCGGGCTCAACGGGTTGAGTGAACAGATAGCCACGGCTTTCTTTCGCTGCGTCCATCACAGCATCCAGCCCTTCGATCTGCCCATTCTCGCCCATCTTGACCTCAGAAAGATCAATCAGCCGCACCACATCATCAGGAGAAACAGCGCCCAGCTTGGTTGCCAGCGCCTTGGCTTCTGCCCGAATGACGGCCTGATCCGCTTGCGCCTTGGACTGCGCGACTGCCGTTTGCGCCTCAGTCTTCGAAGCTTCAACGGCCTGCTGTGCCTCAGCCAGCTTACCTTCAAAGTCGGACTTCTGCTGTGCAAGCTGCCCTTTGAAGCCATCACGGGCTTTAATGGCCGCATCACGCTCAGCACGCACTGCATCCACATCTTCCCGCGCAGCCTTAAGCTCGTTACGCACAGTCACAAGGTCGGCACGCGCACGCGCCAATTCACGCGGCGTGTTAGGATCAGCGCCACCGTTCCCAGCATCAGCAGGGTTTGCATTATCGGACATCAGTCCCTCACTTTTTGATTAAAAAACCGGCATCAGCCGGAAGCGTCAGGCCGTAACCTGATGCGTCTCTGTTTTCCCAACGCCCGCTGCCGCACGCACCGCTTTGGTCGCGGCTGCGTCTGCATTCCGGGCAGCTTGTATTGTTGGGTCTTGTAGTTCTGCCTGCACCCGCTCCCACTCAGTGGCGGGGTCTGCGCAGCCAGTCTTGGCCGCGAATATCGAGCATGCGCTTTCGTTCGAAAGGATGCCGCCCTTTACCGCTGTCACAAGGGCCTGTGACAACTGCAAAATCTCACCATCAGTTGCGGAAAAATACGGCGGCCATTCCAACGCCAGACCAGCATCATCTAGCGTGACACGCTCGCCATCAACCTGAATACCACCCTCAATTGCCAGAGAGAAATCGCAGATCATCCGATACAGCGAAAGTAAAGCACCTTCGCCATAAGACAGACGCATCCGGTCCGCGAGCCACACGAGTGACTGACACATCATCTCCATAGCCCGGCCAGATTGCGCAGCACTGATCTTATCAGCATGCGCCCTGTTGCCGTGCAGGATTTCCAGAACCAGCGCACGCAATTCGCGCCAGTATTCCATCACCGTGCCAGCAGAACTGCCGTTGATCTCCAGCATTTTCGCGCTGGCTTTCTCGGGCAGAACAATCGCCGTTGCAGAGCCACCTTCGCTGGCTGGTGCATCACCACCACCCGCAGGGTCGCCACCGACACCAGTAATCACCAGCTTAGGGTCAGAGCAGTATTTCAGACCACGTCCAACCTGCGAAAGCTGGTAATCACCCTCAATAACCGTATCAATCGCACGCTCAAAAGTGCATGGCCCATCTGGATCCTGCCCTGGCGGCGCTAGGTTTCGCACCCACACAATCGGCACAAAGCCCAAGCCGTGCGGCGGACCGCTGCGCTCAGTATCCACTTCCGGGTCAGCATCACTGGTTGCTAGCCATGGCTTGTAAACGCGGCTTTCAGTTCGCGTCCATTCACGGCGATACCAGTAATCGACAGCGTCGCTTCCCTCTGGAATAGCATACCCCAGAGCACGCACCTGACGGCCCTTGATAAGATACTGGCTGACAACCTGCACCAGATCACCCTTGGCGTCCCATTCAGGCTCCAGATATGGCGTATCCAGCACAGAAACCGACAAAGCCCCGTCAACCGCCTCAACCAGCAATGCGGCAGAACCGATAGAGCCTTTGAGAACGGCTTCCATTAGAACCGCAGGCAACTGGCACTCTCGTGTAATGCTGGAAAGTGCTTCTGCTGTGTCAGGGCTATCGCATTTCAGTGTTGGCCAATGCGTTTCACCGAATGTCAGGCTGGCCGCATCCTCAACCACAACTGTGCATAGATGCGAACGCACAGACGGCCTGCGCTGGGAGAGCGGGATATACTCATCGTTATTCCACTCTTTCGAAAACGGATACGGCAGCGCGTCATACATCGTGCCGTCACGCACAGCAGACAGACGCAGCAACCGCTGGGCGCGTGCAGATACCTGCTGCGGCACCAGAATTGTTTCCTGTAATTCCTGCCAGTCCATTATCTGCTCAGTGAGAACCGTTTGTTTGTTACGAAGCGGGCGGGAGCTTTGACCACCGGCCCTGGCGCAAAAGTAAGCCCCAAAGCATCGGCAATATCAGGAGAACGCAGGCCGCGCTTTTTCATGGCATCCTTGCTTTCCACCAGCAGATTGCCGGAACTGTCTAGGCCGTACCGAACCGTTGAAAGCTCGGCGGCTAGATCCTCTGCGTTATCCTTGCTTTCCGCCTGAATAGAGGCGTCACCAGTGCGCAACCAAGCGGCCACTTGCAGCCACAGATAATCGCGCAGCTTTGCGGGCTTGGCGTCATCTGCGACAACCTCATCAGGCGCACGGCAGGCCACGTTCACGTCCACGACCGGTAATTTCTGTTCGCGTAACCGATCAGCAACGCCAGCACCCACGCCAACAACGTCAACGTAAATGCCGTCAGCATTCCAGCGGCGAAAGAAATCTGCCGCCATTCCGGCTGTGGCCATCGTATCCTGCTTGGCTCTAATTTCTATTTTCTCAACACGTGGGCCTTCGCGTAGGACAAATGTTGTTCTGTCGTCACCAAAGCGGGCAACGTCCACACCCAGCCTGCGCTCGTATTTTCCGTTCGCTGGTTCACGTGCAAGCGCAGCCTCTGCCGTTTCCAACGGAATCAGAACGTCGTCGTCCTGCTTAGGGAAATCCCCATCAGCACGCACGCGAACAACGTTTGAACCTTCCCCATACTTGCGCACCAAATTGGCGCGGTAGCTGGGGTCAACCAACGGGCTATCAGAACAGCGAAAGTGAAGCGCCGTATACAGCGCCCTGTCCTGCTTCTGAGAGCGCGCAAAAAAGCCTGTGTTGCGGGTTGGGTTGCCAACCATAAGCAGGCGTGCGCCGTGAGAAGAAAGCGCGCCTTCCGCAACCTCGAATATCTCGTCTGGAACGCCGCTTGCTTCTTCAATCACGAACATGATTGAGCCGCCAGACGATGAACGCTCTACCGCCCTGTTATCATCCGTGATCTGCACGTCAGAAGCATGAAAGCCCTGCAATGCGTCAGGAGATTCTCGGCGGCTTGTGCGGGCAACGGCATACCACTCAGCGGGCTGGCCTTTGTCGGATATCCTGTCCTGATTGCGGTCAAACAGATTTGCCAGCCACAATTCTTCCGGCAGGCCATCTGCACGCGCTCGCTCTTCAGACCGACGCCCCCACTTGGAAAGCTCTGCCCAAAGAACGTTGTAAAGCTGCGATGCAGTCGGGGCCGTGCATGGAATGCGACAGTATTCGTAACACTCCAGATGCCACCAAATCGCCGCAGATGTAGAACCCGACTTGCCGACACCATGGCCTGCCCGCACCGATACCTTGGCACCGGGCGGGGCAATAGCCTCCAGCAACTGGCGCTGTTGCGTGGTCGGATTAAGCCCCAAGCGCTGACGGGCATACAGAACAGGATCTTTACGCCAGATACCGCGCAGTTTGCGGTAATCAGCAATATCAGCCTGAGTTAGAGCCATCTTCCTGCAATGCCGCGTTGAGCAAGCCGGAAACACCGCCGCCCTTCACTTCTATCGGGCCGCCGTCTGGGCCGGAATGCTCTTGAGTAATCTTATCGCGCCATTTGTCTTTCTGGCGGTTTTTTAGCCAAAAGATACCTGCTGCAGTATCGGGGGGATAATGCTCTTCATAATCAACAACCAAAGGGCGTCCTTGATCATTAAAGATCTTCACCGCCTTATGAGAATACCCAAGAGCGCGCTGGAAAAGGCGATCAGCCACCTCAGCGTCGGCTAAATCTTTCCCCTTTTTTATGGACTCAAGAAATTCGGGATGCGCAGATTTCCAAGCATTTATTGTCTGCTCACTTACCTCGAAAAAATCTGCTAAATCCTGATCTGTCGCACCGAGAAGGCACAACTTCCTTGCCTGCTCAGCAAACCCTTCTTGGTACTTGCTGGGCCGTCCGGCCATATCCAACACTCCAGAATGAAAAATGCGCTTCCTGCCTTAACGCTGCTAATTTAAGGCGGCACGTTTTACCCATGCCGTTGACCAATACCTACTACACGGGAGCCAACGGTTAGAGAGAACAGGATTGCGATGTGCGCTACATCGTTAAGAGTGGCCGCCCCCGAAACTGTTTTCGAATTGCTGCAACATTGCTTCACGCTGAACACGCCCATCGACTGCAATCAGCAGCGCATTGGAAACGCGGCCTGATACATTCCCGCGCATCAAACCAAACCGTGGCCAACACCGAATACGCACATCAGGACGAAGCCCCGCGCTCGCGCATTCCATCATAGACAGCGGCAAGTCTGCACGGTGCCATGTATTTTCTGTTGCAGGCATGATGTCGCAAAGAAGCGACAGGCCGGACACAATACCAACACACAGGGAATCACGGCGCTTGAAACGCACGATGTCGCCACGCCTGAGTATCTGCATTTTGTCCGGGCAAAGAAAAAGCCGCACTGTGGCGGCTTGTGAACATAAGTCTTGCGATGATAATGTTTTTATACTGGAAAAGGTACCGGGGTACAAGTTTCTTTTTTAGACTTCTTCGTGAGCCGTTCGTTTTGATAGAATTCAGATAACTGCTCTAGAACCAATGCGCATTGCGCTGAAACTTTCTTACGCGCCAGATCTGGAGATATACGAGGAAATAAGGCACGCCCCATCGCGCTAAACGATAGCTTCTCCAGCAACATACCTTTAAGCCTCAATTCTCCGCACGCTCCAATGGCTTGACGAACATCATACAAATACCCCACAGCATCGCCACGCGTCATCAGCCATGAAAGAGCATCGTGCTTAATTTCTGTATTGGGCAGGTGATTTTCAGGAAACTCCTTGTACCCATCATAAGCAAATATCCACGTGCGCAACCATCGATCGGCTGCGTTGACTTCATCTTGCGAGATATCCCCTGCGTTGAGCATTGCATCAACAACAGTTTTTTCACGTGTAGGGCGTCCACCCGCAAACATACTCTTCGCCGCCCGTTCAGGCGTAGGTCCATTATCCTGCGCATGGGGAATAATGTAGCGTGGTTTTGTTGCGACCTTCTGCATATTACCCACCCAATCCTGCAACAATTTCAAAAAATGCCAACACCAGCCAGAGGCCGATCACAATGCGTGGCGGTGTGCGGTCAGTCGTGCGCATTCTTGACCAACCCTTTCTGCGCCTCAGTCAACGGCACACCAGCCCGCACATTCTGCAACGCACAGGCAACATTCCAATCAACTGGCGCTGTGTATATTTCCACGTTGCCGGGCTTTAGAAAGTCTGGGAGGTTTTCGCACCATTTCATACGCAGATGGAATCACAAACTGCCCAGAAAGTACAGGGAAAATAAAAGCAAAATACATCAAAAAAGGTGTTGCCAATCTCCCTCTTTGTGTTAATAATTGACACATACCGAAAGCGACGTGCTAAGCGGTGAAAAGGAGCATTCCTTATGAAGAAAAAAGACCAGATTTACATCATGGCGATTATTCAAACCGCCTGCACCATAGCGACAACATTTCTTGCTTTTGGCGCAGTGATCGGGAAGCTTCTCAAACATCACTAACAACACGAGGGGCTTCGGCCCCTCACCCTTTTACGTAAAGGATTTTGGCATGACCATGAGCAATAAACAGCTGTCAGCAATTTTCGTTCTGGCCGCTCTTATTGGGCTCTCTGTCGGACTTTATTTCGGAGTAAGCTACCTATGACCCCTGAGCGTTTCAACGAATGCCTTGATATTCTGGGTACTTCAATCCACAAGCTTTCAAAAATATTGGACACCCACAACACCACTGTGCAGAGGTGGAGTAAAGGGAAGCAACCCATTCCTCCTAATCTGGCGGAATGGCTTGAAACCCTTGCGGCATTCCGCCTCGAACACCCTCTGCCAGAAGGATGGGAAGAAAAGCGCGTTCCCCCACAAGAAAAACTATGAAACCCTCCCCGGTCCCTTCATCCAATCATCCCGAAGCGGCAGGATTTCCTCATCCATCAACCCCGGCTCTGGCTCATGTATGGGCGGCAGATCGGCGCGTGTCTGCTGTGTGGCCTCACGCCGGTTTGTCGGCCATTCGTGCCAACCTATTAGGTCAGTTTTTGCAGTAATCATCATCTAGTTCCTCAAACCCCAAAAAATAAAACTCTCCACCGTCCTCTGTCTCAACGCCGAGTTCATAAATCCCATTTTTATGCGGTGCCCCCTTCGGCCTAAACCGGACTACGTATCCAGTTGTGGTGTATGGAAGCTCCCGCCATTCGCCATCCAATGGGCCACCTACCATCAGGACTTTTGAGAGGTTCTGGTCCCGTCTTGCCAATTCACGCATACCCCTAAAATCCCCACATCTTCTCGCAGAGTGTACCGTAGCCACTCATGCGGTCATTTATCGTTCTCACGCTCTTACCGCGCTCTCCGCGAAACCTCGCGGCTGCTTCCGGCATATCGCTGCATGTTGCGCCTCTAGGTTCGTAATCAGCGGCTCCAACCATGCCCGCGCTTCCGGGCCTGCCGTTTCGAGCTGACGGCGATACTCGGCAATGCGCTGGCGCAGGCTCGGCTGATCTGGCTGCATCCGTTTCACCGCATCTTTGGGCTGCACTGGCTGACGCCCCCTCCACGCGTTGACAACACGCTCAACAGCAGCGCGTTCCTCTGGCGTGCGGCGCTTGGGTGCTTCCTTGGCGCCCTCGGCCATCTTCACCACCTTGCGGGCTGCATGAACCTGCCAGCGGATTTTCTCGGCGAACGGCAGCAAGTGGGCGTAAAGCTCAGCCGGTGCGGGCCAAAACTTGCCGCGCTCACCAGATCGGGCCCATGCCCTACGCGCTTCGGGGCACCACACGGCTGCTGGCAGGTCGCCACAAACTTCCACCATCGCATGCGCCTGCTGTTGGGCCCGTGCTTCATCCGGCCCATTCACCACCAACCCGGCCAACTTTTTCAGCCAGGCAGCAATCAGCACGGGGTCAGCAGGTTGGAGTGCAACGCCTGCAACAGCTCGCGCTTCGGCAACACGCTGCGGCGTTAGGTCACGAACCTGCAATGGCACGCTGTTGCGGACGGCATCGAGAAGCACGCTCAAATCCGGGCTTGGCTGGCGAATGGCTGATGGTGCGAGTGTCGAAATTGCGTTCATCGGTCAAACTCCGGGGATATCGGGCACACCGGCCCATGCGTCAGCCACTCGGTCTGCGCGAGATTTCGGGGCATTCCCCACGATGTGGGCAGATGGGATTGTTCCGCTGGCCAAGGCCTGCGTGACGGGGCTGTTGAACCATGCCGGCGGTTTGCCCTTGCCGCCAAAGCGCGATTTCTCCCGGACGGTGCCAAGGATGATCTCGGTTGCGGTCTCGAACGAATATCCGCGGGCAGAGGCATCAGCCAGCCATTGGCGCACGCAATCAGCCCGAACCATCGAACGGGCAGGATTGTTGCCCGTGGCGGCGATCACATCCTCGGCCAATTCCTGCCACCGGTCGGCAATCGGTTTTTCGATTTCGGCCGCGCGATTACAACCTACATCTTCTGAACGTAGTGAAGAATGTGATTGTGATTGTGATTGTGTATCCTTTTGGATGTCGTTTGCATGTCCACTTGCACTGCATTTGCTATGCACTTGTTCTGCATTTGCATGTGCATTTGCAGAGCTATTGCTTTCCATTTGCTCTGCATTTGCATCAGTTTTGCATGCGTTTTGCTTACTTGCGTGCCTTTTGGCTGCGGCATCAGCCCGCTTTTTGCTGATTTCTTCCGCTTTTTCACGCTCTGCACGCAACCGCTTTTGGTCCAGGCAGCCATCTACAACGGTGAAGAAATCCTGCAACTCAGGCCATATTTCATCCTCCCAAGTCTGCACGTCTGTTTTGGCAACCCGCGACAATCTGCGCGGGTTGTTCTGGATGGGCCCGTTACGCCATATCTCCATCATCAGAAGCATATAGGCGCCATGCTGCAACGTAGAGAGGCTGGCCGTATCAGCCAGATAGTCCCCAATGTAGAGCGGCATCCATGTTTTGATTTTGCTCATGCCACCTCGCCTTTGCTTGGCGCAGGACGATATCGGTACCACGCTGCTTCATCATCACGGGCGCACGTTAGGCCATTATTCCTCTGCCACTTATTCCCGGCATCTTTCGACCAATAATAGTGCGCTGGATACTGGCCGCCGGGAAACATAAAGGACACTTCAACCCACCAAGGCTCAAAACCAGATGCCTCAGAGCGTGCAAAAATACCCTTTGCTTCTGGGCATAATTCTCTAACGCGCTCTATCGCCCATTCTTCGACGGCTGTTTTAACTATGGCTTTAAGCCGCTCGTTTTGTATCCAATCCCACGCGCAATCTGGCCCACAAAAAGCCAAATTGCGCCACTCAATTACTTCTGGATTTGGTGCGATTTGGCAGCATGAATAACCAGATTTGGCTTCTTCCTCTACTTCCTGCCAATCTGCCCCATCTTCAGTTATCATGCGTTCGCATTGGCAGCAGGATACCCACCAGCCGCCCTTAATCTGAGCAGCAGTAGGGACTGGGCCGGGAGCGTATCTATCCCATTCAGGCTTACGACGGCAGCTTTCTATATCCTCAAAATCACATCCAATTTCATTTGCTCCCCACCTGCGCCCCTCGACACCGCTCTTGGCGAACTGAATTGACCATCCCTCATCGCCGTCATGAACGACGAAGCATTTAAGCGGCGTTGGCAATTTCTCTTTTTCTTTGGTACAAACTGATACAGCCATGTCTTGAGCTTCCTTCAAGAATTGGTCAGAAGGCCGCCCGGTTCCCCCGAACCAGCGGCCTTCGTCATGTTAGCAGGGTTGCGCCCCGTTGGGTACGGGGGCGCAGGTGAAAAGTTGCTTTTTGGAGCAATGGTTTTCATCCCAGATAGGCACATACCCAACCCATTTGATTGAGCATTACGTAAGGCCTGAGCGCCTTTTGCCCCACAGGCTAGGAGGGCAATTCCATTAGCTGGGGACGCACCGCGCGATCCATCTGGACGCACAAATTTTGTTTTCCCTCTAGGGAAGAGTATGGCCTCTGCAGAGGGCGCCCAGTCGTGAAACCAGCCAGAACTGGTCAGGGCATTCACTAAGCAAACGCCATTCCCATGCGCCATGAACTTACGCAGCCACGGCACGACACCATTTCGACCACCAAATGGCGGATTGAGCCATACAAAGCCATCCCATGAGGCGGTAAGGCCGTCCTGCTGTGCCGTATAATAGCGGTGCGTTGGGACGGACAAGAACTCCCGCCCCTCCTCTGGCTGGCATGGGTCAAGGTCAAACTGAACAGCCATTGCCTCGAAAATCTCTGGAGGAGTAAACCATTCGTCAGAGCGGCCGGGCACCGCGTGATGTGGTTTGGTCATGCCATCACCGCGCCTTTCAGCGGCACGTCATGCGTTTCCAGAAAATACACAACATCCTCTAGCGACCGGCATATGGCCACGGCTGCGCCTGCTGCTTTGAGGCGCTTGTGCATATCCCGCTGCACTTTCGAGACCGTGCCTTTGGGCGTCTTGATCTCGATATAGAGCGGCCTTCCCTTCCAGTTCACCACCATATCGGGAACACCGGGCACACAGCCGCGCTGCTTGCGCCGAAAGCCTTCACGCGGGCCACACTGGCGGTTTTCATTGCTCCACGCCACGGCATCATCCGGTAGCATGAACTGCATGGCCTTCCAGATGAATGTGTGAAGCCTATCTTCTTCGTGTTGGGACATGGTTACATTCCCAATGCACGGCGGTAGATATCAAGCAGCGTTTCTTCTTCCTCCACATCCGCAGGCTCTTGCTTGCGAAGACGGATGATCTGGCGGATAACTTTCACGTTGAAGCCAGCGGATTTGGCTTCCGTGAAGATGTCCTTAATGTCACCTGAAAGCGCCTTGCGCTCTTCTTCCAGGCGCTCAACGCGCTCAATTATGGAGCGCAGCCGATCTGCGGCAATACCACCAACATCAGAAGTCTCATTGTGATCTTTTGGAAATTCAGGCATCAGATTTCATCCATCAGGTAATATTCGGTAGGCGGCTGAAAGCGCTTGATCCCGGCGGCGAGAAGAACCTCATTGGTATATCCCTTGGCCGTTTTGGCATTGTGTTGCTTGCAGAGTGCTGAACGGGTTATCCCAACCTTTCTCGCAAAGGCTGATTGTGACCCGGCTTTGTTGATTGCGCGGTCAACAATTCTGAAAACATCAGCATCATCCATACTGTTGCCGCGCTTCATTCTTCGCACTCCCTCGCCAGCCTATCCGCTCGCGCCTGCAATTTATCCGCCTTGGTGTTCAGCCATTGGGCAAGCTCTCGGAAATAGAAGGCTCGATTGAGCGCACGGCAGGCACGCCAGCGGGTGATGCGGATATGCCATTGGAGGAATAGTCGCCCCATTTGCGATCCCATTCTTCACTTCTGGTGCGATACATGGCGGCTTGATGTTCAGACCGCGCACGCATCTGCGCCAGATGATTTCGGTAAAGCCGTTCTACATTCAGGAAAATGTGCGCTGGAATAACGCTCCATTCTCCATAGAACAGCCGCTTGATTTGCCCTTCCGTCAGCCCAGTCTTGCGGGCGATAGAAGCGAACGATTGCTTCAGGCAGGAGCGTTCTCCGGTTGCGTCAACAACCTCACGCAACTGGCCCTGAACCTGCCGTGCAATAGCTTCAGGCGTCATGTCGTGACCCCTTTCTGCTCTCACGGAAAACTTTTCTCTCTCCACGGAATTCATCCCTGCCACATTCACGATTGTTGAGGTCGTGAACTGGAGAAACGATGAAGAAGGAGACTGAATTCGGAACTGTAGAGTTCGGGGGAGAATACTTCCCCGATTTGCTGAACGCCTGCGATGCAGCGCCTGATATCCCGCATGGCACACCGTTCCTCTGGAACGCCATTGTGCGCAGCGCGATCATCTGGGCGCAGCTCAACCCCCACGCCACCATCAGGCAGCGCGTGCTTTTGCTACAGGATGTAGCCGACAAGCTGGGGGTTGATGCGGCATGCATTGGGTGAGTTACCAGCCCAAGCTTGATGCATATGAATTGCAGCTATTGCACATGAAGCGGCATTTATGCGGCGTTGTAAAAACAGTGCGGCACCTGCTGCAAGCGCGCGTGCGAAGATCAAGATTTTCAGCGCTCGCATGGCCATTGATAGCTGTTGCCTTCTTCCATCTGCGAGCCCTGCCCCGCTGCGCTGCCCCCTGTTTTTTCCTGCTATCTTCCCAACGCTTTTTCTTTGCTGCATCAGAAATGACAAGGGACACGCGCGCTTTATATTGGCATCCCTTAGGCGTGCGATTAAGCACGTTGCCAATGACTTCCCAACTTTCTCCCGCATTCGCCATGCGGTTAAGAAGTTCCACCTCTTCCTGTTTCCATGGAGTTCCCACCATCACGGGGCCTCCCCGTCTGTGCGGGTATGCTTCGAGCACTGATTGACCAGCGCCCGAAGCCCCACCACCATGGTAATCGCCACAACCACCATGGAGATTCGAAAAAATGGAATTTGTTTTGACAGCTTGGTCTGAGCGCGCTTTGAACGAGCACGAAAGACCTCACAAAGACATGCCAATGATGGAGATAACCGCCGAATGGGACATTCTGCCCACCTCTGCACCAAAGGATTTGTCTGATCCCCGCCGGATAAAAGGCGCGATGAAATGGACCGCGCCAATGACTCCCGATCTCTCTCCGAAAGAGCGCACGGCTTGGTTAAAGAAAATCCTCCGCGAGGCGCTCGATAATAAGCAACCTCCTCGTCTGACATCCAGTCAGGAGCAGTAATAAACCCTGTGAGCGTAGGAATTAGCCTTTCTGGCCGTGGAGTGGCTATTCCTGCACTCATCGTGCCGCCTCCTGCGCTGGGGTGCGAGAAATAGCCAGCAGCGGAGTTTCCGCAAACATGAAGCCAATTTGCGTATCCATTGATGGGAAAGAGCGATTGAACATGTCATCGAAATGAGAAATCGAAACCGCGTTGGCGAGTAACGCACCAACTTTGTCGATATGTTGCCTTAGGCGAGGCATATGCTTCTCCCTAAGCACCTGATGATGCTTGTGAGCGCGTACATGCTCCTCATCTGCTGGGTTAGCGCCGCGTATGGCATCTAGGCCAAGCGCTCCAAACAGAAATTGATACACGTAGCGATTGATGAAATGAGAGCAGTTAGAGTGATTGCCAATGGCTGGACGCCGCAACCCAAGAACACGATGCAGTTCAATAAAGAACGTAGCAGGATATTCCCGCTGCCACTGGCGCACCTGATCGTTAATAAGTTGAAGACGGAAGAACTCAGGAAGTGGCAAATGCCGCTCTGTCTTGCGGCGAAGGGCCACAAAAGCCTTGGTCAAAAGAATAGCTATTTGACGCGCTTCCGGGGTATCCGCCCGGTAAGTCATGTGAACAGCCTGCCGCTCTGTCAACCAGTAGATTTTCTCCGGGCGACCGCCAGAGGACTTTTGCATCGCAGTGGTGCAAAAGTCGAGTTCCTTTATATCATCAATATTTTTCCGAATTGCATTTCTGAAAGCGCGTACGGAAGAGTATCCAAGATGCTTGGAAAGCTCCACATCACTGATGCGCAGTTCACCATCGTCCTGCCGCTCAATCTTGAAAGGAATGATGTCGGCAGTCATTGGGCGGCATCCCTTGCTGGGGTGCGCTCCACCGCCCGCGGCCATGCGCAATCATCTGGCCAATTGGAAGCAAACCACTCGACCGCCCGCGAATAATTGCGTGTCGTTATGTCACCACCACTACGAATACGAGGGATTGTGCGACTATTCTTGAAGATGATCCCTGAAACCGTTGCGTCCGAAATACTACGCGCAGCGCAGTAGCAATCGGTCAGCTTCAGTAGGCGCTGTGTAAGTTCCATAACGACTATATGCGGTATTATTACCGTATTCGTCAACAGGAAATGCGGTTACTTTACCGCGTGAAGAAAGGCCTTGAATGCGGCAATTTCACCGCATGGACATTCAAGAGTTTATTCGACGCTATGATTCTGCGCTTAAAGCCGCTGGTTTAAGCAATAGAAGAGCGACGGAACTGGCTGGCGTAAAGGAAGACACCACCAGAAATCCTCGACGCAAAGGAACCTCCCCGGATATTCTGGCGGTGGTTAAATTGGCGCATGTCTTAAATGTTGCCCCGTCATATTTCCTAGAACCTCTTGGGATTACAGCTGAGACACTTGGGTTGAGTGTCCAACCTCCTGATAATGCGCCGCATAATGACGAGGAGATCGCTCTTCTTCAGATCTGGCGCAGAATGGACGAGGATCAACGTAGGTCGTGGCTTCTCTTGCTTGAGCATAAGCTCAGCTCCGATGTCGCCTAACCCCTCGCCAGTGATTCTGTGTGCCCGTACCATGTGGCGAGTATGTCAGAACGAAACGTGAACATCAAGAGCTCAAAATTTCTGAAAAATAGGCCTTGAAGAAAAGTAATTATGGAGAATTTAAGTGACCCCTAGTAACCAATCTGATAATTTTCAAGATATGAGCAAGGCCACATTCACCATTGCCTATGATGGTCCAGCATTGAGAAATCATGCAATGGATGTACGTGCGCTTGCGCCTGCCCTATTGGGATTTGGTGCGCTTTTTGATGCTGCCAATTTTACATTAAATGGGGATAGCGCAAAAACAAAAGTTAAGGTGTCAGCACTTGAGAGTGGCAGCTTTCAAATTTCATTTGAAGTTATCCAGACATTCTATGATCATCTAATCACTTTCCTATCTAGTCCTACCGTATCTGCCGCCGTTAATCTGCAAAGTTTATTAGGATTTGGTAGCGCAATTGGTGGTGTAATATATCTTATCAAACGATTCCGCGGGAAGTCTCCAGATAAAGTCATCCCTCTTAAAGATGGGCTTGTTAGATTGCAGTACGGAGATGAAACCATTGATTTATCTATAGAATGTCTGAAGTTATTTCAGAGTATTCCCGTTAGGGACGCCCTTCAAAAGATTATAGAAGAACCATTAAAAATCGAAGGAATAGATACATTCGAAGTTAGAAAAAATGGGAAAGCTATTGAGACTATTAATAGGAATGAATCTGTATATTTTGCCAAACCATCACTGCCAGATGAAATATTAGTTGATGATCACAGGCGTGCAGCTTTTTCCATTATGGCTCTTGCATTTAAAGACGATAATAAATGGCGCTTATATGATGGGACAAATACTCTTAGCGTAAAAATTGATGATAAAGACTTTCTCGATCGAGTTCACAAAAGTGAAATATCTTTTTCGCAAGGAGATGTGTTGGTATGCGATATGCACATCGTTCAACGGCAAACAGACTCTGGCCTGAAAACTGAATATACAGTTGAGAAAGTTATCGACCATAAACCGGCGGCAAGACAGATACCGTTTAAATTTGAATAAAAAGAATTTCATTCCCAACATCAATCCCGGCCTAACCAGCCGGGATTTTTTTTGCCCAATCCCTGCCCTTTTCTCGCCCAAGCACGGGCAAAGTCACCTGCCAACCTCCTCTTATCCAATAAGAGGACAAGGCCAGATGAAACGCATTTCCTATTACGTGATCGACATTACCAGGCAGGCTTTCTCACTCCTCTCTGTGTCTAGATGGTTCGGTGTAGAGCGCATGATGGCTTACGCACCTCGGCATTAATCTAAGCTCATTTTATCCCGCCCCAAATTCGGAGCGGGATATTTTTTACACCATGTGCGGTATTTTTACCGTTGACATAGGCGGTATTTTTACCGCACATTCATCCCATCACGAACGAAAGGTGATGGGCGATGACTTCTCTCTCAATTCTCGGAACGAAGATACGGCAGGATGCAGAAGGCCGGTTCTGCCTGAATGACTGCCATAAGGCTTCTGGCGGTGAAAATAAGAACCGTCCTTCAATCTGGGTGGATAACTCCCAGACAAAAGCATTGATCGCTGAAATTCAGGCCGAAGCAGGAATTCCTGCTTTGACATCAATCAAGGGCGGCAATGCCTCTGGAACCTACGCTTGCAAAGAACTGGTCTACGCTTACGCCATGTGGATCAGCCCAGCTTTTCACTTGCAGGTCATTCGCGCCTTCGATGCGCTGGTGACGGGCCAGATCGCCGCACCCGCACTAAGCGAACAGGAAATTGTCGCACAAGCGCTTCAGATCACAGTCCGGCAGATTGAAGAACTCAAGGCAGAGAACGCCATCCTCGCTCCCAAAGCGGAAGTGGCTGAAAAGATCGCAGACAGTGATGGCCTCTACACGCTGAACCTGTCAGCCAAAGCTGCGCAAATGCCCTTGAGCCAGTTCACACGCGCAGCACATGCAAACGGATTCATCTTTAAGCAGAACGGAAAATGGAACGCCTACTCCGACAAGGTGAAGGCTGGATATTGCTACGTAAAGTTTCACCCATACCGCGACCGTGACGGCGATGAGCGCTTTAGCCCACAGGTGTTTTTCACACCAAAGGGCATTACGCGCCTCGTTAAAATCTCTGGCCAGCACTGAGGGTAAAGCAAATGAACACTCTCCAAAACAAAGAATGGCCAGAACGCATCGGCAGCGGTGCGCGGGATGTGTGCGACTGGTTGCAGTTTACGGCACTGGGGCAGTTGTTCTGTCTGGCTGTGTTTTTCTACGTGGCTGTTTTCTGTCTGATGTTCACAAGCACTGGTCTGCAGTTCCTTGAATACTTGGACATGACTTTTGTTGGCTTCGTTAAGTTTGCGGTAGGTGCGTGATGGAAGCGAAGTTCACGCCCGGCCCGTGGGTTATTGATGCTGGCTTCGATGGATCAGGTGATTTCAACCAATATTGGCAAGTGCATGACGGGTCAGATGCAATCGTCTGCTCGACCATGTTCTGTATGGCAGGGAATAAGGAAGCCAACGCCCATCTGATTTCCACAGCACCTGATCTTTATGAGGCTTTAAGTGACCTTCTATTTCTTTGCCGTCAAACAGCAGAAGTGTCCGGAACGCAAGAAGTAAAAGTTGCCTGTGCAGCCCTCGCAAAAGCCAGAGGCGAAACCCCAGAAACCTGATGCCGCAATGTTTCCCGCTGTCCGCAGCGGGTTGCATGGCCGCATTGGCCGAATGTTTCTCCACGCTAGGAGTAGAAAATGGCTTACACAAACAAGACGTACGCAAACGCCGTGCGTGATGGCATGTTTAATACGGATGATGTGTCGGCGCATGTAGCGCGTGAAATCCGTGAATATGAAGCAGCAATAGATCAGCACTGCCAGATCATCATGCGTATGCAGCGGGATGAATTTTCAGACCGTGATTTTGCAGACACGATGATCGAATACTCAGAAGAAGCAATCTCGGAAATGGTCTGCGCTGTGCATGAGCTGCGCGAAAAGCGGAAGGAAAGCATTAAGTCTGCTGCCCTGTCGCATAATGACGACATGCGCAAAGTTGCGGAGTGCGCGGCATGAGCGCGTGGAATGAACACGAGGCAGTCGTGCACTCCCTCATCCTGCAACATGTCCCAGACAATAAACGTGACATGGCAATGAAGGCACTTTCCAATCTGACACGCGAATACGTGCGGCTGGAATTGCAAAACCGCGATGCCATGGAAGCAGTGCGGCGCGTGCATCCGTTTCGTGCTCTGGAGGCTGCGTGATGAGTGAAGTTATGACACGCCCTCAGGAGGCGCAAAAACAGGTAGCCCCACCAAACCAAGGTGATCAGCTTCTTTCCATCATCACCCAAGCGGCAAGTAACCCTCAATGCGATGTGGAAAAACTTCGTGCCCTGTTAGATATGAAAAAGCAGGTCATGGAGATGGATGACCGCAAAGAATTTAGCGAAGCTATGTCTGCTGCAATGGGTGAAATGCCGCAGATATTCAAGGCCGGCATCAAGGAGATGAATGGCAAGGGCTCATATAGGTTCGCGCGCTGGGAAGATATGGATAGCGCCATTCGCCCCGTCTTGTTGCGCCATGGTCTGCGCCTGTCTTTTACTACGGAAAGAGCAGAGGGGAATTATATACGTGTTATTGGCAGAATAACGCATGCTAACGGTCAATTTCAGGAATCATCCATGGAATTGCCTATTGATAATGGGCCAGGCCGAACGGAAGTTCAGGCACGGGGCTCAACAATTTCCTATGGTAAGCGGTATTGCGCAGAAATGTTGCTCAACATTGTCCGCACAAATGAGGACAATGACGGCGCATATACCCCGCAAAAACAGGAAATAAAGTTAATAACACCAGACCAAAAAGATGAGCTTGTGGATCTTTTGCAAAAGTCTGGCGCCAATACATCAGCATTCCTCGCGTATTTCCACTGCAAAACCTTGGATGCAATGCCCGAAAAAGCGTTTAGCAATGCTAAAGCGAAGTTGCTCCAAAAAATAAATGGGGGCAGCAAATGAAAATTCACAATGTAGAACAAGGCTCGCAAGCGTGGCATGACTTACGCCTTGGAATACCGACGGCATCGGAATTTTCTCTTGTCCTGACCAAGTCTGGGAAACCATCTGATCAGGCAAAGAGGTATGCGGCACGCCTAGTCGCTGAGATTGTTCTCGGACGATCGATGGATAAGGATTTGTCGCATGTTGAGGCTGTACAGCGTGGGCATGAACTGGAGCCTACAGCGGCATTGGCTTATGAGTTTGCGACAGACCTCAAGACAGAACAGGTTGGTTTTATAACAAATAATGAAGGCACGGTTGGCGTAAGCCCAGACCGTCTGGTTGGCGCCGATGGGCTTGTGGAAATTAAATGCCCACTGCCTACCAATCACATCCTGTATATGACCATGGGCTTTGAGAAAGATTACTACATTCAAGCCCAAGGCCAACTGCTTTTCGCTGAGCGTGAATGGAATGATCGCGTTTCATATAGCGATGAATTGCCAATACATATCGAGCGAACATATCGAGATGAACCATTCCTGAAGAAGTTATCTCAGGCGCTCAAAGACTTTCACGAAATGAAAATGGAAATGCTGCACAAAGTGCGTGCAGCTCAGATTGAAGGGGTGGCTGCATGATCCTCTTTTTTGATACGGAGACTACAGGCCTACCCGACCGGTACACTCCCCTCAATTCCGACCGGCAGCCGCATTGCGTGCAGCTTGCCGCCCTGCTGACGGAAGACGATGGCACAGAACGCGCAAGCCTGAACCTGATCGTTCACCCTGATGGGTGGACGATACCGGAAGCGGCGGCAAAGGTTCATGGTATCACAACAGAAATGGCGCAGCGTTGCGGTGTACGTGAAGCAATAGCCGCAGCGGCCTTCTATGATCTGACCAAAAAGGCCAATCTTCTGGTTGCGCACAATATCAAATTCGATGTGCAGATCATCGACATTATGTTTGCGCGTGTGCCGCGTGGCTGGCGTCTGCTGGGCGAGAAGTTCTGCACAATGGATGCAGCGGCCCCGCTGGTGAACCTGCCACCAACAGAACGCATGATCGCTGCGGGCATCGACAAGCCCAAAGCACCGAAACTGGAAGAATGTATCAAGCACTTCTTCAATGAAGAACTCAAAGGCGCACACGATGCCATGGTAGACGTTCGAGCCTGCGCTCGTCTGTTCTTCCATCTGCGTGATGTGGAAGGAGCTGGAGCATGACGGTGAAATTTGATGCCACCAAGAAAGAAATTACAAATGTGGATGCAATCGTGGCCCGTATTGTTCCTAAAATTTGCGCTGCTACCGGTGCAAATGCAGATGAGCTTTCGTTGTCCACGCGGATGGATCTGCTTGCCACTCATGCAAACGGATGCCCGATGGATTTTGAACGTATGCGGGAGGCAGATGACTTCAATATTTTGCATGACATTGCGGGCATCAGAAATTACCTGAACCGGGAAACTGGAAGGATTGTTGGCTTTTTTGTCCCTCGTTTTGCGAAAGCAATCGCCAAATGACCCACCTCCCCATTGTTGGCTACATCAACCCACTGGTGGCAGACGCCCTACGCGACCCAACCAGCGGCATCAATGTTACGCAATTACGGGCAGAGCGTAATGGGCCTGTGTCAGCGCCGCTTGTTTTGAAGGCTGATGCGGATGCGGTGATTGGTATTCTTAAACTTGAGATTACACACAAAGATGAAAACATCTCGACACTAAAAGAAAGTCTTCAATCCGCACAGAAAGAAAGAGATGCCGCTTTAGGATATGTGAATTCTTTGCAGAGCGCACTCGCAGAGATCCAAAAAGGAGTGGAAGCCCTTAATGATCCAATAGAAGCACTTGAAGCCCGTACTAGCAGGAACACCCGCGCAGGAGAGAAGGCGTGATGCAGACGAAATCAGATCTGTTCGGCTTTCAAAGGCCGAGATCACCCAGACGGTTTATGGCCCACATGGTTGACGTGGGCATAAGTGACTGCACGCCGCAAGATAGCAACATGACCCAGATTGCAGAGTTCAAATGCAATCGCTGTGGTTGGGAAAGCGGCTGGATATACATGAAGAATGTGACAGCCGTTAAGCGTGGCGTGCCATGTGATGAATGTAATGGGAACAGTGAACATGAATGATAAAAACTGGCCCGACCCAAAGCGCCCCGGCGTGCCATATCGTTATGAAGACCCCCGACTGATTCTAGACCACATCCTTATGCGACGATCAGACAAAGCGTTAGTCAGGGCTCGTTTCCATTGGGATGCGGGGTCTGGGGGAAATTGGCAACTGCGTAATAGTCACTGGATGAGTGCCGCTGATGCAGCTTTGCGTTTCACCTATGTTTGCCCCGTCCTCACCCCCACGCAGATAAACGAAATGCTGGCAGCGGAACGGGAGCGGTGTGCAAGTGTCGTTATTAGTCACGCCATTTCACCATCTCCAATAGATGACCCTCACCCAGACGCAGAATGGCTTAACGGGTGCTTATCATCATGTGTTGTAACAATCCGCAAATTAGGAACCGCCTCATGAGGACGAGAGGCGAGCAGGTTTCTGATATTATTAATGTAATGCGCAACAGTTCATCGGATATTGATGTGGTTTGTGTTGTTAATAAAGTAATTACAGAAGCAGAGCAGCGTGGCTACGAACGCGCACAGGCAGAATGTGCGGCTGATACGCGGCGGTTGGATTGGTTGGATAAGGTGGAAAGAGAAGAAACAGGAAATATCCGCCTTTATGCCACTTTGCGTGAGGATTGGGTTCTTCTCACAGATGGGGATGTTTCTCGCATGGGCGACGGGGAAACGGTTCGTGAAGCCATTGATGCCGCTATGGGGGTCTGGGAAATGACTGATGCACGCATTGATGCGGCCACAAAAGCTCATATCGTACCACACAACATTCCACCCGACCGCATGCGAGTGGCAAAGATCACTCTGCGCTGCTGGAAAGGTGGCGCGATCTCTGATGAAGATGCAATCGGTATGATTGTTTGTGCTGTTGCTCAACCACCAACCAAAGAGGCAACCCTATGAATGCCATAGCCCCCGACCACTACAAAACAGAAAATGGTCTGCAAGTCTGGGATGTGACCCGCTATATGTCCGGCAACATGGCGCAGGCGTTCCAGTATGTTTACCGCGCTGGGCATAAGGGTAGCGAGGTTGAGGATCTTCGGAAGGCTGTGGCTTTTCTAGAGGATTGGTATGGTCACAATGACGCGCCGATTATGGGGAATATATATCGGAATCTTGCACAACACGAAGCACCTTTGCGTGGTCTCTTGTGGTCAGCCGGAGAATGGAAGCGACCAATACTTAATGCGACTTGGTACATGGATTACTTTGGGGATGCTATTTATGGGGAAGAAGCTCGACATTATGCCTATCCCCAGATGATGGAGAAGTTAAAAGCCCGCATTACAACACTAGAAGGAGGCGGGAATGGGTGAGACGCTCGCTCCTGTACGGCGCAGGGTTATGAGGGCCAGTGAAGCCGCTGAGTATTTGGGAATATCAGAAACCCATTTCAGAATGCTGGCAAGAAATGAAATACCAGCGGTTCAGATAAGCCAGAACAGAAAGGTCTGGCTTATTGATGATCTTGATTCCTACCTATCTGCCAAAGCTGGCCGTTCTGTCTCTCCGCATAACGGCAATGAATGGGATAGCCTGTGCCGCCGTTTAACCTCAAATTCGTAAAAATATACCGGGATAGGCACGGGAAGACACGTTATTACTTTCGCAAAAAGGGAATGAAGAGCGTCCGGCTTCCAGACATGCTGGATGCATCATTCCTATCTGCCTATCATTCCGCTCTTTCAGGCGAAGAAAGAATAGAGCCCCGTTCCGAAAGAACTAAAAGCCATTCTCTGGATCATCTCATTGTGTTGTGGATAAAGTCCAACCACTTTGGGAGGCTGGAAGACAGCACCAAGGCTGTATATATGCGCCTGCTAAACCGCATCCGTGAAAGCGAAGCGCGGCATGGCGATGCTGTTACAATGCAGCAGAAGCATATACGAATTCTGGTTTCACACTTCGGAACTGCCCCTACAACAGCGCAACGCATCCTGCGGCTCTTGGGGCAGCTAATGCAATTCGCCATTTCTCTGGGGTGGAGAGATGATGATCCAACGCTAGGAATAAAGATAAAGCGCCAGAAAAGCGAAGGTATCCATTCATGGACAGAGAAAGAGATAGCTCAGTTTGAGAGGAGATGGCCGTCCGGCTCAATCCAGAGGCTGGCGCTCTACCTCATGCTATACACCGGGCAGCGGCGCAGTGATGTAGTCACTATGGGACCAGCAGATATTTCTCAGGGAGCCATTCACCTCAAGCAGAAAAAAACAAAGACTGAACTGGTACTCCCTCTGCATACAGCGCTTCTGCACGAGCTTAATCAGTGGAGCGGCACGGGACAGACGTTTCTGGAAGCTGCCAAGGGGAGCCCTTATACGGCAAACGGCTTCTACAACGTATTCAAGTCATGGTGCCGGGAAGCTGAATTACCAGAAAACTGCTCACCTCACGGATTGCGAAAGGCTGCTGCAAGGCGGCTAGCTGAGGCCGGATGCTCTGCGCATCAGATTGCCGCCATCACTGGACACAAAAGATTGACTGATGTTGCCCATTATACACGAGCGGCTGAGCAGAGAAAAATGGCAGAAGACGCGATGTCAATGCTTGGGGGAAAGTGTCTAACCGCAACAGACGAAGTGTCTAACCTTGACGAAAAACGGCAGAAAACTGCGGAAAAAGACAATTCTTGGTGGACCCGGCGCGATTCGAACGCGCGACCTTTGCCTTCGGAGGGCAACGCTCTATCCAGCTGAGCTACGGGTCCGTGCGCCTTCCCTAACGCAATTCAGGGGTATTTGCCAAGCCTCTATCTGCATTATCCCGATAACTTCAACAGATAGAGTTTTACTCCGTATTCCGTCACCGCCATTCTGGGCACATAGATTTAACGCGCCAAACCATCAAACCATGAGGCCGGAAACCACTTGCCCTCCGGTTTTGCCGGGTTTTGCGCCTGCCATGTGCTGGCAGCTACATCTCCACCCGATGGCAAAAAACTGTCTGGTTGCGTAATCCAGATAAGCATGTCCTGCATCACCTGTTTGCCGTTTTTATCACGCAGCAACAAATGGTGGCCGCCGGAAATCAGATCCAGCCGCGTACCTTTGGGCAAGGTTTCCCATACCTTGGCCATTGCCTTGGAAGGCACAAGTTGGTCTTTATCTCCATACACACAAAGCAGCGGCCCTTTAATTTGTGGCGCGGCGGCAGCAGCCTGCTTCATCAAGCTCACCAAGCCACGTAAGGCCTCTAGCTGAGTAGCCCTTAGAGTAAGTGGGTCAAAATACAGGCGCAAAAGGGCGGCCGGATTATCACTTGCCACCACATGCACCGGCAGTTCCCGCCCTGTTACCAAATGGTGCGGAAAGAGCGTTGCCAGAACATCCAGCGGAATATCTGCCCCTAGGCCCAGATTCCATACAGCAGGGGCTAGCAGCAATGTGCCCGCAACCGATGGTGCATCTGCGGCAGACATCAGCAGCATGAGAATAGCGCCCCCCATACTTTCACCCGTGAGGTAAAGCGGTATTTGCGGGTTTTCTTGCTGAAGAATGGCTATTTCTTCACGCACATCCTGCACCATGCGGTCTGAACCCGCCCATTCTCCACGCTTTGGAGCCTCCCCAAACCCCCGTTGATCTGGCGCGACTACAGTTATGCCCTGCCCGGCAAAAAATGGTGCAGGTTGCTCCCACGCATCACGGCTATCATTAAATCCATGTAGCGCCAGCAATATGCCCCGAGGCTGCCCTTGCGCCTTCCAGACACGAGCCGGAATGGCTGCACCATCAGACAGTGTGAACATACGGTCAGGCGGCACAAGCTGAGCGGCTGCCGCAAAACGTGATGGAGGCTTGGGGGGATCAGGGAGTTTCACACTGCATCCTGTCAAACTCAAAAACACAACCAGTAACGCGCAACTGTATCGTCCATATCTGCTCACGCGCATGGGAAGATAAGAAAGGTGCAAAACCATAGCCCACACAGCTATCATGCACACAACCAGCACATGTTCTTCATTTGGGCATCATAGCAAAAAGGGAATACCACACCTATGTTGATACAGCCTGCCAACCCTGTGCCACACCCCAAACTGGGGCATGTTGAAACCATTATGGTGGATAAACGCAAAATTGCCTGCGATGGCGGTTTAGGAGCACTTGGGCATCCGCGCGTATGGCTGAAAATTGGCGGCCATCAAACCGTATGTCCCTATTGTTCACGTCTGTTTGTTCTACAACCTGATGCTGAAGCTCTAGCAGAACACTAACTGCTTTTTCTGCACCCTGATCTTCAACAACATCAGCTTACAATTACAGGCGAATTTGGCTTATGCTGCGCGCTCCTTACCGCAGAATGCACCATGAGTTTGCCTGTTATGCCCTTTTCGCGTCTTACTGCCTTTAATCTGTCTTCTGCTCCTGCCCCGGTGCAGGCAAAAGGCAACAGGCGTGGCCTTGCAGGCTGGCTGGCTCTTTCTGTTGCCATTTTGGCGGCGCCTTTTGTTTTCTCACATCCTTCAATCGCAGCAGAAAGCCCGCAGGTTAAAACCGGCCATAGCATTGCAAGCCTGATAACCTTCTCTGATACAGTTGAAGCTGATAGCCCCTTGCGCATTGCCTTACGGCTTCAGCTTCAACAGGGCTGGCACACATACTGGCAAAATCCGGGAGATGCGGGAGACCCTCCAGCTATCACCATAAAAGCTGATGGTGCATTGCAAGGCAGCACGCAAACCATCCAGTGGCCGGTGCCGCAGCGTATTCCCGATTCCTCACTTATGTCTTACGCCTATACTGGCGATGTAATCCTGCCTCTGGAACTTCCTCTTCAACCAGCAGATCAGAAATCAGACAAGGTCAACATCAAGGCGCATGCAAGCTGGTTAGTGTGTGAGCATGTCTGTGTACCCGAAGAAGCTGATCTTGCGCTCATATTGGATAAAGGCATCCCAGCGCCTTCTGCTCAAGCCCCTTTGTTTGAGCAAACATTACAGCATATGGCTGTGCCCTCACCCTATACGGCAACCTTTTCCTCCAATGGTGTTTTACAGCTCACAGGGAAAGATCTCAGCCCCACATCCGTATCCGATGCTTGGTTTATGCCAGAGCAACAGGGACAGATTACCGAAGCCGCCGCGCAAAAACCCACCATTAGCGATGGCTCTGTAACGCTGCATCTTAAGCCGACTACAGATTTTTCTGCACTGCGGTCTTTATCTGGAATTGTGGTTTTAAAGGACAAAGCTGGCACAGAGCGCGCCCTGCAAATTCATGCCAACCCCGGCACAGTTACCGATACATCAGAAAATACACTTTCCGCTTCCACCGGGTTTATGCAGCAAATGCTGTTTGCCTTTATAGGCGGCCTTATCCTGAACCTAATGCCTTGTGTGTTCCCTATTCTGGCCATGAAAGCTTTGGCCATTACCCGGCTCGGACATGCAGTAAGACGAGAACAAATTTTGAGCGCAGCATGTTACGCTGCTGGGGTTATTGGTAGTTTTACACTATTGGGCGCCACCATGATGGCTGCTCGCCTGACTGGTGCAGCAACAGGCTGGGGCTTTCAGTTTCAATCTCCCCTTTTTGTGGGAATGATCTGCTGGCTGCTTTTTGCCATGGCCCTGAACCTTCTGGGAGTGTTTTCTTTTTCGGCCGTATCCATCAACAGTGCACCACATACACGCCACAGCTTGTGGAACGATGTTTTAACAGGTGTGCTTGCTGTTGTTGTGGCCTCACCCTGCACAGCACCCTTTATGGGAGTGGCTATTGCTGGGGCTCTGTCTGGCCCTCCCATTGCCGGTCTTACTGTTTTTGCGGCACTCGGGTTGGGTTTGGCCCTGCCCTATCTGTTGATTGCAACCTTCCCCTCCTGCGCCAGAATTCTGCCACGTCCTGGCGCATGGATGGTCTATTTGCGCCAATTTCTGGCATTTCCTCTACTGGCATCCTGCGTATGGTTGCTATGGGTTGCCACGCTGGAAGGTGGTGCTTCCATAGTGGTCTTGCTTGGGGCCGGCATGGTGTTGTTGGGATTGGCCGCATGGGTGCATGGTTTAACCCAAACACATCAGAACACATTATCGGATCACAAACGCTTTGCCTTGCATGGTTTGGCACTATTGGCATTGCTGGGCGCATTATCTCTGCTGCCTGTATTACGGCAGCAAGCAGCAATTCCATCTTCTCCCCAAGGCATGACCTTGCCCGAAGGAGTAGAAGCTTTTTCCACCGCGCGGCTACAAACCCTACATGACAGCGGCAAAGGCGTATTTGTGGATATGACAGCTGCGTGGTGCATTACCTGTCTGGTAAACGAGCGCGTAGCGTTAGATGTGCCAGACGTGCGCGAGGCCTTTAAAACCCAGAATGTCACCCTGCTGCGCGGAGACTGGACAACGCACGATGCCGCTATTACAGCTTTCCTACGCCAACATGGGCGCGATGGTGTGCCTTTTTACCTGTTTATTCCGGCTAACGGGGCGCCCATAACGCTGCCGCAGGTGCTCACACCAGGGTTGGTTATTAAAACCATAAATTCCACACGTTAATGTTGTATGGAACCTGAAAACAGATTGATAACCAACACCCCAACCATAATAAGGCCAATGCCAATAAGGGCTGGTGTATCCAGCATTTGCTTGAAAAATAAAGCACCAATGCCAGAAACAAGCACAATGCCCACCCCGCTCCAGATGGCATACACAATGCCCGTTGGAATGGTTTTGAGCGGGATAGACAGAAAGTAAAAGGCACATCCATACGCTGCCAGACTGGCAACAGCGTATCCCCAGCGCGCAAACCCATGTGAGGCTGTGAGCAAGGATGTGCCGATAACTTCAGATACAATGGCAATCGCCAAGTATAAGGAAGGTTTGGAAACCATTGTATCTAAGCCCTACTTCTTAGCTGATTTTTTCAATGCCCCCCATATATGGGCGCAGAACATCCGGTACGGTTACAGAGCCATCTTCATTCTGATAGTTTTCCATAACCGCAATAAGGGTACGGCCTACAGCAAGGCCAGAACCATTTAACGTATGCACAAAAGCAGGTGCAGCACCGGCCTGCGGGCGATAACGGGCGTTCATACGGCGCGCCTGAAAATCCCGCGTATTGGAGCACGAAGAAATTTCCCGCCAAGCATCCTGCCCCGGCAGCCATGCTTCCAGATCAAAGGTTTTAGCAGCGCCAAACCCGGTATCACCAGCACATAGCAGCACGCGGCGATACGGAATGTTCAACTTTTCCAGCACCTTTTCCGCACAGCGCGTCATGCGCTCATGCTCGGCATCGCTTTCTTCTGGCGTGGTTACGGAAACCATTTCCACTTTTTCAAACTGATGCTGGCGGAGCATTCCACGCACATCTCGCCCAGCAGCACCAGCCTCGCTCCGGAAGCACTGGCTCAGTGCTGTCATACGCAGCGGCAATGCCGATGCCTCCAGAATATCCCCAGAAACAGAAGCTGTAAGCGGCACCTCTGCTGTGGGAATAAGCCAGCGGCCATCTTCCGTACGGAAAGATTGATCTGCAAATTTTGGCAACTTGTCTGTTCCGTACATGGCATCATCATTCACCATGACGGGCACCTGCGTTTCCGTATATCCGTGCTCGGTAACGTGCAGATCCAGCATGAACTGGCCCAAAGCACGCGCCAAACGTGCAATACCACCACGCAACACCACAAAACGTGAGCCAGAAAGCTTGGCTGCTGTTGCAAAATCCATCTGCTTCAGCGTTTCACCCAGCTCAAAATGCTGCTTGGGTGTAAACGTAAAGGTAGGTTTTGTACCCCATTCATGCTGCACCACGTTGGCGCTTTCATCCGGGCCTTCTGGCACGGTGGCATCCAAACGGTTTGGCAGGTTGGCCAAAAGTGCTGTGCTTTCGCGCCCCAGCACATTTACCTGTTCTTCCAACGCTTCCATTTCTGCGCGCAGGGCCAAGCCTTCGGCTTCCAGATCACTGCTATCGCCACCATTGCGCTTTAGTGCGCCAATTTCACGCGCCAGCGCTTTGCGGCGCCCCTGCTTTTCCTGCAACACGGTCTGGGCCTGGCGGCGTTCTTCATCCCATGCCAGCAATTTGGCAGAAACAGGCTCCACCCCACGGCGGGCAAGATCGGCATCAAAAGCAGCGGGATCAGCCCGCAGGGCGCGAATATCATGCATGGGTTAGGGAACCTCCTGCTAGGTGTTGGATGTATCTTCCGCTTGGCTGGCCTTAAACTTAGGCTCGACCAAGCGCGCGCAGATAATGGAAATTTCGTAAAGTAAGACCAACGGCACGGCCAGACCGATCTGGGTAATGACATCTGGCGGCATCAGAATAGCGGCGATAACAAAAGCGCCCACAATGGCGTAGCGACGAAACCGGCGGAGCATATCTGCCGTAACAATGCCCACACGCGCCAGAAGCGTAAGCACCACTGGCAGTTCAAACGCCACGCCAAAGGCCATGATCAGTTTCATGACCAGTGAAAGATATTCGGAAACCTTGGCTTGCAGCTCTATCTGCACACCATCATGCCCAGCGCCTGCGGTCTGGAACGACAGGAAGAAACGCCATGCGATGGGGAAAATAAAGTAATAAGCCAGCGATGCCCCAACCAGAAACAGAATGGGCGTTGCAATTAAAAACGGTGCAAAAGCACGCTTTTCTGACCGGTAAAGGCCGGGGGCTATAAAAATCCAGGCCTGCATGGCCACAACGGGAAAAGACAGAAAAGCTGCACCAAAAAACGCCACACGAATGTATGTGAAAAATGCCTCATACAGTGCAGTGTAAATGAGATGCGGCTGTTCACCCTGCTGGCGCATAATTTCACCCAACGGGCGCGCCAGAAACAGATAGATATCACCTGCGTAGTGGTAACACAGCGCAAAACACAGAATAAAAGCCGCTCCTGCCCATAACAAACGGCGGCGCAATTCTAGCAGATGTTCGATCAACGGCATTGGCTGATCGTGAATAGGATCTTCCCCCACGGTTTCGTTTTCGTTCATGGTTGATGATCCATTATCTGCTGTTCTGGCTCAGCCCCTTTTGGCGGCTCTGGCTGTATATCCACGTCTTGCTGCCATGCCGGCCTGCTTGGGCCAGCCACACGCCCCAACCTTTCACCCGGCGCCACACTGCGCCCACCATGCATGACGCGCACTGGCGGCAAAAATGCCGGAGGGTGCAAGCGTTCCTGCTCCTTCAAAATGCGGCGCACAATATTGGGCGGCAGTTCTGGCGGGGCACTGGCAATATCTTCATCGGTTACAGTAGGCTCATACGTGCTGGGCACATAAACAGAAGCATTGGTGGCACTTGGTGTGCTGGAAACGGGCATATCCAATGCACGAGGGCCTGCGGGAATATGCTTTTCAGCAATTTGTGGTGGCGGAGCGAAGGAACTGCTTAACGTGCCATCGGAATCAATCGCCTTCATGATCCGATTACGTACGTTGAGATTTTTGAGGTCTCGAACCTGATCGCGCACTTCTGTCAGATCGGCTTCACGCACCATTTCATCAACGTGAGACTGAAATTCCCCCGCCAGTTTGCGTGCCTTTTTTACAGCCCTTGCCAGCCCACGAATGGCCACGGGCAAATCCTTCGGGCCGATCACGACCAGAGCCACGGCGCCAATCAGCGCGATTTCAGACCAGGCAAAATCAAACATGGGCAGTTCCGTTGCTGCACGCACCGCACGGGAAAAACAAAAATGCCCGCGCAACCAGATGCAGAGTATCTATCATGAGCCTTCTGACGCGGAAACATGCGGTTTTCTGCTTTCTTCCGCAACTTCTGGCGTTTTCTCGGCCTGCATATCTGTATTTTCGGCAGCCGAGGCCAATCCAGCATCAGTTTGTAGTGCACTCTCTAACTGTGCATCCATGCCTGATATATCGGATGTGTGTTCTGCCTGATCAGCAACCTCTTCTGCACCATTTACAAAAGTGATTTCTGTTTGTGGGCGCCCCATTGCCCCTGCGTTTTCCGGCACTTCCACCAGCAGTTCTTCCCGGCGCGGCAGATCAGCCAAAGAACGTAAGCTGAAGTGACGCAAAAAATCCTGCGTTGTGCCCCACAATACCGGCCGCCCCGGCACTTCCTTGCGCCCTTTGGGCATAATAAGCGCTGATTCTATCAGCGTATCCAGCACATTTTGCCCAAGGCTTACACCGCGTATTTCTTCTATCTGCACGCGTGTGCAGGGCTGGTGGTAAGCAATAATCGCCAGTGTTTCCATAACTGCGCGTGAAAAACGGCGGGGCCGCTCCAGCACGCGCGTAAGGGCTGGCGCCAAGTCTGGCGCTGTCCGAAACTGCCACCCTCCGGCTATTTCAACAGGCATCACACCCCGCCCCTCGTAACGTTGCACAAGAGCTTGCAAAACAGACGTTACAAAGACAGCCAGATTATCCACTCCATCTGGCACAAGCTGGCGCAATTCCAGCAGCTCCGCCAACCGGCGCGCACTTACAGGTTCGGTAGACGCAAAAATAAGCGCTTCAGCCAAGCGCAAAGCTTCTTCTGAAACCATAGTGTTTTCAGGCTGAACTACCTTAATAGCCTCTGCACTTTCAGAAGCAGCATTATCCGCTATGTGCGTGGTCATGAATTTTGCACTTCTTCTGTGGCAAGTGCGTTTTCAGCACTATCTGGCTCATGCGTTTCTTCATGCGGACGTAGCATAATCTGCCCAAACACCTCTTCCTGCCGCAATTCTAGCCGTCCACTTTTTGCCAGTTCCAGACCAGCAATCAATGTGCCTGCCACAGCAGCACGCCGTTGGCGCACCGCATCCACCCCTTCGGCCTGTTCGGGCAGAACATCGGGCAAAAACGCATCCAGACTGCTCCAGCCGGGAGGCGTTTCTCCTAACAAGCGAGTCAGCCTGCTTAAGGCATCTTGCACTGTCCAAAACCGTAACGTGCGTGGCGCATAAATACGCTTGCGGGCATTACGCCGCATGGCCGCCATATAGGCCCGCATAAGCTGCGACATATCTAGCGCCAAACCAGAGCGGTCTATTTCCACCAGATCTTCTGCCACACCACGGGCAAACACATCGCGCCCCAATCTGGGCCTGTCATCTAGCCAACGGGCCAGTTCACCCATGCAGGCAAGCTCTATCAGCCGTTCCTGCAAGAGTTCCGCAGCTTCTTCACCCTCCACGGCAAGTTCATCATCCGGAGGGAGCAGCAGGCGCGACTTAAGCCACGCTAGCCATGCCGCCATAACCAGCCAGTCTGCGGCCAGTTCCAGCCGAACCCGACGGGCATTTTCTACAACCGCAAGATATTGTTCTACCAGTTGCAGAATGGAAATACGCGCCAGATCGACCTTTTGCGCCCGCGCCAGATCGAGCAGAAGATCCATTGGACCCTCAAACCCATCCAGACGCAACAGCGGCACACGCGGCGCCTGCTCTGCCTGTGCATCGGCATGAGCAGACAGTGCGCCAGTTGCCTCTACTGGGCCTGACGCACCTTCAATATCTGCCTGCGTGTATCCTGCTTCCATTCTGCCAGACCAGTTGCAACTTACTGCCGCACGACCATGCATGCCATACCGCGTTCTCGCACGGCAGAGCAGAATTCACGTGCAGTTGCCACAGAAGCAAAGCCCTTTACGCGCAAGCGATAGAACGTGGCGTTATTCTGCTCCGTCCGCACAAAGGAAGGCGTGCTATCTCCGAACAAGGTGGGATAACGAGATTTCAGGCGCGACCACTCTTTACGCGCTTCATCTTCGTTCTGGACCGCAGCCAACTGCACCTGATACTTCCCGCCCTCTACACCACCATGTGGCACAGTGGATGCTTTTGTATCAGCCGGTGCCGCTTTACTTGCCACAGCAGTATCCTTGACGGGAGCTGGAGTTGCTGGCTTTGGTTTCGGGCTGCTTTCGGCTGATTGCGCAGCCGCAGCGGCATCCCCTTCCTCGCCGCCGGTAGAAGCTTCGGTTTCTTCCTGCGCAGAAGTGCTTTGTGCATCTGCCGGAGGCGCTGCTGCGGATGCCTGTTGATCTGCTGGTTGCCCTGCACCTGCTCCTTCAGCGCCGGTTACCGGAGCGGGTGCTCCCTCCGGTTTACCAGAATCTCCTTCACCCTGCGCACCATATTGGGCTGCCAGAGCTTCTGGGTTAGGTTTTTCCGGGGCAGGAACAGGATGCGCCTTTGCATCACCATCTTCATCCGGTATGGCAACAGAATCAAGCTGCATCCCACCCGGATCAACCGGCTTTGTACGCATGGAAACCGGTGGCGGCCCCATAATGGGAATACCATGCTGATGGTGCCCCACCAGTGCCCAACCACCAATACCCAACACCAGCAAACCACCCAGACCAGCAGCCCCATAAACCAGACGCCGCGTGCCCGTATCACTGCTTAAAAAGCGGGTCAGCACGTTTTCGGTTGGGCGGCCACCTACGGCTGCTGGTCGCGTAGGTGCCGGATCTTCGTAATCCATGCTCATGCGCTCACGCGCACGGCTGATTCTGTCATCCGCTGAAAATTTGGGTCGGTCTTCATCACTCATCAGCGCATTTCCTCCACGGGTTCCACACCCATGACTGCAAGACCAGAGCGGATAACCACCGCTGTAGCTGCAACAAGGGCCAGACGCGCACGGGTGGCCTCTACAGCATCAGGCTGGAGGAAGCGCAAAGAGGCATCATCCCGGCCACGATTCCAGAGGGCATGAAAATCACCCGCCACATCAGCAAGGTAGAAGGCCACACGATGGGGTTCCCGCGCAAGCGCTGCGGCTTCCACCATACGCGGCCATTCTGCCAGACGACGGATAAGCGCCATTTCCGCATCAGATGTCAGAGATTCGAGCGATGCTGAGGCCAAAGCGGCATCATCAGTCTCACCATACGCGGCGGCTTCTGCTGCGGCCCGCAACACGGAGCGGCAGCGGGCATGAGCATACTGCACATAAAAGACCGGGTTATCACGCTGCTGCGCCACAACCAGATCAAGATCGAACTCCATCTGGGCGTCGCTCTTACGGGTAAGCATGGTAAAACGCACCGCATCACGCCCGACTTCATCAATCAGATCACGCAGCGTGACAAACGTGCCGGCCCGTTTGGACATTTTAACAGGCTGTCCATCACGCAGAATATGCACAATCTGGCACAGCACCACTTCAAGCGGCACCGTATCGCCCGTAATGGCCTTAACGGCGGCCTTCATCCGTTTGACATAGCCACCGTGATCAGCGCCCCAGACGTCAATCATCATCTGCGCGCCACGGGCTACCTTGTCTGCATGGTAGCCAATATCGTTGGCAAAGTAGGTATTGGTGCCATCAGACTTGCGCAGCGGACGATCAACATCATCCCCAAACTGAGTGGAACGGAACAGAAGCTGCTCGCGCTCTTCCCAATCTTCCGGCAGCTTGCCTTTGGGGGGCTCCAGCACGCCTTCATACAACAGGCCGTGCTGTTCCAGCTTGCTGATAGCCGCATCTGTTACGCCACGGCGCAGCACTTCGGCTTCTGATGTGAACACATCATGATGCACGCCAAGGGCTGCCAAATCTTCCTTGATAGCCGTGAGCATATGCGTCACGGCAAAACCACGCACTGTTTCCAGCCATGTGGCTTCTGGCGCAGGCAGAGGGCTTCCATCGGCGTCGGTTTCTGTCAGCTTGTTTCCGTATTCCGCAGCCAGTTCCATACCTACGGGAATAAGGTATTCCCCTTGATATTGCAGGCCACCCGGTGCCAGCACAGAAAAATCATCCTGCGTCATTTTGGTGCCAAGGGCTTGCAGGTAACGCCAGTAGGCTGCCCATGCCAGCGCCCTTACCTGCGCACCGGCATCATTAATGTAAAATTCCTTGGTAACGGCAAAGCCGGCCTTGGCCATAAGGTTGGCAAGGGCATCCCCCACCACAGCGCCACGGCAATGCCCAACATGCATTGGCCCGGTTGGGTTGGCGGAAACATATTCCACATTCACCCGTAAGCCCTTGCCTGCCTGAGATGCCCCATAGGCTTCACCCGCATTCAGCACTGCAGGCAAAATGCCGCGCATGACATCAGGCTTGAGCGTAATGTTCACAAACCCCGGCCCTGCAGCGGCTACCGAGGCAACTCCTTCTACCTTTTGCAGGGCGGTTACCAGATCAGCCGCAATATCTGCCGGTTTACGGCGTGCCACCTTGGCCAGCAGCAGAGCGGCATTGGTTGCCATATCTCCGTGCGAAGGATCTCGCGTTGGGGTCAGTTCCACGCGGGCCAGCGTTTCTTCCGGCACATTGGGCAGCAGTTCCTGCACAATGGCCAGAACATGTTGACGGTAACGCTGAAACACACAGTCAGACATAAAACACTTAACCCCGTAATAGTAAGAAAGCGCTGAAAGCGCGTTTATCAGCCTGCAACAGACAGGTCAGTCAACCGTCTATGTTCTTCCATGGCGTAGCGATCTGTCATGGAAGCCACATAATCCGCCACCACACGCCGTAACCCTGTGGCATCTTTTCCCTCTGCCTCACGCTGCCATTCAGCCGGCAACAGAGATGGCGACTCCGTAAGCGTATCAAAAAGCTCCGCCGTAACGTGCCGTGCCTTATGCGTCATACGGTTTACACGCCAATGGCGATACAGGTGCGCAAACAGAAACTTGCGGATACCTTTGTTGGCTTGGGCCATGGGTTCATGAAACGCCACAACCGGGCCTGGTGCTGCACGTATATCCTCCACATTTCGGGGCGCCAGATCCTGCAGGCGTTCACGCGTGCAGATCAGCACATCCGTCACCAGCTTATGAATAACGCGGCGCACCATTTCATGCCGGATACGCTGTAAGGTCCGCTTATCCTGAGAAGGCAGATCAGCCGCGGCCTTCCGCACTTCAAACAGTTCTTCCCCCACCACTGGTACATCCACCAGATCATCCAGCGAGAGCAGGCCTGACTTCACGCCATCGTCCAGATCATGCCCGTGATAGGCAATGTCATCTGCCAGCGCTGCCACCTGTGCCTCGGCTGAGGCGTATGTGGAAAGTTCCAGCGGGAACAGTGCATCCAGTTCCAATAACCGTGCCGATGGACGTTTGACCGGCCCATTATGCTTGGCCAACCCTTCCAACGTTTCCCATGTCAGATTCAATCCATCAAACGCCAGATAGCGGCGTTCCTTTAACATCACCTGACGAAGGGCCTGCGTGTTATGGTCAAACCCGCCCCATTCCTGCATGTGGGCCGCCAGTGCATCTTCCCCCGCATGCCCAAAAGGTGTGTGCCCCAGATCATGCGCCAGAGCGACGGCTTCTGTCAGATCTTCATCCAGCTTTAAAAACCGGGCCATGGAGCGGGCCACCTGAGCCACTTCCAAGGAATGCGTCAGACGCGTGCGGAAGAAATCTCCCTCATGGTTCACAAACACCTGCGTTTTATATTGCAGGCGGCGAAAGCCTGACGAATGGATGACTCTATCCCGATCACGCTGCCACGGTGAACGTGTCAGAGATTCCGGCTCATCATAAAGGCGGCGCGCCCGGCCTTCTCCCGGTTGAACGGCATAGGGCATCAGATCCCTGCATTCTGTCGTGTCTGGCACTCCTGCGGTTTCCTTTGCTGCACGGTCCACCAGCGTGTTGCCGGTATCTAATCCGAATGAAGCTTATAGGAGTTTAGAATATTCCGCCAAAGTTGACTATTCTTGGCATCTTGCCCCTTCAAACCAGAAGGCACGCAAGCTATTTAAGAGAGTATGACACAGCCAACACCCTTTTCCGTTTCGGAATCTGCAGCAAACCGCATTGCCAGCGTGATTGCTAAAAAGCAGGCAACTGCCGCACCAGAAAAACCAGCACCTGTTGCCATGCGGGTATCTGTAGAAGCTGGAGGGTGTAACGGCTTTCAGTATCTCTTCACGCTTATTCCTGAGGCTGATATTGCAGCCGATGATACACGCATAGAAAGAAACGGTGCGCTGGTGGTCGTGGACCCAGCCAGCATGGATTTGCTGGCCGGTGCTGAGCTTGATTTTGCAGACAAGCTGATGGGCGCACATTTTGCAGTAAACAACCCCAATGCAGCGTCTTCCTGCGGCTGTGGCACAAGCTTTTCTGTGGCATGAAACTCGCAACTTGGAATGTAAACTCCGTCCGGCAACGTTTGGATCTGGTTCTGGATTGGCTGAAGCGCGAACAGCCAGATGTGCTGATGATGCAGGAAATCAAGTGCGAGACGGATCAGTTCCCCAAAGCTGCGTTTGAGGATGCTGGTTATGGTTGCGCCGTAGTGGGGCAGAAATCCTACAACGGGGTTGCCACCCTTGTGCGCGGAGATTTTAGCGTAACAACAGACCACCTCCCCGGCTTTTCAGACCCGGCCGCGCGGTATGTAGAAGTGCGCACCCAAGGTATGGTGCTGGGCAATCTGTATCTGCCCAATGGCAATTCGGGCGGAGAACAGGGCTATGCTACCAAGCTTGAGTTCCTGAATGCCCTTACAGCCCGCGCACGCCTTTTGCTGGCGGAAGAAACAGATTTTGCTTTGGCGGGTGACTACAATATCTGCCCTGCCCCCATAGATTGCGCCCCGGGGGCCCTGGGCCCAGAAGATGCGCTCGTACGCCCGCAAAGCCGGGCCGCGTACCGTCGCTTGCTATGGTTGGGGCTGACAGATGCCTTGCGGGCATTACACCCAACAGGCGCAGCTTATACCTTCTGGGATTATCAGGCCCGCGCGTGGGAAAGAGATTGCGGGCTGCGGATTGACCACATGCTGCTTTCTCCTCGCCTAGCAGAGCGCCTGCAAACTGCTGAACCTGATAGAAATGAACGCGCAATGCCGCGCCCATCTGACCATGTGCCATTTATTGTAACTTTAAAAGCTTCAGCAAAACCGCCTGTTTAAGAACTTCAAAAAGCCCCGGGACAATTCCAGATTGCACCGGGGTTAAACATGCTTGATGAAATGATCAGGCGGTGTTTACTGCACAAAAGCCCCTATCAAACCGCTGGCGGAGGTGTTTGAAAATCTGCGGCTTTTCCTGCTTTGATAGCCTGTGCAATCAGCTTCCACCTTCTATACACCAAACATGGATGCTGGAAATGATAGTAAACGCTCTGCTTGTTTTTAAAAACAATCTTCGACAAAAAATATAAAATGATGTTTGCATTATAAATATACTTATTTTTTACAAATTTTTTCTCAATATAAACACGGTTTCGAATAGAGAAATAAGTGCGCGAAAAATTTTCTTCTTCACGCAACCAGTGCTGTAATGCGGAATCATTAACCTGCCATGAAAGTTCCAGATCTTTCAGAACACTGTTCTGACATGCCCAAATTTGCCCTCCGTTTTCTGTAATCCGCAGGGTAAAATCATAATCATCAAAATAAAGAAAAAGCCGAGCATCCGGCAGCCCTACTTTTTGAATCCAACTTTTATGGAACCAGAAACCACCATAAGCCGACATCTGCATTTGCAAACACTTCAACCCATCTTTCTGCCAAACCTTTGCTTTTTGTTTGCGCAGCAATGTTTGCATAGAAAAGCCAAAAAATGAGTTTTTTGTAATGCCGTGAAACTTACAGGTTTTGAAAAGTTTTTTATATGTTGTTTTATCTTCTCTAAAACTGCTCAGGCATATCTGCGTATTTGCACCCATGCCTCTCCATGCTTTGGCAAGCGCCGTAAGAGAATCTGGTTCAGGCCTGTTATCATCATCCAGCACCCAGATATGCTGGGTATCTTCACGCGCCGCAGCGGCTTGAATAGCCGCATGAAAACCACCGGCAGACCCAGTGTTGGTTGCCAAACGCACAATGGTGAGACGATCTTTACCAAATATTTCTGGTAATCTGGCAATTTCTGCCGCCACACTTTTTTCCGTGCCGTTATCTATAACAACAGCATGCCCGGTACCTGCGCCAAAAACACCCTCTAAAACCTGATTTAGAAATGAAACGCGGTTACCATACGTCACAATAGCTGCGCATGTTCCCTGTAGAACTGCCTGCGTATTCTGCTCAAGAGTATCGTGCATGCACATGTCTGCCTGTCGTGAAATGCCGTTATAAGTCGTCAGCCGAAACAAACTTCCCAATGGCAGAAACCATAAGCGTGGCAAACATTGCCACACGCCCCGCATATCTAATGCTGGGGCTTATCTGGCAATAAACAAAGGCAGTTTCATGATACTTGCATAACATTTTTGCATATCATCATCCCGCCGGGATGCATCTGGCTGCCATTTCAACATCTCAGCAGAAGCCTGTGGTGTTACCAAATGGATATAATTCTGCTCGGCCAAAGTGGCATGCCATTTACCAAAGCATGTCCCGCTCCCCAGCCAACCACGACGCACGAGCCCGTTGCGGATATTTTGTAGCCCCCACCGATCTACACTGGCTTGCAAACGTGTCATGAAGCTGTGCTTGGGCCGTAATGGAAACAGCCATACAGGCGCGCCTGTGCGGCACGCATCAGCCAACATGGACGCACTGTCTCCGGTTACAACAAACCGGTTGGCTTCCTGCAAAAACTTCTGGAACGGGTTAACGCCTTTACGGAATATATAAATCTGCATCGGAATGGTTTTGCTTATATCTTCCAACCATCCTTCAGCCTCAACAGGGGTTCTTGGGCTGGTAATTACATGCAAAGGCTCATGATGTGCTTGTGCCAGTTCGTGGCTAAAGCGTAGCAGTTTATACGTATCCTGCTTATCCAGCAAAAACTGCCGCGATGGTGCACCATACAAAACAACAGTGCCACCATGCCGCCTTGTTGGGTCTATTTGTGGGATAGATGTCTGGCTTTTATGCGCACCGTTTAAGGGAAATCTTAAGCGCAAGACGTTGGGCGCTATCGGATAATCATCCTGCGGCAAAAGAATTATCAGATCCAAATCTGCTGCAGGCACATGGCTCGGACGCCCAAGCTGCACAATGGCGGGCGTGTTTTTACAACGCGCACGCAATGCCAATGCGGCCTGCACTGCGTTACCAAAAGACAAAATCAACCTAAGGTTTTGGGTATCCGGGATCTGCTCAGGTAAGCCGAAATCAGTCTGAAGCGGAATAATCTGGCACGGTAACCCAAGCATATCTGCCAAAGCCCGGCACTGCGCCATTTCACCAGCACGGTGGGTATCCAGTATCCATACCTCAGATGTATCAGGAACCGGAGCAGCCTCAGCCATTGCCTCTTCCAAAATCCTGCTTTCGGCTCATCAACAGGTAAGGTACCAAACGAGTCAGGAAGATCACCAACTCACCTATCAACGTTGCCAAACCTGCCCCCGTCATCCCCAACCCTGAAGTTAGGAAATACAGCAAAGGCAGTGTCACGCACATTGTAAACAACCGCCCCAGCAAAATCTGATGGGCGCGGTTGAGAGAAACCAGCAAGGGCTCCAGCGGCACATCCCACAAATCCAGAATGGCGGTTAATGTCATCAGCAGCAAAAGTGTGCGAGTGCCAGACCAAGGCACAGTCAGCAGCACATGCAACAACCAAGGCCCCAGCACAAACACAATAGCCAGCACCGCGGCCGAGAACACACCGAGCACTTGCAGAATACGGTGCGTAACCTGCCGAATGGATGCCCAGTCTCGCTTATCTTTCAGAGCTACCAATTCTGGATACAAGGCCGGTGTCATCATCTGTGCCGGGCGGGCCAGACCATCAGAAATCTGCCATGTCACGTTGTAAATGGCCGCACTCTGTGGCCCAAGAACGGCACCTACAATCATCACCGTTAAGCGGGAAGAAAGCCGTGCGAGTGCCTGATTGATGCTGACAGAAAAAATAAAGCGCCAGATGCCTTTGATAGGGCTTACCCAAGGCACACCAAATATACGGAAATTCTGCAAACTATCGGAACGCAAAAGCAGATACGCGCCCATTCCGTAATTGATAAAGAATGATGCTACCGTCGAAATATACCAGATCACCAAAAAGCTGGTGAAAGACCAATGCCAGAATAGCCCGGCAAGACTGCCTACCAGACGGATCAGCCCGCTTCCGCTATCTGCCAGCACAGAAAGTTCGTACCGATCTAGCAGCCGCATCACGCCCATGGCACCGCCTGCGTTCATGAAGAGGATCACAGTCATGTACCAGAACGGCGTGGCAGAAGAGGCATTTCCCCAGCCCAAAAGATTCCCGAACCATTCACACAACAGCAGGGCAAGCCCCATACCTGCCACGGCCCCTATGCCATCTAGCAACATGCAATGGCGTAAGAGCATCTGGAACGGATGCCTGTCTCCATTACGGTACAGGCTGCTTCCGTATTGCAGCAAAGGTTGCCAAGACTGAAACCGCAACCCTGCCGAACAGGACAGAACAAAGGAATTGATAAGCAGCAGAACACCGTAATCCTGCAAGCCCAATGCGCGTGCGGAAACAGCGGTGGTTATAAGTGACAAAACGGCGCAAAACCCGCGCCCCCCCAGAATATACCCGGTATTGCGAAAGACACGGACAAACAGCGCCTTAACCTGACTACTCATCATGCGTGTGTCTTACCCCAACCGCGTATCTGGTCACTCATCTGTTTCCTCCCCAGCATCGTTACCCCGCTGGGCTAAAGCCTTGCTTATGTGGGCTGCTTTAGAAGACTCCGCCAGCCAAGACAAATCTTGCACAGATTTTGTGCGGTTGCGGTGTACAGCCCCACTTTTATTCACAGTTGCGTGAAAATAGACCCTCTACCCGCCTGTTTGGAGGGTAAAACACTTGCGTGATAGTCATTTTTCATCACACTGCAAGGCGCAAAAGCGGCTTTTTCCTGCGGATCTTTATCTCAAGAACCTGTAGGAAACGGCCCTGTTTCAACTCAATCAAGGAGACAGGCTCATGGCTTGGACTGCACCAAAAGTAACCGAAATTCCGTTGGGCGCTGAAATCAACAGCTACGTTTGCGGCCAGAAGAAATAAGTCAGGGTTATACCCAGCTTAGCCGCCAGCCATTACCGGTGTGAACGCCGGTTTTGCACTGGCGGCTTTTTTATTTAGATGTGTTGTTATGCTTGAGATTGTTGTTCTTGGTGCAGGTGCAGGTGGCGGTTTTCCGCAATGGAATTCTAACGCCCCCGCTTGCCGCCGCGCCCGTGCGGGAGACCCCGCAGCCCCTTCCCGCACTCAGGCCTCCATTGCTGTAAGCGGAGATGGCCTGCACTGGTATGTGCTCAATGCCTCACCCGATCTGCGCACCCAGATCAACCAGACACCGGATATGTTCCCGCGTGAGGGGCTGCGCTCCACCCCCATTTCCGGCGTTGTGCTCACAAGTGGGGAAATCGATGCCATTACGGGCTTATTAACCCTGCGGGAACGGCAGCATTTTAATCTGTATGCCACACAGCCTGTGCTCGATCAGCTCAACGCAAACCCTATTTTTAATGCATTGGATCGCACGATTGTGCCGCGCCATGCCATGCAGCCAGAACACCCTATTCCTTTAGTGCCTGCCGGATTTAGCATCACGCCGTTTATTGTGCCGGGCAAAGTGCCCCTTTACGCAGAAAAGGCTGAAAACCCTGCTGAAATCATGAGCAATGGGGAAAACATTGGGCTGGAAATAACGGACGGCCACGCCCGCGCCCTGTTTATTCCCGGCTGCGCGATGATGACGGATGACCTACGCAACCGCATAAACGGCGCAGATGTTGTGTTTTTTGATGGCACGTTGTGGACGGATGATGAAATGATCCGTGCCGGGCTTGGCAGCAAAACTGGCCACCGCATGGGCCATATGTCCATTGCAGATGAGCCAGATGGCACCATTGCCGCCTTCCGCCTCTTGCATGTGAAACGTAAAATTCTCATCCACATCAACAATTCCAACCCTATTCTGCTGGCCGATTCACCAGAACGTCGTGCCGTAGAGCAAGCCGGATGGGATGTTGCATTTGATGGAATGAAAGTCTCGCTATGACCAACCAACTGCTCACCCCGGATGAACTGGAAAAAGCCCTGCGTGCCATAGGCGCAGAACGTTACCATAACCTGCACCCTTTCCACCGTGCGCTGCATGACGGCAAACTGAACAAGGGGCAGGTTCAGGCATGGGCACTGAACAGATATTACTATCAGGCCAGCATTCCCGCTAAAGATGCCTCTCTCCTTGCGCGCCTTCCCACTGCCGAACTGCGGCGTGAATGGCGGCGGCGTCTAGAAGACCATGATGGCACAGAACCAGGTTCTGGTGGTGTGGCGCGTTGGCTGAAGCTGACAGATGGGCTTGGGCTGGACCGTGCGTATGTAGAATCACTCGAAGGCCTGCTGCCCGGCACACGGTTTGCTGTAGAAGCCTATGTGCATTTTGTGCGTGAACGCTCTGTGCTGGAAGCCATTGCATCTTCCCTGACAGAACTGTTCTCCCCCACCATTATCAGCGAACGTGTTTCGGGCATGTTGCGCAACTATGCCTTCATTACCGAAGAAACACTGGCTTACTTTAAGCCACGCCTCACTCAGGCCCCGCAAGATTCTGCCTTTGCTCTGGCTTATGTAAAGCAACACGCCCGTACGGTTGAACAACAGCAGAGTGTGCTCAACGCGTTAAAGTTTAAATGTGGGGTGTTGTGGTCCATGCTGGATGCGTTGGATTACGCTTATGTCACGCCCGCACGTATTCCCCCAGGCGCTTTCCGCCCAGAAACTGCGGCATAAGCCAAATAGCTGATACTTCAATGATTTCTGAAAACAGTATCCTCCGCTTTGCCCGGGGCACACGCTTGCAACATGACCGCGTGCGAGATGTATGGTTCATTCAAGCGCCTGAACGCGCCTTTCATGCAGACCCTATTGCTGTTGAAGTGCTGCAACTTATAGATGGCACCCGCAATGTGGGGGGCATACTGGATCTACTTTGCCAGAAATTTGCCGCCCCACGGGACATTATCGCACAGGATGTGCTGACCCTTTTACGGGATCTGGCCACCAAACAGGTTTTGCAAGCCATATGAGTGCTCCGCCGCCCCCCATGAGCTTGCTTGCAGAGCTCACGCACCGCTGTCCTCTGCAATGCCCTTACTGCTCTAACCCCTTGCAACTGGAACCACGCACACAAGAACTTGGCACTGAGGACTGGAAGCGTGTGCTGAGTGAAGCTGCTGAAATGGGCGTATTGCAGGTTCACTTTTCTGGTGGTGAGCCTATGGCGCGGCCAGATCTGCCTGAGCTTGTGGCTCATGCAGCCAAGGCAGGATTATACAGCAATCTGATCACCTCCGGCGTGCTGCTCAATGCCAAAAACCTGCAAGAACTGGCTGATGCTGGGTTAGACCACATTCAGCTTTCCTTTCAGGATGCCGAAGCTGAGAGCGCAGACCATATTGCCCACATGACGGGTGCCCACGCCAAAAAGCTTGAAGCCGCACAGCTTATTAAAACCGAAGGTCTGCCCCTTACCCTTAACTTTGTTATCCATCGGCAAAATTGTGAACGTGTGCCTGCCATGCTGGCCTTGGCTGAACAGCTAGGGGCCAGACGCGTAGAAATTGCACATACGCAGTATTATGGCTGGGGGCTGCTCAACCGTAATGCATTATTGCCCAGCCGCGCTCAGGTAGAAGAGACAGAAAAGGTGGTTGCAGAAGCACGCGCGCGCCTTTCTGGCCGCATGAGCATAGATTTTGTAACACCGGATTATTATGCTGACAGGCCCAAACCCTGCATGGGCGGGTGGGGCCAGCGCTTTCTAAACGTTTCTCCCGCAGGCAAGGTGCTGCCATGCCACGCGGCAGAAAGTATTCCGGGCGTTCAGATGCCTTCTGTTGCGGAAGAAGCTCTCGCTAACATTTGGGAAAATGCACCGCTATTCCGCTTGTTCCGCGGCACAGACTGGATGCCCGAACCATGTCAGTCTTGCGCATTCAAGGAAGATGACTGGGGCGGATGCCGCTGCCAAGCTTTGGCCCTGGCAGGAGACGCTACGGCAACTGACCCCGTATGCCACCGTGCCCCGGAACATGATCTTATTACCCAAGCCATAACCGAACGGCCAGAAACCCCGCCACCTTTCCATTACAGGCGCTATGGCAACGCCAAAGTGTAAGGCGGATAAAAAATTACCCAACCAGCCCAGATAAAATAATCTCGCTGGTTGGGGTAATCCCTAAAAACAGATTACGCTGCTGTTTTGCGATTTGCCTTGAAGACACCGCTTGCGAATTCCCAGCACCGTCCAACATCACGAATAACACGTGCAATGGCGGGCGTGGTTGTGGGACGCAACAGACGCGGATCATAGCCGGAAAAGCGTCTATCATCCTCATCCAGACAAAGCTGCATGAAATCAGGCAGATTGATCTGGATGTTGGTCACTTCCTTGGTGCCAGTTACCGTAAAGTTGTTGTCCTGCGTATGTACGTGGCCTTCATCATCCACCGTGCGCACCAAAGACAAACGCTCATAACCAAGGAAAGCCCAAACAGCCAGAACCTTAAGCTCAAAGTAAGGCCGACGCCACCAAGGCATTACAGCCCGGTTCCATGCCAACCAGTTGGCAAACAGAAGGATATGGCGGCATTCCTCCTGCATAATGGGTTCAAACGTATCTGTGAGTTCGGGCGGGAAATAGCCGGAACGCTTGGCCAGTTCAAACATGCCGAAAGCAAAAAAGCTGTCCGCACATTCCGAAAAACCTGTCACCAGATAGGCCCATTCAACGTCCTTGGGCTCAACATAAGGTGGTTCCGGCGCCATAGGAATATTATAGGCTGCCACCATTTTGGACAGCACTTCCTTATGCCGGTTTTCCTCCCACGCATTGCGGGAGATGGCATCCTTCATATCCGGATCTGTAACCAGATTGGCATAAGCAGCCATGCGCAGGCGGGCCTTGCCTTCTGTCTGCACAGCGATATCCCAGATAGGCAGGGAGGTTACGCGCTTGAGCGTTTCTGGGTCCAGCTTAGGCCAGTTAATAACAGATGGCCTGTAAGGATTAAACGTCTCGCGGAACATTTGCGCCAAGGCATGTTTATGCGCCTCAGACCCCGGCTTAAGCGGCCCTTTTACGGGGCTTACCCAATGGCGGGCCCGATAATCAGCCTCTTCCACTGCTGCCTCATTGGGCGGCGGGGGCAGATCATCCATGCTTTCAGGCAGATGAGAATAGATATCGCTCAGAGAACCCATGTGAGGAACCTGTTTTCTAGGGATCTCGCCTGATACGACACCCAACCGTTTGGGCAGACATTCTGGCAGATCCAGTAACGCAAACGCGCCTGCCTCGCCCAATCCAGAGATGGAAATGCGAAGCAGGCGCGATGTGTATTAGTGCAGATCAGACAGCTTTGAAATGATCTTGGTCACTAAGCCGTAATCAATCGCTTCCTTGGCGGACATCCAGTAGTTGCGATCCGTATCTTTTGCGACTTTTTCATAGCTATGGCCGGTTTCCTTAGCGAAAATCCGGTTCAGCCGTTCGCGCATCTTGATAATTTCACGCGCTTCAATGTCGATATCCGTTGCCGGGCCACGCACGCCACCCATCGGCTGATGCAGCAGGAAGCGCGTATTTGGCAGGCAGAATCGGCGATCTTTATGGCCGGCAGCAAAAATCAGCGCACCAGCAGATGCCACCCAACCTGTCCCAATCATGTTGATTGGTGCAATCGAATCGACAAAGCGGATCATGTCATGGATCGTGTCACCACTTTCCACATGCCCGCCGGGAGAGTTGACGTAGACATCAATAGGCTGGTCAGATTCACCAGCCAGCGCCAAAAGGCGGCCCGTTACATCACGGGCGATTTTGTCATCAATCCCGCCAAAAATCAGCACTTTCCGCTGCTTGAACAACTTGTGTTCCAGTTCGCCATGCGGGGCGCCGGCTGTTTTTTCTTCTGCCTTCTCCGGGGCTGCCGGAGTTTCCGGTTCGTCATCCATCTTGATGGCGTTACGGGGGAAAATGCCCGTCATTGCTTTCTCCGCATGTTCTGTATCTGTGTACATTCCCTTATCCTGCGCTGCCTAAGCCTGCCTGCCAAGGGGCAATCATGTGCTGTCTCGCCAGCCGGGACGGAAAAGGGTAAGGTGCGCTCCGTCTTACTGTCTGGTTTCCATTAATCGGAGTATCTGCGCTGCCATGCCGCAACCCTGCTTAGAACACAAGCGGACACTCCGCAGCGCCATAAGTCTAAAACCTGCTGTACGGCTTGGAATGCTCATGGCCTCCGGTGCGCTGCTGCTCGGCGGGTGCAGCCCTCATAAAGATGCGGTTGATGGCACACTTTCTTGGGTACAGCACATGCGCGGTGGGGTTATTGCCTCTCAACGGCCGCCGCCGCCGGGCATTTATGATCCCTACCCGCATGTTGGCCTTACCCCCACACAAGCGCCAGAAATGCCCTCTCCTCAGGACCGTGCGCTAGTAACCCAAGGGCTTATTCGTGAACGCAATCTGGCGTATCGGACAGTGGCTGCGAATGGCAGCCTTATACCCGATATTCCGCCCCCGCCTTCTGCTGCAGCGCAGTCTCCTGCAAAAAGTGCGGCGCCTGCATCTGGCTCGTCCACCCAGCCAAATGGCGCTGCACAGGATGGTTCTCAACAAGCCAGTCTACCGGAAGGTGTGAGCGGCGCCATTATGGATGCAGCGGATTCCTCACCAGACCAAAACGCACAAAGCTCTGCTTCCCAACCTGGCAAAGCATCTTCCAAAGATAGCCATGCCAATAAGAAGCAGGATAAAACTGCGGAAACCGAGCCAGAGGTTGGTTTACCAGAAGTGCGCCCAAAAGCCGCGCAAACAGAAATACCGGCTTCCGATATTCCGCAAATTCCAGATGGCCCGCCCACAGCACCATCATTCCCGGGTTTTGATGTACCATCCGATGCGCACGTACCGGATACCATTAAGCCAAACTATGATCTGGTTGATGTAAAAGGCACTTCATTCCACTTTGTGCCACAGTCAGACGTGCTCTCCAGCGGGCAGGAAAATACTCTCAGCAAACTCAAAACAGATCACCCTAATGGGCCGTTCTTTATCCGTGGGTTTGGCAATGCGCTTTCACTTAGCCCGCAGGATCAGTCTGACGCCGTAAAACTTGGGCTTTTGCGGGCACAACGCCTGGCAGCAGCACTGGTGAAGCTTGGCGTTCCTTCCGCCAGCATTCATGTGCGGGGTGATGCCTTTGGCACGGGTGCCAAAGTAGCTACCAGCCCATAAAACCCACTTAACAAAAAGTGTCATTCCAGCATTTTGGGCGGTATGAGGAGTTGCCTGTTCTGTTCTGACGATTACTATGCTTCTTCCCACAAACCTGCGGGGGTTCCTTACCCCCTGTTTCTTTAGAGCATCAGAAACCCATGACTGAAGAGTTCCATCGTATCCGCCGCCTGCCGCCTTATGTATTTGCTTCGGTAAACCAGGCCAAGGCAGCAGCGCGCGCGCGAGGCGAGGATATTATTGACCTCGGCATGGGTAATCCGGACACGCCCACCCCACAGCATATTGTCAACAAACTGCTAGAAACGGTGCAGGACCCACGCACCCACCGTTATTCCGTCAGCCGCGGTATTCCGGGGCTGCGCAAGGCTGTTGCCGGGTACTATGAACGCCGCTTTCACGTTGGGCTGGATCCGGACAAGGAAGTGATTGTCACACTGGGCTCCAAGGAAGGTCTGGCTAATCTGGCTTCTGCCATTACCAGCCCGGGGGACACCATTTTGGTGCCCAACCCTTCCTACCCCATTCATCAGTTCGGTTTTATTATTGCTGGAGCATCCATCCGCTCCATTCCGGCAACACCGGATGAAAACATGCTGCGTGCGCTGGAACGGGCAGTGCGCCACTCCGTGCCTAAGCCCACAGCATTGATTGTGAACTTCCCCTCCAATCCCACAGCGTATCTGGCTGATCTGGATTTTTACAAGGAACTGGTTGCTTTCTGCCGCAAGGAAGAAATCTGGATCCTGTCTGATCTGGCGTATGCTGAAATCTACTTTGGTGATCTTGTGCCCCCTTCCATTCTGGCCGTGCCGGGTGCCAAGGATATTGCAGTGGAATTCACATCTCTTTCCAAAACCTATTCCATGGCTGGATGGCGCGTAGGCTTTGCCGCAGGAAATGAGCGCCTGATTGCAGCCCTTACCCGCATTAAATCTTATCTGGACTACGGCGCCTTCACACCTATTCAAGTGGCTGCCGTAACTGCCCTTAACGGCCCGCAGGATTGCGTAGCTGATTTGCGCGCTCTTTATAAAGACCGGCGCGATGTGCTGATCCGCGGCCTTCACGGAGCTGGATGGGATGTTCCTTCCCCAGAAGGGTCCATGTTTGCTTGGGCACCTATTCCTGAACCATTCCGTGAAATGGGCAGCGTTGCCTTTTCCAAACTTCTTCTGGAAGAAGCTGGCGTAGCTGTAGCCCCTGGCCTTGGCTTTGGTGAATATGGTGATGACCATGTTCGCATCGGGCTTGTTGAAAACACCCAGCGCCTGCGCCAGGCCCTGCGTTCCATTCGTGGGTTCCTGTCTGCGCATGGCATCTCGCCATCTTCTCCTTCCTCTACCAAAAAGCCGGAGCCTGTTGCACCGTGACATCCTGTTCCAATTCCTCTCCTCTTCGTCTTGGTATTGCCGGTCTGGGCACGGTTGGCGCGGGCACTATTCGCCTGCTGCGTATGAATGCTGATCTGCTAAGCGCACGCGCAGGCCGCAAACTGGAAGTGGTAGCCGTAAGCGCCCGAGATCGCACACGCGACCGCGGTATAGATGTTTCCACCCTGCGTTGGCATGAAAACCCGCTGGATCTGGTTTCTGACCCCGACGTGGATGTTGTTGTAGAACTGATTGGTGGAAGCGAAGGTCCGGCCCGTGCGCTGGTAGAAAAAGCGCTATCTGCTGGCAAACCTGTTGTAACCGCCAACAAAGCACTTCTTGCCGTGCATGGCTCCGCCCTTGCCCAGCTCAGTGCAGATAATAACGCACCGCTGCTGTTTGAAGCAGCTGTGGCTGGTGGCATTCCGGCTATTAAAACAGTGCGGGAAGGTTTGGCCGCAGACAAACTGCTGCATGTGGGCGGCATTCTGAACGGCACGTGCAACTATATCCTGACCGTGATGCGTGAAACGGGCAAGGATTTCGATCTGGTGCTGAAAGATGCGCAGGATCTCGGATATGCAGAAGCTGATCCTTCCACCGACATTGATGGCATTGATGCAGCACATAAGCTGACAATTCTGGCGGGTTTGGCTTTTGGCCGCCCTGTAGCCTTTGATTCCGTGCAGGTAGAAGGCATCCGCCAGATTGGTGCCATTGACTTTGCTTTTGCCCGTACCCTCGGCTACCGCATCAAACTTCTGGGCCTTGCCCGCCTGACAGATGCTGGCCTTCAGGCACGTGTTGCACCGTGCCTGCTCCCCCACAATGCACCTATTGCGCAGGTAGATGGCGTATTTAATGCTGTTGTGGCCGAAGGTGAATTTGTGGGCCGTATCATGCTAGAAGGCCGCGGAGCGGGTGCTGGCCCAACAGCCTGTGCCGTAACCGCAGATCTGGTTGATATTGCCCGTGGCCACACCATTCCGGTATGGGGCGTGCAAGCCAGTGCCGAACCTGCATTGCGCGCTTGCCCGGCAGGCACCGGAGCTGGTGCTTTCTATCTGCGTCTGATGGTGGAAGACCGCCCTGGCGTTATTGCAGATATTACAGCAGTGTTGCGCGATTGCGGTGTTTCCCTGCGCAGCATGCTCCAGCATCCTGCGGAAAATGAAACAACTCCGTATGTTCCGCTTGTTCTGGTTACGCATCAGACATCAGAATCGTCCATGCAGGAAGCTATCACCAAAATAGATGCCCTGAGCGTAGTGACGGACAGCCCTGTGATGATTCGGATCGAAACAGCCTGATTCTAGCCACCTTTTCCGGTATCATAGACTTTTAAGCAAGGATCCTGTTTCTGATGTCTGATTCCATAGGCCCCTCTCCTTTTGTTGTTTCTGACCGCAATCTCGCGCTTGAATTGGTGCGCGTAACGGAAGCCGCTGCTCTGGCTTCCGCTCGGTGGACAGGACGCGGCCGCAAGAACGATGCTGATGGCGCTGCTGTAGAAGCTATGCGCACAGCGTTTGATACCGTCGCCATTGACGGCATGGTGGTGATTGGTGAGGGGGAAATGGATGAAGCCCCCATGCTTTATATTGGTGAAAAAGTTGGCTCTGGCGGCCCCGGCATGGATATTGCCGTGGACCCGCTGGAAGGCACCAACCTTTGCGCCAAAGATATGCCAAACGCCATTACCGTGGTGGCATTGGCAGAGCGGGGCAACTTCCTGCATGCGCCAGACATTTATATGGACAAGATTGTGGTCGGCCCCAATCTGCCCGATGGTGTTGTTGATCTGGATAACTCCATTGAGAACAACCTGAAAAATCTGGCCAAAGCTAAAGGCAAGAGTGTTCAGGACCTTCTACTCTGCACGCTGGATCGGGAACGGCATGAAGAAATGATTGCCCGTGCCCGTGCTGCTGGTGCGCGTGTGCGCCTGCTGACAGATGGCGATGTGGCTGGCGGCATTGCTGCCTGCCTTGATACCAGTCAGGTTGATATTTATGTGGGTTCTGGCGGTGCACCTGAAGGTGTGCTGACTGCTGCTGCCATTCGCTGCGTAGAAGGGCAGATGCAGGGTCGCCTACTATTTGAAGATGACAGCCAGCGCGAACGTGCCTGCAAAATGAACCCCGGCAAAGACCCAGACCGCAAGCTAGGCCTGCATGATCTGGCTGCAGGGTCTGTGCTATTTTCCGCCACAGGTGTTACCACTGGCACCTTGCTGCGTGGTGTTCGGCAGTTGCCGCATCAGGCTATTACGCATTCTCTGGTCATGCGTTCCAAATCTGGCACGGTGCGCTTTATTGAAGGCCACCATAACTTCAAAACCAAAACATGGGCTCCGCAATAAGCAGCCCTGAATTTTGATGCAAAGCAGCACCTTGCAACTTACCAAACACTCTGAAGAAGCTTCCTCCCCTGCTGTATTGGGGGTGGAAGCCAGCTTTATTGGGCGGCGTTGGGTTTGGCGTGCGGGAGCAGAAGATCCTGCTCTGATGCGCTTGGGGGCTGCTTTGGCCCAACAACTGGGTATTCCAGAAATTGTTGGCCGTCTGCTGGCCATGCGTCAGATCACACCAGATCAGGCCCCTCATTTTCTAGAGCCCAAGTTGCGGGCACTTATGCCCGATCCTTCCAGTCTCACGGATATGGATAAAGCTGCTGAGCGCATGGCAAAAGCTGTCCAGAACCGTGAAGTAATTGGTATTTTTGGTGATTATGACGTGGATGGTGCCTGCGCCTCCGCCATTCTTGCCTCTTTTTTTGAAGAACTCGGCTGCACCGTTCATACCCATATCCCGGATAGAATGACCGAAGGATATGGCCCTAACGTAGCCGCGCTGGATAATTTGGTGGCGCAAGGCGCTTCCATATTGATTTGTGTAGATTGCGGCACAGCTTCGGCAGATATTCTGTCTCAAGTGACAGACAAAGCCGATGTGATTGTGCTGGACCATCACAAATCGGAAGATGCCCTTCCCCCTATTCTGGCAACAGTTAACCCTAACCGGCCAGACTGTTCCTCTGGCTTGCACCATATCTGTGCTGCAGCCCTCGCCTTTCTTGCCGCTGTTGCGACCACGCGAGACCTAAGGCGTGCAGACTGGTTTACAGCAGACCAACCTCCGCCCGATCTTATGCGCCAGCTTGATCTGGTAGCGTTGGCAACGGTTTGTGATGTTATGCCCCTGCATGGGCTTAACCGCGCCTTTGTAACGCAAGGGCTTAAAATTATGGCCCGCCGCCAACGCACTGGCCTGAATGCCCTTATGGAAATTGCTGGCGTTACCAAAGCTCCGGATGCTTTTTCCTGCGGCTTTGCATTGGGGCCGCGTATCAATGCAGGTGGCCGTATTGCAGAAGCAGCTTTGGGCCTGCGCCTGCTCCGTTGCCCTGATAGCTTTGAAGCCCGCCAGATGGCCGAACGTCTGGATGCCGTAAACCGCCGCAGACAAGGTGTTGAGGCCGATATTCTGGACCGCGCCATGCAACAGGCTGAAGCCCAGAAAGCAGCTGGGCACGCTGTTATTCTGCTGGCCGGAAAAGATTGGCACCCAGGTGTTGTAGGTATTGTAGCAGGGCGTATTAAGGAACGCTTCAATCGGCCTGCCCTTGTTGGGGCCGAACAGGAAGATGGCACCATTAAAGGTTCTGGCCGTTCTGTTCCCGGGTTAGATCTTGGCACCGTGATTATTGCAGCCCGTCAGGCTGGAATGCTGAAAACAGGCGGCGGCCACGCCATGGCTGCTGGCTTTTCCCTTACTGCTGATAAGCTGGAAGATTTTCATACTTTTCTGGATACTCGGTTAGCACAGGCGGCTACGCTTCCAGAAAAAGTGCCTCTTACCGTAGATGCGGTGGTATCCATTTCTGGCGCCACAGCAGAACTGGCGCAGGATATGGGAGCCCTTGCCCCATTTGGTGCCGGAAACCCGGAGCCTCTGTTAGCTATACCCCGTGTAACAGTTATACGGGCAGACCGCATTGGCCGAGACGGCAACACGCTGCGCCTGCTTTTAAAGGGTGAAAATAATGGCCGGTTGAAAGCGCTGCTGTTCCGCGCGCATGAAAACCCTTTAGCGGCCAAACTGGAAGACACAACACGCCCTGCCCTACATCTTGCCGGGTATCTGCGGGCAGAAAGCTGGAATGGCAGAACAGACGCCACCTTCTTTATTCAGGACGCTGCGGCTGCCTGATAACAAGCCTGCCTTACATGCTAAAATAAATAAGAGCGTATAGGCGCTTCCTGCCTGCATGATTTGCAAATAGAAAGCGCCAAACCCCGCTTACGTATTCTGGGCTGTTTCTTCGCGCCGGGCCTGAACTTCCTTTTTCATGGCCGCCTGCACTTTTTCAAACGCACGCACTTCAATCTGACGCACCCGCTCGCGCGAGATACCATATTCGTGCGCCAGTTCTTCCAATGTTGAAGGATCATCCTTCAAGCGGCGTTCCGTAAAAATCCGACGTTCGCGCTCATTAAGGTTTTCCATAGCGGAAGAAAGCAGCGCCTTCCGGCCAGAAAGTTCCTCATTCTCAGCGTAAACATCTTCCTGGTTGGTGTGATCATCAACCAACCGGTCCTGCCATTCACTATCCTGATCGGCCCGCATGGGCGCATTCAGGCTATGATCTGGCGCAGCCATGCGACGGTTCATATCCACCACATCCTGTTCAGATACACCCAGTGTCGTGGCAATCTTGTTCACCTGCTCTGGTTTCAGATCACCATCATCAATGGCCTGCATCTGCCCTTTCAGACGGCGCAGATTGAAGAACAGCTTTTTCTGAGCCGCAGTGGTGCCCATTTTCACTAAGGACCAGCTATGCAGAATGTATTCCTGAATAGCTGCACGAATCCACCACATAGCATATGTGGCCAAACGGAACCCTTTTTCAGGGTCAAACCGCTTTACGGCCTGCATCATGCCGATATTGCCTTCACTGATCAGTTCATTGATCGGCAGGCCATAACCACGGTAACCCATGGCAATTTTTGCAACCAGACGCAGATGGGAGGTGACGAGCTGATGCGCTGCCTTAACGTCTCCCTTATCGCGCCACAGGCGTGAAAGGCTCAGTTCCTCTTCTGGTGTAAGGAGAGGATATTTGCGGATTTCCTGAAGGTACCTTGAAAGATTGTTTTCAGGCCCAACATTGATAACGGAAGATACCATGTGTTGACTACTCCCCTGAACTGGAAACTCCCTTGAATGCTTTGGGTTCCCGTAACGCCCGCAAAACATTCATAAAAAGAGGCAAGATCCAGTCATGCGATGGACAGATGTCTTACACCTCAATCCCTCTGCCCTCCGTATGAGCGGCAGACTGAAAAGAGGCTCTCCCACCAGTTCGGCTACGGCTTCCAAGGCCTAGTGGGTGCAACAGGGTGCGCTGGAAAAAGCACATGTGTCAAGAATTCTAAGATGCATGGCAGAAGACAGCCACATTTCTGGACCTGTACAGTCCTGTTTGCTGTTTCCGAATCGAAAAACCTATTCCTGATCCGCCTTGAGGCTACGTTCCAACACCTGCATATCTTCAGGCATAGGGGTTTCGAACAGTAGTTTTTCACCCGTTCTGGGGTGTATAAACCCCAACCGCGCTGCATGCAGGGCCTGCCGCGGGAAATCCAGCGCAGCCGAACGGGCCGCAGATGGCAGAACACGAGAAGCAGCGGGAATCCGTCTCAAATATAGCGGGTCACCTATCAAAGGGTGCCCATTCGCAGAAAAATGCACACGTATCTGATGGGTGCGCCCTGTTGCCAACTTGCAGGCCACAAGTGCAGCCCCCGTACCAAAAGCCTGCAACGTGCGATAATGTGTGAGCGCCCATTTTCCACCTTTGGGCGTGAGCGCCATGCGCTTGCGGTCGCGCTTATCGCGCCCGATAGCTCCTTCAAAATCTCCTTCTGCCGGATTAGGTAGCCCCCAGCAAAAAGCTAGATAGGCACGGTCTATCCGACGCGCAGCAAAATCCTCTGACAGAGCCTGATGCGCCATTTCTGTTTTGGCCGCGACCATCACGCCAGAAGTATCTTTATCGAGCCGATGCACGATACCGGGGCGGCGTTCTCCACCAATGCCTTTCAGACTTTCCCCGCAATGCGCAATCAGGCCGTTTACAAGAGTGCCTGTTTCATTCCCCGGTGCAGGATGCACAACCAGACCAGCCGGTTTATCCAGCACAATCAGATCATCATCTTCATACAAAACGGTAAAAGAAATATCCTCACCTTGGGGCACTGCGGGAGCAGCGGGAGGAATGGTGAGCACCACTTCCATACCAGCACGGGCTATGGCTGCGGGTTCCCTTATGCACACGCCATCACATGCCAAATGCCCTTCTTCAATCAGGCTTTTGATGCGTGAGCGTGAAAGCGTTTCCATTGTGGCAGCCAGAAAACGGTCAATCCGCTCTCCTGCCTGCTCTGGCGTTACAGTAAAGGAGACGGCTGTTTCCTTTACTGGCAAAGATGGATCATAACCATTTTGCATTATAACCATCTGTGCCAACACCCACCCGTTTTTCAAGTTTCATGCAGAAGGAAAAGATGAAAACGCACAAAGCCTTTTCCACTGCACACCGTCAAGCTCAGGATACCATGTCGGACTACAAGGATACGCTGCCAGATATCACTGCTGTGCAAGCTACATATCGTGTCAGCATCTACAAACGGCTATTTATCCTTGGTTGTCTGGCTGCTGGCGTTGTACTTTCACTTGGTGCCAATTTTCTGGTTGGCCCTGCTCATCTTCCCCCAAGCCTGTTTTTGCAGACACTGTTCAATTCAGTTTCTGTGCCGCAGCAAACTGCCATTATTGTGTGGCAGATTCGTATGCCCTACGCCCTCATGGCTGCCTGTATAGGGGGCGCTCTTGGCTTGGCAGGGGCAGAAATGCAGACAGTTCTGGCCAATCCATTAGCCAGTCCGTTTACACTGGGCGTTTCCGCCGCCGGAGCGTTTGGAGCTTCTCTAGCTATTGTTTTGCAATGGCACATTGCAGGCGTGCCTGATAACTGGCTGGTAGCAGGATGCGCCTTTGTGTTTTCCGTATCCTCTGTTTTTGCATTGGATATGCTGACACGCTTCCGGCAGGCGGATACAAGCACGGTGATTCTCTGTGGCGTTGCGCTTGTTTTTTCGTTTCAGGCGCTTGTTGCTCTCATGCAATTTGTTGCCAGTGAAGATACGCTGCAAGATCTGGTTTTCTGGACGCTTGGCAGCCTAAGCCGCGCTACATGGGCCACTCTGGCTTTATTAGCTGGAAGTCTGGCTCTTATCTTTCCACTCTCCCTACGCTCTGCTGGCGAACTAACCCTTTTAAGAATGGGTGAAGAACGCGCCGCCAGCCTTGGGGTGGATGTTCCGCGCCTGCGTCGGGCCGCCCTTTTACGCATCAGTTTTCTATGCGCTCTTTCCGTTGCTTTTGTGGGCGTTATTGGATTTGTGGGGTTAGTGGCCCCACACATCGCACGCCGACTGGTGGGAGAAGATCATCACTTCAGTCTGCCCGGCAGCTTACTGACTGGCGCACTTATTCTATCCGTTTCTTCTTTGGTCGCGCGTATTTTGGTGCCGGGCATTATTGTGCCTCTTGGCATTATTACGTCACTGGTGGGCATTCCGTTCTTTCTGGCCATCATTCTCAAACAGCGGCCAATGGTATGACAGCAGACAAACCTTTTTCAGGCCTGATAGCGCAAAATCTTACCGTCCATTATGGGCGCAATACGGTGCTGGATGATCTGACAACACCTTGCTTTCCACATGGGCGTATCTGCGCCCTGCTCGGGCCAAATGGTAGCGGAAAATCTACCTTATTGCGCGCTATAAGCGGCCTATTGCCTGTTAAAGGGTGTATCACACTAGATGGGCTTCAACTTGGCAGCCTGCGCTTGCCTGAACGCTCCCAACACTGCCTGTATCTCCCGCAAGCACTTCCCGCGCCCGTCAACATTACTGCACTGGAAGCCATGCTGGCTGCCAAACGTATTATGCCCAGCAGACAAGGGCAAAGTTTTGCAGATGCGCCTCATGAGGAAGATATTCAGGCTTCGCTGGACCTGCTGAAGCAATTTAACATTGCCCATTTGGCATTGCGCAAATTGAACGAGCTTTCCGGAGGCCAACGCCAGCTTATTGGTCTGGCACAGGCACTTGGCCGCCAACCGCACGCCCTGTTACTGGATGAGCCACTCAGCGCACTGGATCTGCACTATCAGTACGCCGTTACAAAACTGCTTACGCAGATCACCCGTGCAAACAATCTTGTAACGTTGATGGTGCTGCATGATCTGAACATCGCATTGAACTTGTGCGATCTGGTATGCGTGCTTCACGAAGGCCAAATTATTGCCTCCGGCCCTCCGGCGGAGGTGTTAACTCCCGCACTGCTCCGCACCGTGTACCGCGTAGAGGCACGCATTGAAATAACAGACGATAACCACAGATTTATCGTGATTACCGACTGTATATAAACGGCGACACTTTAATCTTATTACGTCCCGCAAAAAGTGTATCTTACACGCTCTTCAGGCTGCGGAGGTTGTGCATACCGCGCCATATCTCCCTGTTCTGTATAGGGTGAGGCTATAAGCTGCAGCATTTCCTCAAACAACGTGTAGTCATCATTATTCACAGCCGCGCTTATCATGGCCTCTATCAGATGATTACGCGGAATATAACATGGGTTTACGCGGCGCATGTTTTCCGCCCGTATAGCTGGAGCTTCCTCTACTTCCTGCATTAAGCGCTGCCGCCATTGGGTAAGCCACGGCTGCATGCCTTCCAATATATCGGGCACATGCTCTCCTGTTATGACGCGCTCATCACTCAAACTGCGAAACGTATTGGTGAAGTCAGCCTGGTGTTCCTGCATTTGAGCAAACAAAGCATGGAAGAATGTTTCATCCCCGGCCTGCTGTGTTTTCAAACCAAGCTTTGCACGCAATCCCGCAAAATATGCGCCGTGGAATAGCCCTCCAAACTGCTCAAGCGCCTGCCCCGCCAAAGCAACACTTTCTTCTTCATCTTCGGAAAGAAGTGACAGCAATGCTTCCGCCAAGCGCGTAAGATTCCACAGGGCAATTGTTGGCTGATTGGTGAAAGCGTAACGCCCGCGTTCATCAATAAAGCTGAACACGGTATTCGGGTCATACTGATCCATAAAGGCACAGGGGCCGTAATCTATGGTTTCCCCCGATACGGCCATATTATCCGTATTCATCACACCATGAATAAAGCCAACCAGCATCCATTGGGCGATAAGCTTGGCTTGAGCCTCAATAACCTGCTGGAGGAACGCCAGATACGGCGCAGGAGCTAGTGCTACCTGTGGGTAATGCCGGGCAATGGCAAAATCTGCCAAAAGCCGCAGGCCCGCCATATCCTGCCGTGATGCAAAATACTGGAATGTGCCAACCCGAATATGGCTGGATGCCACACGCGCCAGAACAGCACCGGGCAACATGGTTTCACGTAAAACAGTCATGCCTGTTTTTACGGCAGCCAATGCACGGGTTGTGGGAATACCCAAGGTATGCATGGCCTCGCTCACCACATATTCACGCAACACAGGTCCCAACACAGCGCGACCGTCCCCTCTGCGGGAAAACGGCGTGGGACCAGAACCTTTAAGCTGCACTTCCCACACATGGCCTTGGCCATCCTGCACATCCCCCAGCAACAGGGCACGGCCATCCCCCAAATGCGGGTTAAAGCTGCCAAACTGGTGACCTGCATACGCCATGGAAAGTGGTTCCACACCTTCTGGCATGGCGCTACCAGATAACATGGCTACGCCCTCCGGGCTGGCAAGCCATTCTGCATCCAGCCCAAGCTGTTCTGCCAAAGTATGGTTCAGCCGGATCAGCTTAGGGGCTGGCGCAGGAGAAAGAGGAGCATTGGCATAAAACCGCTCTGGCAATGCTGCATAGCTTTGTCGGAAAGGAAGTGGTGCCATAACTCATTTCTCCGGAATAAAGACGGAAAGTGCCCAAGTGGCTCAATAACGGCCTGTGTTGCTGAAAACAGCACCCACTCCGCCAGATGCAAACCCGCCCCACGGGGCATGCCTGTCTGGCTCTCTGGCACATAAAGCATGAACATGATAGGAAAAGCCCCATCACGCCTGCCAACTCAGACCTAGATATAAGAACGTCTGAAAGCAAAAAAAGAACCGAGGCAACGGAGCCGCCAGACTATCTGGTTCAGACCCCAGCGCCGTGGAGACAGCAGAACCCATGACCACCGAATCTGACACCGCCTTCAAGATTACCCGCAAAACAGACATTACCCCCGCAGCAGAGCGGGAAGCCATGCTGGCCAATCCGGGTTTTGGCCGCGTTTTTACCGACCACATGGCTGTTGTCACCTATACGGAAGGTAAGGGCTGGCATTCTGCTGAAATCCTGCCCCGCCAGCCGCTGATGCTGGACCCTGCTGCATCCGTGCTGCACTACGCGCAGGAAATTTTTGAAGGCATGAAGGCCTATCGCACCCCGGATGGCAGCGTGCAGCTTTTCCGCCCGGATGCAAATGCCCGCCGCTTCCGCCATTCTGCCGAACGCATGGCTATGGCACAGGTGCCAGAAGACCTGTTTCTGGATGCCGTGACACAGCTTGTGAAGCTGGATAAAGATTGGGTGCCCAAGCCAGAAGTTGGCACGCTGTATATCCGCCCCTTCATGATTGCGACGGAAGCTGCCCTTGGCGTAAAGCCGGCATCTGAATTTAAGTTTATTGTGATTGCCTGTGCCGCTGGTGAATATTTCTCCAAAGATGCCGGCCCGGTTTCCGTATGGGTGGAAGAACGCACAGTACGCGCCTCCCGCGGGGGCACAGGCACAGCCAAATGTGGTGGTAACTACGCCGCCAGCCTAACGGCACAGATGGAAGGCAAGGAACACGGCTGCCATCAGGTTCTGTTCCTTGATGCGCAGGAACGCCGCTGGCTGGAAGAAATGGGCGGCATGAACGTGATGATGGTGTTTGAAGATGGCACCCTACAAACGCCTCCGCTGGACAGCGGCACCATCCTGCACGGCATTACGCGCGATTCCCTGCTTACCTTGGCGCGTGATCGTGGCCTGAAGGTCAAGGAAGAACGCTACGCTATTGATCAGCTTTATGGTGATGCCGATTCCGGCAAACTGAAAGAAGTGTTTGCCTGCGGCACCGCTGCTGTTGTGACACCTATTGGCACATTCAAAAGCACTGAAGGCGGCTGCACCATTGGCAGCGGCCAGACTGGTGAAGTTACCAGCAGCCTGCGTAAGGCTTTGTGCGATATCCAGTTTGGGCGTGCAGCAGACACGCATGGCTGGGTTAAAAAAATTGACTAAGTTGCAGGTATCGTTCCTGTAAATATACCTTCCATACCCCGGCCTAGGCCGGGGTATTTGCCTGTTACAGGCAGCATTACCCTCCAGAAAGCCGGGCGCCCAATGCTGGACATCAAAACCCAAGGGGCATATCCAAACCCTATGGCTTTCTTTTTGCCTTCCCTTCCGCTTACACGGTTTGCATTCGTATGACAGAAACACCCCATCTGGTTCTGGTAGATGGCAGCGGCTTTATTTTCCGCGCCTTTCATGCCCTCCCGCCCATGACCAGCCCGGAAGGTGTACCAGTAAATGCCGTTTACGGCTTTACCACCATGCTGGCCCGTTTGCTTAAAGACCATGTAGGCACCCATCTGGCAGTGCTGTTTGATGCCAGCCGCCAGACATTCCGCTCAGAAATCTATCCGCAATATAAGGCGCACCGGCCTGAACCGCCTGAAGATTTGCGTCCCCAGTTCAGCCTGATCAGGGAAGCCACGCAGGCCTTCAATGTGCCGGGCATCGAACTCCCCGGCTGGGAGGCAGATGATCTGATTGCATCCTATGCAACGGCCATTCGGGCACAGGGTGGCACGTGCACCATTGTTTCATCCGACAAGGATCTGATGCAACTGGTGGGAGACGGCGTTTGCATGCTGGACCCTATCAAACAGACACCAGTTGGCCCTACTGAGGTAGAAACCAAATTTGGTGTGCCTCCCACAAAAGTGGTGGATGTACAGGCCCTGATGGGAGACCCCACAGATAACGTGCCCGGCGTGCCTGGTATTGGTCCCAAAACAGCAGCAGCACTTGTGCAGGAATACGGCACACTGGAAGCTGTGCTGAACGCTGCACCGGAAATGAAAAAATCCAAGCGGCGTGACATGCTAATCGAACACGCCGATGCGGCACGTGTTTCTCTCCAGTTGGTCACCCTTGCCACTGACGTTCCACTACCTGTGCCGGTAGAAGAGCTTGGCACGCGTGAGCCAGACATGCTGGTTTTGGCAGACTGGCTGGACCGTATGGGCTTTCGCTCCATTCTCAGCCGTATGGGGCTTGGCCACCCCTCTGGTGCTCACGCACATCGTGCTGCCAGAAAAGTCGCCGCAGCATCAGTCGCCGGGGCAACCACACCCGCTGATGATGCATCGGCCCCAGATGCATCTGTGCTTTCCGCCCCGTATCATGATTATGAAACCGTGCGCACAGCAGAAGCCCTGCAAAAATGGGTGAGCGCAGCGCAGGAAGCCGGGATCTGTGCTGTAGATACAGAAACGGATGGGCTAGACCCACTTGCTGCCAATATTGTCGGGTTTTCTATTGCAACGGCTCCAGGCAAAGCCTGCTATGTGCCCTTAAAACATGAAGGCACGCTGGAAGCCCCTACAGGCGAACAGCTTGCGGTTGATGCAGCCCTTAAACTGCTGGCACCTCTTTTGCAGGACGATGCCGTTTTAAAGATTTTCCATAATGCCAAGTTTGATCTGCTCATTCTGGATCATGCGGGCATCCCTCTTTCCAGCATTACCGCTGTAGATGACACAATGCTGATCTCTTACAGCCAGTCTGCCGGGCTGCATGGGCAAGGCATGGATGAACTTTCTGCCCTGCATTTAAGCCATACTCCCATCACGTATGACAGTGTGACGGGCACAGGCCGCAACCGCCTGCCTTTTGCACAAGTGCCTGTTGCAACAGCCACCAAATATGCTGCTGAAGATGCTGATGTTACCTTGCGCCTATGGCATGTTCTGCACCCCACGCTGCGCACCAATAAGGCACTGGCGCTGTATGAGCAGATTGAACGCCCGCTTTCGGCCATTCTGGCGGACATGGAAAAGGCAGGCATTGCAGTAGATCGCGCAGAACTGGATCGACTTTCCAAGGACTTTGAAGCCCGCATGCAGGGCATGGAAAACGATATTTACGAAGCCGCCGGTCGACAGTTCAATATCGGTTCTCCCAAACAGCTTGGGGAAATCCTGTTTGATGAAATGGGCCTGAAAGGCGGCAAACGCGGCAAGGCTGGGGCTTGGAGCACAGATTCCTCTGTCTTGCAGGATCTGGCCGACCAAGGGCATGATCTGCCTGCACGCATTCTGGCATGGCGGCAGCTTGCCAAGTTGAAATCCACTTATACAGATGCCTTGTTACGTCAGGCTGGGCGTAATGACCGCGTGCACACATCTTTCCAGATGGCGATCACCTCCACCGGGCGCTTGTCTTCTACAGACCCCAACCTGCAAAATATTCCTGTGCGCACGGAAGAAGGCACACGTATCCGGCAAGCCTTTATTGCTCCTCCGGGCAAGAAGCTGATTTCTGCTGACTACTCGCAAATCGAACTGCGGCTACTGGCCGATGTTGCCAATATTCCCGCATTGCGTGAGGCTTTTCAGCTTGGGCAGGATATTCACGCCCGCACGGCATCGGAAGTTTTCAATATCCCGCTTGAGGGTATGGATGCCCTGACCCGGCGGCGCGCCAAAGCCATTAACTTTGGCATTATTTACGGCATTTCGGCTTTTGGGCTTGGCAAACAGCTTGGCATTCCGGCCGGTGAAGCACGCACTTATATAGATGCGTATTTTGCCCGTTACCCCGGCATCCGTGATTACATGGAGCGTATGCGCGAAGAAGCACGCACCCATGGCTATGTGCTCACACCTTTTGGCCGACGCTGCTACGTGCCGGGCATTCATGAAAAAAGTGCTGCCAGACGCCAATATGCCGAACGGCAAGCTATTAATGCCCCCTTACAGGGTGGCGCTGCAGACATTATAAAACGCGCCATGGTGCATTTGCCATTGGCCCTGCAAAAGGCAGGCTTTGGCGAAACACGCATGCTTTTGCAGGTGCACGATGAACTGTTGTTTGAAACAGATGAATCAGAAGCCGAAGCCGTAGCAGCAATTATTAAAAACATTATGGAAGCAGCAGCAGATCTTGCTGTACCCTTGGTTGTAGAAACCGGAATAGGCCAGAATTGGGCGGAGGCACATTAAGACCATGACACCGGCTGGAAAACGTATAGCCCTCATGACCTTTGGTGTGCTGGCTCTGGCCGCCGCCGGAGGTTACACGGCCACTCATCTGGCCTTAAAACACGGCGTACAACTCAACACTTATGGCAACGAGGTTGGTGGTTCCTTCCGCCTTATGGATTCCACAACAGGCACCATGACGGATCAGACGTTCCGTAACCGTTGGATGCTTGTTCTGTTTGGCGCCACCCATTGTGCGGAAGAGGCGTGCGCCCCTGCCCTACGCAATATGTCTGCGGCATTAGATCAGGTAGAAGGTGGCAGGCATAATGCCGTTATCATTTTTGTAAGCCTTGACCCAGATAGAGATGATGCAGAACGCCTACGCCAATATGGTGAAAGTATTGGCCCACGTGTTGTAAGCGGCACAGCCGCACCCTTTGCTTTGGCTGATCTGGCAAAGGAATATCATGCTCCTATTGAAAAGGTGCCTGACCCCGAATGGACATATACCATGCGGATGTCTCCACAGTTTGTGGTTATGGGCCCAGAGGTGCGTTACAAGGGAATGGTTGATGCCCGTGCAGATAGTGCCCATATGGCGGAAGATCTGCGCCGTATCATGCAACCTCAGAACGGTGGGTAATCTCGGCTAAGTCTATTACCCCACACGTTTTATACGTTGTGGTGTAATGCGTGTTATGCTCACCTTTTCTTTTTGCCAGAGCTGTACTGTATTCTCATGTCGTTGTTTTCAAAATTGAGTACCAGCTTACGGTTTTATGCATCACTTGCCGTTATTGGTATTATTTTTCTGGCGCTGGATGCAGGCTCTTTTCTGCTACGCCACGCTCTGCCTGAAGGACCAAAACGCCGTAAAATAGGACAGGCATGGCTCTGTTTTATGGCGCGGCTTGCCGTGCGTTATCTTGAAGCTGCCGGTATTTTGGAATGTGACCTAGCCCAGCTCGATACCCTTAAAAATATCCCTAACATTATACTGGTTGCAAACCATCCCTCACGGTTAGACAGCCTTATTCTGGCCTCCGCCCTGCCGCATCTGGTTTGCGTTACCAAAGCCTCCATTTGGGAGCGTCCAACTCTAGGTAGCACATTACGCACAGCAGGATACATCCGGCATGATAGTCTTCTGCGGCTGATCGGGCCTGCTTCTGAACGCCTGAAAGAAGGCAATCAGTTACTCCTGTTTCCCGAAGGCACGCGTTCCCGCGCAGGAACAGAACCCAGCCCCATGCAGCCGGGTTTTGCAGCTATTGCGCAGCGCACGCGCCTGCCCGTGCAAACTCTCCTGATCAAAACAGATTCCCCTTATCTTTCTCAGGGGTGGCCTTTTCTGAAACAGCCTCCTCTACCTATGCGGTATCAAATCCAAACTGGCCCGTACTTTCCTGCCCCTGCCAGAGATGAAGCAAGCGGGCGCGCTTTGCTTGAAGCTGTTGAAAGCTGGCTGAAAGACCATTTGGCCTGAATACAAAACAGGCTCAGCATGAGTGATTTCATGCTGAGCCTGCATCATAGCAACAGTATTCCGTTTTACCTTATTCCTGAGGAATAGGCGGCAACGTAGAATCTACCGTGATAGGGTGATCTCCCTGAAGGATCTTTTTAACCTCTGCTTCGCTCCCCACTGCTGGTGGTGACCCTCGCAGAGGCATGCAGGCTGTTTCCTTCACCGTCAGCATTGTCACAATACCAACAACACCCGCAAACATGAGATAATAAGCCGGCATAAGCAGGTTACCCGTATGCCCAACCAGCCATGCTGTTACCAACGGTGTTGTGCCACCAAACATGGAAACAGATACGTTAAACGCCATAGAAAGCGCCGTATATCTGATAGGCGTATAGAAAAGCGCTGGCAAAGTGGATGGCATGCTGCTGGTAAAGCAAACAAGAGCAAGACCAAGAAGCATCAGGCCCGCAAAAATCAGCCAATCATTCCCGCTTTGCAACAGCAGAACAGAAGGAATAGACAGCACCAGAAGAGCAATACAGGCACCGATAATCATGGGCCGACGCCCCAGTTTATCGCTTAAATACCCACCCATTACGTTCAATGGCATCATCATCAGCATGACGATGATAATCAGCAAAAGCCCTTTGCTTTCGGCGTATCCTAAAGCAACCGTCAGATAGCTGGGAATGTACGTCAGCAGCATGTAGTCGGTTACGTTAAATACCAGCACAAGGCCCATGCATTTCAGCAACTGCCGCCAATGCACACGCAGCAGTTCACCCCAACCCGGTTTTTCATCATCCCGCTGTGCGGCCTGTTCTGCATATGCCTGAAAAGCTGGCGTTTCTTCCAACCGGGAGCGCATATACACCCCCAACAACCCTAGTGGGCCGGCAATTAAAAAAGGAATACGCCATCCCCATTGCAACATGGCCGTGTGGCTCAAGCCGATCTGCAAGGCCGTTACAATACCTGCACCTGCCACATAACCGGCCAGAGTACCAAACTCCAACCAGCTCCCCATAAGCCCGCGATTTTTATCGGTAGAATACTCGGCAATAAAAGTGGCAGCACCGGCATATTCCCCACCGGTTGAAAACCCTTGCACTAAACGCGCCAGCAGCAAGAGCAACGGAGCCCATAAACCAATCTGGGCATAAGATGGAATCAGACCGATAGAGAACGTGCCGATTGCCATTGCGATCATCGTAAAGGCCAGCACTTTCTGCCGCCCGTACCGATCCCCCAGCGGCCCAAAAACCATACCGCCAAGAGGCCTGACCAGAAATGCAACAGTAAACGTAGCAAAAGTTGCAATCAGACGGGTTGCAGCATCATCCGATGGAAAAAAGACCTGCCCCAGCGTGACGGCAATATAACCATAGACACCAAAGTCGAACCACTCCATGGCATTACCCAAGGCAGCTGCGCCCACTGCCTTATTTAACATCTGGGCATCAACAACAGTAATGTCCTGCGGCTTCATCTGTTTACGGCGCTTAAACCAACCAAAATGCGCGTGCGCCGCTCCAGAATCCTTCATAAAATATTCCCTCACCTCTTATTTCATACGTAATGTGTATCTAAAATATTATCATTGCGCAGAAATTTATTCAATATTTTTCTAAGTTATACTATTTTATGATATTTTGTTCGGTTATTTCATTTATACATTTAAAAACAATACTTTAAATAACGTTAGTATACCCATTGAATGCAAAACAAACTCATACCTTAGAAACGAAATACCAGTATGAATGTTGCATTCTTCGTGAATGAAAAATTCTTTGCGTTCACCGAGGAACGCCACATATCCATGAACAGTTATATAGAGGCTTCTGTTTTGATGGGCCTTGCCATTCTTTTCCGCCTATACTCAGCAAAGAGAAATACCTCATGTCACGCATAAAACAGATCATATATACGGGAATGGCTTTGGGGTATCTGACAATGCCAGCTTTTGCGCAAAGCGCTCCTAAACCGCAAAAGGCAGTCTCCACGCCGCAATCTTCCATGTATTCAGATGGAACAGGCGATAATATGATCGATAAGCTTAACAATGCTCAGCTCGACCAAAATTACCAAGGGCCTTATTATTTACCTGGGCAAAAAATCCCGCCCTTTAAAATTACACCACGCAGCCAATTAGAAAATGCTGACACTGTTTCAAAAAACAACAAAGATAATTCTACAAAACAACCAAGAGAGAATACTGTTATTTCAAAATAAAACACATTTTTAAGGTATTCCCCTGCTTCCTGCAAAGCAGGGGAATACCTTAAAACTTACTTATTTGGGAATCATCAGGTGTAATAAAGAGGCCCCAGCAAAAAACACTGCGGTACTCAGCGTCCAGATAACTACAAACCATCCAATCCGTGCCCCGATATTCTTTGGGGCACCATCTCCATTTCCCTGAACAATTTTAGTGATAGCCATCTGTTTCCGTTACCTTTCCGCGAAACACACGATAGGAATAAATTGTGTAGGTTAGGATAATTGGTAGCAGAATAACTGTGCCAACAAGCTGGAACAATTGGCTACTTGGGGGAGCCGAAACATCCCAAAGTGTCAGACCGGGCGGAACAATATAAGGCCAAACCGTAATACCCAAACCGGAAAGGCATAAAAAGAACCAGCCGAGCGCGCATAGAAATGGGCCTTTGGAATGTTCATGTCTTAAGCCACGCACGAACAGAACACCCAACACAGCCACAAGAACCGGCACAGGAAGAACAAAAACAATATTTGGCCAATCTGTCCAACGGCGCAAATAAGGTGCATGCAACAGTGGCGTCCACAAGCTGACGGCCACAATCCCTACAAACAACCCAATGGCCAGCTTACTCGCCCAGCGGCGGCAAGATGCTTCTAACGCTCCGGTCGTGCGCCAAATCAACCAGGTCGCTCCCAACAAAGCATAACCACACATCACGGCTAGACCGCACAGAATGCTAAAAGGCGTTAGCCAATCAAGCGCACTTCCGGCAAAAGCACCATCAACAACTTTTACGCCCTGAACAACGCCCCCAAGAATGGCCCCCTGACAAAATGCGGCAATGCCAGATCCAGCCATGAAACCGACATTCCATAGCTTCTCGCGGCCTGTCCCGTGCGTCATGACCCGAAATTCAAATGCTACGCCACGAAAAATCAGTGCTAGCAGCATAAGAATGATCGGGAGGTAAAAAGCCGGCAATAGCGTGCCATATGCTCCCGGAAATACACCGTAAAGCACAGCCCCACCCAGCACCATCCATGTTTCATTGCCATCCCATACTGGCGCAATGGTACTCACCATCACATTGCGGCGGCCGGGGTCATGCTCCAATGCAAACAGCATGCCAATGCCAAGATCAAAACCATCCAGAATGACGTAGATTGAAATAGCCGCCACCAAGATAACGGCCCATATAATCGGGAGCCAATATGTAAGATCCATTATATTCAAGCCCCTTTACCAGAAGTAGATTCGATAACTTCCGGATGCATACGTTCTGCCAAAATGTCGGATGCATTGGCGGAGCTGGTTTCCTGCTCACCTTCCTGCGGTGCATGCCCCAGTTGGCGCACCAAAATGCCAATGCCAGAACCAAACACAATCACATACACCACAACAAAGGCTGTCATTGTTACAGCCATGCTGGGCAGCATAATTGGTGAAACACTTTGCGATGTTCTGAGCAGCCCATAAACTGTCCAAGGCTGCCGCCCCACTTCCGTGGTAACCCAACCGCAGAGTAAGGCGAGAAAACCTGCTGGCGCCATACACACCGCAACACGATGGAATACAGCGTTCGTAAACAAGGTACGTGTACGCCGCAGCCAGAGAGACCAGAAACCAAGCAACATCATGAGCACACCAAGTGCAACCATGATACGGAAGGAAAAGAAAATAACCTGTGAGGGTGGACGTTGATCGCGCGGGAAGTCTTTCAGCCCCGGCACTTTACCTTCCAGGCTATGCGTTAAAATCAGGGAGCCAAGCAGCGGAACCTTTACGGCATAATCCGTATGCTCGGTTTTCATGTTAGGAATGCCAAATAACAGCTCCGGCGCACGGGCGGTGGAATCCCAATCCCCTTCCATAGCTGCAATTTTTGCTGGCTGATATTTCAGCGTATTCAGGCCGTGCGCATCACCTGCCATGATCTGTAAAGGCGCCACAATAGCTGCCATCCACATGGCCATGGAAAACATGGTGCGTACAGGAGCTGTAGCGGCTTTGCCTTCTCGCCGCGCCTTGAGCATATGCCATGCACCTGTTGCACCAACAATAAAGGCAACAGACAAAAAAGCCGCCAACCCCATATGGACCAAACGGAATGGAAAAGACGGATTAAAGATAATGGCCAACCAATCTGCTGGCATAAAACGCCCTGTTGCAGGATCTATCATGTAGCCACGCGGCGTTTGCATCCATGAATTGGAAGACAAAATCCACGTCATGGAAATCAAAGTGCCGACTGATACGCAGCACGTAGCCGCAAAATGCAGCTTACGCCCAACCTTGTTCATGCCGAAGAGCATGATGCCAAGAAACCCGGCCTCAAGGAAAAAGGCTGTCATAACCTCATAAGACAAAAGAACCCCTGTAATGGGGCCTGCCTTTTGAGAAAAAACCGACCAATTCGTGCCGAATTCATACGACATTACCAAACCGGAAACGACGCCCATACCAAAAACGATTGAAAATACCTTGATCCAGTAACGATACAGATCAAGAAAAACAGAACGTCCGGTTTTCAGCCAGCATCCTTCTAATACAGCCAAATAAGCCGCCAGCCCGATTGAAAAGGCCGGAAAGATGATATGAACACCTACAGTAAAGGCAAACTGGAAGCGCGCCAAAAGAAGCGCAATATCATGCGCAGGTTGCATAGGTTCTTTCCAAACTTATAATTGTGGTATTTTGACCGAAAATTGACGTTGGATATCAATAAAAAATCTATCTATACGTCATAAATGCTATGAATACGCATTATACATCGGAAACAACACCATCATGATTTGGTATTTATGCTAAATTAATAACACGCGTTCGTCCAAGACCTTTTGTTTATCTTATGATAAAAGATACTTATCATGAAAAATTATTATCTGATGGATGTGTTTATTTGACACCACCTTCCATCTTGCCACCAATATTCATCTGCCTATGCTAGGCATCAGTTGCGATTATATAACGCGTCATGCATTCAGGAGTTCCCTCACAGTGGTTACACCGCAGCCAGTTGATACCAAATTAACACAATCGGCCCTTTTTCTTGTGATGACCCTGAATGATGCCCCCACGGTGCGCACTCAGGTTCTGGATCTGCTTGGTGATATTTCTTCACTTGTACGAGGTGTCGGATTTCGTATTCCTGATGGCAAATTAAGCTGTATTACCGGGATTGGTTCAAACGCATGGGATCTGCTTTTTGGCGCACCACGCCCCAAAGAACTTCATCCTTTTCAGGAAATTAACGGTGTTCATCACGCCCCTTCAACACCGGGGGATCTCCTGTTCCATATCCGCGCTACGCGTATGGATTTATGCTTTGAACTTGCAACGGCTCTTACTTCCCGCTTGGAAGGTGTCGCAAAGGTTGTAGATGAAGTGCATGGTTTTAAGTATTTTGATGCACGAGATCTGCTTGGTTTTGTTGATGGCACCGAAAACCCAACCGGGCAGGCAGCTTTTGCGGCAACCGTTATTGGAGATGAAGATCCATCCTTTACAGGCGGCAGTTACGTTATTATTCAGAAATACCTGCATGATCTTAAAAAATGGGATGCCATTCCAACTGAAGTGCAGGAACACATTATCGGCCGCAAAAAAGTATCCGACATAGAATTACCTGAAGCCGCAAAACCCAGCTACGCGCACAATGTTCTGACCAACATTGAAGAAAACGGGCAGCAGCTTCAGATTGTACGTGACAACATGCCTTTTGGAGAAGTGGGCAAGGGAGAGTTTGGCACATACTTTATTGGCTATGCACGCTCCCCTGCACGCACAGAGCAAATGTTACAAAATATGTTTATCGGAAAGCCTCCGGGCAATTACGATAGAATTCTGGATGTCAGCACAGCGGTAACGGGATCTCTCTTCTTTATTCCCACAAGTGAATTTCTTGACGATGCTCCCAACATGAGCACAGAAAATACACAGGCATCTCCAGAACCTGTAACGGCTTCCCCTCTCCCCAAAGCTCTACACGGTTCTCTTGGCATTGGATCATTAAACAATAAGGACGCCTAACATGAACAACCTGCATAAACATCTCGCCCCCATTTCCCACGCAGCTTGGGTCGAAATTGAACAGGAGGCTGCTCGCACCATCCGCCGCAATCTGGCTGGCCGGCGCGTGGTTGATACACCAGAACCTAAAGGTACAGCATTTTCCAGCGTTGGCACGGGCCGTAACAAACAGATCCAGTCCCCAAGCGATGGCATACAGGCTGTGCAGCGCGAAGTGTTGCCTATTATTGAACTGCGTGTGCCCTTTACCTTATCACGCGCAGAAATTGATGCTGTAGAGCGTGGCTCTCTGGATTCTGATTGGCAGCCCGTTAAGGATGCCGCCCAGAAAATTGCCTTTGCAGAAGACCGTGCCATTTTCGATGGCTATACCGCCGCTGGCATTACGGGCATTCGGCAGGGTTCATCCAACCCTCATACAAAACTGCCAACTTCTGCAAAAGATTACCCTCGGGCCATTACCAATGCGTTGGACACCTTGCGCCTTGCTGGTGTGAACGGCCCTTATGCCCTCGTGCTTGGTACAAAAGCTTATCAAGCCGTGAGCGGCGGAGATGATGTCGGCTACCCCGTGCTCAAGCATATTGAAAGCCTGATTGAAGGAGAACCTATCTGGGCCCCAGCTATTGAAGGCGCCTTTGTTATCTCCAAACGTGGTGGAGATTTACAGCTTGATATCGGTCAGGACTTTTCCATCGGTTATCTAAGCCATACGGCAGAAACCGTTGAATTATATCTTCAGGAAAGCTTCACTTTCCGTGTGCTTACAAGCGAAGCAACTGTTTGCATCGCGTAACTTTTTAGAGAGGTGTCGTAGCTCTCTTATTGTAAATAGCACGACACCTCACTTAAACATCCAATAAATATCACTATTTATCCTATTTTATGAATTAACAATTTATTTGTATTTACCAAAAACAATTTCCGATTTAGATATTATAATATATTTTTGATTACGATATATAATATATAAAAAAATTTTTACTTTTTTATATCCAGATTAATTTAAGTAAATAAAAATAAAATAGATTGAATAACGCATGTATACTCCAATAAACTATGTGTGGTTTATTTTTATGAAACAACTTATACATCAAATCTGCGGCATTTCGATTCTGCAATGACTTCCCTGTTCTTGCGATTACTGTTATTGCATTATCGAAACAAGGTGCGTTCCATAAAATATATTGCAGATTTCGCACTGTCTGTTGTCATGGAGATAGAAATTTTGGACACAAAAACTTCTTCATCCCACCCCCTTCAACAGACTTCAGAAGGATACAAACAAGCTTTAGGCAAACGTCAGATCCAAATGATCTCCATAGGAGGTGCTATTGGAACTGGTCTTTTCCTTGGTGCCGGAAGCAGGCTTCAGGCCGTAGGCCCTTCTCTTGCTATCGTTTATCTGGTTTGCGGCATTTTTTCCTTCCTGATGCTCAGAGCATTGGGGGAACTGGTTATGTACCGGCCTACCAGCGGTAGTTTTGTTTCCTACGCGCTGGAATTTCTGGGGCCTCGCGCGTCTTATGTAGCGGGTGCACTCTCATTCTTCAGCTGGGCCATGACGGGTATTGTCGATATTACTGCCATAGCCCTTTACATGCATTTCTGGGGCGTATTTGCGGCCGTCCCGCAATGGGTTATGGCGCTAATGGCCCTTATGGTTATTACATCAATGAATCTTATTGGTGTAAAATGGTTTGGCGAGATGGAATTTTGGTTCTCGCTTATTAAAGTTGCCGCACTTTTGATTTTTCTTGTTGTTGGAAGTGCTGTTTTAGGCTTGCGCGTTCCGATTGATGGACACACAACTGGCCTGCAGTTGATTACTGAACATGGTGGCCTGTTCCCTCATGGGGCCCTACCCGCACTTGCTTTGATGCAAGGTGTTGTATTCGCCTATTTTGGCATTGAGATGATTGGCACTGCCGCTGGTGAATGCCAGAATGTGCGTGAAATTCTGCCTTCTGCCATCAACAATGTTATTTGGCGGATTATTATTTTTTACGTTGGTACCGTTACTCTTCTTGTGCTGCTTCTGCCGTGGTCATCTTATCAGGCAGGGATTAGCCCATTTGTAACGTTCTTTTCCAAACTTGGTGTTCCGGGAGTAGATTCCCTCATGAACATCGTGGTGCTCACCGCGGCACTCTCCAGCCTGAACTCTGGCCTTTATTCCACTGGCCGAGTGCTTCGAGCTCTGGCACTTAACGGTTCTGCACCACGTTACTTAACGCATATGAACAAACAATCTGTTCCTGCCGCAGCCATTCTTACAACTGTTGCCATTTATCTAGTTGGTGTTGGGTTAAATTACCTTCTGCCATCACAAATTTTTGAAATCGTACTTAACATGGCATCTTTGGGAATTATCAGCACCTGGTGCTTTATTCTCTTATGCCAGATCAAATTACGTCAGGCTATTAAAGCTGGTCGCATTGCCCCTACAGGTTTTGCAATGCCCGGGGCCCCGTTTACATCCTGGTTAAGCATTGTGTTTTTTCTCTGCATTTTACTGCTGATGGCATTGGATTATCCAACCGGCACCATGTCTATTGCCGCTATTCCATTATTGGCTGTTGTGCTCATTATTGGATGGAAAACCTCTAACCAGAAGCCACACGATATTGTTCCACAGACACTCTCCTCGGTGGAACTTACTGATGATGCAGACTTTCCATGTGCGGAAAACAATCAAGTTTCCAAGGAGCACATTTGATGAGCACCATTTTCAGGAATTTTTCTTACAAACCTTTGCGTTTTCTTCTACCCCTTGCCTTATCTGCCATTACTGTAACCACATACTCTCATAGCGCTTACGCCGCTGATCAGTGGTACACGGGGTCTCTGGTTTCTCCATCGGGCCCTCTCTCTAAACAGGGTATGTTCCTATTAGAACCTTATATGTACTACTCTGTGCCTTCAGGTATGATCGGGCCGCACAATAATAATATGCCCATGTCTTCCCCGCGCCAGCAATCGGTTACCAGTTTTACCATTTACCGATATGCCTTAACCGATTACCTGAGCATTCAGACCACTCCGGCCATCAGCTATCGGTGGAAGCATGGTGATACAACCAGTAGTGGCCTGAAAATTGGAGATGTACCCGTTGACCTGATGTGGCGCTATCTTACAGCAGACCCCAAACGGTTTATTCCCACACTCAATTTGATTACCGGCGTTTCCTTTCCTACGGGTGATTACTCTCACCTCGGGCGCTCGCAGGATGGTGTTGGCAGTGGGGTTTACACATACCGCGCAACATTAACCGAACAATCCACATACACCATGCCCAATAACCACGAGTTGCGGCTACGGTTATGGGCCACATTCCGGCGTGCACTTAATTCTGCTCATCTTAGAGATGTCACTAGTTATGGCACTACTCGCGGTTTCCGTGGTCACGGACAACCCGGCATGTATGGTGAAGCAGGGTTTTCCTTGGAATATGGTATTACCCAGAGATGGGTTTTTGCAATTGACGTAGCGCGAGATTGGGCCAATGGCTCTCGCTTAAAAGGGCACTATGCTTCTGGCCTGAAGGTAGATGAACTCAGTGCGGGTTCGGGAGATTGGCAGGTTGCCCCTGCACTAGAGTACAACTGGACGCCCAATTATGGCGTTATTGCTGGTGTTTCCGTGTATTATGCGGGGCATAATACATCCCGCGTTGTATCACCACAGTTTGCCTTTAACGCATTATACTAAGTGAATTTATAAAACTCAGGATTTAATCTCACAAAAAAATCCCCACTCATGAGTGGGGATTTTTCTTAGGCTTAGTAAGTAAATGTTTTATTTCTGCTCAGTGCCATCAGGCAGCGCATAGGCAATAATATAATCGCCTACATCTGGAGAATGGCTCATACCACCGGCAGAAATAACAACATATTCCTTACCCGTTTTGGGTGAACGATAGACCAGTGGCGCAGCTACGGCCCCAACAGGCAAACGTTCACGCCACACTTCCTTGCCATTGGCAGAATTAAGCGCCCGCAGATAATAATCCTGCGTTCCCGCAAAAAAGACTAACCCAGAAGCTGTGGAGGTTGGACCCCCAAGCGTGGGCATACCCATAGGAATTGGCAAATGGGTTTTAATACCCATTGGGCCCAGATCCTGTGTAGTGCCCATTGGCACCTGCCACAGCAATTTCTTGGTATGCAGGTCAATCGCGCTCATGGTGCCAAAAGGCGGTGTGTTGCACGGCACCGCAAGTGGTGACTGAAGAATATCAATTCTTACACCAGAATAAGGCCCTGCAATTTGTGGGCGGATTGTGCCCATAAAGCCCGGCACCTCATCTGTAGATGACTTGTATTTTTTAGCTTCTTCATGCGTCACCAAAGACATACGCAGGGGCATACGCATGTCATTTACAAACATAACGCCCTTAGCTTCATCAATAGAGATACCGCCCCAGTTCATACCACCCAAAAGGCTCGGCCATTCAATGTAAGGTTTTTCACCTGGTGGGGTAAAAGGCCCTTCATAAACAGAGTTCTTGAACATGATCCGGCAATAAAGCTGATCAAACGTACTGACACCCCACATAGTGCTTTCTGTAAGCGGATCTGCACCAATAACGGGCATCCCGACTGAGAAAGGTTGTGTAGGAGAAAGATGCTCGCCCTGTGCGGATGGAGACGTTGCAACCTTACGTTCCTGCACCTCTGTCACTGGAGTACCTGTCCGACGATCCACAACAAAAATATGACCAGTTTTTGTGGTCTGGATCAGTGCTGGAACTTTTTCACCCTGCGCATTTGTAACCGTATACAGCACAGGCTGAGAAGGCAGATCATAATCCCATACATCGTGATGAACTGTTTGAAAAACCCATTTGGTTTTGCCGGTTGCTGCATCCACAGCCACAATGGCAGCACCAAACTTTTCTTTTACAGCATCACGGTCCCCACCCCAGTAATCTGGTGGGCCATTGCCTGTGGGCAAATACACAAGATTGAGTTCTTTATCATATGTCGGGATCGTCCACACATTGGGCGTTTCCAATGTATAGGTCTGCCCTTCTGGCGGTGCGCCAGTGTTGTCCGGATGACCAACATCCCACGCCCAAACCAAGGAACCATTCCGCACATCATATGCACGCACAACGCCCGAAGGCTCACCGTGCACGATATCACGCACCCAGCCACCAATAACAGCTACATGCCCCATAACCACAGGCATAGATGTTGGATGGTAGCGTTTGCCCCGTTCTACCGGTCCCATCTGCGGTTTCAGATCAACCGCACCATCAACGCCAAAACCGGTGCACGGTGTGCCTGTATGAGCGTCTAACGCAATAAAGCGGGCATCTACCGTTGAAACCAGAATACGTTGCCGGCACATCTGCGCTGAATCAGCAGTTTTTTCAGCTTCGGTGAGTGATGCATCTTTATCAATATCATAATAACCAACACCGCGGCATGTTATATGCTCTGCGCTGTGGGCCTTAGGATCAAACTTCCAGATCGGTTTGCCCGTATCAGCATCCAATGCTGTAATAAGATTTTCTGGTGTACAGGAATACAGTACATTTCCAATCTGTTCAGGCGTGTTTTCGTCAACACCTATGCCTGCACCCTGTATCCGCCTGCCCGTATGATACACCCATGCGACTTTTAGTTTATCAACATTTTGCGGGGTGATTTGAGTATATGGTGCGTAACGCGTTCCTGCAGCATTTCTGCCAAAAAACTCCCAGTCTTCTGGCCCATCGGTTTTATCCACCTGTGCCAGCTCTGGATTTTTTTCCGCCACTTCTGGAGAAACAATCTGCCCATGCGGGTAAAATGCTTCAACAAGAGTAATGAGCAAACACCCCACAACACCCAAACCTGTAAAAACACTTCCGCGTCGTACAGATTGGCTGACATTAAAAAAAGTGGCGACCGCCCAAATATTCAGTGTGAATAAAATAGCTGGAACGACTAAACGCGGCAGTAAGGCCCAATACCCAAATTCTGGGGTATCATACACAGCCCACAAACACGTTGCGATAAACGTGCCTACAGCTACCAGCAAAGCATAACGCTTTTTTAGAAAAACAAGAATGGCAGCGGCAATATATGCCAAGCCTGCCAGAAGGTAATAAACCGATCCTCCCAAAACCAGCAGTTGCAGCCCCCCATAAACAAGGGCGCATCCAGCAAGAATACTTATTAAAGAGAAAAAGGCGCGATAGATACCACCTAAAGATGCCTGGTGATCTGCGGGCTGAGTGTCAGCCATTTCATCACTCCAATAATATTAATGTCCGGCGCATAAGCCGATACGAGGTTAATGACTGACAATCAGAAAAATTTGCTCTGACAAATGACATAATAAAACTTTATGCCATAAAGTTTGCCATGCTGGCTCTGGAGCGAACTACAGAACACCTTGATTTTCTGCCGCGACTAAAAATCTCTCCTCACCTGCGGAGTAAGACCAAAAGAAAAAAGCAGGCTGTTCTGTTCCAAATTCATAGATATTGTCAAGCAAGGAATATTTTGGAATTTTCCAAATATTTGTGAATTACAAATAAAAACTTAGGGTTACCTATCCCCAACCTATAGTTGCTACCCAAATTTTGATGAGAAACCGGAAACGTTATCCGCATTCACATACCAGTAAAATGGATATATTTCGAAAACACTTTTGTATAAGAAATATGTCTTCAAAAATTCGGCATTTTGCGATTTTAATTTTCAATATATATTTCGAAATGAATTATATAAGCGCAGATATACGTAAGTATAAATTATCTTACAACTTCAATTCAAATCAGAGCACAGCCCGTCGAACCTTCGTATTATCATCAATGAAATGAACTATTTTGCTATCATTTATAAAGAAAGGCGCACTCATTAAAATATAATGAGCGCGCCCACACTTTACTGATAATTAGGCAATCTGGGCGTGAAGCTGGCTTTCACAAGCCATAACGTACGGGCCAGCTGCCAGCACTTCAACAGACAACATACCAAAGCTGTACGGCTGACGATTATCTAATGGCAAAAGGGCTTTACCATTGGTCCAACGGTTAGATGCCTGATCCTGTGCATACCAACCAGTAAGATCGGAACCTTCCAGATGAGAAGTCACATCGCGCATTTTGTTACCATCCAGAAGGGTAATCTTACCGATCAATACGCCAAGTTTACGACGATCATCAAGGAATGGTCCAACAGCATCACTTGGGCGGCTAACGCGAGAAACAATCTGCACATTCTTTACACCGGCGGGCAGCATGAACATGACATTCTTGCCGCAAACACGTGCATTGCGAATGATCTGACCTGTTTCTGTAATCAGATAAAGATCGGGGTCTGTGGTCAGTTGCGGTGATACTGTAGCAACCTGTGCCCCTTCAACATTGCCTGCCCGGTTTTCAATCGCACGGAAAATTGGCTCAACAAAAGCCTGCTCTACGCACAATGGCGCAGCGGCATCATCTTCCCAACTACGGCTGGCACCACACAGACGCACAACACTACCTTCCTGACGGAAGGCCTGGCGATTTCCTGTATCCAGATAACTTTCCGTAAGCATACCATCAGCAACGATAACAGAATGCTGTTCTGTTTCAACATGATAGTAATCGTAAGAGGTGATGGATTTATCGTAGAAAACAGATACACCATTCACCAACATACGAGCTGGCACAAATTTGCCATCAAAGAACAGGCAATGTTCTGGCGTAATCAGCATGTCCTTGTAAGGCACGCCTGTAGCAATAGCATCTTTCAAGATACGGACAGGGTAACCTGCTTCATCATCAGCCAGATCTGGGCGTACTGTACCATGTGCCTTTCCAGCCCATGTTACTTTGCGGGTGATCTGCTGCCCATCCACATATGCAATAACCTCATCACCCATGCGAATATCTTCAACATTCACATCACCATGCGGTGTTCTAATCATGCTGCCTGCAAGGAAGCAGACTTCATAAACAAGATCACCATTTGCATCTGCAACAAGATTATAACCAAAGCCTGTTACACCAACAATGTTCAACTCAACGGAAGAGCCATCTTTGAGTGTAAACGTAACATGGTTATCATCTGGATAAGAAACATTGGTTACATCTGCAGCCTGAACACTGGCCAAGGTAATGCCATCAGATTGTCCAGCTGAAGTGCCATCAAAACCGCTGATAACTGTGTTAACAGAACCCGTTCCAGAAATGATCAGACCAACATTGGTATTGCCCTGCAGATCAATTGTGCCACCAGCGCTTGTCGGAATGGTCATGGTGGCGCCATCTGCCAACTGAACCGTGCCGCTTAGCGTACCCCCATTGGCAACAGTAAGTGTGCCACCACTGCCAACGGTCGTTACAGTAGAACTACCTGATGCTGTATAGTCAGCAAGTGTGGCACCGCTATTAATGTTCAAAGTGCCGCCACTTTGAACTGATGCACCAGAAATTGTTGCTGTTGAATCAACATTCACAGTGCCGCCACTGGCAATCCCTGCGTTATAGGCAATGGAATCGTTTTTTACGTCCATTACACCGCCACTTGCAACGCTACCACCCACAGCCCATGACCCGCTATCCAGCGTCATTTGGCCATAAAGATTTACGCCAATAGTAACACCGCTATTTGTCAGCGATGCTGTGGCACCAGATTCAATGGTATCACTATTGAGACTGTTAACTCCACTGATATAAATATGAGCGCCAGACAAGTAATCATTATTGATGGAAAAGCCATTAAAACCGGTCATGGTTATAGTGCCACCGCTAACGGTGTTACTATCAAACTGGGCTTTGCTATCAATAGTTACATTGGCGCCTGAGTTAACTGTACTCGCACTTACAACACCACCCTGTGTAAGGGCAATGAGACTATTTGAATTAATACTTGCTGATAATACTGTGCCACCGCTAACATTTGCTTTAGCGCCACTGTTAAAAATATCAGAAAATGATTCACCTCCTGAATTAACATTAACAACACTACTGCTAGCGTAATCTGTTGAAAAACTATATCCCCCGGAATTGATATTAACTGTTCCATTTACAGTAGAACCTATAATCTCGGCCTGTGTAGAAACATTTACTGTAGCGCCATTTTCGACAGTCGTTCCTTGCAAAGCCGCATAATAGGTAGCGTTTACTGTACCACCGCTTTCAACTGTAAGGGAATCGGTCCGGGGAATACCACCTATAGCGGCCGAACCAGAAAGTGTTACTACACCAGTGCTTCCTACAGTATCATTATTAGCGGTAACACCCCCTGAAAAGCTAGCCGAACCAAGAATAACGCTATCCACAATTGTGGCATTACTTACGTAAAGTGAAGCCCCACTGGAAATAGTAGCTGTATCAACATAACCGCCACTTTGTTCGTCTAAAACACCGCCATTTTGAACAGTTACATTATAAGCAGTGCCTTGCACTCCAACACCACCAATGCTGGATACGGTAGCGCCAGAAAGAATGCCGCCAGCCGAAACTGCAGCATTAGCGTTGCTCATAACCGTAACATTATTTGCGGTGCCGCCACTCTGCACCACCAGCTGATTACCACCACTGACAGTTACATCGCTAACTGTTTGGCCTGATGAGACGAACGTATCGGTCATAAATATCCCTATTAGATAACAAGAATCACATTTTGTTATAGTAATCAAAACATCATCATAAACGCAAGTTTTGTTTGTGATAATTTATCTAAATACTTGTTAATGTACGAATATATTTCTTGAGATATGATATAAAATATTTTTATTTCTTAATAATTTATTTTTTTTGAGAATTCTATATGAAATGACAAATGAACATTTTCTCAGCATGAATAAAATATAAACTGATTTATAATTATTAAAATATTAATAAAACAAATACATTTTCGAAAATATATCTGTAATAAAAAATTTAAGACAAATTATACTTGAAAAAGAAAAATATTCCATGACCATACAAACAATATATAGCCATGGATATTACAATACGAATAATAGCTTTAAAGTTCGCCCGTCAAAAACTGCGCGCGTCCATAGCCAAAGCTCCAATGTTCAGCAGAATTTTCTACAACAGACACCATGAGGTCCGAGGACTCTATTCCGCATTTTTGCTGCAATGCTTCTGCCAACAGACGATAAAACTCTGCAAACTGTTCTTTAGAACGTGGCCGAGATGTAACTTGCAGTAACACAAACTTGTCCGTGCGCGGGATATCTAGCCCGGTATCTTCGATAACCATATGGTTGGCATCATGTTCGGAAACAATCTGATACCGATCACGCTCTGGCACCTTAAAAGCTGCCAGCATGGCTCCATGCGCAGCATCCAACAATGTGCGAATTTCTGCTGGATTGCGACCTTTAACAAGATGGAAGTGAAGAAGAGGCATAACAATTCCTTTGCAAAATTAATTTAATAGAAACAACTCTTTAACTAACAGCTTCAAGCACTTTACGGAACGAGGCAATCATACCTCGCAATTCCTGCTCTGAGGCGACAAAAGGAGGACCAAAAGAAACCGTATCCCCCGTACAACGCAGCAAAAGCCCCTGACGCAAACCTTCCTCAAACACCGCAGACCATCGTGCTCCGGGCTTTCCCTCTATTGGCTTCATATCTACGGCTGCAGTCAAACCGATGTTACGGATATCAGAAACACAGGGAAGATCCTTCAGACCATGAACTTCTTCTTCCAGAACAGGTTCCAGCGCACGCACACGGGCAAAAATATCTTCACTTTCCATAATATCGAGCACAACATGCCCTACTGCCGCTGCCAAAGGGTGCCCAGAATACGTATATCCATGACAAAATTCTATGGCACTTTCAGGACCTGTCATAAATGTGTTGTAAATTTCATCTGTAACAATCACTCCTCCCATAGGCACCACACCGTTTGTAACCGCCTTGGCAAAAGTGATGATATCTGGCTTTACCCCAAATCTCTGGGCGGCAAACGGGGCACCCATACGCCCAAACCCGGTAATCACTTCATCAAAAATAAGAAGGATGCCGTTTTGCGTACAAATTTCGCGTAGACGTTCCAAATACCCTACGGGTGGAACCAACACGCCTGTCGATCCCTGTACGGGTTCTACAATAACGGCTGCAATTGTAGAGGCATCATGCAAAGCCACCAGACGCTGCAAATCTTCTGCCCGTTCCGCCCCCCATGTTGGTTGACCATGTGAAAAAGCTGCATATTCTGGTTCATAGGGGTGCCGAAGATGATCCACTCCAGGCATCATACACGGTGCAAACATCTTGCGGTTAGATACAATGCCCCCAACAGACATGCCGCCAAACCCAACACCATGATACCCGCGCTCGCGCCCTATCATACGAAAGCGATTGCCTTCACCTTTAATACGATGAAAACCCAAAGCCACTTTTAATGCTGTATCAACAGATTCTGAACCTGAATTTGCAAAGAACACATGGTTTATTCCCTCAGGGGCCATCTCTGCAATACGTTCAGCAAGACTTATGGCTCCTGGGTGCGTCATCTGAAAACTTGGAGCAAAATCCAAGGTTTCCACCTGTGTTTTAACAGCTTCTGCAATACGCGGGTGAGCGTGCCCCAAAGGCGTACACCACAAGCCTGAAAGCGTATCTAGCAAACGTGTGCCATTGATAGACGTATAATAAATACCTTCCGCTTTTGTAAGCATCCGGGGTTCTGGATCAGCACGCAATAACCTATTGCTTGTAAAAGGCTGCCAGTAAGTGCCCTTACGCGCCTCATTTACAGAATCAAAATTGCTGCTCATGTCTACCATTGCGTGGGTTCCATCATAATGATGTGTTCAAACTGCCGCCCAACACGGAAGTCAGTAAATAACCGTAACAAAACACCACACGTTATGATATGTACAGAATCATCATCTCGTCTGGAATCTGTACAGGTGTGAAATGCCACTCTTCCACTCTGCTTTTCTTCAATCCAAACCCAGCGAAAAAAGCCCAATCACAAACCAGATTGTTCATTTTATACAAGAGGAAATTGAGAAGGGACATATAGCGCCGGGAGATCGCCTACCTTCCATTCGAATGCTGGCAGACCTTTATTCTGTCAGCCATGTAACGGCCGCCAGTGTGTATAATAAACTATCTGAGAATGGATATATTAAATCTAAAAATCGCAGCGGATATTATGTAATAAAAAATCCTATATTACCTTCCTACACACAATCATCCTTCAATCCTGATTGGCTCTTACAGCATGCTTATGAAGACACATCACCACATATTAAAGTAGGTGGTGGATGGCTTTCTGAACAGCAGATATTTACATCATCTATTCAAAAATCTTTGAAAAATATAGCACAATCAAATTTAATCCCATCCCTTATGGAGTATGGAGATCCTGCTGGGTTGCGACCTTTGCGAACGGCTATTCGCAACCTTCTGGAACGTAGAAATATACATACAATAGAAAGCAATATTACTCTTACACATGGAGCAAGCCAAGCGCTTGAACTCTCCTTACGAGCATGTACGCAGCCCGGAGACATCGTGCTGGTTGATGACCCTGGCTATTGTAACCTCTACCTTTTACTCCAAAACCTGAACTTACGTGCTGTTGGCATTCCATATACCAAAGAAGGTCCAGATACTGATGCGTTATTAGAAATACAGCATCGGACAAAGGCCCGAGTTATGGTCACAACATCAGTTTTACACAATCCAACAGGCATTTGTACATCTCTTGATAATATTCAGAAAATAAACGAAATTTCAAAAAGAACAGGTCTTATCTTAATCGAAGACAATATTTTTCTTGATCTCGCGCCAATACGTCAACCCTGTTTATCGCAAGGAAATAATAACAATGTTATTCATATAGGAAGTTTTTCTAAAACAATTGGTCCCGGTTTACGGGTTGGGTATGTTATTGCTCCCACCACCATAACACAAAAAATTCTCTCTTATAAAATGTCAATTAGCCTCACAACCCCACAAATAAATGAAATGATTGTGCACAATATTTTAAAAAGTGGTTTGTATATTACACATTTATCAGACTTACGAGAACAACTTTTTCAAAACCAGAAGAAAGTATCAAATGCTCTCAAATCTTCCGGCCTTGAAGTTTATAATAGACCAATGGGAGGATTATTTATTTGGGCACGATTTGCATTTGATATATCTCCTTTAAAAATTACACAAATAGCAGCTGAAAATAATATCCTTCTGGCTCCTGGGTGTCTATTTCGCCCTAACCAAGCACCATCACAATGGTTTCGCTTTAACGTAACTTTATCAGATAAAGCAGAACTATATACATTTTTGAAAAATATGACGCGCATATATTCACATACATAAGGACGCAAGATGTACAACCTTGCGCCCTTATTATTGAATAATTTACATATTAATTAGAATTAAATTTAACATCAGCTTTTAAAATTGCACCTAGAAGAACATTAGCACCTTTTTCAGCATCCTCTTCTAGAATACTTTCTTCCTCATTATGGCTGAGGCCATCTTTGCAAGGTACAAAAATCATGGCTGTTGGCGCCACATGAGCTAAATAACCCGCATCATGACCAGGCCCAGAAACGATACGGCGTGCAGTGTAACCTTTTTCCAGCGTTGTCTGTTCAACCATATCAACACAAGATGGATCAAAATGAACTGCTGGAGCGTCCCATATCTGCACGATATCGACTGTAACTTTATTATCTGATGCAATTTTTTCCATCAATGCTTTCAGCTCTTGCTCCATACGTAGCACAACCGCATCGTCTGGATCTCTAATATCCACCGTGAAAAAAACTTCGCCCGGCACCACGTTGCTACTGTTGGGCCTATTTTCAATCAGCCCCACAGTTCCTACAGCGCTTGGACCGTGTGCTTTTGCAACTTTACTTACGGCTTCAATCATACCGGCTGTTGCTACCAATGCATCATGCCTTAATGTCATTGGTGTAGAGCCTGCATGCGCATCCTTCCCACGCACAGTTACTTCGTACCAACGGGCTCCCTGAATACCTGTTACAATACCTATTGTCTTGTCTTCTGCTTCTAAAATAGGTCCTTGCTCAATATGCAATTCAAAATAAGCAGAAATAGGATGTTGGCCGCAAATCTCCTCCCCCCGATATCCGATGGCATCAAGTTCATCACCAAAACGGATACCAGCCCGATCTCTTTTTTCAAGCACTTCGGCTTCTGTAAAAATGCCTGCAAAAACACCAGAGCACATCATGGGAGGAGAAAAACGAGATCCCTCTTCATTGGTCCAGTTGATCAACTCAATAGGATGGCGTGTAACATATCCGGACTGATGAAGCGTGCGCAAAACAGCCAAGCCACCTAATACACCCAGAATACCGTCAAATTTTCCACCTGTAGGCTGTGTATCTAAATGACTTCCCATGGTGATAGGTGGCAGGTCATTGTCCTGCCCTGGACGCCGCGCAAAAAGGTTGCCCATGGAATCATAAGAAACTTCACACCCCAAGCTCTGGCACGTCTGCATGAACCAGTCACGCACCAGTTTATCTTCCTTGGTCAGGGTTAAACGGCGCACTCCCCCTTTGTTCGTTCCCCCAAACTGTGCGGTTTCCATAAGATCTGCCCAAAGAGCATTACCATCAATACGCAAATTGCTATTTTTTGCTAAATCAGACACAAACTTTACTCCCTAATATCAGGTAATATTTTTTAATTATGCGGAAATTTTCATTGGGTTATTAGGATGCTGGTTCCATGTCAGTTCTTCTTCCTCAGGCTGAGGTTCCATGGTGATACACCCATCAATCGGACAAACATGTGCACAAAGGTTACACCCTACACATTCTTCCTCAATCACCTCGTAATGGCGTTCACCATCCACTCGGGTTTTAGAGATTGCTTGGTGGGATGTGTCCTCGCACGCGATATGGCACAAACCACAACTTACACAAGCATCCTGATTAATATTGGCAATTGTTTTAAATTTGAGATTAAGCGTGTTCCATGGAACAAATTTTTGAATAGCCTGACCACTTACCGCAGGAATATCAGCATATCCCTTCTGGTCCATCCAAGCAGACAAACCATCTATCATGTCCTCTACAATACGAAAGCCATAATGCATGGCAGCAGTACAAACTTGCAGAGTTGTTGACCCCATTGCCAAAAATTCTGCTGCATCACGCCATGTTCCAATGCCACCAATACCAGAAATAGGCATACCAGCCATTTCAGGGTCTCGGGCAATTTCACCAATCATACGCAGTGCTATGGGTTTAACTGCTGGCCCACAATAGCCACCATGTGTCCCTTTTCCACCCACAACAGGCATAGGGGCCATAGCATCCAGATCTACACCAATAACAGACTGGATAGTGTTAATAAGGGAAACACCATCCGCACCACCACGTTTTGCAGCATGTGCCGGCATAAGAATATTCGTGATATTAGGGGTAAGTTTAACAATAACAGGCATGCGTGTATTTTGCTTACACCAGCGTGTTACCATTTCAACATATTCTGGAACCTGCCCAACAGCCGCGCCCATATTACGCTCTGACATTCCATGCGGGCAACCAAAATTCAATTCAATACCATCGGCGCCTGTTTCTTCAACAATGGGAAGAATGGCTTTCCACTTGTCCTCCTGGCAAGGTACCATCAGGCTGACAACAACAGCACGATCTGGATAATCTCTTTTAACAGATTTAATTTCTGCAATATTTACTGCCAATGGGCGGTCAGAAATAAGCTCGATATTATTCAAGCCAATCATTCTAGCGCCATTGTAATCCAGAGAACCGTAACGGGAGCTGACATTCACCACTGGAGGATCTTCCCCCAATGTTTTCCATACAACCCCGCCCCACCCGGCCTCAAAAGCGCGGCGGACATTATACGCCTTATCGGTTGGGGGCGCAGATGCCAGCCAGAATGGATTGGGAGACTTAATTCCGGCAAAAGATGTTTTTAAATTAGCCATTTACGTCTCTCCTGCTCACGCGTCTTTTTGTAGAGCTATGTTGATAGCTTCTGCGGCATCTCGACCATCTCTCACAGCGGCGACTGTTAGGTCTTCACCTGCTGTGCAATCACCTCCAGCATAAATACCCCGCATACTGGTGCGATAATGAGCGTCCACAACAATACGTCCATTACAGATTTCAATATCTTCACCGCTTATTGGATCATGATGAAAAACCTGCCCAACTGCTTTCAGCAGCATATCTGCGGGAACAAAAAACGTATCCTCTACGTTGTATTCGGCTTTTCCATCTGAATTGATGTAACCTTTTGCAAATTCAATACCTGCGAGTACACCACTTTCCTGAACAATCTGGGTTGGTGCTGCCCACAAACGTACCGTTACACCATTGGTTTGCGCCCATTCTCGCTCCACAACAGTGGCAGACATATTTTCTGCGCCACGGCGATAAACGAGTGTAACCTCTTCTGCGCCTAGCCTACGCGCTTGCACAGCGGCATCTATCGCTGTGTTCCCTCCCCCAATAACGACGACACGCCGACCTACCGGAACATCTTTTTTGTTGTTTGATCGTAACATCTTAATGAAAGAAACAGCATCCTGAACGCCCTCCAGCGCTTCTCCTTCCATTTCCAACTGACGCACACCCGCTAAACCTAAAGAAAGAAAAACAGCATCATAATCTCGCTGCAAATCCCCTAGGGTGAAATCTGTTCCTAATGTTTTACCACCAACAAATGATATCCCCCCAATATCAAACAGAAAATCCACTTCTTTCTGCGCAAAATCATCTGCAAGCTTATAGGCGGCCACTCCATATTCATTCAGGCCACCAGCTAGATCATGCTTATCAAAAAGCACAACATCATGACCATGCAGTGCCAAGCGATGTGCACAGGCAAGCCCAGCAGGCCCCGCCCCTACAATCGCAACTTTACGACCGGTTAAAGGTTTACGGATAAACGGTTGACCACCATGTTCCATTTGCCAATCTGTTGCATGGCGTTGCAAAGCACCAATACGAATAGGCTTTCCTTCTTCCCGAACATTATGAACACACTTCTGTTCACATAGAATTTCAGTCGGGCAAACACGTGCACATGATCCCCCCAGAATATTAGATTCCAAGATAGTGTGCGCCGAACCTTGCATATTACCCGTAGCAATAGCGTGTATAAATTTGGGAATATCAATGCTTGTTGGGCAGGCTTCTGTGCAAGGTGCATCATAGCAGTAAAAACAACGTTCTGCCTCTACCAAAGCCTGCTCATGCGTAAGAGGAGGATGAGCATCCGAAAAGTTTTTCTGGAGTTCCTCCTCTGTTAAGCGACTATTTTTTAGATCCAAGACATGCATCAGAAGATTTCCCGTTCAACCCCGATACCAGAATGGTATGTTATTTAAGTTCGTTTCCGCAACATTTTTCTGACCATTTAGTCAGTTTTTAATTCAAAATATCAGCACGAATATTAGAAACCCGTTGATACTGAAAACGAAACGGCAAACCCGGGTGACAAGGTATAGGTTGGTGCTGTTCCTGATGCGAATTGTGTGCCGTACACGCCAGTTGTTGCATGCGCAAATGGAGACATAGAATATACCCCATTCCGATAGAGTGAGCCTGCAAGGTTTTGAAAATTCAACTGTATCTGGGGAGAACGCAGATACCACTTATTGGAAAATCTATAGCCAAGCGTCACTGTGTCCATAATATATGGATGTAGTTTTTCATCATTCATCAAGGTAGAATACTGAGAACCAATATATTTAAGGTTCAGGTTGGCAAAAATATGCCCATTGTCCCAATCAACCCCTAAAGCACCCATTTCATGTGGAGTTCCTACCGGACGCTTGCCTTTTGTGCGCAAGTAATCATTAAGGTATTGGATGTTTGAATCCATTGTTGCGTCAAGATATTCAAAACTCATATACGGCCTGAAGTGTCCAAAAATAGGCCGTGTGCCGATCTGAATATCCACACCACGGGATGTCTGGTTACCTACGTTCATTGTTGTAGACATCGGAGCACTTCCAAAATAGCTCAGAACCCCCATCTGCCTATTTGTAAAATTGTAGTTAAAGAAAGAAATTTCCCCTACAAGAAGATTATCATGGTAGCGATAACCTATTTCTTCATTGATGGCATATTCCGGCTTTACATTACTAGATGGTGCCGTAGACATGCTGCCATCAATATTATACAGTTCAAACATGGTATTATTATTGGGCATTTTAAAGTTTGTTGCCCCACGAATATATATTTGATGATGCTCATTAAATTTGTAACTGGCACTAAACTGTGGGAGTGGTTCAAAAACATTCTGCCCACGGTGCTGCTGAATGTTCGGCACGTAACTGTCTACCTTACGGTTGACCATAGCCAGCCTTATACCTGCTTGTAATTCGAGCTTGTCATGTAGCAATTTTACCCGATCACCCAAATACAACATATTTACCTGAGTAAACGTATTATGGTCATTTAGGTACCAGCGGTTCCCATCCGATGTACGATAAATATGTGGGCCGTAATCTCCGTAAATATTTGCAGGCCCACCGTCTGCCTGATTGATGTAGGAGACTGGGGTGGATTGATTTGTACGAGACCATTCATACCACCACCCAAAGGTTAGGGTATTAATGCCTTTTGTCCATGTCATCTTGGCATTGTTACCTGTGCGATGGTAACTGAAATACAGGGGCGTATAAACATTTGTACCGTTTGCCACATCTACATCAACAGGTTGGGTTCCTGAATACGTTTTACCATCCTCAACCGTACTGACCCCACCAATGGTTCCAGATCCCCACCAAAGGTATGGTGTATCATCAAAGCGCAAGCCTTCCGCCAGCTTAACAGACAAGGGAGCTGAAGCGATTAAGTTCTGAAATGCATCAAGACCATATTTGTAATAATTTGTTTTATTATTCAGATGATAATGGGAATCATAATCGTAATTTTTCCCAAATTCACCAAACTGTTCTTTTGTGGGGTTTTCATCAAGCTGTAGAACATTGGTGTTATAACTGGCGTTGATTGTCCAACGGCTTTCTGGCGTAAATTCCTTGATCATTTTAAAATCTACGTGCTTACGCGTAAACTTGCCTGGACCGCGCCAGTTATCTGCCTCTGTATTAGAAAAGGAAGCAAATGCTCTTACACCACTGTTTCCTATATCTCCACTTTCAAGGCGGATAAATTCACGGTGCATATTGTAGGAACCGTAGGAAAAATCTACAAACCCTCCCCTTCTATGAGATGGATCTATTAGTTCTGCATATGCACTGCCTGCTGCCGCAGAAATACTAGGGGTATCAATATCTACTGAACCAGGCATCAAAGAAACTGATTTCAGGTTATCACCATCGGATGTCTGGTTTGCATAAAATCCCCCATCCCCCACATCATTTACAGGTGCCCCATTGTAAATCCAACCTACGTGGTCACCCGGCAAACCACGTAACATCAGGTTGCCACCAGCAATGCCATAGGGTTCTGTAAGAGTAACAAACGCACTGGGAGTTAGTGCCAAAACCTGAACAGGGTTAGCTGATGGTGGCTGTTTGGCAATAAAGTCACGCGTAACAGATTGGATAGTTCCTGCTCTAGTCTCCAATCGCATCAACCCTCCACCAGGAGCGCGACGTGTGACACCTTGGGCAGATAAAGCATGTCCGCCTACGTGAACTTCTTCCGGACCACCTTTAGATTCAACTGCACCTAGTTTTTTAGGTGCTGCTGTTTTCTTGTTCGTATTTTTAGGCTGTGCCCTTACTGTTTTTGCAGGATGCGGCACGGACTGACCAAACGCAGCACTCTCCATTGCGATTGAACTACAGATGGTTCCGGCCAAGAGAAAATGAACAACTGAAAAACGAGGATGGGGCATGTTTTTTCTCAGCTCTGACAAACAGGACAAATAGCGGGGACACAGAAACGTTATGTTTTAACGTTTCGGATTCGCAACATAAATCTGAATGCCTGGTTAAGTTTTATAATCCTGTGTCTTTCGTGCATCACACTTATTCTGAAACTGAATTATGATTGAAACTTCAATCCTATATCCAGTAAGTTATTAAAAACTTTCTCTACATCATGAGGGTTATTCTATGATTCTTCCCGGAGACCCCACTCCTATTTTCACCCAAAAGTGCTCTACAAATTGGGGGTATTACAGCTTTGATATGGCAGCAGGAAAATATAACATTCTTGTTTTTGTTCCTGATATACAAAAACTTTTTGCAAATAAGATTATGAATACATTACAGAATCTATTAGAACTAAAAAAAGCCATCCCTATAGAAATTTTTGTTGTTACAACATCCTTCGATGACAAAGACATAAAGAATGATAATTTTTACTATATTTATGACTTAGATTGTCATGTTCATAATATTTTTGGCATCAATATTGATGAAATTACATGTGTAATAACAGATCCAATGTTAAGGATAAAAGAAGTTCTTCCAGAACATGCCATCTCATATTCAACTATTAAAAATAACCTGAAAAATAGGTCATCTTCTCAAAATATACCTATTCCAGCACTTTTGTTAACTGATATTCTCGAAGCTGATTTTTGTCATGCTCTCATACATTATTACCATTACAACTCACCCACCCCATCAGGCTTCCTTACAAAAAATGCAGATGGATTAGCTGTGGAAAAAATAGATCCGATGTTTAAACGCCGTTATGATTGTAAAATAAAAAATCAAAACTTAATCAAAGGCTTACAAGCACGCATTATTAGGCGTGTTGTTCCTGAAATTCGCAAAACATTTCAATGCACCGTAACCGGCATGGATCGTATGATTGTAAGTTGTTATGATGCCGCACACAAAGGACACTTTGCTCCACACAGAGACAACACCGTAGAAGGTGCCAAGCACAGACTCTTTGCAATCTCCATTAATCTAAATGATACTTTTGAAGGTGGTGAACTCACCTTTCCCGAATTTTCAAATCAAGGGTTTTGTCCTCCTGCTGGCGGAGCGCTTATTTTTTCCAGTGCACTTTTACATGCTGTGCGGCCCGTTACAAAAGGTAAACGCTATGCCTGTTTACCTTTTGCTTTCAACGAAGACTCTATAAATTCCGCACATCAATCTGCAAGTTAAAGAGGCTTACGCAGGTTTCTGCTTTTTGGCTGGCGTGCGATGTACTGACCTGCCCCACGCACCGCACGTAAATCCCCTTCATTCCAGACAAGGTGCCCTTTGCTAATTGTTTTCTTGGCAACACCCGTTACCGTCATTCCTTCATAAATATTATAATCAACATTCTGATGATGTGTTTTTGCAGAAATTGTACGCTCTGCATCAGGATCCCACAGCACGATATCGGCATCTGCTCCGATCTCTAAACTTCCTTTTTGTGGATATATATTAAAAATTTGAGCTGTATTGGTAGATGTTAAAGCCACAAACTGTTCAGGCGAGAGTTTTCCTGTTTTAACGCCATAATGCCATAAAACACTCATTCGGTCCTCAATCCCAGGCGTGCCATTTGGGATACGGGTGAAATCTGTTTTGCCCATTTCTTTTTGTGGCGCACAAAAACAACAATGGTCTGTAGCTGTAGTTTGTAACTGACCAGACATCATACCGCCCCACAAGGCAGCCTGATGATGTTTGGACCTAAACGGTGGGCTCATGACGTACTGTGCCGCCTTCAACCAATCAGAACCTTCGTAGACGCTCTCATCAAACACTAAATGCTGCGGTAGTACTTCTCCGTACACCTCTTGCCCTCGCAATCGTGCTTCTGAAATAGCTTTCACACCTTCCTGCGTCGAAACATGCACTATATAAATAGGCACACCAAGCAACCCAGCCAAAGTAATGGCTCGATGCGCTGCCTCTCCTTCTACTGCAGGTGGGCGGGATACTGGATGCGCTTCCGGTCCTGTGCGACCTTCAGACAATAGATCTTGCTGCAAGTAAGCAACGGCATCTCCATTTTCGGCATGCACTGTGCAAATAGCGCCCAATTCTGCTGCCCGACGCATGGAATGCAGAAAGGCTTCATCTTCCACCATCAATGCATTTTTATAGGCCATGAAGTGTTTAAATGAATTAACTCCGCATTGCTCTACAAGAGTTTTCATGTCGTGGTAAATCTGATCATTCCAATGCGTGATCGCAACATGGAAACCATAATCAGCAGCAGACTTCTGTGCTTTCTGCCGCCACGCCTTCCATGCATCCACGAGGAATGTTCTGGAATCAGGGATAACAAAATCAATAATGCTTGTTGTTCCACCGGCTAAACCGGCAGCGGTTCCGGTATAAAAATCATCACTCGCAATTGTGCCCATAAAAGGCATTTCCATATGGGTATGCGGGTCAATGCCCCCCGGTATCACCAGTAGCCCCGCCGCATCCACAACATCGCACCCCGTTGGCGTTTCTATAGTGCTTGCGACATGGGCAATTTTTCCATCTGGACCACACAGAATATCCGCCCGCTTACTGCCTTCTGCCGTAACAAGCATTCCGCCTTTAACATGAAGCATGAGGCGCCTACCTTTCTGTTTTCTGACCGTTAAAGGACAAAATATATTTTGTATCGAAATCGTATTGTTATTCTGACTAATTGGTCAATAATATATTTCGGATTCGAATCGTAATGTAGGAAAGCATTATGGGTGGAACACATCATGCAACACATGATAATCGTTTAACAAACGAAGACTTGGCGCCATCTGCTACACGCACATGGCGATGGAAAGATTATCTGTTTTTATGGATGTCGGATATTCATAGTGTAGCAGGATACATCACTGTTGGCAGTCTATTCACTTTAGGTCTCCCATTATACGATGTATTTGCAGCCCTACTTTTTGCTATTCTACTTGTACAATTAGCTTGCAACCTCATGGCTATGCCTAGTTTTAAAACAGGGGCACCTTTCCCTGTTATCGCACGTATGACCTTTGGTGTGTACGGCGCCATTATTCCCGCACTCATACGTGGAATTATAGCCGTTGGGTGGTATGGCATCCAAACATGGTTAGCATCAAACGCTTTAGTTATTCTCGTCTTAAAAATCTGGCCTGTTCTCGAACCGTGGGCCAATGCCACACAACATGGCTTACTCGGATTATCCTATGTGGGGTGGCTCGCCTTTCTTACGATATGGGGCTTGCAAACTCTTGTGTTCTGGAATGGCATGGACGCTATACGTCACTTTATAGATTGGGCAGGCCCCGTCATTTATGGCCTGATGGCTCTATTAGATATTTGGCTGCTTTCTAAAATTGGCTGGCATCTTTCTTTCCAAATTTTTACGCCCCATCAACCTGTTAGCCTGATCACCCATGCTTTTGGCATTATTAATGCGATGGCTTTAATACTTGCTTTTTTTGCCCCTATCATTTTGAATTTTGGCGATTTTTCACGCTATGGCACCAGCATGCAGTCGATAAATCGTGGAAATTTTTGGGGATTACCTTTCAATTTTCTTGCCTTCTCATGTCTTACACTCGTTACCATAGCACTTACACTTCCCGTATTTGGGCATATGATTTTTGACCCCGTAGAAACAGCCGTAAGAACGACAAGCCTGGGAACCGCCATTATTGGTGTAATCACTATTGTTACAGCCACTATTGGCATCAATATTTCAGCCAACTTTGTATCTGCAGCTTTTGATTTTTCTAATATGGCCCCTCACCTTCTATCTTGGCGTAAGGGAGGGCTTATTGCTGCCATAGGCGCTATTTTGTTCACACCATGGAATTTATACGCACGGCCAGAACTTATTCATCTTACGCTTGATGTTTTGGGAACATTCATCACGCCTCTGATAGGCATTATTCTGAGTGATTACTATCTTATAAAAAAACAAACCATCATTACGGATGATTTGTATTCATCAGATCAAAGAAACATTTACTGGTATAGGTCTGGCTTTAATCCTGTTGCTTTGCTCTCGCTTTTTATCAGCACAGGGTGTGGTGCTCTTTTTATTTTCTTACCCGCGTTAGCAAGTATGAGAAACTTTTCATGCCTTTTTGGTTTTGCAATTGGCATACTCGCACAAACGCTGCTCAGTTCCTTTCTTCCGCATCAATACAAATTGAGGCAACCAACTGCATAATCGTTTCTGTGCCTATTTCGAAATCGCGCTTTGTAAGACGTTTTTGCCCTAAAACGGCTGCGAATTGCACCTGCATATCAGCGTAAGATTGCGTCATCGCCCAAAGCATGAACATGAAGTGAAAGGGATCTATCTTCTTGATAAGTCCCTTCTCATGCCATGCTGCAAATATAACTGCCAAATCCTCTACATGCGGCTTGAGTGTTTCCCGCAGGAAAGACTGTATCTGCTCACCGCCAGCTAAAAGCTCATGCATAAAAAGGCGAGAGGCTTCTGGACGCTGCCGCGAAAATAGCATTTTAGCTTGAATGTAGCTTTGCAAACCTTCTCGCGGATTCATGTTTACCGAAAGATGAATATTGGCATCTCCCAGCCAATCCGCCAAAAACCGCTCTAAAGTCGCCTGATAAAGTGTTTCCTTTGTATTGAAATAATAAAGAACATTTGCCTTTGGCAACGCGCAGGCCTTGGCTATGTCATCTATACGTGTGCCGCTTAGACCATGAACGGCAAACACTTTTTCTGCGGCATCCAATATCTGGGTAGTATTCTGTTTACGAGGATTGCCAACAGATGGCTCGATATTGCCGTTTTTGCGCATCATTACAGAAATCTCTGATTAGAATTTCATATGCGCTTACTAAATTAAACCGGAGGCGGAAAGTCCTTATTACAGACACCACCATTGCCCCCTCCTACCATCAGCACACAAAATCCATCCCGACGATTCCAAACTCTATTGGATCGCGCAATCAGCAATAGGCATGGAGTAGGAAGCCATATGTGCTTTCCGATACGGAAAAGCATAACCAAACGCTGTAACTTCTACAGAGCACTTAAACTAAATTTTTTAAAGGGGTTATATTCTGGCGGAGAGAGAGGGATTCGAACCCTCGGTACGCTATTAACGTACACACGCTTTCCAAGCGTGCGCCTTAAGCCACTCGGCCATCTCTCCGACGCGAGAGAGGTAATAGCAAAATTTTCGGAACAGGCAAGACCTAAAGAAGAAAAAATAAAGTTTTTATCTCAACCAACGGCTGGAGTGCGCGCATTATGGATAAAACGCGCAATTGCATCGGGGCTCTTAACGCCAGGCGCACTTTCAACACCAGATGACACATCCACAGCAGGGGCCCCAGTTACGGCAACAGCTTGCCCTACGTTTGCGGGGTTTAGACCTCCTGCCAGCATCCACGAATAAGCAGGTTTCCAGCCATGTAGCAGATCCCAGTTCAACCGCTGTGCATTACCACCAGGCCGTGTTGCATCCGTTGGGGGCTTGGGCTCAATCAAAAGCCGTTCCATCATGCATTGGCGTGGCAAATCAGTCTGTGATGCAACCGGTATGGATAACCAGACAGGCCGCCTGAACTTAGCTTGTATCTGCACGGCACATTCAGGCGTTGTATAAAGCTGCAATATGTCCAGATCTACCTGATCTAACACACGTTCTAAAACCGCATCGTCAGGGCGTACAAAAAGCCCAACCTTCTTGATGCTGCCTGTAACACGGGCTGCCAGCGCCTTTGCCTGCAATGCATTTATGTAACGGGGAGAGCGCTCAAAAAAAACAAAGCCTACCCAATCTGCACCATATTCCATGCAGGCTTCCAGCCCGGCTTCTTCTGTAATGCCACAGATTTTTACGCCCGTCTGAACGCCGCTCATAACCTACCCTACCTACAATGCAGCAGATTTATGCTGCCAGTTCCGCAGCAATGGCTGCTGCTGCTGCTGCGGGATCTGCTGCCTGTGTGATCGGCCTTCCCACTACAATCCAGTCTGCTCCGGCGGCACGTGCTTCCGCAGGTGTCATAACACGTTTCTGGTCACCCTTAGCTGCTCCTGCGGGCCGAATACCAGGCGTTACCAGAACTGGTTTATCGCCCAGAGCCTCTCGGAGTGCCTTGAGTTCATGAGCAGAACAGATCAATCCATCCATGCCAGACTTCATTGCCAGATCCGCCAAACGCAAAACCTGCGTGCGCGTATCATCTGGCACACCTACTTCTGCCAAAGCATGGTCATCCATACTTGTCAGCACGGTTACAGCCAGCAGCAATGGGCGCTCCCCTGCCGGAAAAGCCTCATCGCATGCTTTGCGCGCAGCTTTCATCATTTCTGCACCGCCAACAGCATGCAGTGTCAGCATACGGGGGCGCAAATGGGAAAGCGCCTTTACAGCGGCCCCAACCGTATTGGGAATATCGTGTAGCTTAAGATCCAGAAATAAAGGCCTCTGCCCGGCTACATCTGCAACAGCTTGAAAGCCTGCCGCATAAGCAAACTCCATACCCAGCTTGATAACGCCTGCAATGCCTTCCACCGCGTGCGCCCATGCCTTGGCCTGTGCCGGATCCTGCGTATCCAGCGCCACAATCAAACCTGTTTGCCTTGCGGTATCAGACATGTGGTTCTGCTCCATTTGCAGGAGAAATAGGAGGAACCGCGACAGCTACCGGCGCAGGGGCCACCGGCTGGCTGGATACTGCCTGCACCTGTGCAAGCTGGGCTTCCAGCTCTTTTACGTGCTGTTCTGCCTTGCGTGCTCGCCGGCGTTGCTTGAATTCCGCCGTCCACAAACAGAAAGCGCCCAGCAAAAAGGCAACAGCCGCCACCAATAGCGCCAACACACCAGCGGAAGATTTCCAGCTATATGTCAGCAACCACATATCGAGCGGATCCTGATTACTGGCACTGAACACCACAAGCGCCAACAGGAATGGGACAACAATTATCAGCCTGATCATGACACCAAGTCGTAGCCGTATCACACGTAAAGAACAAGCGACTGAATACCATCAAGCACAGGCTGAATGATAAAATATTTCACACATTTCTAAAGCGTTGCCAGAGCCACAACAGAAAAGAGTTTATTGTGTTTCCTCTCGCCGCAACTGTCTGAATCTGGTAGGGCTGATGCGGATTATATTGTTTTGCTCATTTTTCCCGAATAATGAGCTATTTCTGTTTGCGACATTACTCCTGAGGACCAGACATCCATCATGAATACCGAAACTGCAGATTCACTTGGCGGCGCATCCCAAACACCTCCTGCACCGTCTATTCTGATGGGAATCCAATATGTCAAATCTGTTGAATTTCAGGTTCTTGGGGCGCCGGCCATTTATTCACGCGTAACAGAACGCCCTCACCTTGGTGTTTCTGTAGATGTACGCGCTCATCAAATGGGCGAAAATCAGCCTAACTTTGAAGTTGAGCTTATCTTGCGGTGTCAGGGGCATCTTCCTGCACAACGGGAAGGGGAAGAAATTGTCCCTCTATTTGATGTGAATCTGATTTATGCGGGCATCTTTACGCTGCAGCACGCAACAGCAGAAACTTTTGAAACCCTGCTGCTTATAGAAGCCCCCCGGCTTCTATACCCGGCCGCCCGCAACATGCTAGCCACGCTGTGCCGTGAAGCAGGTTTCCTGCCAGTTATCATGCAGCAGATTGATTTTGCAGCATTGTGGCGAAACCGCCGCGCAGTGGGCTAAAAGCAACATTCAGGCTCCTTGATTTCCATACCTGAAAACGAAAGATGACAGACCATGCCCGGTAAAGCATCCGCAGCTTTATGGTACCCTTTTGATGCACATTGGTACCGCACAGAATACGGTGCGATTATGGATGCTCTGTTGTCTTTTTCTGATCAGGAGCTTGAACAATGGTATAAGCTGGAGGGGGCGTCCTCCGGTCACTCACCCAACAGATATTTCAACGAGGAATGGTACCGGGTAAATTGTTCCGAAGCGGCAGAGGCCATTACAAACGGCACCTGTGTTTCCGGCTTTGAACATTACTGCAATGGGGGATACAAAAAGTTTTCCCCACATTACCTATTTTCCGAGCGTTATTATCTCCAGCGCTATCCGGACATTTCAGAGCAAAATCTACAATCCGGCGGTTTTGTAAATGGATATGACCATTTCCTTCGATCTGGCGACAAAGAAAAGCGCTCAGGTCACCTGTTTTTTGATCCAGATACCTATTTGCAGAACAGACCAGAAGACCCAAACCTCAGTAGCCTAACACCATTTATGAACCTGCTTCATTCAGAGCATACGCTCCCCAACTCCATTGTGCTGTCTGATCACTTTAATCCTGCATGGTATCGTGCCCTCAGCCCGGATGCTGTTATGGCTGTGGAATATGGTTTTGCACCTAATGTGCTTTATCAGTTCCTCAGTACCTTTACGCCTGATCGTTTCTAGGTTTTCCTTCCTATTTACATCATCCGTATTTTCCTGCGCTGAAGGAAGAAGCCTATGCTGGCTCTAACACAAGGTGACCCGGCAGGTATTGCACCTGAAATTACTGTAAAAGCATGGCGCATATTGCGCGAAAGCGGGCTTCCTTTTGTTTTTGTGGGAGATCCCGCCCTTCTGGAACAACATGCTCCCGTGCAAGCTGTGCGTTATCTGGAACAGGGAGCAGATGTTTTCTCCCACGCCATACCTGTGCTTCCCCTCCAGCTGGCAACACCTGCCGCCCCCGGAGAACCAGACCGCCAGAATGCGCCCAGTGTTATTGAAAGCATCCGTCTGGCTGTAGAACTGGCCCAGAATGGTGAAGCTTCGGCCATTATTACCAACCCTATTAGCAAGGAAGTCATCCAAAGCGCAGGCTTCAAGCACCCAGGGCACACCAGCTATCTGGCAGAACTATGCCATGTGCCTGGGCAGGAAGTGATGATGCTGGCCAGCCCATCTCTGAGGGTTGTGCCTGTTACCGTGCATGTTTCCCTCCGACACGCGCTGGAACAATTAAATACAGAGCTGATTATTAAAACAGCCCGCACTGTTGCTGCTGGTCTAAGGCGTGATTTTGGCCTCAAAGCCCCGCGCATTGCTGTAGCGGGATTAAACCCTCATGCCGGGGAAAACGGTTTGATGGGCCATGAGGAACAGCAAATTATCATTCCTGCCATTAAAGCGTTACAGCAGGAAGGGCTCAACATTACAGGCCCCATGCCGCCAGATACCATGTTCACACCCGCAGCCCGCAGCCGTTACGATGTGGCCTTGTGCATGTATCATGACCAAGGGCTGATCCCGCTCAAAACGCTGGATATGGCAGAAGGCGTAAACGTAACGCTGGGGTTACCAATTATCCGCACATCGCCCGACCATGGAACAGCCTTTGACATTGCGGGGCAGAACAAGGCAGACCCAAGCAGCCTTGTTGCAGCCATTCGGTTGGCAGCACAGCTTGCGCAAAACAGAAGGAACGCAGCATGACTTCAGCTATCCGGCTTGGCGTCAACATTGATCATGTCGCTACCATTCGCAATGCACGTGGCGGCACATATCCAGACCCCGTTGCTGCAGCCCTGTTGGCTATTCAGGCTGGTGCTGATGGCATTACTGCCCATCTGCGTGAAGACCGGCGCCATATCCGCGATAAAGATCTGCAACGCCTGCGTGCAGAAATTGCCGCCCCCCTTAATATGGAAATGGCCGCAACAGAAGAAATGGTTGGCATAGCCCTTGGTTTACGCCCCCATGCCTGCTGCCTTGTGCCCGAACGGCGTGAAGAACTGACTACAGAAGGTGGCCTGAACGTAGCAGGACAGCTAGAAACACTTACCCCTAAAGTGCAAAAACTCGCACAAGCAGGTATTCGTGTTTCACTGTTTATAGATCCCTCATCCGCACAGATAGAAGCTGCCGCCAAAACAGGTGCGCAGGTGGTAGAACTCCACACTGGCGCTTACGCAGAAGGGAAAGCAGAGGAACTGGAACGCCTGCGTGCCGCTGCCACGCAAGCAGCCGCACTTGGGCTGGAAGTACACGCAGGACATGGCCTGACATTTGAAAATGTTGGGCCCATAGCAAGCTTGCCAGAACTGCGAGAACTCAACATTGGGCACTTTCTGATTGGACAGGCCATTTTTGATGGTCTGGCAGCCGTTGTGCAAAACATGAAACGCCATATTGCAGAAGGTGCGGCTCTTTAAAATGGAAGAACCACAGGAATACAAAACACCCAAAGCCTTACTTGTGGCCGTTATCGGCATGGGTGTGCTGATTGTGGTGGGCGTTGTTGTACTGGCAGGCGTACTTATTCATCGCATGAGCAGTAAGCCTGTCCCCCCTAACCTTCCACCTGTTGCATTATCGGATGCTGCACCAACTGCTAGCCTTCCCACAGCACATGCGACGTTACCTGCAGGTGAGCAGTTGTTAAGCGTAACACGTGTGCGGGACAATATGTTGGCCCTGCATGTTACAGAACATGGGCAAGACCGCATTCTATTATGGGACGTGCCAACCGGCCAGTTACGTACCGGGCTAGATATAAACGCGGCACATTAACGCTATGCCTGCGCGACCTCATCTTACTGCCATAGGGCTTATGAGTGGCACATCGCTTGATGGCGTAGATGCCGCACTTATACAAACCGATGGCACACGTATATTGCGGCATGGCCCTGCCCTAACCGTACCTTATACGCCAGAGTTACGGGCACGTCTGCGCCACATACTGGATGCGGCACCCCAGCTTGCACCTTCTGACCCAGCGTTACTGTCTGCAGAACATGATCTGACAGAAGTGCATGCCATAGCTGTACAGCAACTCCGCCAGATGGCACCTGATATGCCTGCCGATATTATTGGCTTTCATGGTCAGACCATTTTGCACCAGCCTGGACGCACATGGCAGATCGGCAATGCCATTGCCCTTTCTTCTGCTACGGATTTACCAGTTATCCATGACTTTCGCACAGCAGACGTTCAGGCTGGCGGAGAAGGTGCACCTTTAGCTCCTTTATATCATGCCGCTCTGCTGCATGATCAGCCGCGACCTGTTGCAATTCTAAACATCGGAGGCGTTGCCAATCTTACTCTGCTGACTTCAGAAGGTGAGATTCTGGCTTGTGATACAGGCCCCGGAAATGCCCTGCTGGATGACTGGACTTTCCGCCATACAGGCATTCCCTACGATAAAGATGGGCAATTGGCACGCAACGGTAAGGTTTCAGCACCTATTCTGCAGCAGTTGTTGGCACATCCATTTTTTAGCAAACCCGCCCCTAAATCTCTCGACAGGCTGAGCTTTCATACTGCCTTGCAGGATATTGCTGCACTCTCTCCCGCAGATGGAGCTGCCACATTGGTTGCCTTTACGGCAGAAACCATTGCCCGCACTCCTTTGCCTGAACAGCCAAAGGCATGGTTTGTATGTGGGGGTGGCCGGCATAATCCAGCAATGATGGAGGCACTTACACAACGCCTTTCTGGCGGCGTATTTCCGGCAGAAACTCTGGGATGGAACGGAGATGCGCTGGAAGCCGAATGCTTTGGCTTTCTGGCAGTCAGAAGCCTGTATGGGTTACCTTTATCTCTGCCATCCACCACTGGTGTACCTGCTCCTCAACAAGGGGGCCGGTTAAGTTGCGGCGGCATTACGCCATGGAAGGCGAGAGCTGTTTTAAACACGAAAGTGCAGTATAATATTGCTTAATACATTCCATTGAACAGGAAAGACTTAAACCATGAAACGCTTTCTGGCATTCAGCCTGTTGCTTGCTGCCCTTGGCACGCCGGGACTAGCCTGTTCTGCGAGTGCACAAACCATTATCGACGGTAGCGATAAAAAAGCATCTCCTTTTGTAAAAAATACCCTTAAAACACTGACAAAACGATTCCCGGATACACATCCTTTTTTCCGCGCCATTACCACGCACCCTAATGCAGAAAAAAAGCAGGTTGTCTGCGGTGAAATCAGCCTAAGTGCCAGCAAGACACCAGAACCAGATAGCTTTATGCTTTTTGGTGCTGCGGAAGGTGACAATCCACCTATCGTTTATGAACCACGTGAAATCCCAGCCTCTATTGATTCACGCGAAGTGAATATGTGGATCAATCACGGTGCGGATCTGGCAGATCTGGAAGAAATGGGCTGCGTGCCAGAGGGTAGCTATCGGCAATATGGCGATAAGCTGAACCAAGTTTTACAGAATAAAAAGCACAGCGCTACACGCTAAAACAGTGGGTCCTTTTTCTGCTCCACCACAGGCAGTAAACCCACTTGTAGTGGAAAAGACACAGCTTGGTTTCTCAAACCAAAAAGACATACAGAATAATTGACAGGCGGTAACTTTCATCGCCATTCTTATCCCGGTCACGAACAAAAAAAACAAAATGACCGGGTTTTCTGTAATGAAATATCTGAACTTCCTGCTTGCCCTGCCCTTTTTGGGGTTGCTCTGGACACCTCTGTATAACAGGTACGATCCTGTTTTATGGGGTTTTCCCTTTTTCTATTGGTACCAATTCGCCTGGGTACCCGTAACCTCTGCCCTTATCTGGGTTGTCTGGAAAAAGGGACAAAACACATGAACACCATAAACCCTTGGGCGCTTGGCGTTTTTGTTTTCTTTTTTGCTGCCACCATTGTGGTTGGCAGTTCCATACAATGGATACGCAGCCTGTTCCACGCCAAGCGTGATGCTAACAGCCATGAAGAATGGTCTCTCGGCGGGCGAGAATTTGGACCGTGGGTCACGTGGTTTCTGGTAGGGGGAGATTTCTACACAGCATACACCGTTATTGCAGTGCCAGCACTGGTATATGCTGCGGGGGCATATGGATTCTTTGCGCTGCCTTATACCATTATTGTCTACCCCTTTATTTTTCTGGTTATGCCGAAGCTTTGGAAGATTGCACGTGCAGGCGGGCACGCCACGGCGGCTGATATTGTTAAAGCGCGCTTTAACAGCCGGGCACTGGAGGTTGTAGTCGCCTTAACAGGGCTGGTAGCCGTTATGCCCTATATTGCGCTCCAGCTTATTGGTATTCGCACCGTGGTGCAGGCTCTAGGGCTTCCGGGCGATCTACCGCTTATTATCGCCTTTATTTCTCTAGCCGCTTACACATGGTTGGGTGGGCTACATGCTCCGGCACTTACGGCCTTTATCAAGGATATTATGATCTATATTGCCGTGCTGGTGGCGGTAACGGTTATTCCCCTGCACACTGGCGGCTATAGCGCCCTGTTTGCCACGGCTGCACATGCGGATACGGTGCTTAAAACCGGACAAAGCTTAGCTTATGCCACACTCGCGCTTTCTTCCGCTCTGGCTGCATTTTTATATCCACATACACTTACAGGTATTCTGGCATCTCGTTCGGCAGATACCATTAAACAGAACGCCGTCTTTTTGCCTGCGTACACCATTGTATTAGGCCTTATCGCCATGTTGGGCTTTATGGCGCATGCGGCTGGCATTCACACCACCAATGCATCCATGGTTGTGCCAATGCTGTTCCAAAGTGTCTTTCCTGCATGGTTTGCCGGTTTTTGCCTTGCTGCCATTGCCGTGGGCGCATTGGTGCCTGCTGCCGTTATGGCCATTGGCGCGGCAAATCTGGTTACCAATAATTTGCTTCCTGCACAGGCCAACCCGGTGCGCACAAGCCGTATTACAGCTTTCATCGTGAAAATTGGCGCACTGGTTTGCGTATTGTTCCTGAACGCGCAGTTTGCCATTGATTTCCAGCTTCTGGGGGGCGTGTTTATTCTACAAACATTCCCGGCACTTATTCTGGGCCTGTTGCGCGTGCGCTTTTCTGCAGCCGCCATGCTGACAGGATGGGCTGTAGGCACAGTTTTTGGCGTTGGCATGTGCTGGATGGACGGCCTGAAACCTATTCACCCTGTTCATCTGGGGGTATTTTCAGGCAACGTTTCTACGGGCCTTCTTTCTCTGGCTATCAATATTGCCATGGTTGCACTTGTGTCCGTAATGGCACCCGCCAAACAGAATATTCCGGCCAATACAACGGCCTGAGACACACCAGATATTAAAAAGGGAAGGCGTGGAGCAAGCCTTCCCTTTTTCCTTAAATAATTGAGCCGTTCTTATTAAAAATTCAGAAAAACGGTTGAATTCTTTTTTCGATTTTCTGTGTTCTGAAATTCCTGTGTCTGTACCCGCACAAGCTGATACAAATCTATTCCCTTCTGGCGTGCAGGCTCTTCCAGCTCTGCATATATATCTTCAAGCAGATACCCTTTTTGCCCCGCTTGCCGTGCAAGCAAAGGAGAACGATTCTGCTGGCGGCATGTTTCCAAAAACACATGCAAAGCCGCCTCGCCCTGCGGTTGTAAATCCATAGGGGAACGCGCCAGAAAATCCACCTCTGCGTTCAGGCCTATAAAAACCCCACGAAACATACGGCTACTGGCATTAAAGCTGATAACAGCCGGAATGCCACCGATAAACATCATATCCCGACCAGAAACCGACATTGCTGGGAATCTGCTCCTTCTGTTTCAAACGTAGGTGCTGCTATACTCTTTGCATGCTGTGCCAGAGTGCGCACACCACCGCAAACACTTTCCACGCAGAGCTTTCAGCATGAAAGACAATCGCCCCGCGCAACTGGATTTTCTTTTGCCTGATACACGGCCAGATTATGTGCAATTAGATGCCGGAGCAGTATTATTGCCTGGTTTTGCCTTGCACGATGCTGAAACCTGTATGCTGGCTATTCATCACATTGCGCAGCAAGCACCATTTAGAAAAATGCATACTCCGGGCGGAGGGCAGATGTCCGTTGCCATGACATGTTGCGGCACATTTGGCTGGATCAGCACAGCACAAGGCTACAGCTATACCAAGGTAAACCCTTTTACTGGCCAGCCTTGGCCAGATATGCCTGCTATCTTTCAAGCCTTGGCTCACAAGGCTGCCCAGAAAGCAGGCTTTGCACAATTTCAACCAAATGCCTGCCTTATCAATTCTTACAGCCCCGGCGCCCGTATGGGCCTTCATCAGGACCGCGATGAAGGGTGCACGGATCAGCCCGTAGTTTCTCTCTCATTTGGCTTGGAAGCAACTTTTCTATGGGGTGGCCTCAAAAGATCAGACCCTACCCGGCAAATTCTGCTCAAAGATGGAGATGTGCTGGTGTGGGGTGGGCCTGATCGCCTACGCTTTCATGGGGTTAAACCCATCCGTTCTGGCGCACATATCCGAACAGGAGAAACACGCCTGAATATCACATTCAGATTCGTCGCCTCTTAAACAAACCGCATTTTATTATAAGGCAGAACAAGTATGCCCTCTTCCGCTTTTAGCCGCCGTATTCTGCTGTTGGGCATGACAAACCTGTTCTACATGCCGATAAAGAACAGTATGGCCTCCGATACAAAAAACCATTTTGCACAAGTGGAACAGATTTTTCAGGAAGCTATCAAAACCAACAAAACTCCCGGAGCTGTTGCTGCCATTGGTCATCAAGGCCAAGTGGTTTGGAAAGGTGTATTTGGGCAACGCGCACTTGTGCCCCACCCAGAAGCAATGACATGGGATACGCTGTTTGATATGGCGTCTCTTACCAAAGTGCTTATTACGGCACCTGCCATCATGCAGCTTTATGAACGCCACTTAGTGCAACTGGATGTTCCTGTTTGCCATTACCTTCCTGCCTTTTCCGGTCAGGGTAAACAGGATATTACTGTCCGCCAGTTACTCACCCACTATTCCGGGTTGCCGCCAGATCTGGATCTTTCAACACCATGGGTAGGCCGTAACACGGCTATACAGATGGCATTTTCCTGCGCACCCATTCATCCTGCAGGAGAACAGTTTATCTACAGTGACATCAACTTCATTCTGCTTGGTCTAATTATAGAAAAGCTCTCTGGCCTGACCTTACAAGACTATGCAACTCAAAATATTCTCAAACCACTGGGCTTAAAAAGAACCTTTTTTGCTCCGGCACCAACACTTTACAGTACAATTGCCCCCACCCAGTACGATGAAAAAGGAAACCTTCTTCGCGGTATTGTGCATGACCCCACAACACGCCGAATGGGGGGTATTGCAGGCCATGCAGGTTTATTTTCCTGCGCGGATGACATGACCCGCTACGCCATTGCGCTGCTGAACAAACGTGCCGGGCAGCCTTCTTCTTTTCCGCTCAAGGCAGAAACACTGGTTATGATGTCATCTCCGCAACAACCTGCGGACAAAACTGACCAACGCGGTTTGGGGTGGGACATTAATACCCATTATTCTACCCCACGAGGGGATTACTTTCCTGTAGGATCTTTTGGCCATACCGGATTTACCGGCACCTCTTTGTGGCTGGTCCCGCAAACAGATAGCTTTGTTCTTATTTTAACAAACCGGGTTCACCCTGATGGGAAGGGCAATGTTGTAGCCTTAAGGCACGATGTCGCTTCTGCAGCAGCACTGGCCTTAGAGCTGCTTTAAATAGCAACTTCATCAAGGTCACTTCTTTTCAGTATTTATGAAGGTTTTTGTCCATAAACACTGAAAAGAAGTGACCTGATATATCAAAATCTGTCTGATAAATTCAGTCTTCCTGCCGGGCCATCCGCGCCTGCCGTTCCAACCACTTCTGCGCAGATACTTTACGAGATGGATCAAGCATACGGTAAAGGCGGATCACATCATGTTCATCTGGCGTAATCACCAGCTCAATATCTTCCTGCACATAGCCTGTCAGAAAAATTTCCGGGTCAACATTAAAAAGTGCCGCCAGTTTGGGAATATGTTTTCTGGCACTTCCTTCCCGTCCGGTTTCCCAAAAAGCGATAGCCGGCCTTGAAACCCCCAGCGCGTCTGCAACCTGCTGCTGTGTTAGTCCAGCGGATTTACGCAGGATCTTGATTCTTTGCCCAAGATCTATCCCGGGTGAAATAACGTCGTCCTGGTCAGCCATTGTTCTTTATATCCATTGCTCCAGAGTTACCGTGGTTCTTGTAGCATACCCAATATTTTATGGTTGCCATATTTCATGCTCTGCAAAGTATGGCAGATCATTACAAACTTAATAACCTGATAACATATTTTGTTATGTGCAGTAAGTAAGCTTAGATTTACAGAAATGCAAAATCAAAAAATCTCTTTTTTCATAAATCGTTTAATATTAACCATTATCTAACATAATATCCTAAATATAGTGCGCTCATACACCTAAATATTGCGTGCACCACAATGCAGCCATCTCCGCACAAAAGATGCATCGTATTGACACCTTTTTATGTGCCTATAAGATGTATATTAAATACATTTTATAGGATCTTCTCCATGCCTTCTCCGCTTGATGCAAAAACACTCTCAATTATAAAGGCCTGTGTTCCAGCTCTTGAAGCACATGGGCTAGATATTACGCAGGAAATGTACAAACGCCTGCTGTCCAACCCCGATATTCGGGACCTTTTCAACATGTCTCACCAAAAAGATGGTGAACAACCTAAAGCCCTTGCTCTGGCTGTGCTGGCTTATGCGCGTAACATTGATAACCTTGGCGCTTTGGGCGGTATGGTTGAACGTATTGCCGAAAAACATGTTGGGCTAAATATTCTGCCCAAACATTACCCCTACGTAGCTGATGCACTTTTGGGAGCAATTGCTCATGTGCTGGGTGACGCTGCCACACCCGAAATTCTGGAAGCATGGGGTAAGGCTTACTGGTTCTTGGCAGACATTCTCATGGGCCGTGAAAAACAGATTTACGAAGAACATGCCGCAGCCCCTGGCGGATGGGTAGGCTGGCGCCCGTTTACGGTGCGCCGCAAAGTGCGTGAAAGTCATACCATCACGTCCTTCGAACTGGTGCCCGTGGATAACAAACCCATTATGAAACACGAAGCCGGGCAATATCTCAGCTTCAAGCTAGATGTTCCGAGGCACGGCTCACAACGCCGTAACTACAGTATTTCTTCCGAACCCGGCGCAGATCATTACCGCATTAGTGTGCGCCGCGCGGATGGTGGTGTGGTTTCTCAATGGCTGCATGATACCGTGCAAGAAGGGCAGGTTCTGGACGTTTCTGCACCAGCGGGAGACTTTACGCCTGGAACAGAGCAAAACAGCAAAATTGTTCTGCTGTGTGCAGGTGTTGGACAAACACCTTTTATTTCTACCCTCGGCGCGTTTCTGAAGGATGGAACCAAGCGCAATATCCACTACATCCACGGCGTGCACACTGCACAGGATGAAGCATTTACAGATTACATCTACACTTTGGCTGAAAAAGATGCGCTTGAAGCTGATATTTTCTATAGCCATTCTCCCGTGCCCACAAATCGTTCGAACAAGAACGTAAAGTTGCATGAAGGCAGAATCACTGCAGAATGGCTTAAACCTCGTGTAGATATCACCACAGATTACAATATCTGTGGGCCTGATAGCTTTATGCGGGACATGATTAAAGTTCTTACCGAAGCTGGCGTGCCAGAAAACCAGATCCACTATGAATTCTTTGGATCTGCTGCTGATGCAGAACTTGTAGGAATTTAATTTTATAATCTTCTCTCTATTCGATTAAGAATAGAGAGAAGATTCTTCCAATCTTAGTCTGCATTTCTGGTACGTTCTGAATGACGCAATATACGTGAAAGCCAGTTACCCAAGGCCTGCATACCCGTCACCAACACAATCAATACAGCGACCACCCCTAACATCACTGTTGTATTGAAGCGCTGATAACCATAGCGAATAGCCAGATCCCCCAAACCACCGGCACCAATAGTGCCTGCCATGGCTGATGCACCCACCAAGGTTACCAGTGTAACTGTTATGCCGGATACAAGCGCAGGCATGCTTTCTGGTAGCAAAACATACCGGATAACCATCCAGCGCGTTCCGCCCATGGCGCGCACGGCATCAACCAATCCGTGATCGACTTCCCGCAGGGAAACCTCAGCAATGCGCGCAAAATACGGAATAGCGGCAATGGAAAGCGGGACAATGGCAGCAGTTGTGCCCAACGCACTGCCCACGACCATTCGGGTAAATGGAATAAGCAGCACCAGCAGAATAATAAATGGCACAGCCCGGATGGCATCAATCACCACACCAAGCAAACGTGGCAGCACCGGCAATGGATAAAGGCCGCCTCGCCCAGCTACAACCATAAAAACGGCTAATGGCAGCCCAAAAAGAACCGCAATAAAACCGGATACCAACACCATTATCAGCGTTTCGCCAGTGGCGTGCCATAGCAGATCAAGAATGAGCCGGGACATAGCCTACCACTTCTGCTGCATGACAATTTTGCTGAAGAAAGTTCATGGTTGCGACAGAAACATCCCCAACCTGTAAAAGAACATCCAAAACCTGATATTCTGCATCTTCGGCAGGAATAACTCGTAATAAGGAAGCCTGTGTCTGGCACATCTCCTGCACATTTTGCAGTAACGGTGCCATAATCAGGTTTTGATCCACCGTTAGTCTTACCACTGCGTGGCTACCTTCCTGCGGGCTACGTTCCATATTGGGGGGTAAAGCAGCTTGCAGGCTTGTTTCTTCCAAAATATCAGCGGGCAGACCACGTGCTATGATCCGACCATGATCCAGCACCAGAACATGCTTGGCCAATGCACGCACAACGTCCATTTCATGCGTGATAAAAACAATGGTCAGCCCCAATTCACGATTGATGCTGTTTAACAAAGCCAATATCGACTCTGTTGTTTCCGGGTCTAGCGCAGAAGTTGCTTCATCGCACAACAGCAAGGCAGGTTGTGCTGCAAGGGCACGGGCAATACCAACACGCTGCTTTTGCCCGCCAGATAACATGGCAGGATATTTATTGGCGTGATCAGCCAACCCCACTAGATCAAGCAGTTCTGCGACACGTTTTACCCGCTGATCACGTGGGATACCTGCAATTTCCAATGGCAAAGCCACATTGGCGGCAACGGTGCGGGATGTCAGCAAATTGAAATGCTGAAACACCAGCCCGATACGCCGCCGCAAGGGAATGATCTGAGATTCTGGCAGAACTGCCAGATCCTGCCCTTCCAGCAGAATACGTCCGGATTGAGGACGATCCAGCCCGCATAGGCACCGCAACAAGGTGGACTTTCCCGCCCCTGAACGCCCGATGATGCCAAGGCTATCGCCCTTGCCCACCGTAAAAGAAATATCCTTGAGGGCAGGCTGCCCGCCAAATGAGCGGGTAAGATGTTCAACCTGTAAAAGACTCATGACCAACCCGGCACAACCGCACCATGAAATGCCTGCACCAACGCCTGTTTGACATTATCTTGCTGAAAAGCTGAAACAAGCTTGCTGACCCACGGTGCATTTTTGTCTGTCTCATTCACAGCAATAAAGCAGACATACGGGTTATTTTGCGGGGCTTCCTGTGCAATCCGCTCTTTTTGCAGATCAATACCCGCTTTGTTGGCCCAATCTGTATTCACCACAGCCGCATCCATATCTGGCAGCGCGCGCCCCACCATTCCGGCATCCATTTCTTTTACAGAAATCTGGCGTGGATTTTCGGTAATATCTAACGCTGTGGGCACCAGACCGGCATCTTCCGCCACTTTGATCAGCCCCAATTTCTGCAACAGCAAAAGGGCGCGCCCCTCATTCGTCGGGTCATTCGGCACACCAATCACGGCCTTGTTTGGTAATTCCGCAACAGATTTCCAGCGCCGAGAATACAGACCTATGGGAGACAGATAGGTGTTACCTACAGGCACGATATGGAAATTCTTGGCCTTGTTTTGCGCTTCCAGAAAAGGCCCATGCTGAAAGGCATTTGCATCCAGTTCGTGTTCAGCCAATGCTTCGTTCGGTGCATTGTAATCTGAAAACGGGATGATCTTGAGGGTCAGACCTTCCTTGGCAGCGTTTTCAGCCACCACGCGCCAGACATCTTCATCCTCACCAGCAATAATGCCGATACGCAGAACCTGACCATCAGCACGTGCAACACCGTAGGGGGCCATCATGGCCACGCCCATTCCGGCAAGCATTACCCTACGGGATAAAAAGGACGAAGACATGATTTATAGTCCATTTCAGATAAATACGATTTTGTGTGTATAAACAGAAAATAACACGCAGATGTCAAGTTTATACGGGTAAGTTGCCTGAACGCTCCTTACCCTTTGAACACAGGCCCTTCTGGCAATAGTTTACCAGGGTTAAGAATGTTCAGCGGATCCAGCGTTGCTTTCAATGCCCGCATGACAGACAGCGCTCCCGCCCCGTGCTCTGTTTCCAGAAACTCCAGCTTTCCCAAACCTACGCCATGTTCACCGCTGCATGAACCACCCATCGCCAGAGCACGTGCAACAATCTTGCGGTCAAGATCAAGCGCACGCGCATGCCCGGCATCGCTATCTTCTGTCATAATCAGAGTGTGGAAATTTCCATCACCCACATGCCCCAGAATAGCAGCCTGCAGGCCAGAAGCTGCAATATCCTGCCGAACGCCATCTATCAGATCTGCCAGGCGTGAAATGGGCACAATGCAGTCTGTGCTGATAACACGTGCTGATGGATCAATTGCCTTTGCTGCCCAGAACGCATTATGCCGCGCCTTCCAAAGGCGCGCACGTTCATCGGCCGTATCTGCCCACATAAAGCGCAAACCGTTATTTTCGCACGCAATATCTTCGGTCACACTCACCTGTTCACGCACAGATTCTGGTGCACCCGCAAATTCAAAAAACAGGGTTGTCAGAGGCTGCAAATCTGTGAGGCCAGAATAGCTGATACTTGCAGCCATCTGCACTTCGTCCATCAATTCCACACGGGCAATAGGCACGCCCATCTGAATAATCTCAATAGCCGTGCTGACCGCATCATGCAGATTTTCGAACTGGCAAATAGCAGCGGAAAGCTGTTCAGGAATACCGTGCAGGCGCAACTGCACCTCTGTAATAATCCCTAATGTGCCTTCTGACCCTACGAACAGAGACGTAAGATCATATCCGGTGGAAGACTTGCGCACCCGCCCACCAGTACGAATAACTTCTCCATTTGCCAGAACAACTGTTAGTCCAAGCACATTTTCCTTCATGGTGCCGTAACGCACCGCGGCTGTGCCAGAAGCACGCGTGGCGCACATGCCGCCCAAGGTTGCTTCACCACCCGGATCAACCGGAAAAAACAGACCTGTATCCCGCAACTGGACATTCAAGTCTTGCCGGGTAAGACCTGCCTGCACGCGGCAATCCAGATCAGCCGGATTAACTTCCAGCACCTCTGTCATACGGGAAAGATCAAGACTGATAGCATGTTCTGGTGGCGTGACATGCCCTTCCACCGATGTACCTGCGCCAAATGCAACCACTGGAACCTGATGATGATGGCAAAGCTTGAGCACTTCGGATACATCCGCCGTGCTTTCAGCAAACACCACAGCCGCTGGCATGCGGGACACCTGCAAGGCCTCTCCATGGCTATGGGCTTCACAAACGGATTCATTGCACGAAACACGTTCACCAAACTGCGCTTTCAACTGCGCCAGCACAGCTTCAGCCCGTTTGGGTGCATCTGCATGAGGGAATGAAGTGTTTGTCATGCGCTATCCAGTCTTCCCGATAGATAGTGGTTTAAAATCGGCAGCCAAAGATGCCGCAAATATCAACGGTTTGGTCTTGTATCTGCAATCAATGATGCGGTGAGATCACACGATGGCGTACAACCTCTCCTATAATCACCAGTGCCGGACTTTGTATCTGCTGTTCTGCTACCAGATCTGGTAACGTTGCCAACGTGCCTTCACATACTCTTTGCTCTGGCAAAGTACCTTTTTCCACCACCGCAACAGGCCAGTTTTCAGGCAATCCGTGCTTAACAAGCTGGGCACAAAGCTGAGAAATCATTGTCAGCCCCATGTAAATCACCACTGTCTGATTTGTTAGGGCAATAGTTTCCCATTCCAAATTCAGCACACCATCTGCACGTGCATGCCCCGTAATAAACAGACATGCCTGTGCACAATCACGATGAGTGAGGGGAATACCGGCATACGCGGCACATCCATTGGCAGCAGAAATACCTGGAACAATCCGAAAAGGCACACCAGCCTCTACCAGTGTTTCCAGTTCTTCCCCGCCCCTGCCAAATATAAAGGGATCTCCGCCTTTCAGGCGCAAAACCCGTTGGCCAGCCTGCGCACGACGCACCAGTTCATGGTTGATATCTTCTTGCGGCAATGTATGGCGATTACGCTTTTTGCCTACAAAAACACGTTCGGCATCTCGCCGCACGTAATTCAGAATTTCTGGGCCAACCAGATTGTCATACAGAATAACATCTGCATCCTGCATAAGCCGCAAAGCCGCCAGAGTGAGCAAATCAGGATTACCCGGCCCGGCTCCTACCAACCAGACCTCGCCCCGTGCAGCATTTCCCTCTTCCAACTCCTGCAGGTTGCGTGTGGCTTCAGCCTTATCTCCAGCCAAAGCCGCGCGTGCACCTTCTCCATCAAGAAAATGCTCCCATAGCTGCCGACGTTCAGAGGTATCTGGAATACGTTGGCGCAGTTCATCCCGCATGGTGGACATAAAGTCCGCCAGACGGTGCAACCCTTCCGGGAGAACGCGCTCCACCATTGTTCTTAGCCTACGGGCCAGAACAGGCGCAGCACCTCCGGTAGAAATGGCTACCTGCACCTTCCCCCGTGTGACCAATGCAGGCGTAATAAATGTGGAAATAGCCGGATCATCCACCGCACAAACCGGCACATTATGGGCCTTACATAGAGTTGCGAGTGTTTGATTCAGATCTCGGTCATTGGTTGCCAGATAAACCAGACGGCAGCCTGAAAGACGCGGCTGCAAATCCTGCGCAGATGTATCCTGCGCAAAATGGTGTATGGCACCTTTATCCACCATACGCTCAAGTTCGGAACACAAGGAAGCCGAAAGCACTTCCACCCGCGCACCTGTAGATACAAGAAGCTGCACCTTGCTGGCGGCTACATTTCCGCCGCCCACAACAAGAACCCGCTCGCCTTCCATGCGAAACACGACGGGAAACCAACCTGTATTTTCTGACAAACCTTGCATACTGCCTCTGCAAGCAGGCTTCTGCTCCAGATGCAAGGGTCCAGATACCTTAAATACAAAAAAGATTTCCAGCGCCTGACTTTTGGGGCGAAAAGCAACCAGAGAATGTATGAATGTTACTAACAAAGTCTAGCTTACGCCCAAAAAACATTTGAGAAATTTATATTCTCCGCAGTTTGTTGTTGAGCCCGTGCACCAGCATTACCGTTGCTTCATCATTCCTGACCATCGTTATTGCAGCTGAAAACAGTCTTTTTCCGTTACTCCTATCCATGCATCTGTCCGTATTCCGCCACAAATTGAGCATTTGCCTGCATTTTCCTACCAAACGCATATGCACCTTAAAGAATCTTCTTGTGCTCAAGATGTTTTTCTCGTAGGAAGCCGCATCAGCCTCTTGTCCCGTTCGTCTAGAGGCCTAGGACACCGCCCTTTCACGGCGGCAACACGGGTTCGAATCCCGTACGGGACGCCACTTTTGCTCAAAACTAAAAACCTTCAGGTTTCGTTTCGGGTGGCTTGAGGTCAGCAGACTCAGCAATCTGCCTTTCCTTTCAAAAATACAGGCACTCCGTTCTTTACAGGCTCGATTCCCCTATCGAGCTTGCGTCACAAATGCCGAGAGCAAGAACGGCTCCTCGACGATCCGAGGTACGGTCACGCACGGGACCGTTCTGCTGCAGGTATTGCTACACCTAACGGAACTCACTGCGGAAAATAATAACGGAAACCCCCATCATGATCACCTCATTCGGTGATGTCTTCCATCCGATAGCTTTGACTTTGAGCACATTGAACACATGCATGCCCGTATTAAGTCTGATGGATCAGAAGATCATGATGTGCCCTAGGTTTTGTAAAACAGAAAAATGATGCTTCTAAACGAAAAGTACGCGTTTTAGAGCAGCAAAATAGGAGTGTCTGAACTGTATGCTCAATGGTGCATCAGGAATGAATACATCAAACACGTGATAAGCACCGGGAACGACACAGACTTCTGTTGGCACACCTGCTGCCATCAAGCGCCGTGCATATTCGAGATCCTCATCCAGAAACAAGTCTAGCGACCCAACCCCGATATAAGCTGGCGGCAGCCCTGCCAGATCTTTCGCGCGAAACGCCGCTGCATATGCAGAAACGTCTGCGCTTCCAGGCGCCTTACCCAAATAAGCATTCCATGCATAGTGATTGGCAGAACGGGTCCATATATACTGCCCCAGTTCCGGCGAGGGCATGACAGTGGTGCCCGTTCGATCATCCAGCATGGGGTAGATGAGCAACTGGAAAAGAACTTTCACTTCTGCTCTGTCTCGTGCCAGCAAGGCAAGACAGGCAGTTAAACCACCCCCAGCACTATCCCCACCAATGACCAGACGATCACGATCAATTCCCAAATGAGCGGATTGCTCATGAACCCACTTCAGAACAGCATAACAATCCTCTATCGCTGCTGGGTATGGAGCCTCGGGCGCCAGACGGTAATCAACTGAAAAGATCACCAAGCCCAGTTCGTTCACAAGCTGTCGGCATCTGGCATCATCCACTTCTGGCGTACCGCTGACAATGCCGCCGCTATGAATGTAAACCAGTGCTGGTGCATGTGGATGTTTATCTTTGGGCCGGTAAATCACGACCGGAACATCTGGAGCGCCAGAAGGCCCGGGCACATGACACTCTTCGAGAGTGACATCTGGATATTCGGTAACCGGCACATTACGAATAGCCGCGATAAACGCCTTGCGGGTTGCTGCGAGGTTTTGATCCGAAAGACCATCAAAGGATGGCAGGACTTTCAGAGCTTCCCTGAATTCTGGGGCAACAGAATTTTGAATCATGAAGATTTCTCCGCGTTGTTTCTCCTCACGATAGATCGGATTACGCAGATACGGGCATCACGTATAACTGATTGAACAGAAAGTGTTTTTACCGCGTCTTATTCTGGCCATTCGTTAGGCTTCAAAATATTTCGAAGCGAGCCTCGGCTTATTTTGTCATAGTGAAGTTTAAGCCGATAAAAAACATTCCCACAAAGTCGGCACACGGCATATGCGCAGCAGATTACTTCACAGGCCAATACAAAAAGGCTAGAGCATTCTACAGTGCATCATGAGGAATGAGATTGTGGTAAAATCACGTAGTGGCAAGGTGTGGCGTCAGGCAGATCCTAAAGATCAACTTTTTTCCTCCGATGCCTCGCCTTTTTTCCACCTGACCCGTCTTGTCAGCCTCTACCAGATACGCATGGACGCACATCTTAAGCCTATTGGCATGGATATTCCCCGATGGCGTGTGCTTGCTATTTTACACGAGCACGAATACGCGCCCATTGGCCGGATTGCAGACTTGGCCGTTATCCGTATTTCTACCATGACCAAATTGATCTATCGTATGGAAAACGAAGATCTCATCAGCACCTCTGTTTCAGAACACGATGCACGGGTTACGGACGTTCGTCTTACAGAAAAAGGTATGCAAGTATTTACAGAAGTGCGCGCCATTGCCTCTCTTATTTTTGGCCGAGCTTTCCATAATTTTGACGATCATGAAATCCGCACATTAATAAATACATGCAGTAAAATATATCAGAATATTTATTAATCGGTAACCGGAGGATTTGTATCCTCCGGTTACCATTATGATAAAATTAACCAGAACAAAGCGGACGGTCTGGCAAAATCTGTTCTGCCCATAAGCCATAAGATAACAGGGCTTCATCCGCTCCATAGCGTCCTAGAAATTGCACGCCAATAGGCAAACCGGCCTTGTTCACCATACCCGGCAAAGTAAGAGAAGGCAGGTACAAAAGTGTCCACAAACGGCTAAAAAGTGGGCTACCTGTACCCTCTTCCAGTAAAGGTGCAACCCCCGGTGCTGCGGGAGCAAGAAGCACATCGTACGTTTCAAACAGGATATCTGCTTTTTGCCGTAGATTTTGTGCTTTTGCTAGCGCCTCCTCATAATCCTGTCGGGTAATAGCCTGACCAGCTTTAATCAACGCGGCTACCTGTGGGCTTATTTGTTCACGCTTTGCTGTATATTCCCATGCGAGAGACTGAGCTGCTTCATAACTCATAATGGTCAGATGCAGATCCGCGCCTTCTTCAAAATCTGCCAAATCTACTTCGTCAAGAGATGTATGTTGCCCGAACAAATCCGCAGCACTTTGCAGAGCCTGATGCATGTCTGCATCTCCTTGGCTCCACCATGGGGTTTTGCAAAACCCGATGCGTTTGGGCTTTTGCAAGGGCAGTTCAACGCTTGCTGATTTTGGCCCTTTTAATACATTATCAGCTTTAATTGACGAAGTTACATCTCGCGTAACAACACCCAGCGCATCAAATGATGGGGCCAGATATTTCACCCCTGCTGCATTGTAGCGTGCATAAGAAGGTTTAAAACCAACAATACCGCAATAAGATGCCGGACGTGTAAGAGACGCAGCTGTTTGAGACGCAATACCTATATCCACCATACCACATGCTACAGCCGCAGCAGATCCACTAGATGAACCTCCCGGTGTGCGTGCTGTATCATATGGATTTACTGTTGGGCCGGGTTGAAAAAAAGCAAATTCCGTTGTGACTGTTTTACCAGCCACCAATGCACCTGCCTGCTTTAGCAATGTAACACAGGCTGCATCTGCACGAGATTGATTGTTCTTGTAGATGCCGGACCCATACTCGGTGAAATATGCTTCAGTTTCTACAATATCTTTTACGCCAACGCTCATCCCTGTCAGAGGCCCAGCAGAAAGATAGGCTGCATCCCGCCGTATCTGTTCGGGATTGTACTGCGTAAATGCATGAATCTTACCTTCATGCTTGTTAATTGTATCAATAAGGTTTTCAGCAATAACCGTGGGATCTGGCAGCATAACCATTCCTTTGCAGAACTTTAGGTAGGTTCGTATTTACATGTTATTTTTAGAACAAATTGAAACCACCTTTGAAATACAACAAAGGTTCTGTACCTGTTACTTTCACGTAGTCTGGGCTTCCTAGAAAGATTTCGTGAGAGCCACCTGTTAAAGTTTCTTGTACAGAACAGGAAATATGCACAAGAGCATCCTTTACAAACAAACTACCATTTTCATGACAAAGTGTTTCTGTCTCTACATTTTTATCCAATGCTGGAGATGCAAAGAAATAAGCTTTATCTTCCTGATTTTTGGAGAGAATGCTCAGTGCAAAACGTCCACTTTCCGCAATGGCCTTATAAGTTGAACTTTTGCGGTTGAGGCAAACTAACAGTAAAACAGGATCCAAGGAAACAGAACTTAGCGCACTAATAGTAGCCCCCTGTGCCCCCTGCTCTCCTTGGGCAGTTACAACGGCTACCCCTGTTGCAAAATGCGACATTGCTTTGCGAAAATCATCTCGCATTGTGGTGTTAGCATTCATACTTGATCTCCTGCCCACAGGGGGCCTCGTTCTTTACGTATTTTGCGCACTGCTGCATCAAACATCTTTTGGGCAGCTTGTGAATTTGCAATCACGCCTTCTGCATCTTGCGCACAGCGCCGGCGTATTTCATCTGAAAGAGTAATGTCTTTTCCGGGAATCATACCTGTCTGGCACTGAATTTCGGCCGCTCTTTGCACAATCCAAAGCAGGAAAAAGGCACGTGGTACATCTGCCCCACCAACAGCAACACCATGATTCCGCAAAACCAGAACATGCTTGTTGCCCAAGCTGGCAAGCATACGTGGGCGTTCATCATCATAAAGGGTGATACCTTCAAAATCATGATACCCAACGCGTTCAAAAAGCTGCGCCCCGTAAAAATTATCGTGGCTAAAGCCTTGCTCTTTCATGGCAACCGCACAGACAGCATTGGTATGTGTGTGAATAACACAATGAATGTCATCTCGGGCACCATGAATAGAGCCATGTAACGCAAACCCTGCCGGATTAGGTTTATTTGCACTGTTACTGATAATATGGCCATCAGCATCCACAATCAGTAAGTTTTCTGGCGTGACTTCATCATAATTTAAACCAAAAGCATTTACCAAATAACGCTTTGGTTCACCCGGAAGGCGGACTGAAATATGATTAAAAATCATTTCAGTCCATCCAAAATAATCAATGAGATGATAACATTCCGCTAATTGAATACGGAGCTTTGTTTCATCAGCACTCCACAAGTCCGACATTTTTACTTCCTTTTGCAAGCTTAATAACGTCTTGATGCTTTGTTACGTGTCAGGCCTACAAGTGCTTCTGTAGTAGGAAGAACAAGCCCATGATGGTGCGCAAGGCGTATAATAACATCCCCCATGGCAGCTAATTCCAATGGCTTATTCCGAAGATAATCTTGCAACATAGATGTGGGATGATTTCCCCCTTGTTCCACTTTGCTCATTAACTCATCAATGGAAAGTAAGCCGCCAATTCCACAGTCCTGACCAAGAACCTGAATTTCTACAAGACACCGCCTAACCAATACGCAAAGATCTGGATTGGAAGAGAGAATTTTTAAAGTTCCCTCACATAAAACTGATAAAAAATTTGTTGCAACATTCAAAGAAAGTTTATTCCAGATTTCCTTTTTAATATCAGGTGTTTCTGCAAAATTCCCTTCTCCACCTTCCAGCCACGTCAAAACCCTATCAACAGTATTCTGACCGGGTAGTGCATTCCCCAATATAAATCGAGAAGAGCCAGAAATATTTACTTTCCCTGGTGCAGTTACCTGAGCAAAAGCATAAGCAACACACCCTATAATATTCTCGGTTGGAATACTTCCAAGATTACCTTCTGGGTCCAAAGTATGGGTAATCTTTTTAACAACACTTCGTGCTGTATTTGTCTGTGCAATCATCCACCATGGTAGGCCATTCAGAACGGGTATAATAAGTGTGTTCGGGCCTACGGCATGGCTAACAGTTTTGAACAGATCAGGCAGTTGGTAGGATTTACCAGAAAGAATGATCAGATCCTGTATTTCAGAAGGTGCGCGATCATTTACTCTAAGAGAATGCCGCGTAATTTCTGATCCATTCTGACAAACCAATCCATTCTCGCGTAAGGCTTGTAAAGTGCTGCCCCGTGCAACAACAGATAGCATGACTGGTCTGGATGAAAGAATGGATGCAAAGGTTCCACCCATTCCTCCCATACCGGCAATACAAACACGAGGCATTTTGTTCATAGGTCTACTACAAGCAAAGGTGTTTTGGATCGTGAGCAACAAAGAGCAATCTGATCCGTTTTTTCTTCGTCTGTCAGATATTCGTCACGATGGTCTGGCTCACCTTCCAGAACAGATACAACACACGTGCCACAGATACCTTGCTCACAACTTACAGGCACACGCACACCAGAACGAGCAAAAGCTGCTGCTATGGTTTCATCTTCTGCAACCTGAACACGCACCCCGCTTTTGGCAGCCAGCACTTCAAATCCAGCCCCACCTTCTACGGGTTGGGCAGAAAAGGCTTCCTGATGCACATGCTCTTCTGGCAATCCACAAGCGCTACCTGCCTGCGCAACGGCCTGCATCAACCCTTCTGGACCACACACATACACATGAACCCCGGATCCATTTTGATCTATCCATTGGGCAAGCGTATTCTGCACGTTAAAGCGTGGCCGTTCTGCCTGACTGTGATCATGAATAACAACATGGGCGACAAAAGGAAGAGCCTGTAAAACAGGCGCAAAAACCGGATCACGCGCAACATAGTGTAGAGCAAAGTTTTGCGCTTTGTCATACAGTTCATATGCCATTGCGATCATCGGCGTAACGCCTATGCCACCACCAATAAGCAAACTGCTTTCTGCATCACAATCCAATGGAAACAAATTACGTGGTAGGCTGATCTGAAGTTGTGCCCCATCACGCACAAGACGATGCACAGCAATGGACCCTCCTCGAGATTTAGGGTCCAACAGCACAGCTAAAGAATACCGCTTCCGATCAGCCGGGTTCCCGCACAAGGAGTATTGGCGGATCAACCCTTCTTCAAGATACAGGTCAATATGGGCACCAGCTTCCCACACCGGCAGATCTGCTCCATTAGAGGCTTTGAGATCAAAGCAAAGGACAGATCCGCGCAATTTACATGCATCTACTGTAACATTCAACAAATGAGATTGTCTGGTCATCGCAAATACAATCCACTGTTAATATCAATTGTAGATCCCGTTAGCCCATCAGCATCTTCACGCGCCATTTCCACAACCATGCGCGCCACCGTAATGGGGCGGCCTAGCTTACCTGTTGGCAATGCAGCTTTAAGAGCAGGCAAACGATCTACACCAATTGTTGCTGCAACAGATGGCAGATCTAACGGACCTGGCGCTATTGCATTAACGGTAATCCCTAACGGCGCCAGATCCCGCGCAAACACTTTGGTAAGGGTATGAATCCCCCCTTTTGAGGCTGCATAATGTGCCCCTGTAGCAGATCCACCATTTTGCCCCGCCAACGAGCCGATATTTACAATTCGTCCGCTCTGCTTGGCTGCGACAAGACGCCGTGCAAACCGCTGGCTACACAGGAAAGTCCCACACAGGTTAACCGATATAATGCGCTCAAACGTTGGCATATCAATTTCCAGCACAGGCTGTGCCTTCATAACTGCCGCGTTATTTACCAAGAGCCATGGTAAGCCAAAGCGTTCTTCAACCTGGTCCAGAACCTGTTCGACCGAGTTTTCATTGCTTACATCCAGCCCGAAAACAGCAACCTTCTCCTCGCCATGTTCCTTTACCAAATGTTGAGCCACATCTGGGTTGATATCCGCAATTGCAACCCGATAGCCCGCCTGCACGAGGCTTGACACTATAATAGCACCAAGCCCCTGCGCTCCGCCTGTTACCAAAGCCGTCCGCATTACAGGATATAACTCACGGCTGTTAGAGCCTCTGTTGATCCTAAAATCTTAATGACTTTCTGATCGATTTTTAGAGAATCTTCTTCTTTCACCAACGTAAATATCACATTGGCTGCATAAGAACGCTCCCGCCCTTGCCGAAGCTCCGTTAACAACTGGGCGCAACGGAGCACACATCGCTGATCATCAGATTCCAGAAGCCTGTAGCGTGAAAGCAACCGGATTGTCTGTGCTGGAGGAGCTGCTGAAATAGCGCGCCCCCCAATCAAACGTTCAACGCGTTTTTGACGCATTTCAGCATCATCATACGCATAGTTCAGTGTATCGGCGTAATCGTCTGCATCAGGATCAATAGGAATAATATAAAAACCTGATTGCGTATAAAGCTTGAGCCATTCAGTAAACTGCCCATCATCCAGCAGATCAGCTTCTAACGTTACAAGCTCTACGGCATCATTCAGAGAAATGCTCATGCTTCATTCTCCTCGGTCATATCTGCAAACCACTGCCGGTACGCAGCGCGCATTCCTGTTTCTGCACTGACATCACTATAGAGATTACCGTTTTCACGCTTTGCTTCGTGCCCGATACCTCGATTTAACAAAATGGGAATATCGCGCCCTGCAAGTGAACCGCGCTGCACACGATCCCATGCTTCTGCATCATCAGGCGTGCCAAAACCCATTGGCCCTTGAAAGTGTTCATGAAGGCGCAACCGAGCCTGATTGGCGATAGCTGGGCCACCATCCATTCCAATAGCAATATGCCGTATTTCTGTTTCGTTTACAGACAAAGGCCGTAGAACACGGAAAAATGCCATTGAACACGCAAGATTTGGAAACAGATTGAGATTGAAACCCGTTCCACCAACAGCACGCACAATGCGTCTGACTTCTTGAGGTGTGTGATCCTTACTTAGATCTTCAGCCAATTTTTCAAAGCGCATGGGAATGGGACGATCCAGATCTTCTTCAAGATCCACCAAATCTGGAATCATGACCATAACAGAGTGGCCATGCCCCAAGTCTTCTACATATCCCTCTCCATCTAGGAAGGAGAATGTATCTTCTGTCTCCTTATCAACAGAATCAAGGTATGGCTTATGAACTATAGGGAAGTGGTAAGCATCTGTTGTATTTTCGAGCTGGATTTTCCAGTTTCCTGGAAAAGTAAATTTATGCTCACCCATGGTTTTGATGGGCCAATAAGCACCCTGCTTCATGAACAGATCAATCCACGGTTTGGCCCGGCCAAGCCAGTCTTCCAAAGACATAATGGATTTATCAAAAGTGGCAAAAATTAATCCATTATATTCTTCCACTCTCAGATTTACGAGAGGAAGCTTGGATTTATCAAGTTGACCGGTATAGCCGTCCTGATGCGGCACACCACGTAACGCGCCATCCAACCCATAGGCCCATCCATGATATGGGCATACAAAACTGGCGGCTTTACCGTGCTTTTGCTCACACACAGTCGCCCCACGGTGGCGGCAGCGGTTAAGCATAACATGCACCACACCCTGCCTATCCCGTGAAACAATAACAGGGTGGCTACCAACAAAAGTGGTAATAAATTCACCTGGTTCAGGAAGCTCACTCCGATGAGCAACCCATATCCAGTTATGCATGAAAATACGGTCCATTTCCATGTCATACAGATCAGAATTGCTGTAAATGGACCCATCAGCACGATCTTCTGCGAGAAGCTGTTTGACATCAGGAAAAGCTGTCATGAACGCAAATCCTCTTTATGAAGGATCAAAAAATATTGTTCGCCTATTACGGGCGGAGACCTTGCATGCCTTTTTCAGACACAGAACGAGGCATATGTTTTAGGCTGGAACTTCAAGCACGCGGCCCATGCGGGCTTCCACTCTGAGGTAACGCCAGAGCCGATGCTCTCCCACTTCTGTTACACGGAACAGGTTGCAAGCAGCGGTAACGGTTTCCACGCTATCAACATCTGCAAGAATATAGCAGGTCCACGGGAAAGCATGAGATGCACCGACCATAACCTGATCATCATCCATCGTTCCCAGAATTGTCAGCCCTGGCAGGGAGTTCATGCCTTTCAGCATTTCACCTACCCCTGCCCATACTGTTTTGATGCCAGATGCAGGCAAATCAAAAAATGTCTGTGTTACACCAATACAAAACAGAACACGCAATGGCTTTTTGTCTGGATTTGACATTGTTTTTCTCACTTATAAATTATGGATAACCAGGACGCCCGCCACGACCAAGCATGACACGGCCTGCAGCTTCGTAATTTCCGCGCCCCATAAAGGCATGTTGCGCAACAACAACGCAGTCTTGCAAACAACGTGCCAGAATGTGGTCTTTATGAACGGCAGCAATGCCACCCAGAGCAAAACAGGTTCGGGCTACCTCGGCACATGTTTGTGCAGCATGGGTTGCAGCCAGCCGAATACGGTTTGCAAGATCTTCCGTAACAGTGCCACCATCGCTCAGGACATCCCACGCTTCTGCTGTAACACCATAAAAAGCAGCACGCGCAGCGGAAAGCTGAGCAGAAACCTCACCAACCGCGGCCTGAACCTGAGCACGATCAGCCATTGTAGGGGCGCCAGTGATGGATTTACGCCCAGCTGCCATTTTGACAACTTCATCAATAGCCCGCTGCGCACAACCCAAACCAACAACAGAAAGAACCTGTGCGGCGAAACATAGGGAAGGATAGCGATAGAGAGGCAAATCCAGAGATGGGGCACCACCTCGGATAAACGTCCATTCCGGCGCAACTTCTACATCACTCACCACCACATCGTGGCTACCTGTGCCAGAAAGGCCAATGGTGTTCCAAGTTTCATCAATGGTTACATCAGTAGCTGGCAGAACTGCTGTACGGGGTAAACCGCACTTTTCATCTGCAACGGCAATACCAACACCAATAAAAGATGCCCCAGTGCACCCACTGGCAAATGGCCAACGACCTTTTACAACAAAATGGTCATTTTTAACCTGCACAGGTTGAGCCGGGAAAATGGCGCCAGCAAAAACAATATCAGGCCCGTTGGCATATAATTTCTTGAGTGTTTCAAGGGGCAATGCAACCAGATAAGTTGCAGAAACACCAAAGCTGGCAACCCAACCGGCTGAGGCATCGGCCCAGCCAATGCGTTCTATCAATTCAAGGAAAGACATGGGGGACACTTCCATTCCCCCAAATTGACGCGCAACCAATGCACGATACACGCCAATTTCTTGAAATTTTTCAATGATATCTTTGGTGATCCTGCGATTTTCCCGGAACTCAAGAGCACGGGAACTGATGTCCTCAATCAGAGCATCAAAAGCAGGCCCTTTGGCCAGATCAGCTTTGCATTCTGGCGTCTGGATCAACATGAATGTTTCTCCCCTTCACGTTTCAAGGCCGATGCCACTGATGCGGGCTTCGCGTCCTTTCTGCCCAGAGATGGAGATTATTTCTTAACCTCCCGAATCTCCTGCAGTTTGTTTATATCGAAAACGTAACCTTAATTAGTTTACATTTCCACTTATTTTTCTCATTTTTCTCAAAAAATATTTTCCCTAAATCCAAAGCCAAGTATGACTGGGTGCCACGCGCTTTTTATCAGGGGAACTCTGCCATTTTATCGAGATAAACAAAGAGTGTTGCACCCACCTCCAGCGCATTATGGGGGTGCTTGGCAGTCATTGGAGCGTAATAGGTGTTGGGATTGATGACGTACTGTAGGCTTGGTTCCAATGCCACATTCGGGAACAAAAACGTATGTGCATGAATATCTGCAACAAGATGATCTGCACCTGGGCGTTTTCCATCACCCCCACTTATTTTGTTAGCTTGGCCAAGAAAGTCCTGCTCCCGCGTGCCTAGCTTGCTCCAGTGGAATTGGATGCCGTAACTATCCAAAGGATGCGAGGCAAACGGAGCCTGAACAAATGCCCCCAAATATGCTTCTGCTTGTATAGGAGCATAACTTTCAAAATCTGTACCTGCACCACCATAAACGGCTAATGCCATACCGTGTGGGTCTTTGGTTGCACCATGGTCCTTACGCCACACATATTGTTGCCCACTAAAGAAAATACCCGACATACCTGTATGCATCTGCGCTGCAGAGCTTTTATCATACAACTGAGAGGTGCCACGCACAGTGCGAATAGGATCTTGCACGGTTGAGGAGTTATAATACCCCAAGAACTCATACATGGATGGATAAGCCGTTTTATCAAACCCGCGCAGGTATCCAATCTCACCCACCCCGGTGGCCCCATTGGATGTGCCCGTATCCCACTTCCAGCCATTTGTGAAAAACGTTGTTTTATTCACCTCTGTAGCGGCAGCCTGAATGTACAAAGAAGGTGTAATATGGTACATAATGTGACCAGACCATGTGGCATACACAAACGTACTGACCCCAGCATCTTGAGACCAAATATCCTTAAAGCAGGTTAGAATCTGATTACAGTTTGGAATTAAGAAATACCGTGAAATATTTGCACGGCCGCCTTCAATTTCCAGTTTGTTATTCATGAGCTTTTGATCAAGCGTGAGCTCACTGAGATAATTACCACGGAATAGATGCGGAGGCTGATAGCCGATAATGTTATCGCCTACCTGCTGAGACCAGTGCTTATCATTATTGCGCAGGAAAAAGATATCTTCCCCAAAGTTGATTTGCGCCCCTTTCCAGCCAATTAACTTTTCCAGATCGAATTGGGTTTCAATAACCCCCAAAGAGTTTTGCAACCTTGTACCGGGGCGAACACCCCCCACAACATTGCTGACAAAATTATCGATCAGAAGCAGATGAAATGTAATGCCATGATCTTTTAACGGTTTAAGTGCATTGTAAAAAATACCTTTTTTAGGCTTATTGCTTGCAACCGCTACAGGAACAGCCGGCATGATTTTCGTGCTGATATTGTTCGGGGCTGACATAGAATCACTATCATCATCTACCCGCTTCTTACCTGTAACTGTTAACTCACGAGATTTTTTTAAGAGATCCGAGGTGGCAGATGAATCGGCAATCCCGCTCTCTATTTGGGATGTTGCGGCATGTTCTTGCAATAGAGCTGGTTGAGCTGTGGCACCTGGCGCAGATTGGGCCCTTGCTGTGCCACTTTCCACAACAACAGCACCACAAGAGAGCATGAAGAATACGCTAAGCGTATTACAGGCCTTGTTCAAATGGTGTGACATGCAACAGAAAGCTCCCCGCCACTTTCCTTGATATTGGACAGAAACACGCATTTTTTCATTCCGGAATCGCAATGTTATAGACAAAAAACAGTTCTTCCTTCCGCTCAGAAACCGGAATCCTGAAAACGGGTTTTGTCATGTTGCAGCATGAGCTCACAAACGACTCTTTTTGTCCTTACGCCGATGTTTCTCATGATGATTATCCTTTTGATGGTTGCTTGGTCTATTGGCCTGCCTGAATCTAGCGCGCCATCACCCTTTTATTAGGACAATATGAAAGTGAAATTTCCACTAAAAAATATTTCTCAGGATCATTATTTTTATATCAAAATGAATATGCTTAAAAATTAATCACAACGTGCAGATCAATGCCGAAAAAATATGCGTTCCCGATGCTGCTTTTGGTGCGGGTTTTATGTGTTCTCTATCATGAAAAATTTATATATGGCTGCGGCATATCACGGAAATAATTTCGTATTATTTTAGAAATTCTTTTATTTTTAATAAGTTTTCTAAGATAAATTGTCAGAACAATAATTTCTTTCCGTCATAAAATTCTGTTGACATATACGGAATGAATCTGTCCCATTTCGTTATCGAAACATACAAAGGTATTGGTCATGGACTCTTTGCTGGCATCCGTCGCCAATTTTGTTTCCATATCACATGAATTATACATAAATGGTGGAGCTGTTCCCTCTAGCGGTGATGCACGCTTACCTATTTATGATCCCTCTACCGGCATGCAAATTGCATCAACAGTCGATGCTACTGCGCAGGATGTAGATCGCGCTGTTACGTCTGCTTTCAACAGTTTCAAATCTGGTATCTGGAAAGATATGCGCCCCGCTGAAAGGGAACGCATTCTTTTACGCTTGGCTGACCTTGTAGAACGTGATGCTGAAATATTGGCTCAGCTTGAAACATTGGAACAAGGCAAATCACTTGCCATCTCACGTGCACTAGAAGCAGGTGGTGCACAAACCTGGATACGATACGTAGCTGGTCTGGCTACAACAATTACTGGCAAGACATTTGATGTCTCTATCCCCTTTCCGCCAGATGCGCGTTATACATCCTATACACGGCGCACACCTATAGGCGTTGTAGCTGGCATTATTCCGTGGAACTTCCCTCTGCTAATCGGTGTATGGAAGGTTCTTCCTGCCTTGGCTGCAGGTTGCTCTGTTGTTGCCAAGCCAGCCGAAACCACCCCTTTAACGCTTCTATATCTTGCGCGCCTAGCAACAGAAGCCGGTGTGCCTGATGGCGTTTTTAATGTGGTTACAGGTCGCGGCACCGTTGCGGGCAGTCAGCTTGTTAACCATCCTCTTGTCAGCAAAATCAGTTTTACGGGCTCCACTCCTGTCGGCAAAGCCATTGCCCGCAGTTGTGCGGATAGCCTGAAACGGTTCTCATTAGAATTGGGCGGTAAAAACCCTGCCATCGTTTTGGATGATGCAGATCTGGAGCAAACCGTCCAAGGGCTTATGCTGGCATCATTCCTTAATCAGGGGCAGGTTTGTGCTGCATGCTCGCGCATTTATGTCACCGATAAAATGTTTGAACCTTTAAGGAATGCCCTTACGCAAGCCATTCAAAACATGACTGTTGGCGCAGGCATGAATCTTCAAGCACAAATCAATCCTGTGGTCTCAGCAGCCCAACAAAAGAAAATTCTTTCTTACGTTCAAAACGCTGATACTGAAGCTGAACAGGTTATTATTGGCCAAAACGGCCCCAATGCAGAGGGATATTACGTTCCCCCTACGCTCATCATAAATCCATCTCCTGAAGCCGTCTGCGTAACGGAAGAAATTTTTGGACCCGTTCTGACCTTAACGCGTACATCAGATGCAAACGAAGCACTGCAACTGGCAAATGCCTCTTCTTTTGGGCTAGCCGCCAGCGTGTGGACGCAAAACCTACAAGCCGCCATGACCCTACCCGCACAACTGGAAGCCGGAACCGTATGGGTTAACAGCCACGTCATGATTGATCCCAACATGCCATTTGGTGGGCTGAAACAATCCGGATCTGGAGCAGACTTTGGATCTGACTGGTTGGATAGCTTCACTATCCAGAAATCCATCTGTATTCGCCATTAAAGAGAATGCTTATGTCCCCTCGCCCTCTTGTTCTGGCGTTACTTGCCGCATCTTTTCTCTCTCCGTCTGTTTATGCAACGGAAACAGACCCCATTGTTGAACAGGCTGACAGTCATCCTGAAGACTGGCCAACCTATGGTCGCACTTATGCTGAGCAGCGGTATAGTCCGCTTGCTCAAATTACGGATCATAATGTTCAGAACCTGCATTTGGCATGGTATCAGGATCTGGATACAAACCGCGGGCAAGAGGCCACTCCTCTTGTCATTGATGGTGTTATGTACATCAGTACAAATTGGAGCCATGTTGAAGCTCTGGATGCAGCCACAGGCCACGTTTTATGGAAGTACGACCCCAAAGTTCCGGGGAATGTTGCGGTAAAAGGCTGCTGTGACACGGTTAATCGTGGTGTTGCTTACTGGCAAGGCCGTATTTACGTTGGAACATTTGATGGCCGCCTGATTGCCTTAGATGCCAAAACAGGCCATGTGGTATGGAGTGTTCACACCATTCCACATGATGCAACGTTAGGAGACATTCGCTCCTACACGGTGGATGGGGCTCCGCGCATTGTTAAAGGCATTGTTATTATTGGCAATGGCGGTGCTGAGTTTGGTGCGCGCGGATTTGTCTCTGGTTTTGATGCAAAAACAGGCGCGTTACGCTGGCGCTTTTTTACTGTTCCAGCACCATCTAACAAACCTGACCATGCGGCATCCGACAAAGCATTGCATGATATTGCCTATCCTACATGGAGCCCAAAAGGCGGCTGGACCAAATCTGGCGGTGGGGGAACCGTATGGGACAGCATTGTTTATGATCCAAAAACAGATCTAGTTTATCTTGGCGTTGGCAACGGTGCGCCATGGAATTACAAATTCCGTTCTGACGGGGTTGGTGACAATCTATTTCTAGCCAGCATTGTTGCCATAAAACCTGAAACTGGCGAATATGTATGGCATTTTCAGGAAACACCAAAAGATCAGTGGGATTTCACCGCCTCGCAGCCTATTATGGTAATGGATTTACCCATTCATGGCGAGCAACGGCATGTTATTGTGCAAGCGCCAAAAAATGGTTTTTTCTATATTCTGGATGCGCAAACAGGTGAATTTCTTTCTGCTGTTCCTTACACGTTTCAAAACTGGGCACGCAGCATAGATTCCAAAACAGGTCGCCCAGATATTAACCCAGATGCTTTATGGTCTCTTACCAATAAGCCGTGGTTTAGTATCCCCGGTTCCCTAGGCGGGCATAACTGGGCCCCTATGGCTTATAACCCCCAAACCAAATTGGTATATATTCCTGCCCAACAACTCCCTGAACCCTTTTTGTCTGACCCTAAATGGCATATGCACAAACAGGGCGTTAATATGGGTATGGATATGACCGGCCTACCGGATGATCCAAAAGTTCTAACAGAGGTAAGTAAAACTGTAAAAGGTTGGTTACTGGCATGGAACCCCGCCGAACAAAAAGCCGCCTTTACCATTCCCCATTTAGCACCTTGGAATGGTGGCGTTCTAACAACTGCGGGTAATCTGGTTTTTCAGGGGCTTTCAACAGGTTTATTTGAAGCTTATCGCGCAACAGATGGACACACGCTTTTTTCATTTGATGCACAAACAGGCATTGTTGCGCCACCCATTTCCTATATGGTGGACGGCAAACAATATATAGCCGTAGAAGCCGGTTGGGGCGGTGTTTTCCCACTTATGGGTGGTGCTTTGGCGCGTTTGCATAATAGTAGCATAAACCATTCCCGTATCTTGGTTTTTGCACTGGATGGCACTGCAAACCTCCCACCAGTGCAAAATTCAGCACCTCAGCCTATAGCGCCTACAGGAACATTCTCGCCCGAAAAGGCAAAACTGGGTTACCAGAAATATCAACAATATTGTTTGGCATGCCACGGAGATAACGCCGTAGGCGGGGGCGTACTGCCAGATTTGCGGTGGTCTGCATTTATCAATTCGACCCAGTCTTTCAGCGATGTTGTGAATAAAGGTGTTCTCTCCGAATACGGAATGGTCAGCTTTAGTAAAGAAATTTCTCCCGAACAGGTGGAAGATATCAGAAACTTTCTGCTGCAACGAGCCACAAGCAGTTACCAATCTCTAGAAGGCAAAAAGACGCCATAATTTCTGCTTCTCAAAAAAGTTTTGAGGAAAAATCCATGTCTCCTGTCCGCCCGGTTACAACTATTTTTCTCTTTATGTTGGCTTATCTGTTTTCCTACATTGATAGGCAGATACTAGCTCTTCTTATAGGTCCCATCCAATCGGATCTACTGATAACAGATACGCAATTTGCATTTTTGAATGGTCTTGCCTTCTCTTTGCTATATGCCATTTTGGGTTTCCCACTTGCATCCCTGAGTGACAGATATCCACGACCGCCTATTATTGCGGGAGGCGTTATTTTATGGAGCCTCGCCACCATGGCTTGTGGGCTTTCACACAGTTTCTGGTCTCTGTTCCTATGTCGTGTTCTGGTTGGGTTGGGGGAAGCTGCTTTGGCTCCTGCAGCTTATTCTTTCTTGGCGGATAGTGTACCTAAGGAAAAACTTTCTGGCACACTCGCTATTTTCTTTCTTGGATCTTTTTTAGGGTCAGGCTGTGCGTTTCTTTTTGGCGGCCCACTTCTGCATATTGTGCAACAGCATAATTTTGCTGGCCTGCACGCTTGGCAAATATGTTTTATAATTGTTGGCTTTCCTGGCCTGCTCTTAGGCGGCATTATCGCCATGCTTGTGCATGAGGTTCCACACAGAAAATCTATTGTAAAACCTGTTTCTGCTCAAAAAACAATTGAATTTTTCAGAATGCACCCAGCTTTCTTTAGTCTCCATATGTTAAGCTATACGCTTTTGGCAGTAACGCTCTTTTCTCTCTTCAGCTGGATGCCCGCTCAGATGATGCGTATCCATCATTTTTCACATGCTGATCTGGGAATTACGTTAGGTAGCATTGTTATTATTTGTGGTTGTACCGGGGTTTATACCAGCGGGCGCCTTATTGATATACTGAGTGCTCGTGGCATATGGTATGCACCCCAACTTGTGGCAGCGCTTGCTGCTCTATGTGCTACTGCCCCGCTTGTTATAAGTGTAACAACTTCTAATACGTACCTTGCTGTCGCAGCATTTGCGGTTGCCTTTTATTTTGCATCTTTTCCAATGCCCCCCTCAGCTACTATTTTACAAATTGCCGTACCAACCACTATGCGTGCACGTTTTTCTGCGGCCATGTTGTTTTGTAATGCTATCGGGGGGCTATCAGGCGGGTCGCTACTTATTGGCACGTTAAACGATCATTTTTTCCATTCGCCATTAGCTATTGGCACATCAATGGCTATTGTTTCTGGCACGGCAAGTTTTTTAGGAGCCTTGCTGCTTTTCGCAAGTATTCCATCTTACAAACTTTTATGCTCCACGGCTAACACCAAGGTTTCTTATACATCTGACTTGCCCACAAATATTATGAAAACAAGTCGTATTTAGAATCAGTTTATCGGAAAAAGAAACATGACGCATGACCTAAATCTAGAAAATAAACTTGAAGCCCTTGTTCAGCGCGTAGAGGAACTGGAAGGTGAAGCCGCGATAAGGCGTTTACAGGCGCGTTACATGTTTTTGTGTGATACTCCCTGCCCTGAATTTGGCATTCAAACGGATAAAGACCGTATAGATCGCATTATGGATCTCTATACAGAAGATGCCATTTGGGAAGGTGTAGGTGAATACTACACCAACCAATTCGGCCGCTGTATTGGCAAAGCAGCTATTCGCACGCATTTTGAAAATTTTTGGCTTCAAAAACGCGATCCTGCACTTATTCTCAATGTGCATTACCTCACATCGGAACAAATCCATGTGCACGGCAATACTGGCGATGGACAATGGGTGCATTGTCAGCCATGGATTTTCAATGATGGAAGTTCATTATTACGATCTAGCCGCCTTAATAATCTTTTCCGTAAAGAAAATGGAGTTTGGAAAATCAGCCGGACACGCACGGAAAATGTTTTTATATCTCCCCTACCCAAAAATTGGGCAGAAAGCATTCCCTCACGCTCATTTTTAATGGATGAAGATAAATGAACATTTGAACAGTAAAAATTATTTATATTTTAAGGAATTTTTACTGTTATTATTAAGCCATTAGAAGATAGTTACCAGTAGAGGAATCAGGCATCAATTATAAGATATATACTTGTGCCGATTAAGTGCCTGAGATTCCTCTACAAACCAAACACTGCGAGTGTCTGCGTTTATACAATCTCGCAGACATCTCTCGCTACATATCCAAAAAATCTTGAAACCGTGCACGTTCTGAATGCCCATCATGCGCTACACCAGGTGTGCTCTGTAATGCCATATCCATGAAATATTGAGCTTGCACCCCTAATGAAAGCCCTCGCCGCCACATGACTAACAGTTCTGCTGTGGGCAAATCTTCCTGCACAGGCCGGCATTCAATTTTTTCGCCCTCAAGCGACCAGGGACGGTAAATTAACTGTGGCAATAGCGCGATACCGTGCCCCGCCCCAACCAGACTACGCACAGCTTCAATAGAGGATGAGCGAAAATAGATATTTGGTCGAAAAGAAAACCGTTCCCACACAGCGCCCATTCGGCACTCAAGCACGTTTGCAGTTAATGCAATGTAAGGTTCAGCACGTAATTGCCCTAAGCTTACCTGTTTATCCGCAGCCAATGGATGCCCCTGCGGTAACCATACATTATGGAGGGAAACACCCATCACCCGCGCACCACAAGCACTCGGCACTGCATCACCCAGCCGCAACATGATTGCCAGATCCAGTTCACCTCCAATAAGCATATGATCTAGATATTCGGCTTGATCCTCTACCAATATGACTTCAACGCGCGGAAAAGCACGACGAAAGCGCGTAAGCAAATCTGGCAGCACATAACCTGCCACTATTGGCGTTACGCCAAGCACCAGCGTGCCTTCCAGAGCGTCCTCACCCTCATCCTGCATACGCTGTGCATCTGCCACATCATCAAGAATACGCTGCACACGCAAATGAAACTGCTGCCCACGCCGCGTAAGCGTAACGCCGCGTGCATGACGATCAAACAGCCGAAAGCCCATCTCGGCTTCCAGGGTACGAAGCGCCTCAGTTACTGTGGACTGTGAGACAAGCAGAACCATGGCTGCACCAGAAATGGACCCCACTTCTGCAACCGAGGCAAAATAACGCAATTGGCGCAATGTCAGAGCCATGCAACCACTACTCCAACTTATTCGCGCGAAATTGAAGCAGCGAGTTTCTGCCCCATGATAATTGGCACAAGTGTAACCGCCACCACTACAAACACCACCACATTTACCTCTGGCATATGCTGCCCCAGCCTGATTGCACCAAAAATCCACAACGGCAGCGTTGTTTGCGTGCCTGCTGTAAAAGTTGAAACAATAACTTCATCAAAGGACAAAGCAAATGCCAGCAACATTCCAGATGCGATCGCCCCACTCAGGAGCGGCAGAGTAATCGTAACAAACCCTTGCAGAGGCGTTGCCCCCATATCTTGTGCTGCTTCTGTTAATGAAGGAGGCAAACGCCGCAATCGTGCCATAACATTGCTGAAGATAATAACCGTGCAGAAAGTTGTATGGGCAATCACAAGCGTAACCAATGTAAAGGGTATGTCAAACGCTGTGAAAAAACTGTTCATTGCAATACCGGTAAGCACACCGGGCAGCGCAATTGGCAACGTAAGAAAGAATGAACCAATCTGCACCACGCGTGAAGAAAGACCATTCATACCCACTGCCGCCAATGTACCCAGCACAGTAGCCAATGCCGTAGCTAATCCAGCAACCTCGAGCGAGATAAAAAATGCGTGTCGCACCTCTTCATCAGCCCAAGTAGCCGCAAACCATTTTAAAGAAAGACTGTGTATGGGCCAGACTTGTACAGACGAGGCATCAAAAGCGAACATCAAAACGAGTAATAGCGGCAAAAGCAGAAACGCAAGTACCGCCAGAGCTGCCCCCCATAGGGCAAGATTGCGCACAGATACGTTCATGCTCCGTCAAACGCTCCAAACTTACGGGCCACCAGCATGTAAGCGCCAATCACCACCAGAAGCACCATGGAAAAAGCCGCTGCAAACGGTACATTTCCTGAAACCCCTACATTGGAATAAACAACGTTACCGATAAATTCCGACCCGGCCCCTCCAACAAGCATGGGCGTAACATATTCCCCTAACGTGACAGCAAAAGTGAACACGGAGCCTGCCGCCATACCGGGAATAGCCAACGGAAAAATGACCGTGCGGAAAGTTTGCCAAGGGGTGGCCCCCATATCTCCTGCGGCATCCACCAAAGAAGCTGGAATACGCTCAAGGGCAGAAACCAACGGCATCAACATAAACGGCAACCACAAATAGGAAAATACTAGCCACAACGCTACATTTGTAAAAGCAAAAGACTGTTCTGGCAGACCAATCGCACGCAAAAACCAGTTCAACACACCATCATGACCCAGAATTAACCGCCACGCATAAATACGTGCCAACATACTCGACCATAAGGGTAATGCGACCAAAACAAGCAAAGTCAGCTTTAGGCGTGGTCCCACTTTGCGGGCAATGACATATGCAAGCGGCCATGCCAGAATAATATCCGTTACTGTAACCAGTGCGGCAATTCCAATCGTGCGTTGTGCAACAATCCGGTAAGTTGCATCCGATATCAGCTGGCGGAAATTATCCAACGTCCAATCATGGACAATTTCGCCAGACATGGAATCCACCTGCCAGAAGGCTGAAAGCAGCAAGATAAACAAGCTACCCAAATAGAAGACTGTCAGCCATCCAAAAGGCGGCAGCAAAAGAGCCACATGCCCCCAAAGCTTTCTGCCGCCCTTCATTACTGTTTAACCTGCTGCCATGCACGTTGCCATGCACCGTAATTCAAACAATTATTCTGCCCGTTCCCACACGATTTTACAGGTGTTTTCCAAAATTTTATACTTGCGAAATATGCAGAAGACGCATCAGCATGATACTGTTTGCACGCACCCGGTTGTTGCGCATCCATTTCTGCACAGGCTTTTGTATTTCCTGGGGTTTCACCAAACGAAAGCGCCTGTTGAGCCTGCACTTTTGGCGTCATTACATGGTTGATCCATAGATATGCACAATTGGGGTGTTCTGCATGTGCGCTGATCATCCAACTATCAGCCCAACCCGTTGCACCCTCGACAGGAATTGTATCTTGCACCGGCACACCAGCAGCCCGTAACGTGTTTGCCTGATACGGCCATGCCGAACCTACCTGGGCATCACCACTTTTGAAAAGATCGACTTCATCAGAAGCAAGTGCCCAGTATTTTTTAACCAGTGCACGCTGTTCCTTAAGAAGTGCTACCACAGCATCCATTTGCAACTGCGTTAACTCATAAGGATCGGTAATTCCAAGGTCTGGTTTTGTATGTGAAAGATAAAGAGCGGCATCTGCAATCTGAATCGGATTATCTGGCACTGTCACAACGCCAGCATGGGCTTTATCATAAATTACGCCCCAACTGGTGGGTGCCTGCGGAAACACCTTGGTGTTCCACATAAGGATATTCGGTCCCCATTCATAAGATATACCGTAATGCACACCCTTGACTGTGTTAAAGGAAGGTTCCTTAAGTTCCGGCATGAGATCATTATATGCCGGGATCAGGCTCATATTGAGAGGCTGTACATTATGCCCAAAAATAAGCCTTAACGCCGCATCACCGGAGGCAGAAACAATATCAAAACCTTTGCCGCCCCCCATACGTGTTAACGCCACCATTTCATCGGAAGAGCCAACATATTTGCGATGAACCTTACAGCCTGTTTGCTGTTCAAACGGCTTAACCCATGCATCATCAGCATAACCTTCCCACGCCACCACATTCAGATCTCCTTCACCTTTACCAATGGTGCTTGGAAGATCAGCAGCATGCGCCTGCGCTACCAGCGCGGTACAGCAGGAAGCCATAAGCAGTGCAGTAAAACCCTTCATATCCTTATCCTTCCTTGATGATACTTAAACTGTTACCACCCCTTATCGGGGCAGAGGATAAGCCACATCCTTCGTCCATACAGCCACAACTGCCGTATTTTCTCTAAGATTGCGCGCAGTGCGTGATGGCAACATGGCTGTCACATTGGTGCCGTTTCCCTCGCCCCTGACGTGACACCGTGTAACGGGTCCGAGATAAGAAATTTCCTCAATAACACCTGGAAATATCACCTCATTTGGCGTTTTCTGATAACCTTGTGTCTCTACACGAACATCCTCAGGCCGCAGTAAGATGGCGCGGCCATCTTCACCCTCTAGAATACTTGATGACCCTAGAAAGCGCGCGACAAAACTGCTCGCCGGGCGTTCATATAGTTCTTGTGGGGTACCAATCTGTTCAATAACCCCTTCAGAAAACACAGCAATCCGGTCACTCATGCTCAAGGCTTCTTCCTGATCATGCGTGACATAAACAAAGGTAATTCCAGTTTGTTTCTGAATACGCTTAAGTTCGATCTGCATTTCACGCCGAAGCTTAAGATCAAGTGCTCCCAGAGGTTCATCAAGCAAGATGAGCGCTGGTTTGTTCACCAAGGCACGTGCCAGTGCCACGCGTTGACGTTGCCCTCCTGACAACTGGGAGGGTCTACGGTCAGAAACAGCATCAAGGTGGACCATCGCCAAAGCCTGACGCGCACGTTCCGCACGCTCAGCTGCCGGTACACCGCTCATTTTCATACCATATGCAACATTGTCACATAGGCTCATATGAGGAAACAGAGCATAATCCTGAAACATCGTGTTCACATCACGTTTGTACGGGGGCAGCCCTGTTACATCCTGCCCTGATAGTTTGATCTGCCCGGCATTGGGCAGTTCAAAACCACCAATCAGGCGCAGTGTTGTCGTCTTGCCCGAACCAGACGGGCCAAGCATCGTAAAGAACTCACCCGGCTGGATTTCAAGATCAATCCCTTTGAGAACAGGTTTTCCTTGACCATAGGATTTTATCAGGCCGCTTAGGCTGACTGCTGGTACGCCCATAGCCGGGTTATCCTTCATGTGTTCATTAGCTCCATTTCACCATGACGTGACGGGGAATGGTATAATCTTCAAGAGAACCAAGGCTCATGTCACTTCCGTATCCAGAATGACGGAAGCCAGCATGTGGCATTTCATTCACCAGCATGAAATGTGTATTAACCCACGTGCATCCATAACGCAGCCGGGCAGCCGCAGCCATGCCGCGCCCAGTATCACGCGTCCATACGGATGATGCGAGACCGTAAATAGATGTATTCACATCTGAGATCACAGCATCCATATCAGTGCAGCGCGTCACTGAGACCACCGGACCAAACACCTCGCGTTCTACAATCTCATCTCCTGACCGCGCACCAGCCACAACAGTTGGCTCATAAAAGAAACCTTTACCTTCAGCCATTTTTCCACCTGTTGTAATTTCAACATGCGGAAGCTCAGCTGCACGCTCAACAAATGCAGCTACCCGTGAACGCTGCCGTGAAGAGACAAGTGGCGGAATTTCATTCTGGGAATCATCGGCCTGACCAAAACGGATAGATGCTACTGCAGTTGTAAGATCTGCTACCAAGCGATCATATATCCGCGCATCTGCATAAACGCGGCAAGCTGCCGTGCAATCCTGTCCGGCATTATAATAACCAAAGGTCCGCAAGCCCTGAACAACAGCTTCAAGATCGGCATCATCATAAACAAGAACGGGAGCTTTCCCGCCCAGTTCAAGATGCGTACGCTTTACTGAACGCGCAGCCGCTGTAATTACCTTTCGCCCAGTAGCGATATCACCAGTCAAAGAAACCATAGCAACATCGGGATGATCCAAAAGTTGCTGTCCAACACTGGCGCCCCGGCCTGTCACAATGTTTATCACGCCCGAAGGCAGACACTCACTAATAACTTGTCCAAGATAAAGCAGGCTTAGGGGTGTGTTTTCAGAAGGTTTAATAACGCAGCTATTACCAGCAGCTATTGCCGGAGCAAGCTTCCATGCCGCCATCAGCAAAGGATAATTCCATGGAACAATGGCCGCAACCACACCTACTGGTGCCCGCCGGAGCATGGAGGTGTAACCAACCATGTATTCCCCAGCAACAGGCCCTTGCACATTACGCGCAGCTCCAGCAAAAAACCGAAAACCGTCTACAATAGCTGGGATTTCATCACTCAGCACTAAATGGCGAGGCTTGCCAGTATTCTGAGCTTCAATAGTTGCAAGGTTATCAGCCTGGGCCTCAATGGCATCTGCAATTTTCAGCAGGCAAACGGCGCGTTCCGCCGGAGGAGTCATAGCCCACGCTGGAAAAGCGGCTAGAGCTGCGGCAACAGCCGCATCAACCTGTTCAGCCGATGCCTCTGCAATGTTCGTAATCACATCACCTGTAACGGGGGCATACACTGTTTCTTCAGCCCCCGTACCGTTAACGAAACCGCCACCGATGAGCATTTTGGTGAACATATCTCTCTACTCCTGTTCCCCGACCAGGCCGGGGCTTATCGTTCAGAGAAACCGTGGCATACGTTACGATATCAAACCAATAAATAATAGCTGCACAAGGTATCGGAAAGATAGATATGACTATAAACCATTTGAAAATCTTATTTTTTTCATGATTTGACTGGTGGAAAAATGATCAAACGTGAAAATCCTATGTCTTGAGCCTCCTTTGGTCCGGCTGAACACACCTGCGCAAAGATCCATCAGCCTCACATCTAAGCAGATCATTCAGTCTTATCGGTTATTTCGATATCAGAAAGACAATATTATCGACTGGTGCGATACCGTAACATATACCTACGATACAGCACTGCTTATGGACTGCCACGAATCTGCTGGTGCCTTCACAACAGGTATTCTTGGTAGACTACGGTTCTCACAACCTCTCTTGAGGAGAGTGATGTCATGACATCTTTTCCTTCGATACGTAGCCAGCCCATTGACCTACTACTATCCATCCTATGGTGCGAACTGCTCTGATGATCTATGCCGCGCACCAAAATTGGGTTCTCGCTTGCACTGCGTTCTGCGTGACCTTGCTCACAAACTTGCTACTTACAAAGGGTTTGCCTGTTTTTTTTACCCACGGCTGTTGCACATTTAGCCGCATATGATGATGGAGCCCCCACTTCGTCCGGTATTGGCCCAGACCTGCAGATGCTTCCTTTTACCCCCTGCCCCGCCTGAGCACACTAACTACGGAGAGATTCCCGTTCATGGACCATCCCCATATCAGTTCCGCCGAAGATGATGCGCGTCTGGCTGCTCTTGGCGTCACATCCGATTTCGATCGTTCCATGTCAATGCTGGAGAATTTTGCTCTCGGCTTTACCTATCTTTCTCCGGTTGTAGGGGTGTACACACTTTTTGATGCCAGCCTGCACACCGGTGGCAGCCCGATGATCTGGTCTTATGTAATTGCTGGTATTGGCCAGTTTCTTGTGGCTCTTGTTTTTGGTGAAGTTGTCTCACAATTTCCCATTTCAGGCGGTATCTACCCATGGTCACGTCGCTTGGTTGGGCGCAAATGGTCATGGGTTACAGCTTGGGTCTATGTCTGGGCGTTATTCACCACCATTGCAGCTGTTGCTACAGGCGCTGCGCCCTTTCTGGCTCTATTAACAGGTGCACCAAGCACACCGCTTATCACTACGGCCATCGCGCTGGGGCTTATTATATTTTCCACTGCCTGTAACCTTGTAGGCACCAAACTGCTTGCGCGCGTTGCGATGTTTGGCTTTGTATGCGAACTGGTTGGTGCCCTTTTTGTTGGCGGGTATCTTTTGGCCTTTCACCGTGTCAATTCATTGGCATCCCTTCTTGATCCAATGAATGCAGCCCCGACCAACGGCAGCTATCTACCTGCTTTTCTGGCGGCTTCTCTTCTAGGCCTGTTCTCCTGCTATGGTTTTGAAGCCTGCGGTGACGTTGCCGAAGAAATTCCCAATCCCGGAAAACAAATTCCCAAAGCTATGCGCATGACAATCTATATCGGTGTTGGTGCGTCTATCTTTGCCTGCGCGGCTCTGCTGTTAGCAGTTCCCGACATTCCAGCCGTTATCTCAGGGCAAGCCCCCAATGCTTTAAGTGACGTATTATTCAACGCGTTTGGTTCAGTCGGCACCAAAGGGGTCGCTGCCATTGTCATGATCTCATTCATGTCTTGCGTGCTCAGCCTTCAAGCTGCCGTAAGCCGCTTGATCTATTCCTTTGCCCGAGACCGCATGATTCCGGGCGCAGAAGTGCTCTCGCGCATTTCCCCCAATAGTCATGTCCCTACAACAGCATTGTTTGTGGCTGGCCTGGTGCCTAGCCTCATTGCGTTACTGGGCCTCTTCGCAGCAGATGCCCTTACCTCAATTGTAAGTTTTGCAGTTGTGGGCATCTATGTTGCGTTCCAGATGGTTGTAGCTGGAGCACTTTATGCACGCCTGCGTGGGTGGCACCCTAGTGGTGATTTCCGGCTAGGCAGCTGGGGTATGGTTATTAATATTGGTGCGTTGGTTTATGGCGTGCTGGCAATTATCAATATTCTTTGGCCACGCACACCTGATGCCCCATGGTACATCAACTACAGCATGTGGATCGGACTAGCAGCCGTTATCTCCACTGCCCTGGCTTACCTGGCACTCCGCCGTCCACATCTGAACGGCACAACAGGTTACGCCGATGCATGGCTTATCTCGCCACGACAAGGAAAGCCGCCTCTGTCCTGATGTAATCTGTTTACATGGGCAAGAATGAACCGTTTCATTCTGTCCATGTCGATGAGGTTTAGATTTTTTTTGCCTATTGCGTTTCGTTATCGTTATTATTTTTTGTGCAAAGTAGGTGATACATGCGACAGACCCTGACCGATCGAAGTGCCTTCAAATTTGTATTGCTATCATGTTGCGCTGCATTTTTGTGTGAAACAGGTACGCCAACAGCCCACGCCCAGACATCTGCACCTGCCCAGGTTCAGGTGGGAGACATAGCCAAAACCCTCAAGCCCGAAGAGGCAGAAAAGGGTGCAGGCACACCAACAGATGGGGAAGAACCGCCTGCCACCTCTCTTTCTGAAGAAGAAGAGGCCATGAAGCCCAAGGCGGGCAATCTGTTCCATGTCAAACCCGGCCATACCCCCACATACTGGGAAGGGCTGGAAGGGCATGTTTCCATTGAAGCGGGGATTTCAGGCAACCCCTGGACACGCTCTGGCCGCAACTTTGCACAGTATTATTCAGATCGCGCCAATACAGTTACGCTGAACCAGATCATTGGCTCTCTGTCCCATCCGGTCACATCGGTGGGCAGTGGGTATGGCATCGGCTTTGTGCTCGAAGCCATGTATGGTTCCGATGCGCGGTTTGATCCCACAATCGGCATGGGTTCTGGCTCCTTGCACGGTCTATATCAGTGGGCGCCCACACAGGCGCATCTGGATGTGCATCTGCCGTGGATCTTCAAGCGCGGCATTGATGTGCAGATCGGCCAGATGTACGGCATTATGGGGGCGGAAGGCACACCTGCTCTGGCGCGCCCATTCTACACCTACAACTACGCATCCGATTATATCGTGCCGTTCCAGACGGTGGGTATTCTGGCCACCATGCATCTGACCCGCCACATGGACTGGATTTTGGGGGTGGATGCAGGCAACTCCACAACCTTTGGCGCCTCGGGCAACAACAACAAGCCCAAGGGCTATTTTGGTCTGGCGTGGAACAAGCTGATGGATGGCAAGCTGGATGTGCATGCCATCGGGCATTTTGGGCCGCAGGGCAACAATGGCCGCACCATTGTCTCCCCCACAGGGTGGGTGAGTGCGGGCATTGGCAAGCAGGCCAACAGCCTCATGCAGTATAATGCGGATGTCATGGCTACGTATCATATCAATGACAAGATGACCGTTTCCGTGGATGGCACCTATCTGCACGATGATTCCCTGCGCGATGATGCCTATGGTGTGACAACCTACTTTTCCTACGATATCCACCCCTGGCTGACATTCAATGCGCGTGGCGAAATTTTCCGTGACAACACGGGTGGGGTGATTACGGAATATTCCAGCTTCAACTCGCTCACGCAGGCACTCAGCAACCAGCCATTCCCCTATTACAACGCGTTGCCGACCACCTATGGGGAACTGACGGTGGGTGTCTCCTATCGGCCAGAGTTCGTGAACAAAAGGCTGTCTCTGGGGGGCTTTACCATCCGGCCTGAAATCCGGCTGGATAAATCCCTTAACGGCACGCACCCATTCAATCAGGCTGGAACCGTGCAGAACCCAACCGTCAATAACGGCACAAACAACATGCTCTGGTTCAGTTGTGATGCAACCTGGTCTTTCTAAAGTATTCACTTAAATATAAATTGATATATTATCGATCATACCGGACGTAAAAAATAATTCCTAGAATGGAATTTCATAACTACGTCCGGATTTGAAATATTACAGATCTACATTCAAATAATATAATGAAAATCCCATATTATACTGTTAATTCAAAAATCTAAAGCACAGCCCATTGCCGTAACAAGTTATGATATGTAGACGTCAAACCAAGAACAGCGGCGTGATCATCCGGTAGCTGCTTCCTGATATCCATAATTGATTGGTCAAATTGGTATAAAAGCGTGCGCTGTGTATCGTCCGCCACCATGGATTGAGACCAGAAAAAAGAAGCCCAACGACTACCACGTGTTACCTTTGCCACACTATGCAAACTGGTAGAGGGATAGATAACCATATCCCCTGCGGGGCAGCGGATTTTTTGATTGCCATACGTATCCTGTATAACAAGTTCGCCACCGTCATACTCTTCCAGATCACTTAAAAATAATGTGGAGGAAACATCTGTACGAATACGAAAACCTGTTCCTGGCAAATGACGAATGGCATTATCCACATGGGTATGAAAACACATTCCCACATCATACCGGTTAAACAATGGTGGAAAAACGCGTAACGGCAGCGCTGCACTGTTAAACGTCGGATTGCGCCCTAACGCTTGTAAAATAATCTCTCCCAATTCTTGGCTTTCTGTACTTTCCTGGGGGATCTGAAGATTAAACTTTGCTTTTGCAGATTGATCCCCTGCTGTAACCTTGCCGTCAACCCATTGCGATTTTTCCAGTGTTTTACGGCAATAGGAAATTTCTTCGGCAGTTAGCACATTAGGAATATGAACAAGCATAACTGTTCTTACCGTTCAGCTAGGTTTTGCGTGAGAATGTTTGCGATCATTGCCAGAATGCTGAGGCAAAATTTTCAGCAGCACATCCGAAGCAGACTGGCTTGATCGTGAAGCAATTTGCTCCAATGTTTCTGATGTAGAATGTACGGCATAACCATCTTGCGTTAAACGTGCATCTAATTCATCTGGCGAGACGTGCAGTAAAGGTGCCAAATCTGTAAGCGGAGCATGCGTTAAAACAGGGAAAACCCGAGCGGCCGGGTTACCCCCCTTATGGCCGGTTGTTAGCATAAAGGCTCCAGCCGCTACTAAAGATGCCATACACGCAACTATCATTGTTTTATTACGAAAGTAGAGCAGGAACTGAGACCAGTTACGCCACATATGCATAAAAAAGGGTAGCAATAATACCATGCTAAGCCATGTATGCATGGAATGGAACATGCCTGGCATCCAATGGAAAAACAGGGCTGTTCCAGAAACAGCTGAAACAATAAACAAACCGGTGATCAACGGAGTGGAATATTTCTTTATAACGATATTCATCGAAAACATACCCTGTTCAAACAGAAATAGTAATAAAACGTAGTGTTTATCCTAAACATTCTCACAAGAATGAAAAAAGCGTTCTTTTGCTCTTTCTACGATTTTGCAAAAGCGTGCGTCTGTCACTCCACAGAGAAATTGTTCTATGGCCAAAAAAACATCCCTAAACCCAAGATCAAGCGCTCCTTCAAGGCACTTTAAAGCCGCTTCTTTTTCTCCATACAAAAGGTGGTAACGGGCCATATTGAGATATCCCCAGCAATCTCCAGAATTTATGGCGGCTCTAAAAAAAGCAATGGATTGTCTCCGGTCAATTTCAGGAATAAGCCCATCCTCAATAATAAGACCAAGCATATTAAACGCTTTAGAAACACCATGCTGCGCAGACATAACATACAAATTATATGCCTTTTGTGGGTCTTTTTTTACGCCTTTTCCAGCCAAATAAAGATCTGCCAGATTAAACATGGCCCACCCCTCCCCCATGCTCGCAGCATGAGAAAAATACATTGCTGCAACAGATGCATTGCACGCAACGCCCCAGCCGCGCTCATACGCACGCCCAAGCATGTTTAACGCACGAGGATCTCCAGAGCGTGCTGCAACTTCAAACATGCTAAAAGCATCAGAAAATTTACCGTTATTCAGATAAATCTGCCCAAGCATGAGTTGCACATTCACTGTGGATACAGAATGACATGCTTTGTCTTCCGGGGAATCTTTATCAAGCGTATCAACACCTATAGCAGGCTTCATAATTCGCACCACAAAGACAAAGCATGCATCATAACTTTCTTATATCCTCTGATATATTATTAGAATGTCACGCCAATGTTTCCGATAAAGTACCGACCTGATGCAGGGACTGCGCGTGAACCAGAGAAAGAAGAAGCATAATTCAGCTTATTGGTGATATTGTTGGCATTAAACGACACGCGGTAATGCTTGTAATCCCAAGATAACATGCCATTCAGCAGAAACGTATTGGGGATGCGTGCCGTATTAGCCGTATCCGGGCCTGCCCAATATCCAGATGAGTATTGTACACCACCACCAATTTTTAGGGTACCCCATTCTGGGTTCAGTAGTTGCCTGGAAAGATCATACGAACTCCAGACAGACATTGTATTATGTGGCACCTGTGGAGCAGTTTTCCCGTTATCTCCGGTGCTGCTATGGGTTACACGCCCATCCATATAGGAATAGGATGCAAAAATCTGCCAATCCCGTGTAAGCTTACCATTGGCGCTCAGTTCTACGCCACGGATACGTCGGCCACTTCCAGAATCTGCAAACCCTGTTTCCATATCACCGTTTACATCATAGTAACGGGAATTGTTTTCACTGATCTGGAAGAAAGCAACTGTTGTTCCCAGCCGCTTATGTAGAAAATCTGCCTTACTACCAAATTCAAACAAATCACTCCGCTGCGGTGAAAGATTCACACCTTTTTGCGCAACATCCCCCGCTTGTGGCTTGATTGTAACCAGAGAGGATACATCAGTTCCTACTGGCTTATAGGAACGTGCAAACGTAAAGTAGAAAGAGGCATTCTTCAAAGGAGAATACATAATGCTGGCAGATGGACTCCAGCGGTCAGATTTCTGCTCTGCACGTCCCTGCGCAGCCTTGGAGCGCGCGTAATATGTGCTGCTGAAGGAATCCCAACGCCCAGTTCCAAAAAGAGAAAGCTGTCTGGTTAACTGAATACGATCAGAAAAGAACAAGCCAACATCTCTGGCATTTGCATTTCCGTAACCAGAAGATGGAAAACTAACTGACGTGCCAGAATAAGAATATTGTGGATTACGAATGGTCTGGTTATTCACCCGGTTGGTAAAACTACCGGGCCAACGGGAATCACTTGCGTAGTTTATATCTACACCAGCTTTAATATCGTGATGTACAAATCCTGTTTTAAATTGTGAGCGTCCCATCAGGATGTTTTGCACACCCCATCCTTCCTGACGGTAAGCAGCACCACCACCGGCACCATAAGGTAATGCGTAGTTACCACCAGCCAGAAAAGCTGTTGCACAAGCACCAGAACATGCCGCAGGCGTTGTAGCTGTATAATCACGATTATACATACTTAAACGCGTATCATTCGTGAGCGTAAACCAGCGTGAAATCTCGGATTTAAGAGATGATGTCAAAGAATGAATGTTGGAACGATCGAAGTCGAAATTACGTGTATAGCTGGTGTTTCGAGACAGACCATATTCCGTAATGGGACGGTAAATCCCATTCACCTGGATCATACTTACACCATAATCGGGCTTGCTATCACTGTTGAGCCACTGCCACGTTAAATGCCAGGATGTTTTGCTACGCAAACCAACGCCAAAATCTACCGCAGCACCGTACCTATTTGAAGTGATATTATTACGGTCAACAACATCCTGTTTATTGAACATTCCGTTGACACGAATGGCCATATCATCATTGATCTGATAATTGATATCACCCACACCGCGGAAGAGCGGGCCACTTCCAAAGGACTGATCATAACTGTAGCTGTTGCCAGCATGTGCATGTTTTTGGCTTTGGTTGATAACCCCACCAACGTTGCCTGCACCAAAGTATTCGCCTGATGGCCCTTTAATAACTTCAACGCTTTCCGTATTGAAAACATCTCGTGTATATGTGCCAAAATCACGCAGCCCATCAGTGTAAATATCCTGTCTGGCCTGCAAGCCGCGGATACGAAACTGGTCACCATTCAGGCCCCCAGCTCCTTCCCCCGTTGAAAGTGTAATACCCGGAACATTGCTCAGCGCCTGATCCAGCGTGAAAGCACGCTGTTGCTTCATGAGTTCCTGTGGCACAACGTTAATGGTTTGAGGAGTATCACGCACGGAAGCGGGCATACGTGAAATATTTAGTATTTTACTGTTTGTATTCCCTGCCTCATAAGATTCATTTTTAGATTCAGCATGTCCTCCCACCCTTACTGCGGAAAGTTTAATAGAGGTATCGGAAGAGGAAGGCTGAGGCGGTTGCGCCGCATCTTCTGCCTGCGCTTTGCTTTCTGTAACACCCAATCCAACAGACACCCCCAAGGCAACAGCCACACGCAGGCCCTTGCCTTGTGAACTCGGGTGAGACAACTCTGATCGACTCATTTGCCGCACTCCTGATGAACCCCAGTTTCCGGTTCACCTTAACTAAATAATAGGGACGAAACGGCTACCTGATAATCATTCTCATCTTATGAGGCAAATGATTATCAATATCATATATTATCAAATCGCATGAGGTGTGGTTTTGCCGCAACAGGTTATTGTTGACCAGAGATTACCTACAAACCAGATTCGATAAAATAAATTTTAATTTTTCAATGTGTTATCAAGACATTCCTATCTACAAACGATCTTTGACCAACCAGACCATACGGGGTTTTTGCAAAATATTAAGATATTCACACTTAGATGATAGTGATTCGCACTTGCGTATTTGTGAGTGCTTTGTTATCTGCTGCTTGAGATATGCCTCGCGTGAGAAAGCATAAGGCACCTGTTTTCCAATTACGCCATCGGTTGTTCCTTACAGGTTCTCCTGCGTATCGCTTCATTATATGTATTGCGAAAGTACTTGGTTTCTTATGGCCTCATCAGAATCATCTCTTCAGATCCCTCTTTCTTTTTCTCCATGGGAAATGTTCCTGAATGCGGGTTCTGTTGTGCAATGCGTCATGGCACTTCTCGCATTGGCCTCGCTTCTGACATGGACCATCTTTATCGCCAAATCTGTTGAGTTTTTGAGTGTTCGTAGAAAGCTGAGAACAGCAGAAAAAACTTTGGAAGAAGCTGGCACATTAGCCTTGGGTGAAAAAGGCACACGCCAAAACAGTATTGCCCACACACTGGTGATGGCAGCAGAAACTGAAAAAGCTGTTTCGCACGATATTCCCAATGACAACGAAGGCCTTAAGGAACGTATTGTTTTACACCTTGAACGTCTGGAAGCATCCGAGGGGCGTCGGCTCATGCGTGGCACAGGTCTGCTGGCCACCATTGGTGCAACATCACCTTTTATTGGGCTGTTCGGTACTGTGTGGGGGATTATGACATCCTTTACAGGTATTGCCGCCAGCAAAGCCACCAGCCTTGCTGTGGTGGCTCCGGGCATTGCGGAAGCCCTGTTGGCCACCGCGCTCGGGCTTGTAGCTGCCATTCCCGCGGTGGTCATCTATAATCATCTTGCACGACAATCTGCATCTTGCAGAGCACAAGTGGCGGATCTGACATCCCTTGTCATGCGACTGGTTTCTCGTGATCTGGGTCGAACGCATGTACTGGCAACCAGTGCTCAGATTACCCCTTTTGATATCAACCGAATGGCTGGGGAATAAGCCATATGCGCCGCATCCAGCATGCAGATGAAAATCCACACGAAGCAAGTGAGATCAATGTAACGCCATTCATTGATGTTATGTTGGTGCTTTTGGTAATCTTTATGGTTACGGCTCCCCTCACCACAGTTAACGTGCCTGTAGATCTGCCTTCATCAACAGAAAAACCGACACCACGACCAGAAAATCCTGTTTTTCTAACAGTGAAAGCTGATCACGCACTAGCCCTTGGTGAAGACAGTATATCGGCTGAAAACCTCCCCCAAGCGTTAGAAACAGCAACCAAGGGAAACAAAGATGAACGTATTTTCCTGCGTGCTGATAAAACGGTAGATTACGGAACACTCATGGGGGTGATGGATAAACTTCGCTCTGCCGGTTATCTCAAGGTTGCTCTTGTTAATTTGCAAGGACAAGAAGAGGGCTCTGCTCCAGCGGCAAAGACCGAGCCATGAACGCAACAACATATAAAAATATAGCAGGAAAAGTGCATTCAACAGCTTTTTCTGATTGGAAAATTCAACAAATACGGAAAGCCCGGCAAGAAGATACCTTCCGTTGGGGCGTATCTTTTTTAATTGTCGTAGTTGCAACGGGTGCGGCTACTTTATCTTTCCTGCACATGCCGCATACAGCTCCCGCCATACCGGAGCCTCCACCAGCAGCCATTGCCATTGATATGGCACCAGAACCTGTTGCCACTCCTTCTCCACCTACAGATGCACCTCCCGGCCCTCAGCAAACAATTTCAGAATCAGATCCTTCTCCCGTTGATCCCGCCAAACTGGAAGCCCCTCCTGCGCCAGTTCCGCATCCACCTATTCCTGTTCCCAAACCTGAAAAACTACATAAAATTGTGAAAAAGAATAAACCTACAGTAAATCTTAAAAAACCAGTTCCTGACAAAACACCACCGGCAGAAAAAACAACGGCTCCTCCCACATCCAAAGCACCACCGGCTCAAACACAAGCCGCACCTATTGAAGGGTCATCTTCCTCTCATGCTTCCCAAAGCCCCACCACATGGCAGGGAGCTTTGCTTGCTCGTTTAGAGAAATATAAACGTTACCCGGCAGAAGCCATGTCTGCTCATCAGGAAGGTACGCCAAATCTGCATTTTACCATGGACCGGAAAGGGCGTGTGCTTTCTGCCCATATTGAAAAAAGCTCAGGCCATTCATTGTTGGATAGTGAAGCTTTGGCACTGGTGCGGCGTGCTGAGCCATTGCCTAGCCCACCCGATAGTGTGGCAGGTGATTCTATTACACTCACCGTGCCCATCGAATTTTATATGGAACACGCACAGGATTAGAAATCCTGCCTAGGCCAATAATATTTTCACAGAGCATAAGGAAATATTTTTCCTTCATACCATTTTTTGACGCAAGAGCGCCCATTCTGCCTCTACGTTATCTGCAACGCGCCGTGCCACAGCAGATAAAGGCCGCGCACGATCATGCGCAAGCGCCAGTCGGAAAGGAGGAATATGCGCTCCTGCCAAAGGGGTAAAAGCCATGTCTCCATTCTGAACCTCATCCATCACGTCCAGATAACTGAGAATGGTAATACCCAAACCAGCCTTCACCAATGACTTTATCATCTGCACATTATTGGCTCCAGAAATCACATTTGGATTTACCAGAGTATCTGCTTCCAGTTTTGCAAAAACAGATGCAAGTGCCAATGGCTTTTCTGGCACAATAACAGGATATTCAGCACATACCGAAAACCGAGCAGAAGAATGTTGCGTAACTGGGTGCTTCGGAAGGCTCACTACTCCTAGCGGGAAAGAAAGCATTGAACGCACTTGCAAATCTCGCAAATCTGCAGGGTCTAACAGAAATGCCAGATCTCCCTCTCCCGCAAAAAGACGTTCTCCCAGTTCTGCATTATCGTGGATATGCATATTCAAAACAATTCCGGGGTATTGTTCTTTAAGGCGCGCAGCAATGCTGGGTAAAAATACGCGCGCCAAAGCCTCTGGCGCCAAAATATCTATGCGTCCACGGCGCATACCTTTTAGATCATCAATCTGACGGTTCAGGCTTTCAAAATCCTTCGCCCACCTGTTGGCATGTGCATAAAATAACTCGCCCACCGCAGTTAAACGCATGCCGGAAGAAAGACGCTCAAATAGTGGTGTCTCAAGCGCCTGCTCACCCAGAAGAATGTGTCTATCAATTGCCGAAGCCGCAATATGCAGGTCTTCCGACGCTTTGCGGATGGAGCCATGCCGTGCCACAGCCAAAAAATAGATCAGAAAGCGCGAAAATGGGTTCATTTGCCTGTTCTCAGTTTGAGAATGCATACTGCATGAAATAGATATATCCGATAATATACGCTTGATGAAACACTACCTCCTAAAGGAACGGGAAACCTTTCCCATTTAGGAGATGAAGCTGTGACGCCCCCAACCTGTGCCCGCCCCACCGAGAGCAGATTGCCCCGCGAGCTCAGTTTTGATGCTGATGACTGGCTTATTCTCGCCTCATACTGGCATCCCATTGCCCTTGTACGTGAACTGGAAGACAAACCTTTAGGCGTTACGTTACTTGATGCACCATTGGTTATTTATCGGGCAGGTGAAGACATTGTTGTGGCAGATGATCTGTGCCCGCACCGTGGCGTGCCACTCAGCATGGGCAAGGGTAACGGCCAGACAGTTGCCTGCGCCTATCACGGTTTCCAGTTTGGCCATCAAGGCCAGTGTGTACGTATTCCCGCCCACCCGGATAGCGCCATTCCTTCCCGACTGAATCTGCGCACTTATCCTGTGGTAGAAAGATATGGCTTGATCTGGACGTGCCTACGCCCACAGGACAATGAAGATATCTCCATTCCTTCCATGCCACATTGGGATGAAGCGGGCTTTCAACAGATCAACTGCCCATGGATAGACATTGCCGGTTTTGCTGGCAGGCAGGTTGAGGGCTTTATAGATGTTGCCCATTTTGCATTTGTTCATACAGAAACTTTTGCAGACCCAGACAACCCTGTTGTGCCAGCTTATATGCCCAAAATGACACCCTATGGGTTTGAGGCAGAATACCGCAGCAATGTAGGCAATTACCCTATTGGGCAATCAGAACGCGGACGGCCGGATTTTGAATGGCTGCGCCATTTTCGGGTGCATGTTCCCTTTACTGCCACACTGGAAATTCATTTCCCCGACAACGGGAGGCTGGTCATCATGAATGCAGCTTCTCCTGTTTCCGCAAAAAAAACACGCATGTTTGCACCCATGTGCCGCAACTTTGATACCGATCTGCCTTTGCAGGATGTTTATGATTTCAACCTGAAAGTCTTTGAAGAAGACCGTGCCTTGGTGGAAGCCCAAAAGCCTGAAAATCTGCCGCTTGACCCTTCCCTGGAAGTGCATGTGGTGGCAGACCGCAGCTCCATTGCCTATCGGCGTGCCTTACGCAACATTGGCTTAAGCCAGTTCTTCACCGCCTAAAAAGATACAATCATAACTGCCCTTCTTCCATGAAAGCGGCGCTGGTTAAACCAGCGCCGCTTTCATGTGAACAAAGAAGCAAGCTTACCTACCCTGAATTGCTAGCATTCAAAATAAAAATATGGTCAAACCCCACCTCATTACATTCATGTAATTATATCGCTGTAATCTAGGCTCTTCGCGCTGAATATTCACCTTACACACTGTTTGACCCCGGAAAACTCAAGAAAAAGAGATATACCCTCTCTTCCCAAACGATATAAACACGCGTTACCTTACGTGAGTCTGCGCGTATATTCTTGATATAACACTATATATTTCATCAGGATGCACCACAGGCACAAAAACAAGAACAGAAAGTTTTAGGCGTGCTTCCATCATCTGCTCCCCTTTCCAGTTCACACCAACGCTTCCTTTACCTTCAGGTTCTGGTGGCTGTGGGTGCAGGCATTGCCGTAGGTGCAATGTTTCCCTCTGTTGCTACGGCACTTAAACCGCTGGGAGATGGGTTTGTTAAACTTATCAAAATGGTCATTGCACCTGTTATTTTTCTAACAGTGTGTACAGGCATTGCAGGCATGGCGGACCTTAAGCAAACAGGCCGCGTAGCAGGTAAAGCCATGCTATATTTTTTGTGCTTTTCAACTTTGGCGCTGGCTATTGGCATGCTTGTGGCCAACGTTCTGCAACCCGGTGCTGGCCTACACATTAGGCCAGAAAGCCTTGATACAAGTTCTGTTACACAGTTTGTAAGTGCTGCTGCGCAACATCATTCCTTTTCAGATTTTTTGCTACAAATCATTCCCTCCACAACCGCTGGTGCGTTTACATCTGGTGAAATTTTACAGGTTCTGCTGGTTGCCATCCTGTTTGGCATCAGCCTGGCCAAAATGGGCAAAGCGGGTGAAACCGTTCTCAACCTGTTTTACAGCCTGACAGAACTTGTTTTTGGGGTTGTGCGTTTGGTGATGTATCTGGCCCCTATTGGGGCTTTTGGTGCCATGGCCTTTACCGTTGGTAAGTTTGGCCTGCATTCCATTCTGCACCTTCTCGCCTTGGTGCTGACATTTTACCTCACTGCCATTCTGTTTGTTGGCGTTGTTCTGGGGGTTGTGGCAAGATTAGCTGGCTTTAGCATTCTGCGGCTGTTGGTCTTTTTAAAAGAAGAGCTGCTGATTGTATTGGGCACCAGTTCTTCCGAATCTGCCCTGCCCGGTCTGATTGCCAAATTGGAACGGGCAGGCTGTTCCCAAGGAATTGTAGGGCTGGTTGTTCCCATGGGCTATTCCTTTAATCTGGATGGAACCAATATTTATATGACACTTGCCGCACTATTTATTGCGCAAGCAACTGATGTGCACCTTAGCTTTCAGGAGCAGCTTGCCCTGCTTCTGGTGGCTATGGTGAGTTCTAAAGGTGCTGCTGGTGTGACGGGAGCGGGCTTTATTACTCTGGCTGCAACACTTTCTGTTGTGCCCAGTGTACCTGTTGGGGGCATGGCCCTGATTCTGGGTATTGACCGTTTTATGTCTGAATGTCGTTCCCTCACCAATCTGGTTGGAAACGCTGTTGCTGCTATTGTTGTCTCACGCTGGGAGAATGCGCTGGATGATACGCAACTTCATGATGCCCTGCACGCGCAACCACAAATTACCAAAACACCTTCGACCTGATTATTATTTTCCGTGGGAAGCTCTCCTAGCTTCCTACGGATTTCTTGCATGCGTATTTTGGAACAAACCTTGTTGTAACATTGTAACTTCGTAAACTTTTTCTTGAATATTCGTTATAACAGAAAAAAATCCTTGAATCTTTCTATTCGTAATTTAGTTTCCATAATTCGTAATAATAAAAACAAAAACAAACGCGGAAACGAGAAAATGTTTGCAGAAATTATAAATCCTGTTTTTTAAAGAGAAAGTTGCCAGCCACCTTTCGCTTTAATCTCTGTATTTCTTCCCCTTGCTTCAGAAATACGCCGTTGCTTCATGCTAACCGCAGGCAATGGCCATTCTTGCGCCATGAGGATCGGGCGATGCCCTTAACTGATATCATTTCAAATTCAGAACAAAAAAGATCATGCTATCGGCAGGATTTTTTATTCATTGCCCGTTTACTCTACGCCGGAACAGTTCTTTTCACATTAGATATTGCTCTTAAAGCTTCCACTGCATACGCCCAGCAGAATGAACCCGCCAAATCTCTTGAGAAACCTGAACTATCTTCAAAACCTATTATCAACGCTGAAATACCGAAAAAACACAAGCGCCCAATAGCAGAAGAACGTCTGGAGGCTTTGTTTAATACAGAAAGTCTTTCCTATCTGTTAAACCACAACAATACAGCGTTACGTAGGCAGGATATCAGCGCAGGCTATTTTGTTGCTGAACAGGCTTTTGGCAATCTGGCCCCCGGCCTTAAACCTTGGCGCGACAGGTTAAGTGAGCACGGCTTTACCTTTGAGTTAACCTATAAAGGTGAAGGCATGGCCAATCTTGCCGGCGGCCTTTCAAAAGGTATGGATTACACGCACGAAATACGTGCCAGCATGCTGTTTGATCTGGGTAAGTTAACCGGTTGGAATCCGCTACAGGGCTGGTACCTGCATGGCATTGTGATGAACCGTGAAGGCCGGCAGGTTGGTTGGGATCATGTTGGGGAAAGAAATGTACTTCTTACAGAAGTATGGAGCATCCATGGCCCTGCAGCGGCTCGTCTGGCAGATCTGTATCTGGAAAAATCTTTCCTCAATAACCGCATCAATATCAATGTAGGGCGCATTTCACTTACGCACACATATTCTACTTCTATTTTGCTGTGTACGTTCATGACCATGTGTTCTGCGCCTATGGCTATAAGAGAACCGGCGGGTTGGAGCGTTTACCCCAAAACATCATGGGGTGGCACAGTACGCTTTCGGCCAACGCATGATCTTATCCTGCGCACTGGTATTTATCGCATCGGCCCTAAAGCACGCGATAACACAGGTTGGGCATGGGGCGATGAGCCTTATACGGGCATCCAAACGCCTATTGAATTAACGTGGGAACCATTTTTTGGCAGGCGCAAGCTTCCCGGTCATTACAAAATCGGCTTTGGCCACGATACGTCACCTTACCCTGACATGGTTGGCACCATTCCCGCCGCTTTTGCGGGATCGGTGCATCCACATAAACTCAAACCGCGTGATACATTTTATATAGAGGCAGATCAGATGGTATATCGCAGCCATGGCGAACACCAAATGGCTGGTGGATATGTATTGGCCGGGTTCATTCATAACACGCCAAGTAACTCTACATTCTCAAACGAATTTTATGCTGGAGCTTCCCTTCTGGGCATTATCCCTCACCGGCCATTGGATCGTCTGGGCGTAATGTATTCCTATTACCAGCTCAGCCCCCGTTTGGCCTACGGGCAACGCATGCAGGAAGCCGCTGGCGTTCCGCTTGGCCCTTATATCAATGGACCACAAACGCATTCCGCGATTCTGGAAGCGTATTACGGCATTCCCGTCACACCGGGCCTGGTTGTGACACCGGAGTTTGAATATATGATGCGCCCCGGAGAAACCTCGGTTATTCCCAATGCGATTCTGGCAGGGCTTAAAGTTATTGCTGCCCTGTAAGGCAAAGCGAGGCGCAAAAACATCTCACCTGCACTGCTTTTCCCATACTGGCACCAAGCCCTCTTATTGCTAGAATACACGCTTGAACAGATGGATGGTGCTGCGCAAGCAGCTTGAAAGGGAATGCCGTGCACGGGTTTCTGCCTCATATTGAAGCAGAAACTTATAGTCGGCAGCTGCTCCCGCAACTGTAAGGGGAGGTTGGACCTGCTGCCGGTTGCGGCTAGCCACTGGCCAGTAAAGCGGCTGGGAAGGCAAAAGGTCTGATAACACCATATTCCCAAGCCAGGAGACCTGCCTCCATCAGGCACATCACACCGGGCGGGATGAACCGATAGCGGCAGGACAAGGCAGTAAAATGTACAAACATGCCTTTAGCTCATTTATAACAGCACTGCTTTTTGCATGGGGCAGCATACCTTCTCATGCTTATGCACAAAGCGCCTCTACACCAACTATAACAGGACAATGGATTACAGAAGACGGCAAAGGCGTGTTCGATATCCATACATGTGGCGATAAGATGTGCGGGAATCTTGTCGGGTTAAACCTAACACAGGATGAAGAGGCTTCTGGCCGCAGAAAAACAGAATGTAACCTTCAAATGCTCAAAGGCTTCCACCCCATGGAAGGCCGGCATGACCATTGGAAAGGCCATATTTTTGACCCTCAAAGCAAAAATACTTACGATGCCATTATATGGGTGGCGGAAGACGGCTCCCTGAAACTGCATGGTTTTTTAGGTTTGGAACTCTTTGGCAGAACAGATACGTGGCAGCCGTTTCATGGCCATATAGGCAATAACTGCCGCATTAACTCTTGAGCATACCTGCCTCAACAGGCCATGAAATAGGTATTATGCCGTTATAACAGGTTGCAAGCTCAGGCCTTCTCTATAAAACCATTCAGAATTTGGAATTCAATATTTCTCCGCAATGTTTCATTCCAACAGAGCGGAGCCCGGCTTTGTAGGGAGAACCCGAAGAATGAGACAAACGCACAAGGGGCAGCCTGTAGCGGAATGGTGTGCATCCCCTAACGCCATGCGCCTGAACAAGCTTTTACGCATGTCCCGGCGAGATGTGCTTTTAGGCGGCATTGGTCTTTCTGTTGCAAGCACAACGGGGGCAGCCCTTGCTGCGGATACCTCTCCTGCCACCCCAAACAATGAAGACCTGTCCGGTTTTATGCAGGTATCCCAGCGCCTGACAGATAGAGATACGCTGAACCCCCAGATTGGTGCTGCTCTGTATGCCAACATCGTGCATGCCAATGCAGATCGGCAAGATAAACTCAATGCCCTGCATGCCCTGCTGGAGCGGGAAAAATTTACAACAGCATCAGCTTTTGCTCATGCTGCGGAAAAATCTGATCCAAAGCTTAAAGATGTCATCCACGAAATTCTAACCGGCTGGTACCGGGGCATTGCGGATGGCCAGGTGGTTGTTTACCGCTCTGCCCTGATGTTCGACATCACCAAGGATGCCGTTTACCCCAAAACCTACGCAACGGGCGGCCCATTCTACTGGACAAGTAAGCCACCAGAAGTTGCACGCCCCAAAGGGCACCCTGCACTTTCTGCTTCCGCCCTTGTTATCGAACCGACCTGATCTTACCGGATACCCCGCCTTATGCCCTCCGAAGAAAATCTTTCAGCCGACGTTGTGATCGTAGGATCAGGCGTTGCAGGTAGTTCTATTGCTAATGAACTGGCGCGTGCCGGTATTTCCGTCATTGTGCTAGAAGCTGGCCCGCGCGTTGACCGCCAGCATTTTGTAGAAAACTTCCGCAATCTGGAAAACAAGCCTTCCTATCAGGGGCCATTTCCGGCTGTCCCTTGGGCACGGCATCCGCCTGATCAGCAAACCCCGAACGATTACCTACACACCACCGGCCCGAATGCCGAAGCCTATCAACAGGTTTACCTGCGCATGATGGGTGGCACTACATGGCACTGGGCTGGTTGTGCCTGGCGCTACCTGCCATCAGACTTTGAACTGAAAACACGTTACGGTCAGGGTCGCGATTGGGCTTTGACATATGATGATCTGGAACCCTTTTACTATCAGGCAGAAGTCATGATGGGGGTTTGCGGGCCAGATCCTGCGGTGGAAGACCTTGGCTCCCCCCGCAAGCAGCCTTATCCTATGGATGCACTGCCCATTTCCTACGCTGCGCAGCAGTTCCGCAAGCTGATTCAGGAAAAAACACCGTGGCGCGTGGTGCACGAACCACAGGCGCGCAACACGCGCCCGTATGATAGTCGCCCAACGTGTGAAGGGCATAATAACTGCATGCCAATCTGCCCTATTGGGGCCATGTATAACGGCAGCTATTCCGTTTACCATGCAGAAGCCGCCGGGGCTAAGTTTATCCCCAATGCTGTGGTGTATAAGATTGAGCGAGACAGCGCGAACAAGCGCGTAACCGCCGTGCATTACTTTGACCCGGACAAAGGATCTCACCGCGTTACGGGCAAGTACTTTGTTATTGCCGCGCACTGCATTGAAACAGCCAAACTACTGCTGCTTTCTGCCGATGAACAAAGTCCCGATGGCGTTGCCAACAGTTCCGGCCATGTCGGCCGCAACATGATGGACCATACAGGTGTGCAGGTAACCTTCATTAGTGGTGACCAAGCCCTGTGGCCGGGCCGTGGACCGTTAGAAACGAACGTGATTGACAATTTCCGTGATGGAAACTGGCGTACGGATCGTGGTGCCTACCTTGTGCATATGGTGGATGATAACCAAGTGGATCTGGCCACGCAGTTGGCAATTTCCAAAGGTTACGTTGGCCGGGAACTGGAAGAACAGATCCGCTATCTGGCTTCGCACACAGTGCGCCTGTTCAGCCATAACGAAGCCCTGCCAGACCCCAATAACCGCCTCACACTCAGCAAGGATCATAAGGATATTCTGGGGATCCCGCACCCGGAAGTGTACTACAAACTGCCCGAATATACCGTGCGCAGTTGTGAACATACACGCTATGTTTTCCGTGACCTTATCAAGCTGATGCATGGCACAGATGAACAGTGGACCCCAGGCTACTTCCCGCAGGATCATCCCGCAGGCAGCACCATTATGGGCACGGACCCCAAGGATTCCGTAGTGGATGGCCATTGCCGGACGCATGACCACGACAACCTGTTTATTGCCAGTTCCTCGGTTTTCTCAACCGTTGGCACCGGCAACATCACCCTGACTGTAGCCGCCTTGGCGCTACGTGTTGCCGATACGCTGAAAAAAGAACTTGCTCATGCCTGATTTTTCCAAAACCTTGCGCGTCCTTCTTTCAGCAAGCACGGTAATTGGTGTCTGTGCCCTGAGCCAGACACCTGTGCATGCAGAAGATGCAGTTCCAGATCAGGCAGTGTTGGATCGTGGTGCCTATATTGCCACTGCGTCAGATTGTATTGCCTGCCACACCAAACCCGGTTCGCAGCCTTTTGCTGGTGGCCTGAAAATTGCAACACCTATGGGTGATGTGATTTCCACCAACATTACGCCAGACCCAGACCACGGCATTGGCAAATACACAGAGCAGGACTTTGAGCAGGCTGTCCGCCACGGTGTGCGCAAAGATGGTGCTTACCTGTACCCTGTTATGCCTTATGTTTCTTACGCAGGTATGACGGACCAGGATGTGCATGCACTTTATGTGTGGTTCATGCACAGCGTAAAACCGGTAGCCAGCGCCCCAGCAGAAACAACACTGGTGTTCCCTGCCAATATGCGTAGCGCAATGGCAGCATGGAACTTTGTAACCACCAAGGAAGAACCCGAAAGCGGGGATTCCAGCACATATGATCCGCTACGCCGGGGTAAGTATCTTACCAATGCGCTAGAACATTGCGGCACCTGCCATACACCCCGTAACTTCATGCTAAGTGAAAAGCAGGACAGATATCTGGCTGGCACTTCGCTGGATGGATGGTACGCTCCCAACATCACCTCCAGCAAAACCGGCGGTATTGGCAACTGGAGCGAAGACGATATTGTTGCCTACCTGAAAACCGGCCACGCCAATGGCCACGCGCAGGCAGCAGGCCCTATGGCAGAAGCCGTGGAACATAGCACCAGCCATCTGACAGATCAGGACCTGCACGCCATAGCCACTTATATTCATCAAGTGCCTGCTATGGATGATGATATGGAACATCAGGCACGAGATAGCTTTGGCCAAGCCACCGAAGCGTTGGACATCCGCCAAAGCGCCCTTACCCGGATTGATGATCTGACCGAGATGGACGGGCAACATGCGTATGATGCCAACTGCGCAGCCTGCCACGGCCAGACTGGTATGGGCACAAAGGACCAATACGCACCTTCATTGTTCCACAACTCCACTGTTGGCAGTGCACGGCCAGACAACCTTATCATGACCATTCTGCACGGGGTACAGCGTAAAACCGAAGCAGGCGATGTATCCATGCCTGACTTTAGTGGGCATTCAGACGTGCAGCGTTTGAGCGATGCTGAAATTGCCAAGATCGTGAATTATGTGATGGCAACCTTTGGTAGTGGAGACCCACACGTAACAGCAGATCAGGTTGCGCAGTTCCATAAAGACAAATAACAGCCACCCACATACAAGGTGGTTGAACCACACAACAAAAAGGGCGGAGGGATTTAAACCCCTCCGCCCTTTTTTACATGATCTTCAGAACGAAGACTGAAACCTTAGAAAGAAGGCTTTTCGTGAAGAGCAGATACCAGACGTGTAATGGTATGTGCCTTTAGGGCTTCTGGCCCACCTTCCGTGCCATAACCGGAATCTTTCATGCCACCAAAGGGCACTTCCGGCACGCCAATACCGTGGTGATTAACAGCAACCATGCCGGCTTCCAGCTTTTCACCCAGCAAGCGTTCCGTACGTTCACAACGTGTGTAAACATAAGCTGCCAAGCCATATGGCAGACGGTTGGCTTCCGTTACTGCATCAGCCAGATCAGAATACTCATCCATAATGGCAATCGGGCCAAAAGGTTCTTCCTGCATCACCCGCATTTCCAGCGTTGGCTTCAGCACCAATGTGGGTGGGAAGAAGCACCCATCATTCGGCATGGAAATATCAGGCTGCCACAGTTCTGCACCTTTCTGACGGGCATCATCCACCAGTTCGGTCAAGGCTTTTACGCGACGCTCATTCACCAATGGCCCCATGGTAACGCCTTCATCCAAACCATCGCCAATCTTGAGCGCGCTCATCTGGGCTTTGAATTTTTCAATAAATGGCGCTGCAATTTCCTTGTGTAAAAGGAAACGTGTGGGAGCAATGCACACCTGCCCGGCATTACGGAACTTAGCTGCTGCCAGACGTTCGGCAGCGGCATCCAGATCTGCATCCGGGCACACAATAACCGGACCGTGGCCGCCGAGCTCCATGGTTACTGGCTTCATCTGCGCACCAGCCAATGCGGCCAGATGCTTGCCTACAGGCGTAGACCCCGTGAAGGAAATTTTACGCACAACCGGATGAGCAATCAGATATTCAGAAATTTCTGCCGGCACACCATACACCAGAGAAACTGCACCCGCCGGAATGCCGGCATCACAGAAACACCGGATCAGCTCTGCCGGAGAAGCAGGCGTATCTTCCGGAGCCTTTACAATAACCCCACACCCTGCGCCCAAAGCGGCACCCAGCTTGCGAGCAATCTGGTTAATGGGGAAGTTCCACGGCGTAAAGGCAGCCACAACACCTACAGGGCGGTGCAACACGCGCTGTTCTACATAAGGCGCACGCGGTGGCACGAGCTCATCGTTCAGGCGGCGGCCTTCTTCACCAAAATATTCAATAACACCGGCAGCACCCTGAATTTCGATAATTGCCTGAGCAAGGGGTTTACCCTGCTCCTCACTCATAATACGGCCGATCTGCTCTGCCCGTTCACGCAGAAGATCTGCCGCCTTGCGCATAATCACAAAGCGATCCCACGCCGTAAGGTTACGCCATGCCTGGTAACCTATCTGCGCACCCGCAACCACTTTTTCCAGATCAGCCTTGGAAGCATGAGCCACCTGCCCAATAACCTGACCCGTAGCCGGATTGGTTACTGGAATGGTACGACCATCTGCCGCATCTTGCCATTTCCCGGCCACCAATAGCTGCGTGCGTATTTCTTTTTCTGACATCTACATCTCTCAAGCAGAACGGGCAGACATCCACCATGGAGCCTTTGTCCGGATTTTTTTTGCTGACACCATTTTATGTACTGCCATGCAAGAAAAAAGAGGTCTATACACCCCAGCGCATAATGGCTTCCTGCCCGGTTCAGTTCCATCCGGCAGGGCTATTATCCTTCAAACCCTCAGTTGTATCAGTAGAAAGCCCATGCTTTTCAAAACCCTGTCCGGTCAGACAATCATCGGGCTGTGCGCCTTGTTTGCTGCCACTTTTACGGCCATTACCAGCGAAGTTGCCCCCGTAGGGTTGCTGATAGATATGGCAAATTCCTTCCACATTACGGAAGGTAAAGCTGGTCTGGCAGTCAGTGCATATGCGCTGGTTGTGGCGCTGGCGGCGGTGCCGCTCACCATTCTTACAGCTAAAATCAACCGCAAGACACTCATGCTGTGGGCTCTGATAGGCTATATCGCCTCTAACCTCATTGCCGCTTTGGCCCCCACGTTTGCCATTTTGTGCTTAGGCCGTGCCGTGGGCGGGGCTGCCCATGCGCTTATGATGTCCATTGTTTCTGCCTATGCCGCGCATCTGGTGCCCCCTCGTATGACAGGGCGTGCCATTTCCTTTGTGTTCGGTGGCACATCTTTGGGGTCTGTTCTGGGGGTTCCCGGCACTGCTGCCATTGGACAACTGGCAGGCTGGCGCGTTTCCATGATGGTGGTAACTGGGCTGGCCGCTATTCTAACCGTATGCATCGCATTTTTTCTGCCCAAGGTGGAAGCATCTTCCAGTTCCGTGCATCTACCTTCATTTCGCACGCCGGGTGTTGCGCGCGTATTTGCGGTGGTGATTGCCGTAAACACATTGTTCTTTCTGGGGCATAACCTTCTCTACACCTATGTTTCACCATTGCTGATGTCTCATGGATTGCCAGAAAGCGCGCTGAGCATCGCCCTGTTGATTACAGGTGGCGTGAGTATTCTTGGATTATGGGCGGCTGGGCAGATGGTGGATTCCAAGCCAGCACTCGGGTTGCTAGTGGCTGGCCTGATTACCGCATGCGGTATGGGTTCACTTTGTGGTTCCCTCCTCAGTGGGTGGAGCGCAGTTGCTGCTGTTGGCCTGTGGTGTGCTGGGTATGCCGCACTTATTCCGGTTATTATGTCTGGGGCTATTCGCAGCCGTGCCACCACGGCTGATATTGCCGGTGCAGCCGTAAACGCCAGCAGCAATGTGGGTATACTGTTTGGGTCTGCCGCAGGGGGTATGATTTTAAATACCGCTGGGCTTTCCGTCCTGCCGCCCATGGCCGTTGGTATTGTTATAATGGCCACTGCATTAGGACTATGCAGCCCCGTTGCCTTCCCACGTGTGCTGCATGATCACTCAGAATCCGAAAGTTGATATAGGGCTGATGGTTATAAGGCTTTCCCCTTAAGCACTAATGGCAGCCCTGCTGCCACAAAAACAACCTGCCCTGCCTGCGCCGCTATCCGCTGGTGCAGGCGCCCGGCTTCATCCCTAAAGCGGCGGGCCAAAGCATTTTCTGGCACAATCCCCAGCCCTACTTCATTGCCTACAAGAATGGTGGGGGCCAAGCGCTCTGGCAACACTTCCAACAGGCGGTGTGTTGCTTCCTCAATGTTCTGGTCATCCAGCAACATGTTGGTCACCCACAAGGTCAGGCAATCTACCAACACAGGCAGATGCGCATAGGTTTTTAACACCCATGCAATGTCAAATGGCTCTTCAACCGTTTGCCACCCCTGTTCTGTTCGACTGGCCTTGTGGTGTTCAATCCGTTCCTGCATTTCTGCATCAAATGCCCGACCAGTGGCCAGATAGATCCAGGGGGATGGCAAGGCTGTCAGCATTGCTTCGGCCAGACCACTCTTTCCTGAGCGTGCGCCCCCCAAAATAAGAACAGTGCCCTGCGCCCCTGTTTCTGTTGGATTGAGAGATAGGACACTCATGGTATATGCGCCTCACTATTTTTGTTTGCTTACATCCTTATAACAGCACAAAATCAACGGCATGCCATCATCTCCTTCTTTTTCTAACGCGCCACTCTGCCTTGGTTCCATGCAGGAACTGAGAAGCCTGTGTAGTAATTTGCCGCAAGCAGACAAGGCTGCCCAAAACGCCATTGCACAGCGTGAACAGCAACTTACCAAGCCAGAAGGTAGCCTTGGCCAGCTTGAAGAACTCACAAGCTGGCTCGGCAGTTGGCAACAACGTGCCACACCAAAGCTGGAAAATGTTCAGGTTTTAGTTTTTGCCGGAAACCACGGGGTAACACAGCAGGGTATCTCCCCTTGGCCTTCTGACGTTACGGCACAAATGGTCAGCAATTTTCGTAACGGAGGGGCTGCCATCAACCAGATAGCCAGAACGGTTGACGCATCCTTACACGTTATTCCTGTGCATGATCTACAACCAACGGCAGATTTTACACATGCGCCTGCCATGACAGAGCAAGATTTTTTGCAAGCTGTCACGCTTGGCTACAGTGCCGTTTCATCTGACTGCGATCTACTGTGCCTGGGTGAAATGGGTATTGGGAACACCACAGCCGCCGCAGCTTTAGCCGCAGCCCTGTTTAAGGAAAGCGGTACTATCTGGGCTGGGCGCGGAACTGGTGCAGATGATGCAGGATTAAAGCGTAAGGCAACTGTTATTGACGCAGCACTTAGCCTGCATCAGCAAGTATGTTCTGACCCATTGGAAGCTGCTCGTAGTGTTGGCGGATACGAACTGGCAGCCACATTAGGTGCCACATTAGCTGCCAGACACAAGAATGTACCTGTGCTGCTAGATGGCTTTGTTTGTACGGCAGCCGCTGCACCTCTTGCACGGTTACACCCCGATGGGCTGGCCCATACCTGCCTGTCACATTGCGCTACCACAACAGGGCAAACACATCGCCTTGCTTCCTATCTTGGTCTGGAACCTCTGTTAGGGTTAGGGCTCAGGTTAGGTGAAGGCTCTGGTGCCGCCCTTGCGGTTGGTATCTTACGCGCTGCACTTGCCTGCCACACAGGTATGGCTACTTTTGCAGAAGCCGCCGTAAGCCAGAAAGCATGACATCTTCTGGCTCCCTCTCCATATTAGATAGATTACGGCTGCATCTGGCCTGTGGGGTTGGGCTTCTTACCCGCATACCTGTGAGCTGGCTGTTACCTGCTGCTTACAAAAATAGTTCCGCTTCCTGGCCCCTGGCACAATCCATCTGGTGCTGGCCACTTATTGGCGCTGGCATTGGAGTATTTACCGGGGGACTGTCCGCAACATTACAGTTTAGCCATATTCCACCCCTTGCAGCAGCAGGCATAGCTTTAGCGGCACAAATTCTTGTAACAGGCGGCCTACATGAAGATGGATTAGCCGATACCGCCGATAGTTCTGGTGGCATCACCCCTGAGCGCAAACTTGAAATCATGCGTGACAGCCGCATTGGCAGTTACGGTGTGCTGGCTTTGTGTTTGGCAATTTTGATACGCGCGGGCGTGCTTTTATCCATACATTCCATCGCGTTGTCTTGCCTGATATGTGGGCTTGCAGGATGCTTGGCACGTGGCGCATTTTTGGTTGTTACAAAAACAGTTCCACCAGCCCGGCCTGATGGTCTGGCGCGATCGCTTTACCCTTTGCCACAGCAAAATCTAACAATCGCTTTAATAGGCGCAATCTGTCTTGGCACTTTGCTGACAGTATTTTTAATACCCGCACCACTTACACCGGCATGTTTACTAACACTTATAGTGCTTCCTCTTTTGCTGGCTTTAGCTATTGCCTTACTAATAGCCAAATACGCAAAACGTAAACTTGGTGGCTATACAGGTGATATTCTAGGAGCCTGTGCCGTTATTACAGAATGTGTAATTATGACGGTATTATCAGCACTTTTTTATTAAAGTGCACACCAATCCAGCAAAGCTTCTTCCAACCTGTGCCATTGCTGTTCGGAGGCAGGCAAGCCCATACGCAGCCAATGGGCATTGTACGGAAAAATCCGGGTTACAATACCTTTCTGGCAAAGATGCTGCCATAAATCTGTGGCCCGTTCACATTCTACCAGCTCAAACAAAACAGCTTGGCCTTTGTGGTCTAATCCTGATTTAGTCAGCAATTTTTTTAAACGAGAACTTGCAGCACACAGTTTGGTTGAAGCCTGCCTTAACCATTCCCTATCCTGCAAGGCTTGGCATCCAACAGACAACCCAATGGTGCTAACAGGCCATGAGCCCAACAGATCCCGCGCATATGCGGCCATACTAGGTTGAGCCAACAAAAACCCCAGCCTTATTCCGGGCAATCCATATGTTTTGCCAAAAGAACGCAAAACAAGCAAAGCAGGATGTGGCAAGGCAGGCACAACACTCTGGCCAGTTATATCTGCAAAGGCCTCATCCACCACCAACCAGCTTCCCGCAGCCTGACAGGTATTGGCCAGATCAAGCAGATGCGAAGCCTGTATCAAACGCCCATCAGGATTATTGGGGTTACACACAATGCAGACCGTATTTTTTTGCTGTGCTGCCGATTGTAGATCAGCAAAAGCAAATACTTCTGAAACTGAAATGCCATTCTGTTTCCATGCCTGCACATGCCCGGAATACGTTGGCCCCAGTATGCACGCCCGTTCTGCCTTCAGCACCCTTGGCAACAAAGCAATCAGGCTCTGGCTTCCTCCGCCTGCAACCACCATGCTGGCATCAGAAATTCCATATGCCATAGCGGCGGCATGCTGTAACGCCGCTTCTTCTACTTCTTCGGGCAATGTGTGCAAAGCAGATAAATCAGGCAATTTTGCTGGATAAGCAAAGGGACTGATACCTGTAGAAAGGTCTACAAACGGTTGCGGTGCATCTGCAAACATCTGCATAATTTTTTGCACCTGCCCGCCATGTGCCGGAATGTAGGGTGGTGCTGATGACGTTTTTGAAGGCAACACAGAAACTGCAGGTGCCTGTTGCAGCGGATACCCCTTGCCTTCTTGCCGCTTTTCCCGCACGCCTGCATCTGCCATGCTGCTTTATCCTTTTTCTATAACCCTGCCCGTTGCCGCCATGGCTGCGGGGCTAGAAGCCTTATGCGGATATCCTGCACCGCTGTTTGCTGCAATAAGCCACCCTGTGGTGTGGATTGGCTTCTTGATAAACAGGCTGGAGCAGACGTTCAACCGACCTGAATGGTCAGATACCGCACGCCGGGTATCTGGTTTTTTCACGCTGTTGCTGCTTATCGGTATTCCGGTCGGGCTTACGGTATTTATACTCCATATTGGTTCTGTGTTTCTGCCTCCGGCCATCATGCTTTGTATGCAGGCTGTAGCCGCCTGTACGTTGGTGGCGCAGAAGTCCTTATGGGTGCATGTCAAAGCCGTAGCCACAGCGCTTCAACAGTCTGGATTAGAAGGTGGACGCAAAGCTGTAAGCCAAATTGTGGGGCGAGACACATCTGTGCTCGATGAAACCGGCGTGGTGCGTGCCGCCTTGGAAAGTCTGGCAGAAAACTTCTCCGATGGCATTGTTGCCCCTTTATTCTGGACGGCATTACTCGGTTTGCCCGGAACTGTCTTTTATAAAGCCGTCAACACGGCAGACAGCATGATCGGCCACCTTAACCCTCGTTATGCAGCATTCGGCATGGCGGCTGCTAAAATGGATGACCTGATCAACCTGCCTGCTTCCCGCCTGGCCGCTGTATGTATCTTACTATCTACCCCTCCCTCACAGTGGCGCATGATTTGGTCTACCATCTGGCGAGATGCCAAACGTCACCGTTCACCCAATGCGGGGTGGCCAGAAACAGCTCTAGCCACTGCTCTTGGCGTAAAGTTTGGTGGCCCCCGTAATTATGCAGGAACTGTGGTTGATGATGGGTGGATTGGAGAAGGCACCACAACTGCCACCCTGCATGATCTGGAACGCGGACTAACCCTTTACCGCAGGGCTTGTGGTATTCTGATAGGTGGGTTGCTGCTGGCCGCTATTGGCTGCATGATAAAGGCATGACAGCACCTTTTTTCTCACCTTCTTTTCAGAACCAATTAGAGCAACTGTTGATATGGCGACGGGATGTGCGACATTTTCGTACAACACCGGTGCCAACATCTGTGTTGGATGAACTGCTGGAAACGGCTTGCTTGGCACCTTCAGTCGGGTTGAGCGAACCATGGCGCTTTGTGCTGGTAAATGATGCGAACCGCCGTGATGCCATCCGCCAGAACTTTATGCGCAGCAATACGCAGGAACTGGAAGGGCGAGAAGGAAAAGACGCGCAGCGTTATGCACGCCTAAAACTTGCCGGGCTGGATGATGCCCCCCACCATATTGCCGTATTTTGTGAAACCAACCCCCAACAGGGCCGCGGGCTTGGCCGAGCTACCATGCCACAAACCACAACATGGTCTGCTGTTATGGCCATTCACACTTTTTGGCTGGCAGCCACGGCACGGGGCGTTGGGGTGGGATGGGTTTCCATCCTTAACCCACAGGAAGCACACGCCGCTTTAAGTGTAGAACCCAACTGGCAGTTTCTGGCCTATTTATGTGTTGGCTTTCCTGAACAGCAAGCCAACACGCCAGAGCTTGAACGCCGTGGGTGGGAAAAGCGTAATCCTGCCAGAAGGCGCTGGATTCAACGTTAAAGTATATGTTGCTTTAAATACCCGCTGGCACAGCAGCCAACTGCAACAAAGCATCTAAATCAATATGCTGTTCCAGATGGTTGGCCAGCGTATCCAGCGCGTGTTCTACGCTCTGATCATGGCACACAGGTAACTCTGCTCCGGCTGTATCCCATACGCCATCTGGCTGAAATGCAGTTCCACCTACACGTGCAAGCAACGCCATGCGTGCAGCCCGGTGGTTAAAAATTCCGTGCAAATAGGTGCCCCATACACGCCCATTTGCAGAAACGGCACCTTCAGGGGCATTGTCCAGATAAATCAATGGGTTTTGACAATCTGCTCCTATGGTTTGCCCCACATGCATTTCGTATCCAGCGACCTTACTGCCTTCTGCCGCCAGTTTTCCTTCTTTGTGCTCCAGGCTTTTATTCCGGCTTAAAACTGTATCAATTTTTAACAGCCCTAACCCTACCGTCTGTCCGGCGGCACCTTCTGTTCCATAAGGATCCGCCACAGTAGCCCCCAGCATTTGGTAGCCACCACAAATACCCATCACATAGCCACCATTGGCAACATGTTCTGCAATCTGTTTGTCCCATCCCTGCTCTTTCAAACAAGCAAGATCAGATAGCGTTGCTTTTGATCCGGGCAATATAATCAGATCACATTCTGGCAAAGGCTGACCACGCTTAACCAGCATAAGATGCACACCGGGTTCTGCATAAAGTGGGTCCAGATCATCAAAATTCGCAATCATCGGCAAAAGAGGCACAACAATACGCAACGGAGCATTCTGATCTAATTTTGCTTTTGAATGCTTTACTGCATACGTAAGTTTTTCATCCAGATCAGCGGCATCTTCTGCTGGCAGGCTTCTCACCTCTGGCAAATCCGGCACAAGCCCTAACGGTTGCCAACCTGTACGTTCTGCAACAAACTGCATGCCATCAGTAAACAATGTTGGATCACCCCGCATACGGTTTACAATAAACCCTTTAATACGCTGTGCATCTTTCTCGCTTACAACAACCTGTGTGCCCACAAGGCTGGCAATAACTCCACCTCTATCTATATCTCCCACAAGCACAACCGGAGCGTTTACAGCTTCTGCAAACCCCATATTGGCAATATCATGTGCTCGTAAATTGACTTCCGAAGCAGATCCCGCACCTTCTACCAAAACCAAGTCTGCCTGTGCGGCAAGTTTGGAAAAGCTTTGCAAAACAGACGGCATTAAAAGTGCTTTTCGGCCCTGATAATCTCGCGCTTGCACTGTTTCTTCAATGCGACCTTGCACAACAAGCTGTGCACCTGTTTCTCCTTGTGGTTTGAGCAAGACAGGGTTCATATCCACGCTAGCAGGCACACCACAGGCACGCGCTTGCAAAGCCTGAGCACGGCCAATTTCACCACCATCCCATGTTACGGCAGCATTATTGGACATATTCTGAGGTTTGAATGGCAAAACCCGTAACCCACGCCGCGTAAAAGCCCGCGCAAGGCCTGCAACAAGTGTTGATTTTCCTACGCTGGACCCTGTGCCCTGCACCATCAGAACGCGGGCACTCAAAACTCTATACCTTCCTGCGCTTTGACACCTGCTTTGAAATGATGCTTCACCAATGTCATTTCTGTTACCAAATCTGCTGCTTCCAGCATGGCTTCCTTGGCATTGCGCCCTGTTACCGCAACATGCTGGCTTTCTGGGCGAGCAGCAATATCGGCCAGAACCTGTTCCATAGACAGGTAATCATACCTTAGTGCAATGTTTAGCTCATCCAGAATAACCAGCCCAATATCCGGGTTTGCCAGTGCTTGCTGTGCAACGCGCCATGCACGCTGGCACGCAGCAATATCTCGCGCTTTATCCTGCGTTTCCCACGTAAAACCTTCACCCAGAGCGTGCCATTCCACCAGATCGTCAAAGCTCTCCAGCGCCTTGCGCTCCCCCGTATGCCAAGCCCCTTTGATAAACTGGATTACAACAACACGCCGCCCATAGCCGAGCATCCGTAAAGCCAGACCAAACGCTGCAGTAGATTTTCCTTTTCCGGCACCTGTATTTACAATTAACAGGCCCTTTTCCACTGTTTTGCTGGCAACTTCTTTATCTTGCACAGCTTTGCGTTTTTGCATTTTGGTACGATGATGCTCTGCATCCTGTGCTGATGCTGGCTTTTGCGAATCTATCATACCTGACACGGTTCTTCCTTTTTATGATGCTTTGAAAAATCTGTTTCTGTTGAAACGCATTCGTTCTTTTCTCCCACCATAAACAGGCGTGCAAAACCCTGTGGCATGGAAGGCGCAAGAAGCTGTGGTTGGTACCCACCGGCAAAAGCACTCAATAGCCTTAGTGGTCCGCCATGCGACAAGACACACACATTTTCTTCGCGCTGCCGTACTTCATGCCAGAAGCTCTGAATTCTCTGATACAGGTCTTGTCCGCTTTCACCTTCTGGCGGAGCAAAACCTGCTGGATTTTGAGCCCATTCATCCAGCAATGTGCGGTCTATATCCTGCCAGCGCACCCCTTCCCACTTACCGAAATTCAATTCTGCCAACCGGTGATCCACACGCAGTTCCATACCCGCGCTTTGCGCCAAACGTTGCGCCATCTGCCAGCATCTTTGCGCGGGAGAGCTATATAACACTTGGCAGACTGCCCCTTTTGCAAGGACGGAAAGCCCAGAAACAATACTCTCCCACCCTGGGCTGAGAGCGACATCTTGCCTTCCATAACAAATGCCCTGCGCAACCTGAACAGGAGCATGCCTTACCAGCAACACGGGAAAAGATCGCATTTCAATATCTCCTTCTCACCGCCTGCCCCAGCTTTATCAGGACGGCAGAACACTTTGTGCATACCTTGTTATCACACAAGTTTCCGCGTTCGTTTTTGCATATGCTCTTTTCATAAAGAGGAAGAGTTCAAAATATTCTGATTGGAACACCGTGCCAGAACATGAAAAAATGAACCAGATACCAACCCACGCTGGCCACCACATGTACCAAGCGGTGCACCATCCCCCGCTGCCAGATCAGCCAGTGGTGCATCATCACCAGGTTCCGTGACTGTGGCATAATGAAATTCGTGCCCGCGCAAGCGCGTACCTGCACAGCCCAGCACATTGTCTGCCAGTAATGTGGCTTCACGGTAGCCCAGATGCAGCTTTCGACGCGCGAAGGACGTAACGTGCCCCAACAAGCCTGCCATGGAATGTGTCTGCCCCTGCGCATCTTCTAACGCACGCCCCAAAACCATGTAGCCCCCGCATTCTCCATGCACTGGGTGATTTAGCGCGAAATCCTGCAGGCCTTTTTTAAAACGGTCTGCTTGCGCAATCTGGCCTGCGTAAAGTTCCGGATACCCGCCGGGTAACCAACAGGCATCGCAAGAAGCATCTGGCGCCTGATTGGCCAAGGGAGAAAATGGAACCAATTCCGCCCCCGCCTGCCGCCAGAATAAAGAAAGATGCCCATATAAAAACGAAAAAGCGGCATCATCCGCCACGGCAATACGTTGACCCGGAGGAGGAATACACGCCTTTGCCATAGATACCGGATCCACTTTCCGCTCAGCCAAAGGCGCTGCCGCTTCTAAAATGGCATCCAAATCCAGTTCACGTTCTGCCTTATCTGCAAGGTCAGATAACCACCCAGCCAGATTACCGTGTTCACGTGCCTGCACCAGTCCTAAGTGCCGTTCTGGCAATACCTCACCCTTTTGGCGCATGAGGGCACCACAAACAGGCAGGTCTGCCATATCCACAGCAGAACGTGCCAAGCGCTCATGCCGTTCAGATGCAACGCGGTTTAGTACAACACCATGCACCTGCACAGTATCGGACCACCGAGCAAAACCCTGTGCAATTGGCCCGACAGATTGCCCCTGCCCAGAAACATCCAGCACCAGCAAAACCGGAATAGCAAATAAAGCTGCAATATCAGAAGGCGCACCGCGTGCACCCTCTGGGGCCATTAATCCATCAAACAACCCCATTGCAGATTCCACCACAACCACATCTACATCTTTGGCAGCGGCATCCATAATCCCAGCCAGCAAATCTGCGGGCATGCACCAGCTATCTAAGTTAAGAGGTGGCCGATGGGTGATAGCTGCATGAAAAGCGGGATCTATATAATCTGGGCCAGTTTTAACGGCCCCAACCCGTAACCCACGGCGCTGGAACGCGGCCAGCAATGCGAGTGTAACCGTTGTTTTGCCACCACCAGAGCGAGGGGCTGCAACCATAATAATACGAGGCGCTTTCATGCCTTGTTTTCCTCATCCAAAACACAGGCTACGCTATTTCCCCGTGGATGCCACAAGCCTCTCCGCCATGCATCGGCAAAACGCATGCGCATTGCTTCCCGTGCTGCCGGGTTTTCCTGTTTCAAGAATTCATCACACACGGCATTACCCAAGGTTTGGTCAAAAACCAGATCAAATTGTCTATCAAAGCGTTGGGGTAACGTGGCCGCAAATCCGTGCAACGCATCCAGCCCGCGCGCCATTTCTGCAGCCCCCGCGTATCCATGCTGCTGCATCCCTTTGATCCATTGTGGATTAGCCAACCGTCCGCGCACAATACGCGCCACTTCCTGCTCTGCTGTACGCAAGCGTGGCATATCAGGCCGAGATGTATCACCATGCAATACAGTTGGCGTTGCACCTAGCGTAGCAGCCGCAGCGAAAAGACCACCTTCATGCGCAGCGATATCTGGACTTTCTAAAATATCGGTTTCTGCATTGTCCTGCACATGCAGCACAGCTTCTGCCTGACCAACCAAATTGGAAAGTGCCTGCATATCCTGCTGGCCATCTCTCCCGCCACCATATGTCCAGGATGAACCTTCCAGCCAAGCTGTTCCGAGCTCCTGCTTGTTATCCCAAGCCCCTGTATTCAGGCGTTCCTCAACACCTGTGCCGTAATTACCAGCCGCAGCCCCAAAAATACGGGCTGTTGCACGCTTTCGGGCTTCTCCTTCCAGCCCTTTGACAGAAGCAGCCAGAGGGTTCCATTCAATCGGTTCGTTCCGTTCCGCTACAGCCGTCACGGCTTGATCAAACAGGGCGATCTGATCTGCAAAAGCATCACGAAACAGACCAGATACACGTAGAGTTACATCCACTCTTGGCCTGTCTAGCAATGGCAAGGGAATAATCTCAAACCCACAAACATGCCCAGTGCCTGCTGTGCGCTGCACTTCCACTCCCATAAGGCGCAAGGCAAGCGCCATATCCTCGCCGCCCGTACGTAAACTGGCAGAACCCCACATATCCATGACGATATATGTCAGATGTTCACCCTGTTCCTGCAAATGCCTTGTCAGCAACAATTTTTCCATCTTCTCAGCCAGCACCATGGCAGAAGGTGTGGGCAATGCACGTGGGTCCACCGTAAACAGGTTGCGCCCAGTTGGCAGTACATCCACTCGCCCGCGGGTGGGTGCACCTGCTGGACCAGGTGTTACAAAACGCCCGTTCAATGCAGCTAGGAGCGCCTGAGCCTCCGCTTGCCCGCTTTGCATGATTTTACGGGCTATATCAGCAACAAATGCTGCATCTTCCTGACGCCCACATGCCTGCGCAATAATCTGCACCAGTTTTTTGCAATGTGTGGCTGGTTTACCAAAAACATGTAGACCATCACGAATTTGCAGATCTTTTACATCGCACAAATATGCATCAAGCCGTGCGAGTGCTTCTGCCTCATCCAGTTCTCCGGGCCGCACGCCACTTTCAGCCAACATTCCTGTGCTTACGGCTTTATCCAGAATATCAGCACGCAGCAAAGCACCCCGGCGAGGGTCCAGACCATCTGCTTCAGCGTATTCATCAATCAGACGTTCGAGTTCCTGCGCCTCTGCCGAAAGTTCAGCCTGCATAACAGGTGGTGTCATATGGCCGATAATAACAGCACCCAAACGCCGCCGTGCTGCCGCGGCTTCGCCCGGATTATTGACAATAAACGGGTAAATAACTGGTACATCACCCATCAGCACGGCTGGCCCGCAAGATGGAGATAACGCTACAGCCTTACCAGGCAGCCATTCCAACGTGCCATGCGTGCCTAAATGCACCATGGCATCCAGCTTTTTCACATGCTGCAACCACAGGTAAAACGCAACATACGCATGGCATGGCGGTGTATCCGGATCATGATACAAGGCTTTACGGTCAGCCGCGGCCCCTCTATCTGGTTGCACAGCCAGAGAAATATTGCCCAACTGGATGTAACGCAGACAAAAAATGTCCTCTTTTACTGTGGCATCCTGCTCGGGTTCACCCCACGCTGCAAAAACAGATTGTACAAAACCCGAATCTAAATTTGTTAAAAGCTGATGATATAGCTTTATATCAAGAACAGGCTTTAAACCGCCCCCAACAAGTGTTGCAGCAAGAGCCTTGGCATCAGGAATATCTTCTGCACCTGTATTATAGCCTGCATTCTGCAAGAGGGTGAGAATGGAAGATGTAGATGCAAAACCATCTAACCCCACAGCATGGGCTATATGCGCTCCAGATTTTTCTAGTCCCGCTCCCGGATAATCAGACAGAACAATAGATATTTTTTTGTTTTCTTGCGGAATCTTCCGCAATTTGGCCCATGCGATTGCACGGCCCGCCACCAGTTTTATGCCCGGTTTATAGGGTTCTCTAAACGCAGGCTGTCCGGGCTGAGCATCCTTTCTGAAAGAAATTGGAAAAGTTGCAATTGTGCCATCAAGTTCTGGCAATACCACTTGCATGGCCATATCGGCCCGCGCCAGACCGCGTGGGCTTTCTGCCCACAAAGCCTGTGTGCATCCAGGCTGCAAAAGTTGCAGAATGGGTGCATTAGCCACATCCAATGGTGAAAAACCATTCTGGCTTCGTGCAGAAAAGCACGTAGCATCCAGAACCACATCAGGTTTTGCAGATTGCAGATAAAGGCTTATATCTTTAGAAACAGATGGATCTTTTAAAGATGTAACGTACACAATATCTACGGTGCAGCCACGTTGCGCCAATTCTTGTGCCAAACATTCTGGCCCAGCTACATCCCCTACCAGCAAATGCGCACGGTAAAGGAGTATCACTGCCTTTATCTGTATTTGAGCTAAGGCAGCAGCAGGAGAATAAGAACGATATACACCCCATGCTGGCAATGCTTTAGGGCGCGTTCCCTTATCTTCCTGCATACCCGCAAGTGCAGACATGAGCGCCAATGCAGCGCAAATGTTATCCGGCCCACCTTGCTGAAAAAAACCGTTTAACCGAGTGTAATGTTCTGCGGAAACAGTGGAAAGTTCTGCTAGCCGCACATCATCCCCGGTATGTGCTTCCTGTTGCTGCACATCAGAGCTATGGCTTTGTAACGTATCGCCAGGCAACAAAACCAGCGGCACGCCTGTTTCACGGCTCCATGCCGCTAGTTCTTCTGCTCCATAACGCCAGTAATCCAAACCACCCAATAGCCGCACTACAACGCAGCGTGCTTTTTGCAATGTGGTTTCAATATACAGATCAATCGACATAGGGTGGCGTAACCGTGCAAGGCTTGTAACCTGCAAGGTGGGAAGCAATACGCTTCCTTCAGTTTGAGCGCGCAGCAAGGCTTCTGCATGGCGCAGGGCCAGAAGATCGCTTTCTGTAAAAGAAAGAACAACAAGATCGGCAGAAGGAAGATTGAGATCCTCTGCCACTTCCTGTTCATCAAGCGTCCGGTTTTCCCGCACCAAAAGATGCATAAGCTTACTCCGCCCCTAATCAGGCCGTTACCAATGTGCCGCCAAGAGCCTTGGCTATGGCCGAAGCCTCCAGCCCTTTTTGCCCAATCACGACAATGCGGCCTTCCCGCCCATCGTTGACAGAAAGAGGCCGATCAAATTCGTGCCGAAAACGCGTTCCTACACCCTGCACAGCCAAACGCATGGCCTTACCTGTCACTGCGGCAAAACCTTTCATGCGCAGCACATCATAACGGCGTGCTGTATCTTGCAAGAGCGTTAAAAACTGTTCCACACTCTGCTGCTCGGGCACACGCACCACAAAGCTTTCGAAGTCATCATGTTCGTGTTCGCCATCTTCTGCATCATGATGAGAAGGACGAGCGGCCAGGTCTGCTTCTGCCGCAGCGCCAATACCAAGCAATATGGCGGGGTCCACCTTGCCTTCCGTGGCACGTACAATCTGCACAGGCCGCGGTGCTGTACGGCGGATTTCATCTTCAACACGTGCGAGCGCATCTGCATCCAGCAGATCTGTCTTGTTCAACACCACAAGATCTGCGGCGTTGATCTGATCTTCAAAAACCTCCGCCAATGGATTGTCATGATCCAGAGAAGGATCTGCCGCACGTTGCTGGGCAATAGCTTCCGGGTCATCTGCGAAACGGCCAGTGGATACTGCAGGTGCATCCACTACGGTTATCACGCCATCCACAGTCATACGGTTACGCACCGTTGGCCAGCCAAAAGCCTTGAGCAATGGCTTGGGTAACGCCAAACCGGATGTTTCAATAACCACATGCTCAGGCGGGTCGGCCCGATCTAACAGGGCTTCCATAGTTGGCAGAAAATCATCTGCTACCGTGCAGCACAGGCAGCCATTGGTCAGTTCGACAATATCATCTTCCTTGCAGCCTTCCACGCCACACCCGCGCAGGATTTCTCCATCAATGCCGAGAGAACCAAATTCGTTCACCACTACGGCAATGCGGTGCCCTGCTGCACGTTGAAGAAGATTGCGCAAAAGGGTTGTTTTACCTGCCCCTAAAAAACCAGTGATAATGGTTACAGGCACGCGAGATGCGATTGTCATGAAGGCTCCTGTTCATCATAAAGTTGTGCGGGAACACGCCCCAGCACCATATTGGAAAGAGATGCCGGACGGCGCGAAGGCATAACTGTTCCCCGCGCGGATTTTGCATAGAGCTGGGCATACGCCAGAAGATCTTCTGCTTTTTCGGCACCCAGATGCCCTAATAACCATGTCCAACGCTCTGGCATGGCAATGGCTGCCGTGCATCCGCGATCACAGGCGGCCAGACACTGAACCTGACGCAACAGAACCGGAGCTTCCTGCCCATTAACTTCTGCTTCCTGCACCAAAGCCTGCAAGCGTGCATACAACTGAGCACCCGGCGGCTGATCCATAGCAGGTCCACCACGCCGACACGTAACGCACACATGCAAAACAGGACGATTCTGAGGTGATTTTTGAGAAGAATCGGATGCTTCGGCCATGCTGTATCCCTGAAAGAACTGCCATTCTAAAAGAACAGCTACTTGAAGGGGTGCAGTAACCCGGCGCCCCTACCTCAGAGATAGCAGAGGAAATATACCCCATGGTACATCTATGCCTGCCGGGCACCCCGCCAGCAGCAACGCCAGAACTTAATAAATAAGGCCTACCTGCGTGCTTACGCATACAGGCACCAATGGCAGGTTTCCTGGCTTGTACCCACATATGCCCTGCCTTACAGGCCAGAACATAAATCAGCGCTCCCTACCTTCCCAGCCTGCACGAAGGCCAGTGGCATATTGGACCCTAAAGCCCATACGGAACACCATGGGTAACTTACAGTTGCGGGGGCAGCGACGGCCTTGCACCGTTCTTCCCTTTTCATCCCGTAAAGGACACCATTAGCCCGCGCACAATGCGCATAAGCTGCCTTTGCTTTCAACCCGCAGTTTTAATCCTGCAACTTTAAAGCCTGCTGATCTGAAACAGGATTTAGGCTTCACGCTAATGTTCCTGTGCTTTGCAGCCCTATTTCCATTATTGACGCGCAAAACAGCTATGTTATATTCGTATGAATATACTTTATATATCAAATATTCTTTCGCTAACTAATGAGGATTCCATGACCTCCCCACGCGTTCTGCCCACGCTGGATGAAACGCGTTTTTCAGACATGGCACTTACTTTCCGCATCATGCGGTTAGCCACAGTCTGGCGCACGCAACTGGACCGGGCCTTACGCCCGCATGGCATGACATTGGCCAGCATGCGCCCCATGGCTTATTTGATGATGATGCCCGACGGGGCCACACAAAGTGACCTTGCCGCCGCCATGAATGTGGATTGCTCTGCACTGGTGCGTATTCTTGATTTATTAGAAAAACAAAAGCTGATCACACGCCTGCAGGATACGCGGGACCGACGTGCCAAAAAACTTGTGCTCACTTCTGCTGGGCAGGAAAGATGTGCGCTGTTCCATACCATTGCAGCACAACTTGAACAGAACGTTCGCCAGAACCTTAATGAAGATCAGGTGCGTAGCTTAATTCATGATCTTTCCTGCATGCTGGAAACACATCATGAGCGCTAGATCTGAGCAAAGCAGTCATACGCTCTTTTCCTTTAGCGCTGCGCTGTCTCGCTGCTTACCGGGCTTTTTTTCTGATGAAGCCCAATGGAATACTTTTAAGGCCACCGCAGGCTATTCTGCCCGCGTGTTTTTATGCATCGGCATCGCCGTTTTTCTGGCGTTTATGTTCCAGCTCCACTCTCCCCTCAGTGCAGCCACAACTGTTCTTATTGTGGCAAACCCAACTGTAGGGGCCATGGTTTCCAAAAGTGTCTGGCGTGTTATTGGCACAGTTATTGGGGCCGTTATCAGCATTGGCATTATGGCTGTATTTGTGCAGTCTCCCGTTCTGTATTTTGCGGCTCTTTCTGTCTTTGTAGGCATAGCCTGCATGGTTGCCACGTTTCTGCGCTTCTTTCGTGCCTATGCTGCTGTGCTGACCGGTTATACAATTGTTATTATTGCTGCACCCGCTTTTGCAGACCCAGACAATATTTTTCTGTCTGCAATGGGGCGCCTGTCTGCCGTGGTAACAGGCGTGGTGGTAACGGCCTGCGTGTTTATGGTAACAAGCCCTCGCAAGCCCAGCGCCGTTTTGGAAAAACTGGGAAATGCTTTTCGTGATACCATTCTCCACGCAAAAAACTTTCATGCGCAGGAAGGCCTTTCTTCTGCACCGGAAGAACATGCCGCAGAAGAAAACAACCCTTCCGAAATAACAGATACCACAACCACGGGCACAGCATTCCGTAGTTTGCCACAGCCCCTTTATGATAGCCGCAGCCGCCTTCTGGCTGGCATGGCAGGCTTAACTCCTGCCATAGAATTTGCCGCCGCAGATGACCCCGATATGCAGGCCCGTATTTCTAACCTGCGTCTGGCACTTAATCGTTTAACCGGGCTAATTGTCAGTTATCATCCTTATTGGTTAAATCTCTCTTTAGTGGATGCACAATCACGCCCTGTGCATCAATATGTTGCCGAAACCTTAGAGCAAATTCTGCATCTTACAGAGCAACCTGGCTGGTTAGAAAACCCCACACCAGTATCTGCCTGCCTGCATGACTGCCTGAAAAACCTGGAGCAACTTTCACGCAACAACCCGGCACCCAGCTTGCTGGCAACGCTGGATAATACGCGTGATATTCTGGTACAAATAGATCTGGCCCTATACGATCTGACAAGCCTGCGCCGTGATCGTGAATCCTCCTACACACGCCAGTATCTGGAATGGCCCGTTGCCTTGCGCAATGGCGTGCGTGGCATGTTTATTGCGCTTCTGGCTGGCATGTTATGGTATGTGTTCCATTGGAGCGCAGGCCCTATGCTGATCCTGTATGTGGTGGCAGCTTCAAGCCTGCTTTCAACTGCTCCCTCCGCTGGTAAAGCTAGCCCCATGATGGCAACAGGCACTATGTTGGCAGTGCCTATGGGGTTTTTATGCCATTCCCTTTTCTTGCCCCGCATAGATGGCTACCCGCTTTTATGGCTGACTCTCTGCCTGTTTCTGCTACCCGGTGTATGGCTGCAGTTTCACCCACGCTACAGCATTGGCGCATTTGGGTATGCGGTGTTTTTCACCATGCTGCTCTCTATCAACAATCCCATTGTTTATAATGACCTGGCACTCACCAATAATTGGCTAACTATGGTGGCTGCCTGCGTGCTGTTAGTACTGGTTTTCCGGGTTATTTTACCACCAGATCATCGGTTAGATGCTGCACGGCTGGTTTCTTCCCTTACGCGCAGTTTGCAACAACTGGCTCTTTCCCATAGCCGCAAGCCAGTGCAATGGATTGCGTGGGAAGGCCTCCAGCTTCAAAAGATCACACGGTTGATGATGCGCCTTTCCTTTATTCCTTCCGGCATAGACCGGCAGGGATATACCGATGCAGCTTTTGCAACACTTTCTCTGGGACGGCTTATCTTACGCTTACGCTGGAATGCAGAACACGTTCAACTCAATGCGCAGGCCCGCACTGCTCTTGAAAGTGCCTTAAAAGCCTTCTCTATGTTGCGTCATGCGCCGTTATCTACTGCAGAGGCTTTGGAACAGGCTGCAGCAGTTATTCATGCCACCACCACAGATCAGGAAGGGGCCAACCTTATGCGGGACAGAACCATCTCCTGCCTGACGCAAGCCGCAGGCATTATCCGGGCTATTCCAGGGTTTTATGATAAATACGGCCCCATCCATCGCTCTGTAGATGAGGTAGGTGCAACTGCGCCGGTTTCTACGTTGGTCAGTGCGGGTTCTGCAGGATAAAATAAAGAAGAAAGTTTCCTAAAATAAAAGCCACGATGATGAATTTAATTTTATCAGAATTTTTCTATTTATAGAGAACTTCTCCCCATCCAGATGCTTAGTGTTTAAGTCATCACTCATAAAAAGAAGTATCTGGCATGGCATACTCCGAAACATCGCCTCCGGTGACATACCGCAGAGCCAACCCAGCCCCGTTAGGCTTAATGGGATTTGGGCTCACAACCGTTCTTCTCAATTTACATAATGCAGACCTGGTGCCTATGGGGTCTGCCATTCTGGCCATGGGGCTAACATTTGGAGGTGTAGCCCAAATTCTGGCGGGAATGCTGGAATATGGTAATGGCAACACCTTTGGCATGACAGCTTTTACCGCTTACGGTGCTTTCTGGCTGTCATTCGTGGCACTTATTGGATTGCCGCATACTGGTATTGTAGATGCTAGCAGCCCCAACCTTGTAGGAAGCTACCTGCTTGCGTGGGGATTGTTCACATTTATTATGTTTATTGCCACACTACGTGCCACGCGGGCGCATCAGGTTATTTTCCTGAGCCTGACTATTCTTTTCGGCCTGCTTGCCGCGGGTGATATGCTGGCCATGCCGGTTGTTACCCAGTTTGCTGGCTATGAAGGGTTGTTCTGCGGTTTTTCCGCCATCTATCTGGCTGCAGCTGAAATTCTGGAAGAAGCCTATGGATATGCAGTGCTGCCAATTGGCAAACCTGCCCCAACCTCCGTATCTTTCCGAACCGCAGCCGCTTAACTACCCAACGCACATCATGCCCCGCAGCACAAAATGCTCCGGGGCGACATGTTTAATTACTTATCAAAACAATTTTGAACTTCCTGCTCATTCACTTCCGCTAAAGCAGGAGGCCCCCACGCAGGGCTATTATCTTTATCAATCAAGCGGGCTCGAATACCTTCTGCAAAATCGGGCCGGGCTACCATATGGCGCACCATGTTTTCCTCAAGTGTAAAAGCCTCATGTAATGAGGAAGCAGCACGCGCCCGGTGCCACCCAGACCATGCTACCTGCACAGAAAACGGACAGGCACGTGATAACGCTTCAAGGTCCTCTTGCGCATCTTCTGATCCTTCTGCTTTCAGGTTTTCAATAACCCGCAAGATATCTGGCGCATTGTAACAGGAATCCAGATTTTGCACGTCCAGGCTTTCGGGCTGGGAATGGAGGCGTGCAAATACATGTTCTGCACTTTCAATACTCAACGTCTCTCTTAAATCTGCAAGAGAAGCCGATGGAACCAAAACATCTGCAAACCCCATGGCCACAGCCTCTGCCCCGTTCATGCGCCCACCGGTAACCGCACGCCGTAAGCCAGAAAAACCAGGAGCGCGGGCTAACAGCCAGCTTCCCCCAGCATCCGGGGCCAGACCAATAGCAGTTTCAGGCATAGCCAGCACAGATGTTTCCGTAACTACTCGATATCGTACATGACCACCCAAGCCGATACCGCCGCCCATAGCTACGCCATCTAAAAAGGAAACAATGGGTTTTTTGTAATCTGCCAACAGCAGCATAACATCATACACACGCTTCATAAGTTCATATGCTGCTAATGCCCCTTGAGCTTTTAGGCAATCATGAATAGCGCGTAGGTCTCCCCCGGCGCAAAAGGCACGCGTGCTGCTGCTTTCCAGAAGAATAGTGTGAATAGACGGATCATTCCGCCATGTCTGTAAAGCGGCCTTTATGCCACTGGCCATACTAATATCCACAGCATTCAACCGTTTGGGACGGTCTAAAATAATACGCCCCAAATGCCCTTCTTGCTGCATTCTTACGCCAGATACGGTGGAAAGAGTTTGCTCTGTCATTGCTTTCCTCTTTATTTCATGCACAAACACGCACAGACCGTTTTTGATTGATTAAAGGAGAGCAGATGTTGGCTCCGGAGACCAGCGCCTACCGCGATGCCATGGCCCGACTTGGCGCAGCTGTGAACATTGTTACAACAGGAACGCTGGAAAACCCCGTTGGTTTTACCGCATCCGCTGTGTGTTCTGTAACAGATACCCCACCTACGCTGCTGGTCTGCCTGAACCGTGGAAGCCGTGCCCGACAAGCTTTTCATGAAGGTAGCGCATTATGCGTAAACGTGCTGGCATCTACCCAGCAGCATCTTTCTAACCATTTTGCCAGCCCCAACTCCATGCAGGAACGGTTTGCCACCGGGCACTGGACAACCTTGGCAACTGGCGCTCCTGTGCTGGAAGAGGCTGTGGCCTCGTTTGACTGCAAGATCAGCCAGATTGTAGAAGTGGGCACGCACAGCGTGATGTTTGGTATTGTGCAGGCGTTACGCACGCATGCAACGGCACATGGGCTTGTTTATTTCAACAGAATGTACCACGCTCTGCCCCATACTCCCCCGTTAAAGCCCTAAGGGCTTTAACCATAACACCAAGGCGCTGAATCATGTCGCAGAACCATCATGATGATTACCCAGTAAAAGGGGATGATGATTACGTCCCTTTCCTTACAGTAAAAGGGCTCATCATCTTACATGTTGTGCTGTTAATCGCCATCGCTTTATGGTCTTGGTTGGATTGGTCCCTGCCCCAGTAAAGGGCTAAGCCATAGTCTTTTAACTTCCTCGCACACGGCAAAACAGGCTAGCGGCTATAAACACACTGCCACCCAAGGCAGCAATCCAAAATGCTGTGGGGCAATTGGTGTACCACGCCAACACCAAACCCAGCCAAGCCTCCAACAACGCAAGTAATGTTGCAACGCCCATTCCCAACAAGGGCGAAAAGCCCATCCGCAAACTTGCTGCGGCAGGCGCGATCATAAGCGTAAACACCAGCAAGACACCCGTAATCTGGGCGCATTGTGCGGTAGCTACAGCAACAATCATGAGAAAAAGAATATCAAGCAGGCGCATATTCACGCCGCGCGCCTCGGCTTGTTCAGGCTGGAGTGACGCAAAAAGAAGCGGCCTTGCCACAAACGCCAACGCCATCAAACAGGTTACTGAAAGAGCACCCAGCCAACCCAGCATTGAAGGCCCAATACCCAGAATATCCCCAAAAAGCAGCGCGGTAGCCGAACTGGCAGAGTGGGTTAAAAAATGTAGGCACAATGCCCCAAAACCCATGGCAACAGAAAGCACTAGCCCGATTGTTACATCCCGGCCTACAAGCCTGTCTCCCGCCAGCCCTATGGCAACACCGCCGCCAACCGCGCCAAGCCCAAGCCCAAGCAAGGCGGGCTGCCCCAACAGAAGAGCTGCAGCGGCTCCTGCAAATCCCACATGTGAAAGCGCATGGCTCGCAAAGCTCTGACCACGCAGAACAAGAAACCAGCCCACAGGCCCACACACCAAAGCCGCTAAAAACGCTGCCAGAAAGGCAGTGCGCATAAATTCATACTCAAGCATCAAGCACCATGTCCCACGCACATACAGGACTGGAGTGATGCCCCACCGCCTTCTGCTACAACAAACAATCTGTTTCCCGCCTTAATCACCTCAACCGGTGCCCCGTAAAGTGCGCTGAGCGTTTGGGTTGTCATCACATCTTCCACGCGCCCCAGCACCGCCTTGCCATGTGCCATGTAAAGAACATGGTCCATCAACCCCATAAGCGGATTGATATCATGGGTAGACATCAGCACCGTCATATTCCTATCGCGTGCCAAGGCATGAATGCGTTCTGCTGTTTCACGCATACGGGCGGGATCCAGACTGGCCAAAGGCTCATCAAGCAGCAAAATATGCGGATTATCCAACAATGCCTGCGCCAGCATCAGCCGCTGCCTTTCCCCCCCTGAAAGGGAGCCGACCGGCCGCTGCGCCAGCGCCTGCGCATCTACTGCGGCCAAAGCTGCATCAATATCCGCTCTAGCCTGTTTGCCGTAAAATGGCAGGCCCCATTTCCAGCCCTGCTGTGCTGCGGCAACGGTGCTCCAACCGCTAAGTTGTGCGGCCACCATAGCGCGTACCTGCGGCATATACCCTATGGGCATGCGGCCCTTTTGCACTGGCTGACCTTCTATCCATATCTGGCCAGCCGAGGGCTTTTCCAGCCCCAAAAGAGTTCTAAACAGGGTTGTTTTTCCAGCCCCATTTCCACCCAGAACAGCCACAAAACTGCCTGCGGGAACTATAAAACTGATATTATCCAGAACTGCTTTTTTCTGGCGCAACAGAGTTACGCCAGCCACTTGCACAGCAGAAGATGGCATTATTGCGCTACACCCAGTAGGTGCGCCACTTGCGTAAGAGTTGAGCCGATCCATATCTGCCAATGTGTATTCTGCGGCATAATTTCCGCCAACGGCAGAATGGGTATACCTGCGTTATGTGCCAGATCAAGCAGGTGTTTGCTGGCTGGTTCTTCTACCTGCACATTATAGGCAAGTAGTCGCAACTTTTTTTGCTTAAGATCCTGTTCAAACGTGGCAACCGCAACAGGTGGTGGCTCAACATCATTCATGATAGCAATCTGGAAAGCATTTTCCTTCATGTCCAAACCGAGGTAGTTGGCCAAAGGCGTAAACAATGGTTCTGTTGCTGCCACAGCCATACCTTGCACATGTGGGCGCAATGCTGCGGCCTGCGCCTGCACTCTGGCAATATCAGCCTGCAACTTCTGACCCCGTGCAGCATATGCTGATGCATGTGCCGGATCTGCCTGTTCACACGCTTTTTCAAACCTTTGCGCAAAATCTGCTACCGCGTTGAGGTCATACCATAAATGGGCATTCCCGCCTTCGTGCCAGCCTGACCATGTATCTGCACGCACATACCGCGCCTGTGGCAAAGCAGAAGCCTGCGCCAGATGGTCCATCCATGCATCGTATCCCGCACCATTGGCCACAACCAACGTGGCATCTGCGACACGACGCGCATCATCCGGTGTAGGAGCATATAAATGCGGATCCACCGCTGGTGATACAAGTATGGATGTAACGTGCATGTCTGGCTCAGCAATCTGCGCAGCCAGATCCCCCCATGTGTTTTCTGCCGCCACAACAGACAAAGGGCGCGCAGCCGCAGAACCCGTGCCCATGGTTGCAACACCAAGCACAGCCACCATACCAAACAACATCCGGCGTGAAGTGCCTTTTGTTTTTCTCAATTCCATACCCATTATCCTGCCATGCCTGAACGCAATGTAATACTATTACATTTTCTCAGCGGCACGTCACTATCTCACACGCGCAAATTTGGCCTTCACCTCTCAGATCAGTTACGCTAAGAAATACAGAGAACGGATGATGAACATGCCCCACCCTACGTCTTCTTCCACAGCAACACCGGCCCATACCTTTCCCGCGCATATTGAGCACCAGCTGGATAAGGCGACTGCACTATGCACCCAACAAGGCGCACGAATGACGGCCCAACGCCGTGACGTGCTTGGGCTTATTCTTATGCATGCACGTCCGGTTGGAGCATATGATCTGCTGGAAGAACTTAAAACAGCAGAACGGCGCCCCGCTCCCCCTACAGTATATCGGGCACTGGATTTTCTGCTTGAACATGGCCTGATCCACCGTATTGAACGTCTGTCCGCTTTTATTCCCTGCACAAATCTGCGCCACTGCTCCCATACGCATGAACATTCAGAAGCATGCCTACATACTGCACAGTTTCTGATCTGCCGTGACTGCAAAACCGTAACGGAAATAGCCGATACAACCGTTCTGGAAACCCTGAAACATATTTGCAAAAATGAGAATTTTGTAATTCAGAGCACTTCGGTTGAGGTAGAAGGGCTATGTGCAGATTGCGCATCCAAACACCCCACAAAAGAGCTTCCGCACCAAGGTATATGATGGGTAATCGTCATCTTTCTTCTTTACAAAATGCGCTTCCCGGATTGTCACCTCCCCTAGCGCAAGAAAGACGACGCACACCCCATTTAAAACAACATCATGCCTCACAGAAGCGCCCAACCTGCGCAGAAGACATACAAACGGACTTATTCTCGCTTCCGCTTCTTCCTCCGTTACGGACACACTTTTTGCCAGAGGAAATCCGTTTGACACGCATACCTTCCTTGGCAGCCACACATACCGGGAAGGAAGGCAATTTTTTGTATCATATTACCGATGCTCCCGTGGCTTCTGCGTTGTTACAAAAAGGGCTTCCCCTCAATAAACATCATCCCCTTATGCTGACAGAGCAGAATGGCATTAGTGCCTGGCTAGCAAAAATATCAGAATACATTCAGGGCAATGCTTCCGAAAAAGCCGTTATCCTACGGTTACGCCGTGCAATGGTAGAAGATGCACTTGAGCCTGACCCCGATCATACGGCAGAATTTGCAAGTAACTGCTATCTGTTAAGCGGCAACTTTAATTGCACGATGACCTAAAAAGGCCACTCTATTTTCGCACACCATCTGCATGGGCACCCTGAATCTCTTTACATACAAATCAAGAATACTCTGCTTACAGAATTTATCTGTCAGAAAATTCAAGAAATCCCGAAAAATACAATAGCAACTAAGATGTTTAAATAAAAAAGCCCATCCCGTGTTACCGGAATGGGCTCATTTTAAAACAGCATTATTTTACTGATAAATATCTAAACCAGATAAAATACCGTTATATTTAGGATGCACGGGTGCGGCGGGTTGTTTTAGCCTTTGTTTTCCGTGCTGCTGGTGCCTTTGCAGCAGTTTTTTCAGCTTCTGCAGCGGCTGCCAAACGTTCATACCGCTTACGACGGCGCTCTTCCTGCACAATACGCAGCTTTTCCACAGCAGAAAGTTTCTTTTTAGCTGCGGGTTCTACTGCACGCACAGCCCGCTTACGGGTTGCTGGTGCTGCTGGCTTTGCAACCTTGCTGGCAGTGGTGGCCTTTGGAGCGCGTGTGGCACGCGCCGGTTTTGCTGCTTCAACTTTGGCTGGTTTTGCAGTTTTACGTGCTGTTGCAGCAACCGGGGCTTTGGCTGCACGTGTTGCTTTGGTTGCGCGCACAGGCTTTTCTACAACATCTTCTGTTTTAGCTTTAGCACGCCGCGTTACCTTGGGGGCAGCTTTGGTCTCGGCCTTGGCAGCTACTGTTTTTTTACGTGCTGTTGTTTTAGGTGCTACGGTTTTTTCTTCAGCCGGTTTACGAGGAGCCGCCTTACGCACATAAGCCCGACGCGGCTTAGGGGTCTCTGGCTCTGCTTCAAAATCAAAAAGCTCTTCTACTTCGACAACTTTTGCGCGAGGTGCACGCTTTTTGGGGGCCACAGCAACAACCTTGCGCTTAGAAACCGTTTTACCCGCAGCAGGTTTTCGGCGGGTTCTTGTCTCACTCATTTTAACTCCTTCTCAACCCCCTTTAAAAATAAGGAGATATAGAAACAAAATTTTTAAACTTCAAAACTTCTTCAACTGAAGCATATACCTACAAGAACAGGTATAGCCTTAGATTTTCATTCTACATAACAAATGCTATAGAAAATGCAAAAAAATACTTCCGCATTTAAAGATATATTTCATTCTTCTGATCTATTTACCTTAAAAATGTTCTAAATACGTTCTCAAAAATTTCATGTGCTTGCGGCATATTGCTCAAAACAGGCAATCATCCTTATATCCTCAATGCAGACCTCTCCTTCTCACGGAACATGCTTCATGAAAATCAATGGCACCTCTTTCCGCAGTGTATGGGTTGATGAAAAAGACCAATGGTCTATTCATATTTTCGATCAGACACGCCTTCCTTTTTCATTGGACATCCTACGGCTTACAACTGTTCAAGATGTCGCTCATGCCATTACCAGCATGCAGGTACGCGGCGCTCCGCTTATTGGTGCTGTTGCTGCCTATGGTCTGGCGCTGGCATTACGCACAGACAACAGTGATATCAGCCTTGAACAAAACGCAGCAATGCTTGCTGCAACCCGCCCCACCGCTATAAATTTGCGTTGGGCGCTTGAAAGAATGCTAAATACCCTCCGGCCCATTCCGCCAGAAAATCGGGTATCCGCTGCTTATGCAGAAGCCCTGCATATCTGCGATGAAGACGCCGCCCAAAATGAAGCTATTGGCAAGCATGGCCTTAAACTTTTGCAGGACCTCGCCGCCAAAAAAGAACAAGGCCAGCGCCTGAATATTCTAACCCACTGCAACGCCGGATGGATTGCCACGGTAGATTGGGGCACAGCATTGGCCCCTATCTACATGGCGCATGATCTAGGCCTGAACGTACATGTATGGGTGGATGAAACACGCCCACGCAACCAAGGTGCCGCCCTTACTGCATGGGAGCTGGGCAGTCACGGCGTTCCTCATACTGTTATTACAGACAATGCAGGTGGCCATATGATGCAGCATGGCCAAGTTGATATTGTTATTGTTGGGACAGATCGCGTCACACGCAACGGAGACGTGGCAAACAAAATTGGCACTTATCTGAAAGCTTTAGCTGCACAGGACAATAAAATACCATTCTGGGTTGCATTGCCTTCTACAACCATAGATTGGCGCATTGCAGATGGTATCCGTGATATTCCTATTGAAGAACGCGCAGCATCCGAAGTCACACATGTCCAGGGGCGTATGTCAGACGGAAAAATAGGCTCCGTGCAAATTACTCCGGATCATAGCCTAGCAGCTAACCCAGCTTTTGATGTGACACCGTCCAGACTCGTAACGGGGTTGATTACAGAAAAAGGCTGCTGCCCAGCCACAGAAAGCGGCCTCCTCAGCCTTTTTCCCAACCATACGTAAAGGCCTTTCTGCATACCGTCATGCTGCATGGCGGTATGCAGCCTTCATGGCTTGACGCTAAGAGTAACTATTGAATAAGCGAAACCATGTACACGCCTTGCAAAAGGCCCCATGCTTCATGGATTTTCCAGAAAGGGCTACCATGTCAGAAACCATTGAAACACCAACAACGCAGTTTCTGACTGCCCATGGCATTGCCTTTACCCTGCAGGATTATGACTACGTGTCTGATCCCGGCAAAATTGGCTTACATGCCGCTGCTGGTATTGGTATCGACCAAAATAAGGTTTTCAAAACCCTGATGGTTGAAATTGATAAAAAGCAGATTGTTTGTGTAGCCATTCCTGTTCATAAAAAAATGGACCTGAAAAAAGTTGCAGCCCTGTTTGGTGGACGCAATGCACGTATGCTGGGAGCAGAAAAAGCTGAAGCCCTGACCGGTTTTAAGGTGGGAGGTATCAGCCCCTTTGGCGCTCGCACGCAAGTGCCGGTGGTGTTAGACGAAAGCGTTCTCAAACTGGATACACTTTATATTAACGGCGGCGGCAGAGGCTTGGTGGTGGCCCTTAAACCGGCAGATGCCATCCAGTGCGTGAATGCCCGCACGGCAGATGTGACCGTTCCTGACGCCTGATCATACAGACACAAAAAAGAAACAGACGCAGCACAAAAACACAAACCCTCTTCCACCCAGAACAACAGGCGCTTATTGCTATAGCATTCAGACTTCCGACCAATGGTTGTCTCGCGCTCCGGATCTGCCGGAGAGTTGTTCTGGTATGGAGACGAGATTGTCACGCAAGCTTACCGTTGCCCTGCTGGCCCCTTTGTGTCTGGCAGCGTGCGCCACACAGCAACCACAGCCAGGTGCACGCCCCACCCCTAGTGCTTCCAGCACGAATACGTGGAACACAGCCAGTGGTGGCTACGGCTATGGTGGCCATGTGCCAGATTTTGCCACCCGCAATTTTGAGCCTTTTAACCGGCAGGATGTTGTGGGCATTGCCATGCGTGAATGGCGCCTGTTTGGAAGCCCGGTAAATGATGATGACCCGGAGCAGCGCCCCGAACCAGAAGTTGCCTCTGTTAAGCCAGAACGCGCCCCCGGCCTGTGGGAACGTGTAGGAGAATACTGGTGGATTGGTATGGACCCGGACATGACCGAAACATCATGGACCGGCAAACACGATGCCAACGGGCGGCTAACCGACTTTGTGCATGATGGATCTTATGCGTGGTCTGCTGCCTTTATTTCCTACGTTATGCGCGTAGCTGGGGCTAACAGCCGCTTCCCCTATTCTCCCAATCATTCCACTTATATCAACGCTGCCGCTTCTGGGCAGTCTCCCATTCTGCGGGCGCAGGATCCGGCAAACTACACCCCCAAACCGGGTGACCTGATCTGCGTTGCTCGTGGCCGTAGCAAAGACACGATCCGATTCTCCAGCCTACCCACCTCTTATGGGTTTCCTGCGCATTGTGGCTTTGTTGTTGCTGTTGGTCAGAATGGACAGCCTTTTGGCCGACAGATCAGCATTGTCGGCGGCAATATTGATGATGCCGTTGCTCTGACACACGTGCCAACAGACACGCAGGGGCGCCTCGCCTCCCCCGATGGCCAAAGCTATGATTCACGCTATCCGTGGGCGGCAATTCTGGAAGTACTGTACGATGCAGAACAAGAACCCACAGCAGGCCAGTAAAGAAGCCGCATAAGCTTCCATGTTTTATCTGTTTGCCCTTGGGGCAGAATTTTCGGATGGAGCATGGTAGTCTGACCAACGCATTATAACGTGACAGCATAAGGTGTAACCAAATGACTGAAAACGCCGTTTCCACCCCTCATCCCGGCTGGACCACGCTTTCTGCCGACATGCCGGGCGCGGTGGGCGGAACCCCTCTGGTACGCCTGCGCAAAGCGTCTGAAGCCACAGGGTGCGATATTTACGGCAAGGCCGAGTTCATGAATCCGGGCGGTTCCGTCAAGGATCGTGCGGCACTGGCTATTATTGAAGATGCAGAACGCCGTGGTGTGCTTAAGCCTGGCGGCACCATTGTTGAAGGCACGGCCGGCAACACCGGCATTGGGCTTACACTGGTTGCCAATGCGCGTGGATATAAATGCGTTATTGTCATGCCCGAAACTCAGAGCCAGGAAAAAATCGGCTTCCTGCGCATGATTGGGGCAGACCTTCGCCTTGTGCCAGCCAAGCCTTACCGTGATCCTGGCAATTACGTGCACGTTTCACGCCGTCTTTCCGAAGAAAACGGATGGGTATGGGCCAACCAGTTCGACAATGTTGCCAACCGTGAAGGCCACCGTGCCACTACGGCACCAGAAATCTGGCAGCAGATGGGCGGTAAGGTAGATGCCTTTACCTGCGCCTGCGGCACAGGCGGCACGTTAGCTGGCGTAGCCTTGGGGCTGCATGATGCTGCCAAACGCGATGGCGTAACAGCCCCACGTATTGTGCTGGCAGACCCAGAAGGCTCTGGACTATATGGCTGGGTAAAAAGCAATGATCTGTCTGTTTCTGGATCTTCCATTACAGAAGGCATTGGCCAGTCCCGCGTAACAGGCAACCTGGAAGGCGCACCTATTGATGACGCTGAGCGGATTCCAGACCCGGAAGCGCTAGAAATTATTTATAGCCTGCTAGGTGAAGAAGGCCTTTCCGTCGGTGGATCTTCTGGCATCAACGTGGCCTCTGCAATCCGCACTGCGCGCAAACTCGGCCCGGGGCATCGGATTGTTACCATTCTTTGCGATGGTGGTGCCCGTTATGAATCCAAACTGTTCAACCCTGAGTTCCTACGGGCAAAAAATCTGCCAATCGCACCTTGGCTGAACAAGTAAGACCTTTGGCAAGAAGCCAATAAAAAAGGCCGGGGGCTTTACAGCCACCCGGCCTTTTTTATGACGGGAAACTTATTCCCACTCAATCGTGCCCGGTGGCTTGGACGTGATGTCATACGTTACGCGGTTAATCCCACGCACTTCGTTCACGATACGCCCAGCAACACGGGTCAGGAAGCCCATGTCAAACGGGTAAACATCTGCTGTCATGCCATCTGTGCTGGTGACAGCACGCAGGGCGCAGGCCTGATCATACGTGCGGCCATCACCCATCACACCAACGGTGCGCACTGGCAGCAACACGGCAAAGGCCTGCCAGATGGCATCATACAGTCCAGCAGCCCGAATTTCTTCCAGGAACACGGAATCCACCTTACGAAGCAGATCCAGTTTTTCCCGCGTGATATTGCCCGGAATACGAATAGCCAGACCCGGCCCTGGGAACGGATGACGCCCAACAATAATTTCGGGAATCCCCAGTTCACGCCCCAGATCGCGGACTTCATCCTTAAAGAGCTCGCGCAGCGGTTCGACCAGCTTCATGTTCATCCGATCCGGCAAGCCACCCACATTGTGGTGAGACTTGATGGTAACGGAAGGGCCACCCGTAAAGCTGACACTCTCGATCACATCTGGATAAAGCGTGCCCTGCGCAAGGAACTGCGCCCCACCCAGTTTTGTGGCTTCTTCTTCAAACACTTCAACAAATAAGCGGCCAATAGTTTTCCGCTTGATTTCCGGGTCTGTGACCCCTTCCAATTCTTTCAGGAAGATGTCTGAAGCATCACGGTGCACGAGCTGGATGTTAAACTGGCCGCGGAATGTTTTGATCACATCATCGGCTTCGCCAGCACGCAGCATACCGTGATCAACAAAAATACAGGTAAGCTGATCGCCAATGGCTTCATGAATCAGAACCGCAGCCACGGAAGAATCCACGCCACCGGAAAGGCCACAGATAACCTTGCCATCACCCACCTGTTCACGAATCCGAGCAATTTCCATTTCACGGAAACCAGCCATCGTCCATGTGCCGGAGCAGCCTGCAACATTATGGGTGAAGTTCTTAAGCAGTGCTGCCCCATGCGGCGTGTGCACCACTTCCGGGTGGAACTGCACACCATATAGGCGGCGACCTTCATCTGCGATAACAGCAAACGGTGCACCTTCACTCACGGCAACGGTACGGAAACCGGGGGGAAGCTCCACTACGCGGTCACCGTGGCTCATCCATACCTGTTCACGGCCACCACGTGCCCATGCACCACGGAACAGTGCGCAATCTTCTACAATATCAACAAAAGCGCGGCCAAATTCACGGTGATCCCCGCTTTCAACCTGCCCGCCCAACTGCTTGCACATGGCCTGCTGACCATAGCAGATACCCAGCACAGGCACGGCCATTTCAAACACCACATCCGGCACGCGTGGGGCATCCGGGTTGTTTACACTGGCAGGGCCACCAGAAAGAATAATACCACGGGGTGAAAACTGACGAATCCGTTCAGCATCTGCCGTAAACGGCCAGATTTCACAATACACACCACTTTCGCGCACACGGCGGGCAATAAGCTGCGTAACCTGACTTCCGAAATCCAGAATCAGAATACGGTCATGGTGCAAGGATTCATCCAGCTTGGAAGACGAAACAGGCGGGGTGGCATCAACAGACATGAACTGCAGGTCTTTCTGATTTCAGTGCCAGAACTGGCTTTTCCTAAGGATGTGCAGCCACATATAAGGCTGCACGGGCTCTCTTACAGGCGGATATAAAGCCATGCTGTCATGGCGTCACCCTAAAAACCAGAAAGGTGCACACCTATTCCGCCTGATACCTGCCTTGCCTGTGCCATACACAAGGTACAGATTGCCAACGAAATCAGGAGTTTTTGCATGAAGCACACACGTTTTTCCTGTTGGCTGAAATATGGCGCACTGGCGTTAGGCGGCCTTGGCTTTTTTTGCACATCCGCCCACGCCGCCACGCAACCAGCATCTGCCGCAGATGACCCGTATGGCGAATGGATTGGCACCCTTGTGCAAGACAAAGGTGAAAATTGCCCCGTTAACGGCACATCACTCATGCAGATTGAACCCAAACGCATGATCTTTGTGCCTGAAATGGGCACGCTTATTCTGCGCGGCACGCCTGATAAGAGTAAGCAGCATTATCATGCTCAGCTCGTTTTAAAGGACGCCAAAAACCAGCCGCTTCCCATGGTATTTGAAGCCCATCCGGCAGGTGACACGTTTGAAGGTGTATACGGAACCCCCGAATGTCGGGCGCATGTTACGCTCCATCGCCCAGAAAACCGCAGTTGGAAAAACTTCTTGGGCAATGACTGACAAAAAAATTTCACTTTTTTGCATTTTAGGGGTTGCCGACCCCACCGTGCTCGGCTAAACACCTGCTCACGGCGCACCCGTAGCTCAACTGGATAGAGCACCAGACTACGAATCTGGGGGTTAGGAGTTCGAGTCTCTTCGGGTGCACCACATTTTCTCAAAAAAATTTAAAATACTTTATATGCATGATTTTGCATATAAATTTGTGTTTTTTGTATTCTGAACGGACGCAGTCAATCTGCGCCCGTTCCTATGCCTTTGCTCAAGAAATTCCGATATCCCGTAGTTTTTTGCCAGACATCAGATTCCGCTCAATCTGCTCCAAACTGATGCCTTTGGTTTCTGGCACAAACAAATATGTCAGCCCCAAAAAGCAGGCATTCAATGCGGCAATCATTCCAAAGGTAGCAGAACCCCCTAACCATGCCAGCACGCTTAAAAAAGAAGCACCAACAATCATGTTGGCAATCCAGTTTGTAAGGGTGGAAAGCATAATGCCCAGATCCCTGCCCTGCATTGGCTGAATTTCCGAACACAGAACCCACACAATCGGCCCGGCAGACATGGCATGAGCTACAATAAAAACCATAACCATAAAGACGCATGCCATGCGGGATGCCTGCTCCACCATGCTGCCATGGAGCAGCAAGGATAGGCTCGCCATGCTCAGCACCATAATGGCAAAGCCACAATACAGAACCGGCCTGCGCCCCCATTTATCCACCAGGCTGATGGCCAGGAATGTTGCCATCACATTTACCAGCCCGATCATGGCAGTGCACCACATCTGTGCAGTGCCTACAAAACCTGCCAGCTGGAAAATACGCGGGGCGTAATACATCACCACATTAATGCCCGCGAACTGTTGCATAACTTGCAACAACATGCCCAAGCCAACCGAACGGCGGAAATTGCCGTTTGCGCGCAATAAGCTCCAGCCATTCTGCCGGGCCTGTAACTGGTTATGAATAGCCTTTATTTCGGCCCGGGCTTCCTGCGGGGTTGCACGCAGGCTTGTCAGCACTTCCAGCGCCTCCGCCCTCCGGCCACGCATCATGAGCCAGCGCGGGCTATAGGGTAGAAACAAAACCCCAATAACGTAAACAATCCCGGGAATGGCAATAATGCCGAACATCCAGCGCCATTGCCCGTGGTAGCTAAAAAACGTATCGCTTAAAAACGCCAGAAAAATACCTATCGTAATCATAAGCTGATAGGTGGAAATCATGGCACCGCGGCTGGATTGATCTGATACCTCGGAAAGATACAGGGGAGCGGCAAAAGCAGCCACACCAATGGCCAGCCCCATCAGCACGCGCCCGGCTATAAGCACAGGCACAGACCATGCCAGAGCACACAGTAAGGAGCCGGCAATAAAAACGCCGCCCCCAAAAACCAAAGACCATTTGCGCCCGGTATGCCGGGTAATCCACCCAGCACCTACAGCCCCAACGGCCGCCCCTGCCATCATGGCGCTGACAATCCATTCCTGCGCCAGAGTAGATGCGTTGAAATCCCGCGCCAGAAAATCTAGCGCCCCGGAAATAACGCCAATATCCAACCCGGACATGAGTCCAGCCGTTGCAGCCAGAACACCAACAACCACAACCTTTATGGGGACAGTACTTTCTGCTCCCTTCTCAGGCATTGCTGCGTTTTCCATTTATTGTTCCACTTTGTTTTTCTGGAAGACGCAGAGGCTTTACAGGTAATTGGCTCAAAAGGGAAAAGACTTTCTCCTCTTATCCTCCACGCACCTGAATACAAGGGAGCGCGCGTGCCCGCAGCACCTGACAAACATCAGCCGGGCCAGTATTCTGAGCCGTAATAAACTGCGCCCGATAATAAGACCGACCTGCTACAGAAGCCTGCGTAACGGTAGGACGCACAGATAAGGCATGTGCTGTTAGCAGACGATTTACAGATTCCAGCGTATGCTGTGCCTCGGCATAAGATGCAAAAGCTCCCACCTGTACCGCTCCAGATGATCTTGCTGACAAAGATGATGAAGGCAGCGCGAGAACATGCGCCGAGCTGGAACGCGCATATCGGCTTTGTTCTGAAGGAACATTATACGCTGCGGTTTGCACCGGTGGGCTGTCGGATCCTGCCGGTGCCACTGCAAGCGGTGTCGCCGTTACCGCCTGATCTGAAATACCGGCTGGTTGCGCCTGTGCAACTTCTATAGGAGCGGCTTCTTCAACCGGTTGCGGGTCTGGATGAGGTGTATCTCTATCCATCAAGCAAGGGGTTGAGGGATCATATGCTGCATCAGGGTCACGCAAACAGCCATCGGCCGTGCGCGAAAGATCTGCCCGTGCGTATTCTGCTACAGGAGCTGCCGCTACGGGTGAACCAGCACTGGCAACCATTACAGGGGAAGGTGCCGGGGCAAAACTGCCCGCTGGCGCGGATTCTGTACCCAGATGAGGCGTAATGGATGCAACGTAATTCACCGTTTCATCCGGCAAAGGCCGCCCAGACGTTAAATAGTCATCTACGCGTTGTGGGCCTGCATTATAGGCTGCCAAAAATCCGGGCGCACCGTAATGATCATACATCTGGCGGATATACCCTGCCCCCGCCATAATATTATCATGGGGGTTATATGGGTCTCCCCCCAGATTGAACTGGCTTTGCATATCTGCATAGGTAGCAGGCATAAGCTGCATCAGCCCCATTGCCCCGGCGGATGACGTTGTAAGTTGACCATCCAGATACTGATGCCCACCCGATTCCTGCTGCATCACGGCACGTATCCAGCTTTCCGGTATGGAAAAACGCTGTGCTGCTTCCTTGATATATGGCCCCCACGGATCTTCTGCCGGGCCTACAGGCCTATAGGCTGCCGGGTTGGCTTCTGATCTTTCATATGCCGCCTGATAATACGCTTGAGAGGATGCATACCCTCCGGGCCTGACAGCAGGTGTAGCGCACCCCGTCACCCCCAAAAGTAGCGCGGCACATACCGTTTGCCGTTGCTGAATCCGAAAAGACACCTGCCGTCCCCTTCCGCATGAACTTTTGCCAATAAGGCTTGTCCCATAAACTTGCGACAAAAAGCACGGATTACGGGGCTTCCCCACATCTATTACCAATATGTCATTTTCATGAAAGATGGCTGTTTAGCTGCCTTTCTAAAAGTTCCCCCATCACAACATATTGTTATAACGACATTTTTTCTTGCATCGGGCCGCAACCGTTCCCTTAAGATTGTTTTATCCCCCACGTAAGAAGGGGAATTAACGCCTATTCAGGAACTGCCATGTTCATACAGCCACTTGTTCCGGCGGGACACAGCCTTGTGCTGTCATTTCTGCTCGCGGCCTCACCTATTATCGTTACACTCTTTGTTATGGGTATTCTGCGCCGCCCGGCATGGCAGGCCACTCTGGGCGGCTTGATTGTAGGGTTGCTGGTAGCCACCACAATTTGGGGGCTGCCTGCCAAATTGGCTGTTGCCAGCATTAGCAACGGTGTTGTGTTTTCCCTTCTGCCAGTGATGTGGATTGCTCTTTCGGCACTCTTTCTGTTCAACGTGGCTGTGCAGAACGGACGATTTGATGCTTTCCGAGACTGGATTATCCAGCACGTTCCCAATGACAGGCGCATCATGCTTGTTGTTCTGGGCTTCTGCTTTAGCGCTGCACTAGAAGGCGTGGCTGGGTTTGGCACACCTGTAGCCATTACCAGTGCGTTGCTGATCATGCTCGGTTTTCCGGCATTGGATGCCCTTACCTATGTGCTGATCTTTAACTCCGCACCGGTAGCATTTGGTGGCTTGGGTATTCCCGTTACCGTTCTGGGCTCTATTACAGGGCTACCGGCAGATGTGCTGGGGGCAACCATTGGGCGGCAGCTTACCCCGTTTGCACTGCTTATTCCTTTTTACGTTATGGCGCTTTACGGCGGGTGGCGCTCTGTCCGGCAGACATGGCCTGTGCTGCTAGTGGCCGGTGGCAGCTTTGCCCTGACATTGCTGATTATCTCTGGTGCCGGGCTTTACAGCCTGAGCAACGTGCTTTCTTCCAGCGTGGCACTTGTAGCGACCATTGGGTTCCTGCGCTTTTGGAAACCCGCATCAGACCCACAATACGCTATTGATCTCACCCATCTAAACAACCAGCAAGCAAGTGCAGTTCCTGTCCCCCGCTGGCAAGGGTGGATTCCGTGGATTACGGTTATTGCTGTGGTGATTGCATGGGATGCGCTGCATATTGCCAAAATTGGCACCCTGCCCATTCATTGGCCGGGACTGGATAATGCGGTGTTTATCTCTTTGTATAAAACGCCTTATGCCGCCGTGTGGAAGTTTGAACCCTTGGGCACCGGCACGGCCATTCTGGTTGCCACCATTCTGACAGCCCTGTTTACCCGCACAACACTACAGCAGTTTGGCGCAGCAGCCCGCACCACACTCAAACAGGGGTGGTTGGCCGTTGTGACTGTTGCACTCACAATCGGGCTGGCGTTTTTGATGAACTATTCCGGCATGACCTATACTTTAGGATATGCGGTTTCTTCTGCTGGTATGGTCTTCCCGCTGGTTTCTGTTTTCCTTGGCTGGATTGCCGTATTCCTGACTGGGAGTGACACCTCTGGCAACGCTCTTTTCGGTAACCTGCAGGTGGCCGCAGCGCATCAGCTTTCACTAGACCCGGTGCTGTTTGCATCTGCAAACTCATCAGGTGGTGTGATGGGTAAGATGATCTCGCCCCAGAACATCACCACCGGCGTATCTGTGACATCCCTCAAAGGTCAGGAAGGGACAGTGCTAGCGCGCACCTTCAAGCACAGCCTGTTTTTAACCTTCTGTATCGGGCTGGTTGTTGTCTTTCAGCAGTTCGTGCTGCGATAGCCGGTTTACTGCCATCCAGTTACGGAAAACAAAAACGGCCCCACCTAGGTGGGGCCGTTTTTTTATGCAGTTTTCACTACGTGCACTCAGGCACCGGGTAGAGGCTGCAGGATATGAAGCTGAATAGGCGCTTCCAACAGCGTGTTCAGTTCTGCTGCAAGTGTTTTAAAGTGCGGCGTTTCCATATGATCCTGCAATGCCTTGCGGCTTGCCCAACGCTCTACAAAAACAAATGTCTGCGGGTCATCCAGATCACGGTTAGGCACATACTGGCTGTTGGTGCTTTCTGCACGAGATGGCTTGATGCACGCCACCATGGCCTGTGCCACTTTTTCCTCTGCGCCCGGCTTTGCCTTCAAAAGAGCAACAACTGTAATTTCTTCGCTCATGCTATGCGCCTCTTTCCTGCTAAATTGCGATCACGAAGGAATAGTAGGCAATATGTTTCCCCCTGACTACGGGATGAAACCCCACTTCTGAGCACATCAGGCATTTGACAGCTTGGAGTGCGCGATGCCGCCCTTTATACTCCCGCGCTATGATAGTAATTACAGGGGGAGCCGGTTTTATCGGCTCATGCCTACAGGCTGCGTTGGCCGCCAGAGGGCTGGAAACAATAATTGTTGATTGGCTTGGGCAGGAAGGCAAATGGCGCAATGTGTCCCAACATGCACCCACGCGCCTGATTGCCCCAGAAAATCTGGAAGCCTTTTTGGCCACAACCCCAAAAATAGACACCATCTTCCATATGGGCGCTATTAGTGAAACCACCGCAACAGATGGTGATCTGGTATGGCGCACCAATGTGGAGCTCTCACAAACACTATGGGACTGGTGCACACGCAACCGCGCAAGATTTATCTATGCGTCTTCCGCCGCCACATATGGCGCGGCTGACAGACCAGAACTGTTCAACGATGATCCGGGCAATCTTTCACAACTGAGACCACTTAATTTGTACGGCTGGTCCAAACACGTGTTTGATCAGCACGTTACCACCACACTGGATCAGCACACACCACGGCCACCGCAATGGGCCGGGCTAAAGTTTTTTAACGTTTACGGGCCGAACGAATACCACAAAGGCAAAATGATCTCTGTGGTTAAAGTAAAATATGATGAAGTGAAATCTGGCCAGCCAGCACGTCTGTTCCGGTCTGACAGGCCAGATATTGAAGATGGCATGCAGGCCCGTGACTTCATATGGGTGGGTGATGTCGTAAACGTTATGCTCTGGCTGTATGATAACCCGGAGGTATCAGATCTGTTTAATTGCGGTACAGGCACCGCACGCACCTATCTGGATATGGTCCATGCCGTGTGTGATGCCCTTGGCTGCGAACGCCGGGTAGAATTTATTGATATGCCCCAAAGCTTGCATGGGCAGTATCAATCCTACACACAGGCAGATCTTTCCCGCCTGCGGGCTGCTGGTTACACTGGCCAGTTCACACCGCTGGAAGAGGGCGTTAAACGCTACGTGCAAGATTATCTTGCCACGGATAATCCCTATCTCTGACCCAGCCATACCGGATCACCCATCATGCTTCCTGTTCTGATGTTTCCTCAGTTTAACCCGGTGCTGGTGCATGTCGGGCCATTTGCCATACGGTGGTATGCGCTCTCCTACATCATCGGCATTGTGCTGGGCATTACGCTGCTGCGGCGGTTGGTTAACCTCCCTCCGCGTGCAGGCACACCAGAACTGGCAGATGACTTTCTGGCTTGGGTAACCCTTGGCATTCTGATGGGTGGCCGACTAGGATATGTGCTGTTTTACCAGCCCGGCTATTACATTACGCACCCGCTGGCCATGCTGGAAGTATGGCACGGGGGCATGTCCTTCCATGGTGGCGCACTTGGCGTAATTATCGCCATGATGCTGTTTACATGGCGGCACAAGCTAAACTTTCTGGCCTTTGCAGACCGCGTCACCATTGCCGTGCCTATTGGTTTGGGGCTGGGCCGCGTAGCCAACTTTATCAATGGTGAACTCTGGGGGCGTGAGGCTCCGGCCTCTCTGCCATGGGCAATGATCTTTCCCGATGGCGGGCCAATCCCGCGCCATCCCTCTCAGATTTACGAGGCACTTACAGAAGGGCTCCTGCTCTTTTTGATTATGTTTGTGGCCTCTCGTAAACTCTCTATCCGTCAACATCCCGGTTTTCTTGCTGGCCTGTTTCTTGCCGGATATGCCTGCGCCCGCAGCTTTTGCGAATTCTTTCGTGAACCGGATTCATTCCTTGGGTTTCTTCCCGGTGGTATCACAATGGGGCAACTGTTGTGCTGCCCCATGCTGGCAGCCGGTATTGCGCTTATGGTGTATGCCAACCGCCACCCTGTTTACGAAGGCATTCCCCCAGAAGCAGAAGCCAAGCCATAAGCACGCGCATGCCTTCCCCTTTGTCTCCAAAAGCTGAAAGGCTAGATGCATTTATGGCGCGCGCCAATGCGCGCTATTATGCATCCAAACCTTTACTTTCAGACTTTATTACCGCCCCCGAAATCTCTCAGGTTTTTGGAGAGCTGCTAGGGGCTTGGGCTGCCACGGTCTGGCTGAATATGGGCTGCCCTGCGCAGGTTATTCTCGCTGAAGCAGGGCCAGGCCGCGGCACACTTATGGCAGATGCACTGCGCCTGATTACACGTTGCGCTCCAGATTTTGCACGTGCGCTGAATGTGCATCTGGTAGAAACATCCCCACTTATGCGGCAGGCACAAAAGCAGGCCCTTGCGCCTTATGTGCAACCCATATGGCATAACCGGATAGAAGACCTTCCTTCTGGCCCGCTTATTCTATTGGGCAATGAATTTCTGGATGCCCTTCCCATCCGCCAGTTCGTGCAAACACCTTCGGGCTGGCACGAACGCTACGTTATGGATGAGGCATTTCACCTTGTTCCATGTGATGCTCCGGTAATGCCAGATGGCAGAAAACTGGAACCAGACACTATTGTAGAACTATGCGAGCCCGCGCTGGAAGTTGCGCGCTATCTGGGGCAACGTTTTGCAGCACAGCTGGGCGTGGCACTGTTTATTGATTACGGCCACCATTCCACCCTAACGGGTGATTCCCTGCAAGCCTTACGTCATGCTCGTCCGGCACACCCGTTGGAAGCTGCCGGAGAGGCCGATCTGACAGCGCATGTTGATTTCACCGCCTTTGGAGCTACTGCCCAACAGGCTGGTGCCCATATTTATGGCGCAGAAACGCAAGGTGCTTTTTTGCGCACATTAGGCCTTATGGAACGTACCGAACAACTGGCCACACGTGCGACTACAGAAGAGGCTGCCATATTGCGCAGTGCCGCACATCGGCTAGCAGCCCCTGAAAAAATGGGGCATCTGTTCCGTGTTATGGCCCTTGCCTCTCCCGGCCTGCCCTCACCTCCCGGCTTCATGAAAGGAGCGGACGTATGACCACAACGCTCTCACCTCTCACCAGCCCTTTGCTCGGGCACACACGCCACGGATTTTTTACGCGGGAAGGTGGTGTTTCCACCGGCCCCTATGCCAGCCTCAACTGCTCGACAAAATCTGGCGATAACCCACAGAATCTGGCTGAAAACCGCAGGCGGGTTGCAGCCCATCTGGGCGTTCAGGCAGACCACTTGTTAGGCGTTACACAAGTGCATGGCCGTGGGGTGGTTACCGCCACAGCACCTTGGCCGCCCGGCTCCGGCGCGCCAGCCGATGCGCTTGTTACCAATCAGCCAGATATCGCCATTGGTGTTATTACCGCAGACTGCGCACCTGTGCTGTTTGCCAACGCAGAAGGCACCGTTGTTGGCGCTGCCCATGCTGGCTGGCGCGGAGCCTTGGCCGGTGTTTTGGAATCTACCTTGGAAGCCATGGAGGCCCTTGGCGCCAACGCAGAAAGTATTAGCGCTGTTGTTGGCCCCTGCATTGCTCAGGAAAGCTACGAAACGGCTGAAGATATGCACACAGCCATTACTACCGCAGACAAACAGGCCGCACGCTTTTTTGCACCGGGCATACGCCCCGGCCATTATCAGTTTGATCTGGCAGGTTGGTGTGTTTTTAGGCTGCAGCAAGCCGGTGTGCGCAATGCTGCCGCATTAGGCGTTGATACACTCTCTGACGAAAAACGCTTTTTTAGCCATCGCCGCCGCACTCTGGCGGGTGGTGGACAAATTGGACACCAGATTTCAGCGATTGCTACAGGACCTCGGAACGGATGAACCGCCTTTTACGCCATACTGCCCTGCCACTTTCCACTCTACTGCTTTTGGCAGGATGTTTGGATGTGCCACATCCGTTTTCCAACCCAGGCAAAGGGGCTTCAAAACTGGCGGCCAATGCGCCCCCTTCCCGCCTAGATATCCCCACCCCTACGGATTCCTTGCTGCCGGATGCGTCTGCCCAGATATGGGCCAAGGATGTTGCATCAGAACTGCTTCAGCAAACCATTCCGGCCATTGCCCAACCCACACGGCCCGGAGATTGGTGGCTGAAAATGCGGGCGGAATTGAGAGGGGATCAGGTTGTGCCAATTTACACAATCATGACGCCCAAAAACCAGATTCGCGCTACGCAGGAAGGGCAAGCCGTGCCTGCTGCACAGTGGTCTGCCGGAGACGCCCCTTTCTTCACGCTGGTTGCGCAGGATGCAGCACCACGCATTTCCTCTGTGCTGACGGGTATTCAGGCAGATGATATGGAAAAAGACCCACACAGCCTGAAGCATCGTGCTGCACGGGTTTACTTTACCGGTGTAACCGGTGCGCCTGGCGATGGTAATATATCTTTGGCTCGTGCCTTCACCGCCTCTTTCCGGGACAGTGAAGATACAATCCAGAATTCAAAGGAAAATGCTGATTTCACAGTCAGCTCCACCGTCAAAATCACACCCGGCCCCGTAGGGACACTTGGGCACCCTCAGCAACATATCGAAATTGTCTGGCGCGTTGTGGACAAGGACGGCAAGGAAGCCGGAGCAGCAACACAGCTGCATGATATTGATGCACATTCCCTAGATAATTATTGGGGGGATGTTGCCGTTGCTGCTGCGCAGGAAGCTGCCGCTGCCGTTAAACAGATTATCGGCCGCTATTCTGGACGGGATAACGCACCATTAGCGGAAGCCAGCACAAAACAGCCGCAGCCAACACAGGCTGCTAACAGCACAAGCAGTGCTGCGACCCCAGCCCAGCCCAATCAACCGGCACCTTCTGCATTACCATAAGAAAAATGAATCTATTTCTCTGCTTGTCCCTCAAGATAGGCAGAGAAATAGAAACCTTATGAGCGCGAACCCGGGGAAATCACCACACAACCGCTAAGCTTGCGGCAGGCATCCAATGCTTCTTCGTGCGAAAGATTGGTCAGCCGGGCCCGATACAATTTGCCCGTTTTGGCCTGAACGCTTGCAATTTGCGCACGAGCGCCAGAAAGAGCCGCCCGATTACGGGCCTGCCCGGTTGCACTCTGAGCCATGGACTGCGTGCCAAAAGCACCCACCTGAATAGCCCATGTTTTTGATTCATCGCCGCGTGTGCGGTGTGTCAGTAACGGTGCCGGTTCTGCATGTGCGGCAGGAAACATCTGCATGCGCCGTTGGGCAGATGTGTTCCCCAATACAAGGCGAGATGGTGCTGTAGGTTGTTCTGGCGGGTTTGGAATGGGATCAGACGCATCCGCCACCTGCACCGGCGCAGTTGAAGCTGCTGTTTCAGAAGATCCCAATCGCTGCGCCCAAGCAGCACGTACATCTGCCGGGCTTTCTGTCAGCCCATTAATGCGGCCTTTACGGGCAACTGGCTGCCATTCTGGCGTGTAAGAGGTGGTTGCAGAATCCCCATCACTGCCCACAACTTCAGCCAATTGCACGGGCTGTGCGCCACTATTTCCGCTCCGCTGCGCCCATGCGGACTTAACGGAGTTCACTTCCCCCACAGACTGAATGGGCTGATAAGATTGGGCCATGCTATCATGGCTGGCCACCAGCAGATCTGCCTGAGAGCGATTAGTGGGTGAGATACCAACAATTCTGCGGCCAATAGAGGCAACATAGTTACGTGTCTCACGCGGGAGTGTGCGGTTGCGCGTTAGAAAATCTTCAAGCCTTCCGGGGCCTGCATTGTAAGCGGCCAGAAAGCCCGGAGAACCATACACATCATACAACTGGCGAATATAGCCTGTGCCCGCCATGATATTATCATGCGGATCAAACGCATCGTCACCCAGATTATAGGCTTGGCGCATTTCATCATATGTAGGTGGCATCAACTGCATCAGGCCCATAGCGCCCGGCCCGGATGTAACAAGCTGGCCATTATGGAAAAGCCGCCCACCCGATTCCTGCTGGATAACTGCACGTATCCATTCATCCGGCACATCAAAGCGCTTTGAGGCTTCCTGAATATAGGGGCCCCAAGGATCTTCCGCCGTGCCCGGAGGTGCGTAATAGGAACGCGCGTGTGCCCGATACCGTGCAGCTTCTTCTGCCACAGGCATGGTAATATCATCCCCACTGGGCTGATTTGCACAGGCAGAAAGCAAAGCCAGAAGCCCCAGAATAACTGAACCTTTGGCAGCATGGGCCAGCCTTTTGCCTCGCCATGCCACAGAACACCGCTTATGCTGGCTGATCTGTCTGGATGTCATGCTATCTGGTCATCCCATTCATGGAAGGCAAGGCACCGGCTTGTCGGGAAAATTTCCTGACGATCTGGCATAAAACTCATGCTGGTATTTATACCTCGGATGTTTCTCATGCAAGAAATCGCTGCTGTTGTTCTCTCCCCATTATACTGCCTGTTGCAGAGACCGAATTGATCGGATAGGCCATAAAGCATGACGGCCACATCCGGTTCTTCCGCGCAGTTTTCAGGGTCTGGGTTACCCACACAACCAGGCCGGGCTTCGCGCTCTCGCCTTGTTTCTGCCTGCAATGATATTGCGGGCGGGCTGCGCCTGTGGCGGTTGGCCCTTTCATTGGGCTGGCTAGATATCCGGCTACAATTCAACGGGTCACGCATCGGCCCTTTCTGGCTTACACTCACTACCGGTGTCATGGTTGGCTCCATGGGGCTGATCTATTCTCAGCTCTTCCATCTGGTTCTGCACGATTACCTGCCATACTTGGCAATTTCGCTTATTCTATGGCAGGCGGGGCTCTCCTCTCTTATTCAGGAAAGCTGCTCCACCTTCACGCGTGCAGCAGAAACTCTGCGCTCAGTTAATATGCCATATTCCGTGCAGGCGTTCCGCACTATGGTGCGGTGCGGGATTATGTTTGGTTACAACATAATCGTGCCTATTGTGGTGTTTCTGGTATTGGGCGTATGGTCGGGTCTTACAATGCTTTTGGCCATACCGGCCATTGCAATATGGCTCGCCAACAACGTAGCCCTTTGCCTGTTACTGGGCAGTGCCTGCGCCCGTTTTAGAGACATCCCCCCCATTGTGGGCAGTATTCTCCAAATTATGTTTTACATTACCCCAGTTATCTGGGAGCCCAAACAGCTCGGGAACACAACTTTCTGGCTATACTTCAACCCATTTTACGCATTGCTGGAAATTGTACGCCGTCCGTTTTTGGGGCAGGCTCCAGAACCAACGCTATGGATGATTGCCGGAGGCTTCAGCCTCACTTTATGGATTCTGGCGCTCTTCACCTTCTCCCGCTCCCGTAGCAGACTGGCGTTCTGGATATGACAAGTTCTTCTGCGCCTACGAGCACAAAAACTACGGTTGAACCCGCTTCCATCAGCATCACAGACCTTTCGCTCAGCTTTCCCATTTTTCATGGGGGCGCACGCTCACTTAAGAAAATGCTGCTCAAACGCGGCAAATCGCTGCTGGCCAGCGCACGTGGGCTTCAGACAGGTGGCTCTGTCACCCTCGGGCAAGGTGAAACAGGCACTGTTTATGTAGAGGCCCTCCGAGATGTTTCTCTCAGCATCAAAGCTGGGGAACGTGTAGGGCTTATCGGGCATAATGGTGCCGGCAAATCTACTTTATTGCGTGTCATGGCGGGTATTTACATGCCGGAAGCGCCAAACGTGCATATTCATGGCAAAGTAGCCCCGTTGCTGGACTTACTTTCTGGCATGAACCCACAGCTTACAGGCCGAGAAAACATAAGTCTGTTTGGCCACCAAAAAGGCTTTAACTCCGCACAAATCAACCAGCTTGAAAAAGACGTGGAAGCTTTTGCGCAGTTGGATGATTTTTTGGACTTGCCCGTAAGGCTTTACTCCACAGGCATGACCATACGTCTGGGTTTTGGCCTTGCCACCTCCATTACCCCACAAATCCTTCTGATGGATGAATGGTTTATGGCAGGAGACTTTCACTTTCAGGAACGCGCTGAAAAGCGCTTGGCTTCTGTAGTGGATTCCACAGATATTCTGGTTATTACCTCACATGCCTTGGGTGTGCTGGAAAAATGGTGCACCCGGCTGATCTGGATGGAGCATGGCCAAATACGGATGGATGGACCTGTAAAATCTGTGATGGATGCATACCGGACAGAATCTGAACAAAACGCCTAGAAAGACCGGTCCTGAATGATGAATACACTTATTTTTCTGCTGCGTTCTTTCGGGATCTATCTTCTTGCCGGTTTTGCCGAAATTGCAGGTTGCTTTGCTGTCTGGCTCTGGATCAAGGAAGGCCGCTCAGGCTGGCTGACTATTCCCGGTCTTATCAGCTTATGTGTGTTTGCCCTTTTGCTCACGCGTATAGATGAAGAAAGCGCAAGCCGCGCCTATGCCGCTTATGGCGGTATTTATATTACGGCATCACTTATATGGATGCGCTGTGTAGAAGGCCGGACACCAGATAAATGGGAAATCACCGGAGCCCTTATCTGCCTGCTAGGTGCTGGCGTTATTCTGTTGGCCCCACGGCACGGATAATTTTTAAAGCAGCTTTGTCAGCTTCAGCACAAACCATGTGCCAAGCATAATGCCAAAACACAGAATGCCGGCAATAACCGTGTCCCACGCACCGCCTGATAGAAACATGCCGCCCGTGTTCATACCAAAAAACCCGGTTACAAACGTGGCAGGCAGCATCAAGGTTGTGCCAACAGAAACGATATACAGACGCCGGTTGGTTTCTTCCGCCTGATTGGATGTGAGTTCATCCTGCAAAGAACGCGCGCGGTCCTGCAAGGCCAAAAGGTCATCCAGTGCTGCATGAACCTGACGTTGGGAACGATCTCGCAAATCATCCTCAGCCCATTCAGGCAGTTCCAGTTCTTCATCACGGAAAATACGATCTACCGGAGCCAGAACACGCCGCAATTCCGTAGAGCGACGGCGGGCAACACCTAACAGACCGCTCATACGGCCCAGATCTGTATCGCGGTCCAGCATGAGCAGCACATCTTCTGCACGATCCAGTTGATCATCCAGCCGGGCAAAATCACGCCGCAATGTATCTGCAAATTCCAGAAGAGCTCTATCCACCACCTTGGCAGGAGAACGGGGTACAAGCCCGCGCTGTAGTTCGTGGTACACCACACCCAATGCCGGAATGGGGTGCCTGCGTGTGGTCAGCAGCAGATCAGGTTCCAGCGCAAACCGCCACGTGCTGACATTTCTTTCATCATCGGTCGATGTGTCATCAAACGCTGGTAGCGCACCAAAAACAATATCGCCTTCACTTTCCAGGCGGGTGCTGCGTTCCAGGTTGGTCAGAACCTGACGCACTTCTTCAGGTAACGAAGGTATGCTTTCAATCTGCGCGCGAGAAAGGGTATGGACGATATCAAAATGGAACCAGGCCCACCCATTCTCTTGCATCAGTTCCGGGGGGAAGCTGCCGGTGGTAAGGCGCTGCGTAACAACATCACGCCCCAGTTCTACCGGTTCCTTACCCGGGCGGCAGAAAATGGCCCATACCAAGCCATCCCGCAAAAGGGTGCCTCCTTCAGAAAGAAGATCAGGCAGGGCTCCGGCTGATGGTGGGTTGGGCATCACTGGTCTCCCTGCTTTCTTACGGGCATATCCCCAAGCGGGCTGCGTAATAAAACCTGTTCTTGGCGCCAGCGCCAGTCAGGTTGCATAACATGGGCCAGAAATTGGCAAAAGGCAGGGAAACCACCTTTTGCCAATGCTTAACTTATGATCGCGTCTGCAAACCGCCGGAACGACGGCCCGCACCCCCACCAGCCGGGCGCGCAGAGCGCGTGCCATCCTGCTGCTTACGTACAGCTTTAAGAACGGGTGCTGCTGTAAGCTCGGCTTCTAGCTGAGCAATACGTTTACGTATGCTTTCCTTAAGTGCCGGAGAGGTATGAGCCTTCATTGCCCCCAGCGTTTCCTTCAGATCGCGCAGCTGCTTCTGTTTTTCTGGCAGAGAACGACGAATAGGCTGGTTGTCAGACATCTGGCCACGATAAGCACGCATGAGCTGAACCTCATTACAACAAAATAAGGCGCGGCCAACGTTATGGCCGCGCTGCCTGCACAGTGCAGAAATGACCCGTTGAAAACCTGCGCCAAACGCACATAGACGTTCACCCACCGCAAAAAGCGGCAGGCAAGCCCTTTATACGCGTAAGAAAAGCAGACTTTTAAGGTCTGGTTAAAGCGAATTGCTGCACAGAATATCCCGCAGTGCTGAAAGCAAATTTTCACACTGCTGATCTGTGCCGACCGTAATGCGCAACCACGCAGCTGTGCGCTCACCCCTTAAGTGCCTGACAATAATGGCACGCTCTCTGAGTTGGGTGGCCAGTTCTGCTGCGTTCCGGTTCGGGTGCCGAGTGTAAACAAAATTGGCTTTGGACGGCAAGACATCAAAACCGAGTTTTTGTAGCCCTTCTGCCAATGCCGTTCTGCTGGCAACAACCTTCTGCACGCTGGAGGCAAACCATGCCTCATCCTCCACCGCAGCCGTTGCCCCTACCTGCGCCAGACGATCCAGCGGATAGGAATTAAAACTATCCTTTATGCGCACCAAACCTTCAATGAGTTCAGGTTGCCCAAATGCAAAACCAACCCGCAAGCCAGCAAGTGCGCGTGATTTAGAGAAAGTCTGCACAACCAAGAGATTAGGATAATCTTTAATTAAGGAAACGGCGCTTTCTGCACCAAAATCCACATAGGCTTCATCAATCAGCACAACACGGTCTGGCTGGAGTTCCAGAAGCTTGCGCACCTCTGCCAAGCTCAGGGCAATGCCTGTAGGGGCATTCGGGTTGGCCACCACAACCCCACTGCATGGGCCTGCGTAATCTGCAATATTTACCTGCATATCATCCGTAAGCGGAACCGTACGGAACGGCAGGGAATAAAGGCCGCAATACACGTGGTAAAAGCTGTAAGTTACATCCGGGAACAGCAACGGTTCACCATGCGCAAAAAATGCCTGAAACGCATGGGCCAGAACCTCGTCCGAACCATTGCCTACAAACACATATTCCGGCCCCAGACCAACACGCGCCCCCAAAGCTGTGCGCAAAGCCAAGGCTTCGGGGTCTGGATACAGACGCAATGTGTCATTATCCGCAGCACGAATAGCCTCCAACGCACGCGGAGATGGACCATAAGGCGATTCGTTGGTGTTCAACTTGATCAGATCGGTCATTTTGGGCTGCTCACCGGGAACATACGGTGTCAGCTTATGAACAAGCGGGCTCCAGAAACGACTCATGCTATCTATATCCAAAAAACAAAAGCAGCCTGATGTCAGGCCGCTTTATCCCTTCTTATCTGAAGGTGTAAAACCAAAATATTCCGCCACTCCTTTTTCAGGAGAGGCTGGCGGCCACTGCTTTCAGTGCTTCTTCAAGTGCGGGTTTGCCCTGCCTACGGGCCAGATCTATGGCGTTTAGGCCTTCACCGTCTCGCACTGTGGGGTTAGCGCCAGCTTTCAGCAACAACAGCGCCATGTCATCCCGCCCAAACATCACGGCAAAAATGAGAGGGGTGCGCCCAACCGCGTTGGGAATATCCACCCCTGCTCCAGCTTCCAGCAACATGGTGGCAATAGGCATATCACCTTTAAATGCCACACCGGCCAGCGCCGTTGCCCCTTTTTCATCTTGCAAATCGGGTTTGGCACCATGAGACAACAGCACGCTCACGGCGTCCTTATGCCCATTGTAAGAAGCCAGGATAAGCGGCGTATAGCCTTTTTCAGCCCGCAGATTCGGGTCCATACCCGCCTGTAAAAAGCGGGCCAGCATATCTGCATCCCCTTCCCGCGCAGCGTTCAGGAAAAGTGCTTCAATCTGTTCACGCGTAAAGCCCTGTGCGCCACCACCGGTTGCCGGGGCGGCTGTTCCCTGCTCGGACGGAGTCCGGGAAGAAACTTCTGTCATGACTGACCTCCGGAAAAGAATGGTTTTGCAACAACGGTTATCTTACGCTGCCGCGTTATTAAGAAAAAGAACCATATCAGCCCCTTTGTCCATACCGCAAACGCACAAGTGGCACGCCTGCTCCCTGCTTAGGCAAAAAGAGCATTTCAGGCACAAAATCACAGAGTTATGACAGCAGGCTTGTTGAACATAAAAAGCTGCCCAAGCGTCATCATCTCTTGCCGAAAAACGCCTAACCGTGGAATTGTGCGGAACTCTTACAAGGCACACCGCTTAGGGGTGCTCATAACTTTCCGGCCATAATTCGTAATTACGGCCCAGTCTGGAGGATAGGTCTGCATGCGCGTTTCTCTTCCCACTCCTGTTCGCGCACCTGCACAAACGCAGGGCAGTGGCGCATCCAGCCTTGATACGCTGTGCATCAACACCATTCGCGCACTTGTCATGGACACTGTGCAGAAGGCCAATTCTGGCCATCCGGGGGCGGCCATGTCCATGGCGCCGCTGACCTATACTCTATGGCAAAACCTCTTAAACTATGACCCGACCAACCCGTTGTGGCCCAATCGGGATCGGTTTGTACTTTCTATTGGGCATGCCTCTGCCCTGCTGTATTCCATGATTCATCTGTCCGGCATCCGGCAGGTTACAAATGGCAAGGTTACGAATGCTCCGGCCCTTACAACGGCTGATTTAGAGCAGTTCCGCCAGCTTGGCTCCAAAACCCCAGGCCATCCAGAACATGGGCACACAACCGGCGTAGAAACCACAACCGGCCCGCTGGGTGCTGGCTGCGGTAACTCCGTTGGCATGGCCATGGCAGAAAAATGGTTGGCTGCACGCTTCAACCAACCGGGTTTCGAGCTGTTTAACCATCATGTTTACACCCTGTGTGGTGATGGTGACATGATGGAAGGCGTCAGCAGCGAAGCAGCCTCCCTTGCCGGTCATCTTCAGCTTGGCAACCTGATCTGGATTTACGATTCCAACCGTATCTCCATTGAGGGCGGCACCAACATTGCATTTACAGAAAATGTGGCAGAACGCTTTGCCGCCTATGGCTGGCAGGTTCTGGAATTGAATGATGCCAATGATACCGCCGCCTTCACTCAGCTAATCGCTCAAGCCAAGGCTGAAACCAGCCGCCCCAGCATTATTATTGCACATTCGGTTATTGCATGGGGTGCACCCAATAAAGCTGGCATGGCCTCCGCCCACGGGGAACCTTTGGGCGCAGAAGAAGTGCGTGAAACCAAAAAGTTTTTCGGCTGGCCGGAAGACAGCAGCTTCCTTGTTCCAGAAGAAGCACTGCAACATATCCAGGATGGTTTAGGTGCCCGTGGGGCCGCCGCCAGTGCTGCATGGAACAAACTGTTTGCCAGTTACCATTCCTCGCACCCCACTTTGGCTGCAGAACTGGATGCCATTTTCAACGGCACTCTGCCAGAAGGCTGGGATGCTGATATTCCAGTTTATGAAACCAGCGCAAAAGGTGAGGCCTCCCGCGCCAGCTCTGGTGCAGTGCTTAACGCTGTAGCTGGCCGTCTGCCTTGGCTGCTGGGCGGATCTGCGGATCTGGCACCATCCACCAAAACACTGCTAAAAGGTGAAAAAAGCTTCCAACCCGCACAATGGGGTGGGAGCTATGCTGGGCGCAATTTCCACTTTGGGGTGCGTGAGCATGCCATGGGGGCCATTGTAAATGGTATGGCCCTGTATGGCCTGCGCCCCTATGCGGCTGGCTTTCTGATTTTTTCAGATTACATGAAGCCCCCTATCCGCCTTTCTTCCATTATGGGCCTGCCTGTCACTTATATCTTCACCCATGATTCCATCGGGGTGGGCGAAGATGGCCCCACACATCAGCCCATCGAACAACTAGTGCAGCTACGTGCTACGCCGGGCTTGGTAACGCTACGCCCAGCCGATGCCAATGAAGTGGCCGAAGCATGGCGTTTTCTGATCCAGCATCGCAATGGCCCCACCGCTCTTGCCCTAAGCCGCCAGAATCTGCCTACGCTTGATCGGACCCGTTACGCGCCGGCTTCTGGCCTCACAAAAGGGGCTTATGTTCTTGCAAGCAGTGAGCAGACACCAAAGGTTATCCTGATTGCATCGGGCAGCGAAGTTTCTCTGGCTGTAGGGGCGTATGAAGCCCTGAGCGCAGAAGGTGTTCCGGCCCGCGTTGTTTCCATGCCCAGTTGGGAACTTTTTGAAGCGCAGCCACAATCTTACCGTGAGAGCGTGCTACCCGCCGCTGTAACAGGACGTGTGGTTATAGAAGCAGGCTCCGCCATTGGCTGGGATCGCTATGCCGGACCGAAGGGTGAAATCATTGCCATGCACGGCTTTGGTGCCTCGGCTCCAGCGGGCAAACTGCTTGAAAAATTTGGTTTCACGCCAGAAGCCGTGTTGGCAGCTGCCAAGCGGCAGGCAGGCTAAACAAACCTGATCTTTCACCGCGCGTTATATGACATCGGCCTGCCCGGTTTTTGATCGGGCAGGATGGAGAAAGGATAACCACCAATGACATCCTCCGCCTCGCCAAGCGCAAATCCGCTACGGGCACTTGCAAAAGCCCACCAGTCCCCTTGGCTGGACTTCATCCGTCGTTCCTTTGTGGAGGATGGTTCACTGGCGCGCCTCGTGCAGGATGATGACATTCGTGGTGTCACCTCCAACCCGGCCATCTTCCAAAAAGCAATGGGAGAAGGCACGGAATATGATACCCAAATGCGTGATATTCTGGCGCATGAAATTGTTGCCCCGGGCGTGCTTTACGAAAAGCTGGCAGTTGCCGATATTAAGGCAGCGGCCCATGTGCTGGCCCCTGTTTATGAACAGGCTCATGGCAAGGATGGCTTTGTAAGCCTGGAAGTTTCTCCGTATCTGGCGCGGGATATGGAAGGCACAGCACATGAAGCTGCCCGCCTGTGGGCAGATGTGGCCGAGCCCAACCTGATGGTTAAAATTCCCGCAACGCCAGAAAGCATTCCGGCTATTCGGGCAAGCATTGCTGCGGGCATTAACGTCAACGTCACGCTTATTTTCTCTCTGAATGCTTATAAAGACGTGGTGGACGCATGGCTCAGCGGTCTGGAAGACCTGAAAGCCAAAGGCGGAGATCTGTCTCGCGTTGCATCCGTTGCTTCCTTCTTTGTCAGCCGGATTGACAGCAAAATTGATGCAGAAATTGAGCGGCGCGTTGCTGCGGGGGATAAAGACGCCGCAGCCCTAAAGGCCCTGCGCGGTAAAGTTGCCATTGCCAATGCCAAGATGGCCTATGTGTACTGGCAGGAAATTATGCAGACACCGCGCTGGAAAGCGCTGGAAGATGCAGGAGCCCAAACCCAGCGCCTTCTGTGGGCCTCTACCGGTACCAAAGATAAAGCCTATAGCGATGTGCTGTATGTTGAGAGCCTGATCGGCCCGCAGACCGTTAACACCCTGCCGCCCGCCACCATGGATGCCTTCCGTGACCACGGCACCGTGGCAGAAACACTGGGCACAGATATCGCCAACGCCCGACAGGTGATGGAAGATACACAGCGCCTTGGATTGGATCTGGAAGGTATTACCAAAACCCTTGTAGATGAAGGTGTGCAGTCCTTTGCAGATGCCTTTGATGGTCTGCTGGGTTCTGTTGCCGCCAAACAGGCAACCCTTCTGGGAGATAAGCTCACCACCCTGAAAACAAGCCTGCCAGCTGATTTTCAGGAAGCCGTAAATAAAGGCTTAAACGCTTGGCGTAAGGATGGCTCCATTCGCCGTCTATGGGCCAAGGATGCCTCTGTCTGGACCAATGGCCCAGAAGCCAAATGGCTGAACTGGCTGAACACGGTAGATGACCGCCTGAACCATATTGGGGAACTGGAAGCCTTTCAGGCTGAAGTGAAGGCCCGCGGCTTCCATCAGGTTCTGTTAATGGGCATGGGTGGTTCTAGCCTTGGGCCAGAAGTGCTGGCCATGACCTTTGGCAAGCACGAAGGCTTTGGCCATCTTTACGTGCTGGACAGCACAGACCCGCAGCAGGTTGCCGCTTTTGAGAAAAAGATAGATCCGCACCACACGCTGTTTATTGTGGCTTCCAAATCCGGCAGCACGCTAGAGCCCAATATCATGCTGGCCTATTTTCAGGATCTGGCCAAACGGGCGCTGAAAGAAAAAGCGGGCTCTCATTTTGTAGCCATTACAGACCCCGGATCCAAGCTGGAGGCCTATGCCAAGGCTGAAGGATTCTGGAAGATTTTTGCTGGTGACCCGCAAATTGGTGGCCGTTATTCGGTGCTTTCCAACTTTGGTATGGTGCCCGCAGCCGCAGCCGGTGTGCCGCTACGCCTGTTCCTTGAAGACGCGCTGCGTGGTGTACGCATGTGCGATGGCAGCGTGCCGCCCGTATCCAACCCCGGCGTGCTGCTCGGCACTATTATGGGTGTTGCCGCCACACAGTTCGGGCGGGATAAGCTCACAATTATTGCCACGCCACAGATCATGGATTTTGGCGCTTGGATGGAACAGCTTATTGCTGAATCCACCGGCAAGCATGGCAAAGGCATCATCCCCATTGATGATGAAACGCTGGGCGGCCCCAAGCGCTACGGCAAGGATAGGTTGTTTGTTTATCTGCGCCTTGCAACAGAACATCGGCATGAGCAGGACGAAGCCATTTCAACCCTGATTGATGCCGGGCAACCTGTTATCACCATCAATTTCCACAATAAGCGCCAGATTGCGCAGGAATTCTTCCGTTGGGAGATTGCCACCGCTGTTGCTGGTGCTTTCCTGAATATTGATCCGTTCGATCAGCCGGATGTTGAATCCACCAAGATCGAGACACGCAAGCTGATGGAAGCTTACGAAAAAACTGGCAAACTGCCCGCAGAAGAACCCTTTGCGCAGCACGGCTCGCTGGTGTTTTTTGCAGATCAGGCAAATGCAGCCGCCCTTAAGGGAGATACGGCCACAGCTATCCTGAAAGCACATTTTGACCGCGTAAAAGCTGGGGATTACGTGGGGCTTCTGGCTTATATTGAACGCAACCGTGAAACACTGGAATGGATCCAGCATGCGCGCCTGCATGTGCGTGATGCCAAAACCATTGCCACGGCGGCAGAGTTCGGGCCGCGCTTTCTGCACTCCACCGGTCAGGCTTACAAAGGCGGGCCCAACACAGGGGTGTTCCTGCAAATTACAGCGGATGATGCGCGAGACCTACCCGTGCCCGGCACTGGCTATTCCTTTGGCGTTGTAAAAGCCGCTCAGGCACGTGGTGATTTTGATGTGCTGGCCGAACGCAAGCGCCGTGCCCTGCGGGTGCATATTAAAGGAAATCTCAAAGAAGGCCTTGCAGCGCTTGCTTCTGCCCTGCATGACGCCCTGTAAAATATTAAACAGGAGAACATGATGCAGATTGGCATTGTTGGACTGGGCAGAATGGGCGGCAACATTGCCGTCCGCCTGACACGGCACGGGCACGACGTTGTCGTTTATGACCGCGATACCGCAATGGTGGAAAAAACCGTTGCCCGCGCAGAAGCCGGTCGTGCTGTTGCCGCCAGCAACCTTGCCGATGTGGTAGAAAAGCTGAACGGACCCAAAAAGATTGTGTGGTCCATGCTTCCGGCTGGTGCCATTACGGAAGAAACCGTAATGGCTTTGGCTGGCCTGATGCAAAAAGGTGATATCGTTATTGATGGTGGCAACACCTACTACAAGGACGATATCCGCCGCGCCAAAGTGCTGGCTGAAAAAGGCATTGATTACATTGATGTTGGCACATCTGGCGGTGTGTGGGGTTTGGACCGCGGCTACTGCATGATGTATGGCGGCCCGCGTGAAGCCGCTGATTATATTGACCCCATTCTTACCTCTCTGGCGCCGGGCATTGGTGATATCCCGCGCACGCCGGGCCGTGACCGCGCTGATCTCGACCCCCGTGCAGAACAGGGCTACCTCTATTGCGGCCCAGCCGGGTCAGGCCATTTTGTTAAAATGGTTCATAACGGCATTGAATACGGCATGATGCAGGCCTTTGCTGAAGGCTTTGACGTGATGTACCGCAAGGATTCCCCACTGCTGGCAGAAGATGAACGCTTCTCCCTCAACATGGCGGACATTGCCGAAGTTTGGCGCCGTGGCAGCGTGGTATCTTCCTGGTTGCTGGATCTTACCGCTCAGGCTCTGGCCAAAAATGGTGAGCTTTCTGAATTCAGTGGTGAAGTCAGTGATTCTGGTGAAGGCCGCTGGACAATTGAAGCCGCTATTGAAGAATCCGTGCCTGTGCCGGTGATGACAGCTGCACTGTTCACGCGCTTCCGTTCACGCAGTGGCAACACATTTGCAGAAAAAGTGCTATCTGCCATGCGCTTTGGCTTTGGTGGCCACGTAGAAAACAAGAACTAAAATAACATTTTAGACACAAGGTAGGAGTCGGGAAGTATGACAGATAACGGACAGAACGGACTCAACCCGGGCCGTCCGCCTGCCTCCCGCATCCGCCTTGTTGTGTCTGATATGGATGGCACGCTGCTTACGCCTGAAAAACAGGTCACACGCCATAGCATTGCCGCTATCCAAACTCTCAAACAGGCCGGTGTGCCTGTTTGTCTTGTCAGCAGCCGCCCTCCAGGTGGCATGGAAATGTATTTTGATGTGCTGGGCCTGCACACGCCTTATGGCGCGTTAAACGGTGGCACCATTTTTAATGCAGACCGCACAATTCGCTCTCGCCTTTCATTAGACCCGGAAGCTGTTCAGGAAACACTGGATATGCTCAAGGTGCACGACATTGATGCTTGGCTGTTCCGTGGGCACGAATGGTTGGTAACCAATGCAACCGGCGCTTACGTAGAACCCGAAGCAAAAGCCGTGCGCATGACACCTACCGCCGTGCCATCCTTTGATGATTACCGGCAGGATGTTGGCAAGGTGACCGGATCTTCCGCCGATTATGAAGCCCTGATGCGTCAGGAACTGGAGATCGGGCAGTTGCTTGAAGGCCGCGCCAGCGTAGCCCGCTCCTGCCAATGCTTTTTGGATATCACCCCCAAAGATGCCAACAAGGGCTATGCCCTGCGCCAATTGGCCAGCTTTTATAATATTTCCATAGAAGAAGTGGCCTGCATTGGGGACATGAACAACGATGTGCCCATGCTCTCCATTGGTGGGCTTTCTATCGCCATGGGGCAGTCAAAACCGGAAGTGGCAGAAACAGCGCATTTCGTAACCGCCCCTAATTCGGAAGATGGCTGGGCCAAAGCTATGGAACAGTTTGTATTGCCCCGCGTGGCTCCTATCTCAGACACGGCAGGAAAGACAGTATCGTGACAGAACAGAATACCGCCAACGGTGCCCTGCACATTTCTGCAACACGAGACAGCCTGATGCATGATCTGGCTGATTGGCTTGTAAAACAGACACTCCAGCGCCCGGAAGCACCCTTCCGCATCGCACTTAGCGGAGGCAGCACACCGCAGCACCTTTACCGCCTAATGACAGAAGAACCCTATGTCAGCCGCTTTCCGTGGCAGCGCATGCAGTTTTTCTTGGGTGATGACAGATTTGTGCCGCACGATCATGCAGATAGCAATTATGGCATGATGCGCCGCCTACTGTTTTCCCGCGTGCCTGTGCCTGCAGAAAACATTTTTCCCATGCCCGACAAAGGGACAGCAGAGCAGGCTGCCAAGGAATATGAAGCAACCTTGAAACAGATCTATCAGGGAGATGCGCTACAGGCAGACAAACCACTTTTTGACGTGAACCTGCTGGGGTTGGGCACTGATGGCCATACAGCCTCACTTTTCCCCGGCCAGCCGGTATTGCAGGAACGTACCGCATGGGTTGCCCCTTGCGTGCCGCCCGTTGCCCCACACACACGCCTGACACTGACATACCCAGCCATTCATGCCAGCCGGCATGTTATTTTTCTGGTAGAAGGGGCGGACAAAAAAGAAGCCGTTGCCCGCGTGAGAGCGCAAGACCCCGCCTGCCCCGCCAGTGCCATTACCAGTGCAGGAGATCTGATCTGGTTTTTAGATCAGCCAGCCGCCTCAGCACCGCAGAACTAACAGGATACAAACAGGCATGACCGCAACACCGCCCGATCCCGCCGCCGCCTTTAAACAGCAGGCTGCCATCAAGGCCGCATCCCTTGTGCAGGATGGCATGGCCGTTGGCCTTGGCACGGGTTCTACCGCCAAATTTGTTGTTGCTGAACTCGGCCGCCGTGTGCGGGAAGACGGGCTGCGTATCCGTGCCATTCCCACATCCAGTGTTACGGAAAAACAGGCCAAAGAAGAAGGGATTCCCCTTACGACTTTTGGGGAGCAGCCTGAGCTGGATATCGCCATAGACGGGGCAGATGAAATTGAACCCCGCACCCTCAACCTGATTAAAGGTCTGGGGGGCGCTCTGTTGTGGGAAAAAATTGTTGCCTCTGCCGCAAAGCAGTTTGTTGTGGTGGCCGACGCCAGCAAATACGTGGATCATCTGGGTGCAAAATGCCCCCTGCCCGTAGAGGTTATTCCTTTTGGTTGGGAAAACGTTGCACGCCAGTTGGGTGAATTGGGCGCACACGTCACACCACGGCGTAACCGTGATGGATCTTTCTATCTGACCGATGAAAAAAACCTGATCATGGATTGCGTATTTGGCCCCATGATGGAACCAGAAAAACTGGGCCGCTCCATTCTGGAAATTGTTGGCGTAGTTGAGCACGGGCTGTTCCTGCATATGGCATGCCAGACCATCACCGCAGGGCCAGAAGGCATACGCATCCTCACCCCGCAACAGGATTAAAATATCACCCATGCCACAGAATGCTTCTGCCTACCCCACAGACAGCACACTCCCTACCCAACCGGCGGCGCAGGGCATCACCCGGCACCTGCTGGTTGTTATGGGTGTATGCGGGTCTGGCAAAAGCACTGTGGCCGAAGGCCTGCATAATGAGTTGGGATGGCCGTGGCTGGATGCAGACAGCCTGCATGCTCCTTCCAGCATTGAAAAAATGGCTCACGGCATCCCACTTACAGATGAAGATCGCCAAGGCTGGCTAACACGCTGCCATGCTTGGTTGGCAGAAAAACAAAAAGCCGGAACAGGCGGTATTCTTGCCTGTTCTGCCCTCCGCCGCACTTATCGTGATCAACTTCGGCAAGATGGTGTAAAACCTTTATTTATCTATTTAAGCGCAGATACATCTATTCTGGCACAAAGGCTAAAAACACGGCCCGACCACTTTATGCCAGCCTCCTTACTACCCAGCCAGCTACAAACATTGGAGCCACCACAGGCAGATGAACAGGCTCTCACTTTTTCCGTGCTGCCTGAACCTGCCGAGGTGATTGCTGAAATTCTAACGCGCTTGAGAACTCTTCCCTCCAATATGTAAACGCTACGGGAGAAGATAGTGGGACATAATTACGCTAAACCGCTTACATCCGGGCAGAAAATGGAGCGCTTGCTCACACGTATTCCACCGGGCTGGCATATTGCTTTGGAACGTCAGACTGATGAAGCCACATGGCGCGCGCTCACACACGCACCGGATAAGGAAGGAAGCTGGAGTGCCCCTCATGCAGACCCGGCAGATGCGCTGGAAGAGGCATGGCGCAACAACCGCTCGGTGCTTGTATAATTTTTGCACGGAGCGCAGCAGCTAACGCTCTGCTTTTTCCGATGTCACCTTGCGGTACGGTTTACCGGTGAGGCTATTGATTCTCACCTTACGGGGTGGTTTAGGCGTTTCATCTGGCACAACGTGGCATGGCACACCTTCGGCCTGCCGTGCCTTTGCAAAGCGTTGAGCATGTGAAAGCTGAGATGCCTGATAAAGCAGTTTATCCCCCAGCATAACCTTGTGCTTCCGCACGCTCTTTCCTCCAATGCTTCACCATATCCGCGTCAACATGGTGCTTGTGGTGCATTTATCTGTATCCTATCGTATATAAAAATAGGATACATTCCATGGCTTCATTGCTGACACGTCTTTGCTGCTCCACCCTGCTGATTACGGGGTTAGGCTCTTTTATTGCCCCTGCCGCCATGGCACGCAGCGTTACGGATATGAGCGGTCATACCGTTGAGATCAAGGATGACCACCCACCCATTGCAGACCTATGGTTTGCCCATAACGAAATTTCCGTCATGCTGGGGGCAGCAGACCGCATCCGGGTTTCTGCTGAAAACCCGGTAGATAGCCCTTGGCTGTTCAAGGTCGCACCTGTCATGAAAAACGCCCATACGGGTGTGCGGCCAGATACCGCCAGTGCAGAAAATCTGCTGGCTCTCAACATCGGTCTGGCTTTTGTGCCAACAGCCGCAAAGGCCGAAGAATTACGCAGAATGGGTGTGCCCACTTTATGTGCGGAATATACAACTCTGCCGCAAATGCTAAAATCCATAGACATGACAGCCCAAGCACTGGATACGCCAGAAGCCTCCAGCGCGGCTCAGTCGTACAGGCAGGATATGGAAGCAACGCTTAAGCAATTAAGCACCCGTTTAGCCAATGTACCCACCAAAGATCGCCCGCGCGTTTTGCATATTGCGCGCCTGAACCCGTTGCAGATTGATGGCACAGACACGCTGATAGACGCTTGGATACAAACCGCTGGTGGGCAAAATGCCGCTACGGTCAGCGGTAACCACCGCCCTGTTTCTTTTGAGCAGATTGCTGTGTGGAACCCGGATGTCATTATTATCGGAGCCTCCGCAGGCATGCCAGATGCGGCTTCTCCCCTAAGATCTCTGGCTGCTTTCAAAAACGGACGGGCATGGATAAACCCACGGGGCGTATTTGCGTGGGACAGATACGGAGCAGAGGAACTGCTGCAACTCCAATGGGTTGCACAAAAACTGCACCCAGATCTTTTTACAGATACCGATATGCACAAGGCCACACAGGTCTTCTATCGCAAGTTCTTTCATTATCCGTTAACAGATCAGGAAGCTGATCTTATTTTGGCAGGAAAACCGCCTGCTCCATAACCTACATGCATCATATCTCATAAAAGTGCATGACACTTATGTGATGTGTTGGACGTTGCTCAGCCGTCCTGTTATGTCCGATCCATGACAGGATTGCTGGACCACCTGCGCACTCATAAAACACCTGCACGCCTTTTGCTGACCTTACGTGCCTTGGTGCGTACGGACTCTCTATGGCTTGTTGTGCTGGCTGTTCTTATTGGTCTGTTGGCTGGCGCTGCCGTCAGCCTTATGACCAAAGCAACCTTTCTGGTTCATCAGATTCTGGCTCCCGGTCATTCCCGGCTTTCTGGCCTGCAACACATTACGCCTTTGCACGCCCTGCTGGTTCCCATCTTTGGGGGATTGTTACTTGGATTATGGAATCTCGCCCTTACACGCCAACGCCATCGGCCTGTAGACCCTATTGAGGCCAATGCCCTGCATGGCGGCCGCATGAACCTGAAAGACAGCCTGATTGTTGCCGGGCAAACTGTTCTTTCAAACGGTTGCGGTGCGTCTATTGGGTTAGAGGCCGGTTTCAGCCAGATTGGTGCCGCGTTTGGCTCTCGCATTGGGCGAAACCTCCGCATGCACCGTGCAGATATACGCCTGTTGGTAGGGTGTGGTGCAGCAGGCGCTATTGGCGCTGCGTTTGATGCCCCTCTGGCAGGAGCTTTTTACGCATTTGAACTGGTTATTGGCTCTTACGCCTTTCCCTTACTTGCACCTGTCGCATGCGCATCTCTCTGCGCTTTGGCTGTTGTGCATCTTGCCGGAGCCAATCTGCCAGAACTTTCTCTTATATTGCCACAAACCATTCCACCGCTGGCATACCCGTTCCTCATACTGCTGGGCATTGCCACAGCTTTTATCGGCGTTGGGCTGATGAAAAGTGTGACACTGACGGAATCCCTTTTCCGTCGTATTCTGCCCCCTCTTTGGTTGCGTCCGGCAGTAGGTGGATTACTGGTTGGGTTACTGGCTCTGATTTCCCCATCTGTGTTGTCTTCTGGGCACATGGCCATGCGGGAAGGGCTGATTATGCCCCCTACATTATGGCTGGCCATAGGTCTACTTCTGCTAAAAGCTCTGGCCTCCACCATTTCCATTGGCAGTGGCTTTCGTGGTGGTCTCTTTTTTGCATCGCTTTATCTGGGCGTTCTATCGGGAGCAGCTTTTACGGGGCTTACAGCACCTCTTCTTTCTCTGCCCATTACGCTTTGCACCGTTGCTGGCATGTGTGCGCTGGCAACAACCATTATTGGTGGCCCCTTCACCATGATTCTATTGGCGCTGGAAACAACTCACAGCGCCAACATGACAGCAGCAGTAGCGCTGGCAGCCATTACATCCTCCCTCACCACACGGCGTATTTTTGGTTACTCCTTCACCACATGGCGCTTTCACCTGCGTGGAGAAAACATTCGCTCTGGCGTAGATGTTGGCTGGATGCGTACGCTCACCGTGGGGCAAATGATGCGCACGCAGGTCGATACCCTACCGGCTGAAACCCCCGTGGCCCAAGCGCGCACTGCGTTTACGGGCCGCGCACCCCGTTACATTGTTGTGCTGGATAGACAGCACCATTGCATGGGGCTGGTTGAGTATGCGCAAGTCCAGTCCATGATAACACCAGCCAATCAGCCCTTACAAAACCTGCTGCCGCCAGACAGCATGGTTCTGGCGCCGGAAGACAGTCTCTCCTGCGCTTTGGCTGCATTTGAACGCACAGGCTTGCCCGCTTTGGCTGTGACAGACACAGACCACAATGTGCTTGGCATACTGAGTGAACGCTATGTTTTGCGCCGCTATGCAGAAGAACTGGAACGCACCCGCCGAGAGCTCGCCGGAGAAAAACACCGGCGCTAGCACATCACAAACCAGAGAAAACTGTTAATTATAGCGTGGACGTGAAGTTGCATACGTTATCCATACGGTATGCAGCCACGTTAAATGCTTTTGGTTAACCACTACAGACGGCGGAATTATCTATGCCTGCTCCCACCCTTCTGCCTTCCACCATGAAAGCCATCTGCTTTACGCAGGCAGGCGCACCCGATGTCCTGCACCTGGAAACCATTCAGGTTCCGCAACCCGGCCGAGGAGAAGTGCTGGTACGCGTGATGGCTGCTGGCGTAAACCGGCCGGATATCATGCAGCGCAAAGGGCTTTATCCACCTCCGCCCGGAGCCAGCCCAAGGTTGGGGCTGGAAATAGCTGGAGAAGTTGTTGCACACGGTCTGCCGCAAGAAGGCGTTACAATGCCCGCTATAGGGAGCCGCATATGCGCTTTGGCCAATGGGGGCGGATATGCAGAATATTGCCTTGTGCCTGCCGGGCAGTGTCTACCTTGGCCAGAGGGCTTTAACGCCATAGAGGCCGCGGCCCTGCCGGAAACCTTTTTTACCGTGTGGTCCAATCTTTTCATGCCCACCATGCTGCCTAAAAATGCACGGGTATTGATCCATGGTGGCAGTAGCGGCATTGGCACAACTGCTATTCAGCTTGTTAAAGCTTTTGGTGGCACACCTTTTGCAACGGCCGGAACGGATGAAAAATGCGCTTTGTGCGAACAACTGGGTGCGCAGGCCATTAACTACAAGACGGAAGATTTTGCCGAACGCATTGCGGAGCTCACCAAAGGCGAAGGCGTAAACGTTATTCTTGATATGGTGGGTGGCCCTTATTTTGAGCGAAATCTCAAAAGCCTTGCCTTCGATGGCAAGCTCATCATTATCGCACTGCAAGGTGGCGCAAAGGCCGAACAGGCCAATCTGGTGCGGATTATGACGCACCGGCTTATTGTAACAGGCAGCACGTTGCGCCCACGTGACAGCGCCAGCAAAGCCCGCATTGCACAAGACCTGAAAGCAAAAGTCTGGCCTTTGCTGACCAACCGCACAATACGCCCACTTATCCATCAAACTTTCCCATTGGCACAGGCTGCGGCAGCGCATCAGGCAATGGAAGATGGACACCATTTGGGTAAAATTATCTTAACAGTCGATTCTCTTGCAGTATAAAATTGCTTTTATACTAGGCATCCTTCAGGCGCTTTAGGCCAAGACCTTCTAGGCGCCTGAAAAGACTATCTTCCCACCTCAACATAGGTATGCGGCGTTTGCGGCACTTGACCAAGTGCACATCTTCAAGAATTTTGACGCCTCATGGAAACACCATCCACCCTTCCCTCATCTGTTCTGGCGGACCGGCTTGCTGCCGTTCGCCAGAATATTGACGCATCAGCACACGCAGCAGGCCGGGATCCCGCCTCTGTTACGCTGGTTGCCGTTTCCAAATTCCATCCGCTTGAAAGCGTGCAGGAAGCCCTTGCCGCAGGCCAGCGTGTGTTTGGAGAAAACCGGGTGCAGGAAGCCGCCAGCAAGTTTCCCGCCCTGCGGGCAACTTATCCTGACCTCCGATTGCACCTAATTGGCGGCCTGCAAACAAACAAAGCGCGTGATGCGGTGCGCATTGCAGACGTGATAGAAAGCCTGGATCGGCCAGAACTGGCAGAAGCCCTGCTCAAAGCAGCGGATAAAGAAGGCCGCCTGCCTAAGCTGTTGATTGAGGTCAACACAGGTGATGAACCCCAGAAATTTGGTGTCCCGCGTGAAAAAGCAGATAGCTTTATCCGCACCTGCCGCCAACAGTTTGGGGACAAACTGCAAGGCCTGATGTGCATTCCGCCCGCCATGCAAGACCCTGTGCCGCATTTCAGGCTTTTGCGCAGCATGGCGCAGGAACATGGGCTCCCTGTTATTTCCATGGGAATGTCTGCCGATTACCCGCAGGCCATTGCCGAAGGGGCAACTCTTGTGCGTGTTGGCACCGCAATTTTCGGTCCGCGGCCACCTTCTCCCTGATTTTCATTTTCTGGGTGGAGGCCAGTATGCCTTGCTTCCACCTATCTGCGCCCTTTATGCAGGGCGAACGGGGCAACGTGCCCCTGCAAGACTGACGTGGAGCCAGAGACACCATGACTGACCCCGCCAACAAATCGGCTGGTTCTCCCCCTACAGGAGATCAGCCGCATGTGGCTTCAGCGCCGGAACCGCGGCGCATTACGGAATTTGACGCCGACCAACCGCAGCACGCTGCCGCCCCTGTTGGCTTTGCCGCTCTGCTGGGTGTGTTGGGCGTTGTGTATGGTGATATCGGCACCAGCCCACTTTACGCCTTCCGCTCTACGGTCGAAGTTATTTCGGGCCACCATCAGGTAGCCCCGTGGGAAATTCTGGGCGTTGCCAGCCTGATTTTCTGGACGCTGATCCTGATTGTCACGGTTAAATACGTCATCCTGATCATGCGGGCGGACCATAATGGTGAGGGCGGTATCCTTGCCATTATGTCCCTCGCCCAACGCGTGGTTATCAACCAAAGAACCCGATGGATATTAGGGCTGGTTGGTATTGTTGGGGCCTGTCTGTTTTTTGGTGATGGCATTATTACCCCTGCCATTTCCGTGCTTTCCGCCATTGAAGGCGTGGAAGTGAGCGTGCCTGCGGCGCATGACTTTGTGATACCCGTAGCCATATTGGTGATTATCAGCCTGTTCAGCGTGCAGTGGATTGGCACAGGCAAGGTGGGCACCATATTTGGGCCAATCATGCTGTTGTGGTTTGGCACATTGGGTGTGCTGGGGCTGATGGAAATTCTGCATCACCCAGCTATTCTCATGGCGCTTTCACCCACCTATGCGCTGGAATTCATCTTCTACCACGGCAAGCTTTCCTTCCTGGCTCTCGGTTCTGTCGTGTTGTGCGTTACCGGGGCGGAAGCTCTGTATGCTGATATGGGCCATTTTGGCCGTGCCCCTATCCGCTATGCGTGGCTCTTCTTTGTGCTGCCCATGCTGGTGCTGAACTATTTTGGGCAGGCTGCACTGGTAATTTCTGACCCCAAAGCCTTGGCAAACCCCTTCTTCCTGCTGTGCCCTCACTGGATGCAGGGGCCAATGGTGGTGCTTTCTACCTTTGCCACTGTTATTGCCAGTCAGGCTGGTATTTCCGGCGGCTTTTCCATCTGTCGCCAGTTGATCCAGCTAGGCTATATGCCCCGGCTGCGCATCACCCACACCAATGCAGAAGAAGAAGGTCAGATTTATCTGCCGGACTTCAACCGCTTCCTTGCCGTTGGGGCCGTGCTGCTGGTAGTGGCTTTCCGTAGTTCGGATGCGTTGGCTTCCGCCTATGGTATTGCGGTTACGGGCACGTTCATCTGCACTTCCATTCTGGCCATTGTCGTTTTCCATCGCCACTTCAACTGGCCAGCATGGAAAGTGGGAGCCATATTTGGTGGCTTCCTGCTGCTGGACAGCACCTTCTTTGCTGCCAACGCCCTTAAAATTCCTGATGGCGGTTGGGTGCCAGTGCTGCTTGGCTGCGTGCTGACCCTGATGATGACCACATGGAAAAAAGGCCGCAGCCTTATTATTGCCCGCCAGCGACAGGATAGTCTGCCTATGGGGTCCTTCATTGCCCGGCTTCCGCAATCCCGCATCATCCGTGTGCCCGGCATGGCTGTGTTCATGACCAGCACACCAGACTTTGTGCCTCCGTGCCTGCTGCATAATCTGCGCCATAACAAGATCCTGCATGATCACGTGCTATTCGTAACCGTGCAGAACCTAGATCAGCCAGAAGCAGAACGTGGACACCGCGTGGCTGTGGAAGAACTGGCCCCAGATATCTACCGCATTGTGCTGCGCTACGGGTTTATGGAAATGCCCAACATCCCCCGCGCGCTGGAAGAACTGAAAGCCAACGGTGTGGATTTTGATGCCCTTCAGGCATCCTATTTCACATCCCGCGAACTGATTACCCGGTCTTCTGTGCCGCGCATGTCGCGCTGGAGAATGTCGATCTTCCTGTTCATGCTCCGCAACTCTACCTCCAGCATGGAATTCTTCCGTATTCCGCCGGATCGTGTTGTGGAACTGGGCGTGAAAGTGGCTATCTAACACTGTGGAACAGGACGCACTCGCCCTTTACATCCACTGGCCATTCTGTTTGGCCAAATGCCCGTACTGTGACTTCAACTCACACGTACGGGCAGAAATTCCACAGGCGCGCTTTGCGCAAGCCCTCCGCACAGAGCTTGCGCATGAAGCCAACCGTTTGGGGCGCCGCCGCCTGACATCTATCTTTTTTGGTGGTGGCACCCCTTCACTGATGGCCCCGCAAACGGTCGCGAACCTGATAGATGATGCCACATCTCTATTCGATGCGGCTCCCAACCTTGAAATTACGCTGGAAGCGAACCCAACCAGCGTAGAAGCCGAAAGGTTGAAAGATTTCAGGCAGGCCGGAATCAACCGTGTTTCCCTCGGCATTCAGGCCCTGAATGATGAGGCTTTGCATTTTTTGGGCCGTCAGCACTCCGCCACACAGGCACTGGCTGCGCTGGAACTTGCACGTTCATTGTTCCCTCGCATTACGTTTGACCTGATTTACGCCCGCCCCAACCAGAGCGTGGCAGCATGGAAAACGGAGCTAGAGACAGCGCTACAACTGGTGGCAGATCATGTCTCGCTCTATCAGTTAACCATTGAGCCCGGCACCAAGTTTGAAGCCCTTTACCGGCAAGGCAGTTTTAGCCTACCGGATGAGGAAACAGCCGCCGCACTTTATGAAACCACAACGGCCATTACGCATGCACATGGGCTGAATGCGTATGAGGTTTCCAACTACGCCAAACCGGGCAGTGAAAGCCGCCATAACCTGACATACTGGCATTATGGTGATTATCTGGGCCTTGGCCCGGGTGCGCATGGGCGCATTACGCTAGATGGCCAGCTTTATGCCACACGCAGGCACCGTGCACCCGAACCGTGGGCTGAGCTTGTAGAACGCACGGGTTCTGGCCAGACATCTCAGGAGTCGCTTGTACCGCAGGAACGTGCGCGAGAAATGTTGCTGATGGGCCTGCGTTTACAGGAAGGCATTGCACTCAGCCACTTTCAGGCACGCACAGGCCTGCAACTGACCGAAACCCTAGACCCGGTTATTCTGGCGGCTGCGGTGGAAGAAGGCTACCTTGTGCATACTCCTACCCATTTATACGCGACAGAAGAAGGCCGATTGCGGCTAGAAGCCCTATTGCACGCGTTGGTGCTTTAAAAATAGAGCCTTGTCTGGCGTAAGGAGCACACTACATTGAAAAAATGCTTAATCTGATCAAGCTGGCTGTCGGCGTTGAATCACTCGAAGATCTGAGTGAACGGTTAAAACAGCCATTCAATACGCGCAGCCACCCTGATTATGATACGCCCCTACCTGTGGTGCATACGCGTTCTTTTCCCAAGCAGAAAGATGCCCTTCTGGATGGTGGTTCGCTTTATCGCGTTATCAACGGGCTTATTTTGTGCCGACAACCTATTCTGGATATTCAAACCACAACACGGGCTGATGGTACACAGGGCACACTTATCTTGCTTTCCCCCAAGATTATTCCCGTAGAACCCCGCGCCATGCGGCCATTTCAGGGATGGCGGTACCTACAAAGCCAAGATGCACCCGCTGATTTACAGGCAACCGAAGCGCAACCAACAGGCTTGCCCCTTTCTCTGCAGAAAAAATTGTTAGAGCTTGGCCTGTAAAATCTTCCCTACCATCCGGGAATAACAGCGCGGCCGGTATAAGGAAGATTGCAAAACTTTACCTGCCCAAGTTCAATCAAACATGATGCATACACACCATTAAGCTGCTGAATGACCGCTCTACCTGTATAAGGTGCAGCGCAGAATGTGATGTTTCCTGCTGTAATTGAACATGTATAATATGCATCGCTTCCCAATAGTAACGGCATTACGGCCTTTCCCGTAAAAGGCTTACTGCAAAATACAGGATGCCCAGCCGTAAGCTGACAGACCGCAATATTATGCACGCTGCTTTGCGCAAATGCTGCTACCGTAACTGCGCAGACAAAGTAACAAACCGTTAGGCCTTTTATGAAATGCTTGATTGGCATGTGCGTTTGCTGGCCTTAATCGAAATTCATCATGCCATTTTAACCAGAACAATCAGTTGGCATATTCTGGATAATTATTTTTTCAAAAACCTCCACAAAAGTCCATTTCCAGCCTTGACGCCCCCCAGCATTATCTCTACAAAGCGCCTCAACACAGCCTCTTGTCCCGTTCGTCTAGAGGCCTAGGACACCGCCCTTTCACGGCGGCAACACGGGTTCGAATCCCGTACGGGACGCCAAGTTTTTTAAGAAAGACTTACAGGCAGTTATTTCAAGATATTCTGGCTTTTTTCGATTATTTTCGGACATATGCTAAGCTTCCACTGCAAAATATACTTTGCAGGGTTTCGCTATAGCTGCACTTATTCAACATTTTTAATAGTCAAACAGATATTCTACAAAGCAGCGTAAGCAACAATTCGTCTCTACGCTGCAATGCAGAAGGCTTTTTTGAAGCTTTGCTTTCTTAAATTGCAATATTGGCGCGTACTTCTTCTGCATCCAATTCTTCAACTTGCCCAGAAAGTATAATTTTGCCCCTATCCATAACCTCTACGGTATCGGCAAGATTAAATGCAAAATCAAAATATTGCTCTACCAACACAATGGCCATATCTCCACGGTCTCGCAGCATAGAGATAATAGAACCAATATCTTTAATAATATTGGGTTGAATACCTTCTGTTGGTTCATCCAACACTAAAAGCCGTGGGCGGATAATAAGGGCCCGCGCAATAGCAAGCTGTTGCTGCTGCCCCCCTGAGAGATCTCCCCCACGCCGATCAAGCATTTTTTCCAACACCGGGAAAAGTTCAAAAACTTCGTCTGGTATTTTTCTGTCACGCCGCTTGAGAAGGCCAAATCCTGTTTCAAGATTTTCGCGCACACTCAGCAAAGGAAAAATATCCCGCCCTTGCGGCACCGTCGCAATGCCCCGCCTTGCACGATCATAAGCAGAAAGGTTTGTGATATCCTCCCCTTCCCACATAATTTTACCTGAACTCACAGCATGCATGCCTGTAATGGCGCGCATAAGGCTAGTTTTACCAACCCCGTTACGCCCCAGCACACATGTAACCTTACCTGCACATGCTTCTAACGAGACACCGCGCAAAGCAATTGCAGCCCCATAATGCAGATGCACATCCTCAACCCTGAGCATAAGGACGCCCTCCTTTTTTGCATTTACGGTTCAGCATTTTAGCGACCAAGGTAAACCTCGATAACTCTTGGATCATGACTGACATCTTCCAGATCACCTTCCGCCAGAACAGATCCTTCATGCAGCACTGTTACTGTCACTCCTAATGCACGCACAAAGTCCATATCGTGCTCTACAACAACCACACTACGTGTTTGATTGATTTCTCGGAGCAACTCTGCTGTTGCCATGGTTTCTGCGTCTGTCATGCCTGCTACAGGTTCATCCACCAAAAGCAAATCTGGCTCCTGCCCTAACAGCATGCCTATTTCCAACCACTGCTTTTGCCCGTGGCTCATTCCGCCAGCCTGCCGGGCTGCATGGTCTTTCAAACGCGTAATTTCCAAAATCTGGTTAATACGTTCCTGCTCTTTGCCTGAAAGGCGCGCAAGCAAAACAGAAAAAGGTGCTCGTATACCGCTTAAAGAAAGCAAGAGGTTTTCCTGCACCGTTAATGCTTCGAACACTGTTGGTTTTTGAAATTTACGGCCGATGCCCAACCGTGCGATTGCTGGCTCATCCAGTTTGGTTAGATCTTCTCCACAAAACTGAACTGTGCCTATATCTGGGCGTGTTTTCCCTGTGATGATATCCATCATCGTGGTTTTGCCCGCACCATTTGGGCCAATAATTGCCCGCATTTCTCCAGGACGCAATGTAAGGTTCAAACCATTAATAGCCCGAAAACCATCAAAAGTTACGCTTACATCACGCATTTCTAGCAATGGTGTTTCGCTCATGCCTCTTCTCCTTCCGGGTTAGAGACTTCAGGCGTAACTTCTTCGGGCGGCTTTTTAGCAAGATGATGGCGCAGCCCCATAAGCCCTTGAGGCAGGAAAAGAGTGGTAACAAGAAAGAGCAAACCAAGCCCATACAGCCAAAACTCTGGCAACCATGCGGTAAAAAGTGTTTTGCCACAGTTTACCAATACAGCCCCAAGCACAGACCCTGACAAGGTACCACGCCCACCCACGGCAACCCAGATAACAGACTCAATAGAGTTAGCGGGAGCAAACTCACCGGGGTTAATAATACCCACCTGCGTTACATAAAGGGCACCACCGATACCAGCCACCATGGCTGAAAAAACCCATATCAGCAGCTTGGCCTGTTCTGGCCGGTATCCTAAAAAACGCGTGCGACTTTCTGCATCTCTGACTGCCACAAGCAAATACCCAAACCTGCCCGATACAAGCCAGCGAGACAGCAACAAACATGCTGCCAGAACAAATCCTGTAATCACCAAAAGTGCCGCACGCGTAAGGGGTGAATGCAAATCAGCCCCCAGTATATCTTTAAAGTCTGTCAGGCCATTATTGCCACCAAAGCCCAAACCATTCTGAAAGAATGCCAACATCAAAGCGTATGTTAGAGCCTGCGTGATAATGGAAAGATAGACACCTGAAACACGAGACCGAAAAGCCAGCCAGCCAAACACACCTGCCAGAAGACCGGGAACAATCAGCACCAGCAGCATAGCCCACGCAAAATGATCTGTTCCCCACCAGTACCATGGAAGTGACTTCCACGATAAAAAGATCATGAAATCTGGCAAATCGGGATTACCGTAAACACCTCGCGTGCCAATTTCCCGCATAAGGTACATGCCCATGGCATAGCCACCCAATGCAAAAAATGCTGCATGCCCCAATGTTAAAATACCTGCAAAACCCCAGACAAGATCAACAGATAAAGCAAGAATGGCATATGCCAGATATTTACCCGCCAATGAGACAACAAAGGCTGAAACATGCAGCGGATTTGCTTCTGGAAGAAGGCTTGCGCCTGCCAGCACAATTGTAACCGCAAATGCCACGGCAGCCATGCGTATGGCACCAGGAAAAGACTTTGTGGCTGAAGGTGATAGCGCATTCATGACTCTACCCCCCGACCACGCACAGGGAACATACCTCTGGGATGCCGCTGAATATAGAGAATAACCAGAACAAGAATGGCAATTTTAGCAGATACAGCTCCAATAGTGGGCTCCAGTATTTTTCCGCCCATACCGAGTGTCATGGCTGCAGCTAATGTACCCCACAAGTTGCCAACACCACCAAATACAACCACCATAAAACTATCGATAATGTAGGATTGGCCCAGATTAGGGCTCACATTATCAATCTGACTAACGGCCACGCCAGCCAACCCGGCCAGTCCAGCACCCAGCCCAAAAGCCAAGGCGTCTACTCGTGGCGTGCGTATTCCCATCAGCGCTGCCATACGACGGTTTTGTGTAACGGCGCGCATTTCCAAACCGAGGGATGTTTTACGCATCACCAACATAAGCGCACCCAGAACCAAAAAGGCAAAAACAAAAATTGCCAATCTGTTCAAGGTAATATCCACACTTCCGATCATCCATGACCCAGAAAGCCACGCGGGTGTTACAACTGCAATATTGGTAGGCCCAAAAATGGACCGAATAGCCTGCTGAAGAATGAGAGAAAGCCCCCATGTAGCCAACAGGGTTTCAAGCGGCCTGCCATACAGAAAGCGAATTAAGCCGCGTTCAATAAGAATACCCAACAAGCCACACACACAAAACGCAACAGGAATTGCCACCAAAAGGGAAACAGGCTCTAACCATGGAACTGTCGCCCGAATCCCCTGCTGCACCATCCAGGTTGTATAGGCGCCAATCATCATCAACTCACCATGAGCCATGTTGATCACACCCATGACACCAAATGTAATGGCCAGCCCAGTTGCTGCCAGCAGCAAGACAGAGCCGTAGCTCAGCCCGTAAAAGGCATTTTGCAGTACGCTCCACACACGCTGTTTTAAATCTATGCTGGAAACAGTTTCTGCTGCGGCCTTACGCACTTCTGCCGCTTCGTGATCCGATGCAGCCACAACAGAAAGTAACCCACGTGCTTCCAGATCCCCTGCTGAACCCAGCATTTTTACAGCAGCCAGACGAGTGGCTTCTTGCCCGGATTGTGCGGGTTGCGCCAACAGTATTGCTGCATGAGCCTGCTCAAGCTTCATGCGCACATCGCTACTTTTTTCACGTGCTAGAGCATGATTGATCGCAAGCAACATAACCGGGTTATGTTGCGCGTACATTTGTGTTGCTGCTTTTACACGCACTGCATCTTCTGGAGAAAGCAATTCCAGTTCTGCATTTGCGCTTGCCAGAACCTGGCGAACATGATTGTTCATCCGCACAGGTTTCAAATTTTCCGGCATATTTTGCACGGACTGACCTGTACGCGCATCAACATAAGTTGTGCCAGTCCGAATAAAAATCCCTCCTGCAGGAGAATAAAACAGATGCCGTTTTTCCAAGGCATCTATAACATCTCCAGCACGTGGATTACCTGAAGCGACCAAAGCCGAAACAGTATCGGCTATGGTATTAAACTGGCCACTTTCCAAACCTGAAAACTCGTCTGCTGCTGCCACTCGCATTCCTGAAAATGCAAGTAACAGGCAGACAATACCAGCCCACAGAAAATGGCTGAACCTACGCATGCTTTTTACCGATACACGTTTTGGTGGCTGTATTGTAATTTCCGCACGAAATTGGCTTGCTCCAATCACCGATCAGATTTTTGGTTTCTGGAACCCATGGTGACCAAGCCTGACCAGCTATTGTGCTAGGCGTTTTCCAAACAACACTAAACTGACCATCTTCCTGAATTTCACCAATATATACAGGCTTTGTCAGATGATGGTTCGGCAACATTTGTGCGATACCACCCGTAAGATTGGGTTGGCGGATACCAATCATGGTATCTATCACCTTATCATGATCTGTAGTGCCAGCCTTGGTTACAGCCTGCACCCACATGTTGAAGCCAATATAATGAGCTTCCATTGGATCATTTGTTGTGCGTTTCGGATTTTTTGTAAATTCATGCCATTGTTTGATAAAGGACTTATTTTCTGGCGTATCAATGCTTTCAAAATAGTTCCATGCGGCAAGCTGCCCAACCAATGAGGCTGTATCCATGCCAGCCAATTCTTCTTCGCCCACGCTAAAAGCCATCACCGGAATATCTGTTGCAGAAATACCCTGGTTTCCAAGCTCCTTATAGAAAGGTACGTTGGCATCACCATTAATGGTGGAAACAACAGCCGTTTTTTTACCAGCAGCCCCAAATGCCTTAATTTGGGAAACAATGGTTTGCCAATCAGATTGTCCAAATGGTGTATAATTCACCATAATATCTTCGTCTTTAATGCCTTTAGACTTCAGATAATTAGCAAGAATCTGGTTTGTAGTCCGTGGGTAAACGTAATCTGTACCCACCAAGGCAAAACGCTTGGCACTGCCGCCCTCTTCACTCAGCAGATAATCTACTGCAGGAATAGCCTGCTGGTTAGGCGCTGCACCTGTATAGAAAATATTACGGCTACATTCCTGCCCTTCATACTGCACCGGATAGAATAAGATCCCATTAAGTTCCTCAAATACTGGCAATACAGATTTGCGGGAAACACTGGTCCAGCACCCAAACACGGCATCTACTTTATCAACAGAAAGAAGCTGTCGGGCCTTTTCTGCAAACAAAGGCCAATTGGATGCCGGATCTACTATGACTGGCTCCAGAGGACGGCCCAGCAAGCCACCTTTGCGGTTTTGCTCCGCAATCAGCATGAGCATGACATCTTTGAGTGTCGTTTCACTAATGGCCATTGTCCCGGAAAGGGAATGCAAAATACCCACCTTAATGGGCTGCCCTGTAGGCGCTGCGGCCAAGGCTTGGCCTGGCCGATATGCAGCACCTATGGCTGCAACTGATGATGCTAGGGCTAGGCGCCCAAACGCACGACGGGAAAGTTTTGGCAAGATGTCGGACATAAGAAAGCACTCCAGTTGCTGCTAGATCCTACGTCAGCGCATCACGCTATATTTTCCTATACGCATGATTGCGTATGGTTTCATACCGCCTTATGTTACGATACTATAATAAGATATCCAGAAGATCAGGAATCCGCTTTTGCCTCATGATGCCAGCCGCCTGCGTATCGTGCGTACTCGCAGGGCATATAATCGCTGGGCAGCAGACCAGACTTTTGAAGATTATGCACTGCGCTTTACAGCCCGAAGTGCCCGAACAGCTACCCCCATGCGTGCAGCCTTTACTGCCTTGGGCTCTATCTCGTTTCTGGCATTAGAAGCTATTGGAGGCACACTTACACTGGCTTTTGGTTTTACCAACACAGCCATTGCCATTGCATTTGTAACGGTTCTTATTTTTTGTATTACCCTGCCACTATGTGCCACAGCGGCAAGATCTGGCTTAGATGTAGACCTTTTAACACGTGGGACAGGTTTTGGTTATATTGGATCAACTGTTACATCGTTGATTTATGCCAGTTTCACATTTATTTTTTTCGGTCTGGAAGCTGCCATTCTTGCGGGCACCTTACACATTCTTCTGCATATTCCGTTATGGCTTGCCTATCTTGCATGTGCGGTAGTTATCATCCCACTAGTTGCGCGTGGTATAACATTTATTGCAAAATTTCAGATTATTACTTTCCCTATCTGGTTTATTCTGAACCTCTTGCCGTTATCCATACTCGTTATGCAACACCCGCTCTGGCTTGCTGAGTGGACACATTTTTCTGGGTTGGTACCCTACAAATCAGGCATTGATACTCTCGCCATTGGCAGTGCTGCTTCCGTTATGATCGTTCTTGTCTGCCAAAGCGCAGAACAGATCGATTTCCTACGCTTTCTGCCTCCGCTTACAGCACAGAACAAACGACAATGGTGGAGTGCTCTTATTTTAGGGGGGCCTGGCTGGATTATTCTGGATGCGGGCAAGCTTCTTGCCGGGTCTTTTCTAGGGTGGGTTGCTTTACGCGCAGGTTTTTCCCCCTTGCAAGCCACACAACCCGGCCTGATGTATCATTTAGCCTGGAGCAGCTTTACGCCTCCGGCCCTTGCTACAGCTCTTACTATTGCTCTGGTGGCTGTATCTCAAATCAAAATTAATATTACAAATGCATATGCAGGATCTCTCGCATGGTCTAACTTTTTCTCTCGCCTTACACATTCTCACCCAGGACGCGTCTTCTACGTTCTTTTTAATATCACTATTGCCTTAGTTCTTATGGAAGCGGGATTGGTAAATACAATCCAGACGGGAATCACCTTTTATGCCGTTCTGGCGTGCGCATGGATTGGTGTTATCCTTGGGGATGTTACTATCTGCAAACCCCTAAAACTTTGCCCCTCAGAAATAGAATTCAAACGCTCATTACTGCCTGATCTCAACATTGTTGGTATTGGTGCCTGGGCTTTAGGGGCAGGAATTGGCACACTTGCCTTATCTGGCGTATTGGGCATGCATGCTGCTGCTTTTGCGCCGTTTCTGACACTCTTTTTTGCCTGTGGCACAACCCCTCTTCTCGCCCGTCTGACGCATGGGCGAACGTACATGGCACGCCAGCAACCCGCACAATGGAATACCCAACCAGTTATGCGCTGCGTGATCTGTGAGCATGAGTTTGAAGCCGAAGATATGACCTCGTGCCCAGCATATGGAGGCACCATCTGTTCTCTGTGCTGCTCACTTGATGGGCGATGCCATGATCGTTGCAAGCCTATAGCAACTCATCTTTCATACCAACTCACTACCCCATTACGTACCTTACCTTCCAAACTAAGGCGCATTCTCGTGTCCCCCGGCGGACGTTTTGTGTGCCTCCTTATTTGTATTATTTCTGTGCTTGGGCTGCTCGCACACAAAACGAATCTACCGCTTGATGGCACATTGCTATTTGTGTTTTTAGCCTGCGTTATAGGCGCATGGCTTTTGGTGATGGCACAGGAAGGCCGCAAAACAGCAACACGGGAAACACTGCATCAAACACGCCTGTTGATGAACGAGATACGCGCACGCAGGCGTATGGATCAGGCATTACAAAGCGCACGTGAAAAAGCAGAAGCCGCCAGCTTGGCAAAAACACGTTATATTAGCGGCATCAGCCACGAAATTCGCTCCCCCTTAAATGCAATTATGGGTTACATTCAATTATTACAGCATGACACACGCATGCCCACAGAACGGCAGCAAACACTCAGCATTATGCGGGAAAGTGGTGATCATATCACAAGCATTCTTTCTGGGCTTCTGGATATTTCACGGATTGAAGCAGGGCGCATTGAATTACATTCCGACACAATTCCACTTGTAACTTTTCTAGAATCTGTTGCTCAGATGATGCGCCCGCAAGCACAAGCAAAAGGGTTAAAGTTTTACTGGAAACCCCAGTTTTTACCGTCTGTTGTAACGTGTGATGAGCATCGCCTTCGGCAAGTTTTGCTCAACCTTCTTTCAAATGCCATTAAATACACACAACAGGGTTCTGTTACTTTTTCTGTGCGCTGGCATGCTCAGATTGCCGAATTTACCGTGGAAGATACGGGACCTGGAATTTCTATTGAAGATCAAGAACGTATTTTTGATCCCTTTGAACGCGCAGCCGCAACAGCCAATATTCCCGGCACTGGACTTGGGCTGACAATCACCAAGCTTTTAACAGAAGTGATGGGTGGAGAATTAACCTTCACTAGCACGATGGGCAAAGGTTCCTGCTTTAAACTCCGCCTTATGCTGCCCGATAAAGATATTCAGCTCTCGCCTGTGCTACCGGCGTTTCCTGTTGGGTATGAAGGGCCTAAACGTACAATTGGCATTGTCGATGATAATTCCAGCCACCGCCAGATTATGCGGGAACTTCTGGAGCGCTGCGGCTTTAATGTGCGCGATTTTGAAAATGGACAAGAGTGTCTAGACTGTCTCGATCTGGCAAGCCCAGATTTATTATTGCTTGATCTTACTATGCCTGAAATGGACGGACGCGAACTTGCTTTGCGTATTCGGCAAACTTCTGCAACCCATCTTCCCATAATGTTTCTAACTGGTAATCTTGTAGAAAGTGCCAACCGGCATGTTGCCTCTTTGGAGGATTGCCCCGTTATTGGAAAACCGGTTAATCTTTCCATGCTTATTCAGGAAATAGGAAATATTCTTTCTTTATCATGGATTTTCCCACAATCTGATATAGCATCTCAACCAGAACAACCTGAATTGCAGGCCCCCGTAAGCCATTTACCAGAACCAGAGCGCCTTTATTTGCTAGCAGCTTTAAATGGCGGTAACTTGAAGCAACTACGGGAAAGATTAACCTCTTTGCAATCAGAAAAACCTATGTTGCAGGATATTCTTGCCCCATTGGCAAAAATGGCTGCCACCTATCAACTGGAAGCACTTCGCATCCAACTGGAGCAGGACGAGACATGAAAATCTCATCCACCCAACGTCGTACCATTCTCATCGTTGATGATGACCCATCTGTACTTGGCATGATGGATGAAACACTCTCTGATAATGGATATTCTGTACTTTTGGCACAATCTGGGGCCTCAGCCCTAGAAGTTGTCGCCCGCACAGTGCCCGATCTTATTTTAGTAGATGCCCTTATGCCCGGCATGACGGGATGGGAAGTATGCGAAACGCTACACCAAGACTATCGCCTTTCATCCATTCCATTAATATTCATGACAGGCTTAACAGAAACAGAACACGTACTGCGGGCTTTTGAAGCCGGAGCAGTTGACTACGTTACAAAACCTTTACGGCTTGAAGAAACTCTGGCGCGTATCAGTGTGCATATAGAAGCTGCAGCCCGTATTCGCACTGCTCAAACAGCACTGGATAGTGCTGGCCGCTTTCTGTTCGCTGCAACTTCAGGGGGGGCGTTGTTATGGCGTACGCCCCAAGCAGCAGAACTTTTAGATAAAGATGAACTTGATTTACCTGCCATTCTCAGCCGGTTTTCTACACTTCCCCCACCAGGGCAAGTGATTGACCAAAAACAAGTAGAAGAAAATGAGGTTCTTATTACCTTTGTTGGCGTTTCATCAGCAGATGAGCTTTTATTCCGCGTTTCTGCCCGCGCACTTTTGCCAGAAAAAACCTTGCAAGAAGCACTCAATATAAGTGCACGTGAAGCAGAAGTATTACTATGGATTTCTCGTGGAAAAACAAGCCGAGATATTGCAGATATTCTTCTGGTAAGCCCCAGAACCATAGATAAACATATTGAGCAGATTTATAATAAAACAGGTTTAAGCACCCGTTCTGCTGCGGCTGCAACTGCATCTAGGATCCTGCAAGAACGATAAGCAGGATCCGTAAGTCTTTTATTTCAAAATTTATCGCGTCTGCTCATCCAACAAACGTTCATCATCCGCATCTGGCAAGGTCATAGCAGGACAAACTTTATGTTCCTGTGCCTTCCTGATATCTGCAAGCTGCAATTCCAGCTTGTTTATACGTTCATCAGAAATATCTTCCTTTAATGGCTTACCTGCGGGTGTAAGTGTTACGCCGTTCATTACCCCGATACCGGGGATAGGATCCAGCTTAACGTAAAAACCGTTGTTATCCGTATCAGTTCCCTTCTTTTCAGCTATGGCTTTTTTCTTTTTCAGCGCAGATACCTGATCTGAAACCCGAACTTCTTCTGCAAAAAGATGTCGGCAATCAAGGTTCTGAATATCTGAATCTGCGTATGCAGCTCCGGCAAAAAGACCGCAGAATACCACGAATGCCTGCTTCAGGCTTCGATGCATCATGATCTGCATTTTGTTATCTCCCGACATCCTTCAAACATCCAATATTTCAGAAAATGATCAATTATGCAGAGATGATTTTAGTATTGGAGTTGCATACCCAACAGAAAAGCGTTTGATGCTTTTGTGTGTGCCTCATGATACCTAACATAATCCAACGTAAAGCGTAGATTATGTCCATCCAACACATAGTTTGCACCGGCATCAAACTGTGTGGTTTTAGGGTGCCCTGAACCATACAAATCTTTTTTGAAGCGGAATTCCTGATACCTTACCAGTGGCTGCAAACGCCCCCACCCCAATGTATACGGAATAAGGTAAGCTGTGCTTGCAAGAAAAGCGGTGCCATCACTAATCCCACCAACATTTCCGTATTCTGCCGCCCTTTGGCGATAGCCAGAAGCAATATCCTGTACACCACCCGTATAATACTGATAATAGGCACCTTCTAACGTATAAACACCATGCTTAGCATTTTTCCCGATCTTTTTTTCAAAAAGACCATCAATATTCCAGGCCTTATAATCACCTTTATCCTGCGCCGTACCCACACCATCAGTTTCGTACTGGCCTGCCAAACCGATAGCGAGAATATCGGCTTTACCATAATACGTACTCGCCGTGTAATAAGCTGGTGATGGTTCTGGATCCAGAAAGTTATATTCCAACCGTGCAGCAAACAAAGGATGCTCACCATAGTTAGAGCCGCCCTGCACCCAGTTATGGCCTCGGTACACACCCGCCATATACCGGAAATGGTCTTTTGCCAGCTTGCCCCATACTGTAATACCATCATCACGTCCGGACCATGCCCCAGGATATTGTGAGACAAAGGGGAAAGCGTAAGTACTAAGGAAATATGGACCATCCAGATTGGACCGGTCACTTGGCGTCAGCATACGGCCCATCCAGACATTAAAGAATTTCCACGGTTCAATCTGAAGGATGCCATCCAGAACGTTCCAGTTACCATCACGCAAACGCTCAAGATTAAGCGTGCTTTTTACGTATTTATGGAACTGCGCTCCCATATAAATACGTAAATCATTAGCACTGGCAGCTCCAGAATGTGCTGGGGTGGCATTAGGGTCATTGGAAAGGTACTGCCCGCGCACACCAACACCCAAGGTAAAAAACTGATCCTTGCCAAAATTAAAAGTTGCCGCCGCATGGGATGACTGCGGCAATGCTGCGCTGACCACGGCACAAAGAGACAGAACTGTTGTTCCACACTGAAACAATTTTGTTTTACGACTTGATGAAAACCGCGATAGCAACGCGACCATGACCTTCCCCCTTGTAGCCATAATTGCCAAATGGCCATGTCGTTACATTACGATAACGAATCTTTTTGGGGATATGGGTGAAATTACCTAGACCGGATCAGAAACAGAAAACCCAATTATAATTTTGCAGAAAAGACACAATTTATCGTCCTGCTACAGGAGACAGTTTTTTATTTAAAATTAAACGAAGCCATCCCACCTACGAGCTATCTTGCTAGATTTAAAGAAATCAATAGCTCATAGGTATATTATTAAAGGTATTATTTTATCTACTAGAGCGCACCACGTTCAATAATAAAACGTGCAATATCTTCTACACCTTCGCCAGCCCTAATATTTGTAAAGACAAAGGGACGTTGACCACGCATTTTGCGGCTATCCCGATCCATAACGCTTAAATCTGCCCCTACATATGGCGCAAGATCAATCTTATTAATCACCAGTAGATCACTACGCGTAATACCCGGCCCACCTTTGCGGGGAATTTTATCTCCGGCAGAAACATCAATGACATAAATGGTCAGATCAGCCAGTTCTGGGCTAAAGGTTGCCGCCAGATTATCTCCCCCACTTTCTACCAAAATGAGATCAAGCTTTTCAAAGCGCTCTGATAATTCCGCAATACCGGCCAGATTAATACTGGCATCTTCCCGTATTGCTGTATGCGGGCAGCCACCTGTTTCTATCCCCATAATACGTTCTGATGGCAAAGACCCTGCTCTGGTCAGAAACTCTGCATCTTCACGCGTGTAAATATCGTTTGTTATGGCTGCAATATTATATACATCTCTAAACCGACGACATAAAGCATCCATCAATGCTGTTTTACCCGTTCCTACGGGGCCACCAATACCCACACGCAGCGGACCATATTTTATATCTGTCATGTTCTGAAGAGCCTTGTGATCTGAGTTTCATGGTGCATGGCAGCAAGATCTGCACAAAAGCATGTGCCACCAATGTCTTCTAATGTCAGGTTATGTGTTTTCTGAGCGGCTTTCTGCAACTCAGCTTCCAAACTTACCAAGGCCCGCAATCCATCGGTTTGCCCTAAAGGCACCAAACGTACAGCAGCAGAAACCAAAGCAGCAATAGCGGCATATCCACCAGCCAAAACCGCTTGCTGGCGAGATACACTGCCATACCGAAACACAACACCTTGCGCGACCGGCAGAGGCCAACGGACATCAGGAGGGATAATATCCTTTGGCACAATATTCCAAACTGCAGCAGCTTTTCGAAAGGCCTCTCCTTGATACACCGTTTCTTCATAACGCTCACGCGATGAGGCACAGGCACAGGCAAGCTCAGCAACTTCATACAGTTGTCCCGGATCATATCCGGCATCCCAAGCAGCCTGAAGAATTATAAGATCATTCTGCAAACTTCCATGATGAAGAAGAACTTCTATCCATTGGCATAATGATGTCACATTATTTACATCACCATTCTCCACTGCCCATTCCAAGCCATGACTATAGGCATAGCCTCCTGTAGGAAATGCAGGTGACACCCATGAAAGAAGACGCAGGAAATCCTTACCTTCCATGCTTTGTGCCTCAATTATGGGAATGTTGGACATGTCCATTGTCATGCTGGTGAACACCAATCCGCCCTGCATACGCACCACTTTCGGGGTCAAAGGCAGCCATAACCATATGCACATGTCCACCAAGGCCACGGATCATGTCTGCAATGACATGATCATGCCGTATCAAAATACGATGTTCCTCGATGGCTGCAGGAAGGTGGCGGTTTCCAATATGCCAAGCCAGACGCAACAGATGTAAGCTGTTTCCGGCTGTGACTTCCATAAGTTCTTCCGGGAGTGATCTTACCAAAATAATGCGGCCATCTTCCAATTTCAGTCCATCACCAGCATGCAATAGCCGTGCATGTTCCAGATCAAGAAGAACCTTTTCTCCAGATTGCAGATCAATCACCAAACGTCGGCGATGACGTCCCTCATAATCGGCCGCAAAAATTTCTGTTGCCGCTGCTTCTGGCCAACTTCCTGCTGGAAGAATTTCAATTATACGTTGCATCAGAACAGAAAATACCTTTGAGCCATAGGAAGAACTTCTGCAGGTTCGCATGTCAGCAACACACCATCAGCACGCACTTCATACGTTTCGGGGTCTACTTCGATATGCGGCATGGCATCATTATGGATCATGCTGCGTTTACCAATACCTTCTCGTGTATTGGACACTGCTGAAAGTTTACGTTGCAGCTTAAGTTTATGCCCTAAATCATCTTCCAATGCGGCCTGAGAAACAAATGTCAGGCTTGTATGTGTAAGTGCACCACCATATCCGCCAAACATCATACGGCCATGCACCGGTTGCGGGGTGGGAATAGAAGCGTTGGGGTCCCCCATCATGGCATAAACAATTGCACCGCCCTTAATCACCATTTCCGGCTTTACACCAAAAAAAGCAGGCTCCCACAAAACAAGATCTGCCAATTTTCCAACTGCGATAGACCCCACCTCATGGGCAAGGCCATGCGCAATGGCCGGGTTTATGGTATATTTGGCAATATAGCGTTTAACGCGGTTATTATCTGCAGCACCATCTCCAGACAGCGCACCACGCTGGAGCTTCATTTTGTGCGCTGTTTGCCATGTTCTTAAAGGCACTTCCCCCACACGCCCCATAGCCTGACTGTCAGATGACATCATGGAAAGCACGCCCATATCCTGGAAGATATCTTCAGCGGCAATGGTCTCACGCCGAATACGGCTTTCTGCAAAAGCGATATCTTCTGGAATTTGCGGATCAAGATGATGGCATACCATCAACATATCCAGATGCTCATCCAGCGTATTAACTGTATAGGGGCGCGTTGGATTGGTAGAAGATGGTAAAACATTTGGCAAACCAGCTACACGTATAATATCTGGTGCATGCCCTCCACCAGCACCTTCTGTATGAAAGGCATGAATGGTGCGCCCTTTGAAGGCTGCAATTGTATCTTCTACAAACCCGCTTTCATTCAGCGTGTCTGTATGAATCATCACCTGAACATCCATGCGATCAGCCACACTCAAGCAACAATCAATGGCCGCTGGTGTTGATCCCCAATCCTCATGCAATTTCAGGCAACACGCCCCTGCCCTTACCATTTCTTCCAATGCTTCAGGACGTGATGCATTCCCCTTACCTGCAAATGCCAGATTAACAGGAAAAGCATCTGCTGCCTGGAGCATACGTGCCAAATGCCACGGACCAGGTGTACATGTTGTGGCCGCGGTACCTGTGGCTGGTCCCGTGCCTCCACCGAGCATAGTGGTTATACCGGAAGATAGAGCCTCTTCTATTTGTTGTGGGCAAATATAGTGAATATGACTATCAATTCCACCCGCGGTCAGTATTTTACCTTCTGCGGCAATTATTTCTGTACCAGGACCAATAATAATATCTACCCCAGGCTGAATATCCGGGTTTCCTGCTTTACCTATTGCAGCAATGCGCCCATCACGCAGTGCAACATCTGCTTTAACAATACCCCAATGATCAACAATCAGCGCGTTTGTGATAACCGTATCTGCGGCCCCTTGCGCACGAGATAATTGTGATTGCCCCATACCATCACGAATGGTTTTTCCGCCACCAAACCGCGCTTCTTCTCCATAAATGGTAAAATCTTTTTCTACTTCTACAAGCAGAGCTGTATCTGCCAGCCGCACGCGATCCCCTGTAGTGGGGCCAAACTGGCCTGCATATTCGTAGCGGGAAAGGCGTGTCATTTATCTATGCTCCCCATCACTTCCCCTCGGAAGCCGAATACTTGGCGCAGGCCGCGTAATGGAACGAGTGTGACTTCTCTGATCTGGCCAGGTTCAAAGCGAATGGCACCGCCTGATGGCACGTTCAGCCTCCAACCTTTAGCTTGTTCACGCTCAAATTCCAGAGCGGGATTCACTTCATAAAAATGATAATGGCTACCCACCTGTATGGGACGATCCCCTGTGTTGGCAACCATCAGCTTGCGTTGTGGCTGCCCCTCATTCAAAACAATCTCACCTTGCGCCACCAGAATTTCTCCGGGCACGGCATCTGCAGGCAAAGCATCAACGTATCGGGGCATGTACTGTCACCAATTTTGTTCCGTCAGGAAAAGTTGCTTCCACTTGCACATCGTGAATCATTTCTGGCACACCTACCATAACCTGATCACGCGATAACACACGCCCACCACTTGCCATGAGTTCTGAAACACTCTGACCATCCCGCGCACCTTCCACAACGTGGTCTGTAATAAGAGCAACTGCTTCAGGGTAATTTAACCTCACCCCACGCTCTAATCTGCGCCGCGCCACCATTGCCGCCATAGCAATCAGCAATTTATCTTTTTCTCGGGGTGTTAGTTTCATAGCTTGTGTTTTCTCTACCTTATGAGCGCCAAGTGGTTGGCATAGGTTGCCCATCGCGCAAGATTGGTAAAATACGTTGTAATATACCCTCTAGTTGCCAATTATCTTGCGCTATACCGCGCACAATTAGCATGCCATTCCATGCTGAAGCCGCAAACCCCTTACACTCTCCCTCTGCCAACACATGGCGTAACGGTTCAAGGCGGCTTGATGCATCAGCCGAAACCAGAACAAGTGTTGTGACAGCACGATGCCCAGCTGCCACAGCAGGATTCTGCAAAAGAAGATTCACAGAATCACTTTCCAATTTAAGTGTATCTACCAAAATGCGCCGACCAGCACGCCGAATGGAGAGAGTGTCTTTGACAGACAGTTGCTCAACACATTCCCCCGAAGCGACACGACCAAAAAAACGGCTTTCAAGAAATAGAAATCGCGCATTATCCGCCATTTCCACTGTCATTTTTCGCTGTAAACGACTGCCATCAAAAAAAATCGTGCCATGCGGAAGCCATTCCAAACATGCTCCATCTGCTATATGGCAAAAGACATTTACGTGAGCTGGCTCATCATCAGGGCGCGCACGGTAAATACGCTCAGCCGCTTGAGATGTTACGAGCAGATTTGTGTGAGGGGCGCACTGCAAATCTCCTTCAATACGGTCTCCTGCGGCGATACCACCTGAAATATTTACCGTCACCACTTCCATCTGCCCGCCCGCAACCCGAGGGAACAACAAGCGGCAGCATCCCTTCTGCTCTAGCCCGTGGCATCGGGTTTGAGAACGATCATTTCGGACCTTCAATCCAAAACGACCGTAAGCACGTTGCAGAAGAGGCACTAAATTGTATCCAATTCCTGTAAGAACCGTTTTAAATAGAATATGGTATTATGCTTGCGTCAATAAGGATCGAACATACGCATATTTGCGTATGAAAAATTAGGCTATAAATTATAAAATATAACGTAATCATTGAACAAAAAATGTTTCCAGAAAATATCAGACTTCCCTCCACCATTAGGTGACACATGAGAAGAAGACTTTGTTATAACTTCAACACCTTCCAAGAAAATATAATATGGAAAGCTATAGGTCTGTTTACCATATTGGGTGGTTTTAATATTGCAGTGTGGTTCTGGGCTTTCTCTGCTTTCCACGCTTCTCCTAGCTTATTAAGCACTGCATTTGTTGCATATAGTCTGGGTTTACGTCATGCCGTAGATGCTGACCATATTGCTGCTATTGATAATGTAACGCGTAAATTGATGCAGGAAGGCAAACAACCGCTGGCCGTAGGACTTTTCTTTTCTCTGGGACACTCCAGTGTAGTAATTCTAGCATCCCTTTTGGTTTCTGCTACAGCCACCACTTTTGCACAAAAGTTTCATCTTATTCAAAAATTTGGCGCAATTATTGGACCGATGACTTCTATCATCTTTCTATTTTCTGTTGCTATTATGAATATTGTTATTTTTTATAATCTCTACCAAAACTTTTGTCGCGCAAAATCTAGTAACATATTCCGCCAAGAAGATATTCACACGTTTCTTTCTAATGGTGGGTTACTTACTCGTCTTCTTAAACCACTATTTGGTCTTATTCATAAATCCTGGCATATGTATCCGCTTGGGTTCCTATTCGGCTTGGGGTTTGATACCGCAACAGAAATTGGATTACTCAGCCTATCGGCAACACAAGCATCTCACGGTATGCCGTTCTACTTTATTTTGGTTTTCCCTGCGCTTTTTACCGCAGGCATGTCCTTAGTAGATACATTAGATAGTATTTTAATGCTTGGAGCTTATGGATGGGCTTTTGTAAAACCCATTCGAAAATTTTATTATAATATGACTCTTACCGCAGTTTCTATAATTGTCGCTCTTCTCATCAGCAGCATTGAGGGCTTTGAGCTTTTACGAAACCATTTAAGCCCTAAGCATGCGTTCTGGAACTGGACCGAAACTCTAAGCGAAAACTTTGGTATTTTAGGCTGCGTGATTATTGCCATTTTTATGATGTGCTGGTTTGTATCTGTTTTTATCACAAACCATAAAAGAATATAAAAAAAATACCTCCTTCCTCATTCCAGAAGGAGGTATTCTACAACTTACTCGGTTTTAAATCTCAGGCGTTCAGGATACCTGCGGTTTTCTGGAATTGGCCGCCGCAACCTTCTTGCCCCATTCCACCAATGTTTTGGTGCAATCAGAACGCTCAATCTGACACTCAATAATGGTAGGACCTTCACGGTTTGCTTTGGCTTTTTTAATCGCTTCTTCCAACTCACCTGCCGTGGTGGCTTTCAAACCCAAACCATGCCCATCTTCTGCATTAAACACTTCCATCAAACCAGCGTAATCCCAGTTCTTGATGTAGTTGTAAGGGCCATCGTGAATGGCAATTTCGATAACGTAGCCACGGTTATTCACGAGGAAGATGATGACTGGAAGCTTATAACGTACCATCTGCGCCATTTCCTGCGCAGTAAGCTGGAATGACCCATCACCCACCATAAGAATATGCTGGCGCTCTTGAGAACCCATAGCATTCCCAAAAGCAGACGGCACAGACCAACCAATATGCCCCCACTGCATTTCCAGCTCAACACGTGCACCGCGCGGCAAATCCATACGTGTAGCGTTGAACCAGGAATCACCTGTTTCAGCAACCAGAGTGGTATCTGATGTCAGCATTGCATTGATCTGACGGGTCATTTCATCATTGGTCAGACGCGCATCTGCCTTGGATGCCTCAATAACCGGTGTATGTTTCTTGCTTTCCTGAGCCGTTAACGGACGACTGGGCGCTTTCTTTGCCAGCTCTTCAAGGAATTCACGCAATGTGAAACCTTCGTATGTTTTACCGCCAACAGTAACGCGGTTGGGCTCTGCCAATAAAACATTGTCACCCTTGGGCCATGCAGTCCAACCTACTGTGGAATAATCATTAAAGACGGGCGCGACACAGATAAGCGCATCAGATTTTTCAACCAATTCCTGCGCGCCGGGTGAAGACACATCCCCCCAATACAGACCACGAAAACCTTTGTGATCTTCTGGGAAAAAGCTTTTTGCTGCTGCCATAATAGTAACAGCACAGCCTAGCTTATTTGCCAGATGTTCTGTTTGTGTTTGTGCGTGTGCAGCGCGCACTTTGCTCCCTACAATCATGGTAACACGCTGAGATTTTTCCAGCAAAGCCAGCGACGCTTCAACCGCAGCTTTCAGGCTGACATCATCTACCCGCAATTCTGCCAGCAAAGATGATACTGGCCCAGGACGCACACATTCTGCATCAGATATGTTACAGGCAATTTCAACATATGCTGGTTTGCGTTCGCGCAGGGCCGTGCGAATAACATGATCAATTTTAGCTGGAGCAGATGCGGCATCTGTAATGCTTTCTGCCGCACATGTAACATGCCGCATCATTTCTAACTGGTAGGTATAATCATTTGTGCCCAGCGTATGGTGCAGAATATGTCCTGTTCCGTAATCATTGCTATTAGGTGAGCCGGAAATCAAAATAACAGGCAGGTTTTCTGCATAAGCACCTGCAATGGCGTTCATGGCAGAAATGGCCCCTACACTAAAGGTTACCACAGCCGCCGCCGCACCATGCGCACGTGCATAACCTTCTGCACTAAAGCCGCAGTTCAGCTCATTACAACAGTAAACCTGTTCCATTTCCTTATTGGCCAGTAACTGATCCAGAAGAACCAGATTAAAATCTCCAGCTACGGCAAAATGGTGTTTTAATCCGATCTGAGAAAGACGCTCAGCAAGATACATGCCGACTGTATATGTCATGGTTTAATTACTCCTACCGGAATAGCCTCAAAAAACGGCTTTTAGCTAAGACCCTCAATCAAACAAATGTCCAATATATGAAACTGCGGTTTCTCATATAAAAAATATATCTCAAGACAAAGAAAATATTCATTTTCATCCGTATCGATACCTATATAAGATATTGATATAAAGTATTTATTTCTAATTTAATGTTATTTTTATATCGATACCGTATGTAGATATTTATATAATGTATCACAAAATGTCACCACATCGTGAATGATTGCTGTTTATAAACAAATATTTTCTACAATTTTACTTTAATGACTCAGAAAGGTGCAGAAAGTGTGAGAATGCGCCAATTCCCTCCTCTCCCTGAAAAAACACTCCAGCTTTCTGGAAGAACATCTATTTTATTGAGAATACGAAAAGAACTTTTTATATCATCTGCCATAATACATGCACTTAATGCGCGTACAGTTACGGGAGAAGCTATGATCAAGAATGTTTCTTGATTTTTGGCCTTATCGAAAAGACTATCTAGCCATATCTTTAGTCTAACATGAAATGCGTACATACTTTCCCCACCAACAGGAGAGTATTCGGGATTTACAAATTGCCCTTGCTCTGCTGCTGTTAAACTTTTCAAATTCCGTCCTGCTAAAATTCCATAATTTCTATTTTTTAACTTCGGCTCACAAACAATATTTTTTTCTAAAATAAAATACTCCGAATCTAAAAAGACATCAGATGCGCAAAAAATTCGTGAAATATTATATTCTTCCAATATTTTTTCTTGAATCTCTTTAGAAAACTGAAATTTTATTATTTCATCTTCCCTTGGAATGCACCCTTTACGCACATCCTGAGACATCAAACTTCCCACCAAGACAACACGCACTACTGGCAGATTGGACATCATTTCTTCCAATATTTTAGATAGGTCTCATTCTTTTATTACTGTTTGCCACATTGTCGTGAACATCGTAAGTTCCGCCGCATATTTTAACGCTTGGGTGTGTTCTTCCGGAAAGCATAATGTCTATTTTTTCTATAAGATTTATCAATAAATTAAATCATAAGACTTGCTACATTGCTGCTTTTCTGGCCCTTACAGGATGCACCCCGCCCGTTTCGGTTAAGCAGTTGAGCCTAACAGAGGCTTATCAAGATCGCACCCACACTGCGCTCAACGGAACAATCCTTAGCAACACCACCCGTATTGTGCTGGAACGCCAAAACTTATTGGGCATATGGCAAGCACACCCAAGTGCCGCCATTGATATCCTGCGTAAAAGCACGCAAGACCAATTTTTTACACCAGACTTAAATGACCAGCTTTTTGCACTGGCAGAACTCAGTTACTTACGGGGTAAAAAGCATAAATCGCGCACAGATTTCATGGCTGCTGCCATGTATGCATATGCATATCTCAATCCTGCCGATAAAACGATGGAACATCCAGATCCGTATGACCCACATTTTCGGCAAGCGTGTGATATTTACATGCTCAGCCTGACAGAGGCCTTAGGATCCCCCGCCAATGTGAATGCTCAACATTGGGTGCTTCCATTTGGTGATCTGGATCTATCAGCCGATCCATCAGAACATATATGGCATGGTTATGAGCTTACAGATTTTCGCCCTACAGCACGCCTGACAGTCAAAGGTGTTAAAAATATTTATAGCCATATGGGGCTAGGTGAACCTCTAGCCGCCATTCCACATGTAGATGGCCGTGCACCTTCTTCCTTTACCATTACGGACAAACTGCGTATCCCTGTCAGCCTGTTTATGGAAATACCAGATCCACGCAGGCAAGTTCTCTCCGATCATATTTCGGGACACCTAACCCTAACAGCGTTGGATGATCAGGGGCATATTCTCACAGCCAACAAAACACCTATTCCCCTACAGTACGATCAAACAGCTTCGCGCGCGCTGAGCCTTAGCAATGCTGTAGATTGGTCTAGCGAGTATAAAGGTTTTCTGGACGGTCGTTTTTTTGATAATGGCCGCAAACCTCAACTCATTGCCATAGAACCCCACCGCTATGGGTGTATTCCTGTTGTGCTTGTTCACGGCACAGCTTCCAGTCCGGGACGATGGGCTGATATGGTGAACGATCTTCTGGAAGATCCTCAAATCCGCGCTCATTTTGAATTTTGGTTTTTTTCTTACGCTACGGGTAATCCTATCCCTTACTCAGCCTTCCAACTTCGCGAGGCTCTGGAAGCTGCCATTCAAAACAACGGTGGCACGCAGGCCGATCCCGCGCTTGGGCATATGGTGCTTATTGGCCATAGCCAAGGCGGCCTTCTAGCAAAAATGCAAGTGATAGACCCTAAAGATAAACTCTGGAATGGCCTCACGCACCACCCTTTCAACAGTTTACACCTTACCCCAAAAGCCCATAGTTTTTTGCAAGAAACCCTGTTTCCCAAACCGTTGCCTGAGGTGCAGCAAGTTGTGTTTATTTCTACACCACAACACGGAAGTTACCTGGCTGCACTCTCTCTAGCGCATCTTGTGGGCCGTATGGTAACATTTCCCGTCAGTCTGACAGAAGTGATGCAGCAGGTTGTTGCTGGAGAGTCCGGTTCAATACGCGTCAACATGAGCCCGTGGCGTATGGGCAGCGTGTATGGCATGACACCCCATAGTGCTTTTATCCGCTCTCTTGCCTCCATACCTATTGTGCCGGAAGTACGTACACATTCCATTATTCCTGTTCTAGGAGACGGCCCATTAGCAACAGCAGATGATGGCGTGGTAAAATACCGAAGTGCGCACATTTCTTATGCTGATTCCGAACTGGTTGTGCGGCATTCTGGCCATTCCACACAGTCCAACCCAATCACTATTGCAGAGGTGCGGCGCATTCTACTGGAGCATCTGGCGCACCTTACGCCGGGAGTGCCAGAAACAGGGGATATGAACAAACAAAATATCACACGCATTGGCGGTGAATATCAGCCAACCACGCCGCCGGTACATCCATGAGCAAGCTCCCTCATAATTCTTCCACGCATGGCTGGATTTTCTGGATAAAAGCTGCAGGCGTATGCTTATTCAGCCTCTACTCAGCCGCAGCATTTTATTATTCTACCTTAACACCAGATATTCTGCGCTTAGGCCTGAGCATTGTCTTTCCGCTGCTTGTGTTAGGTGTGTTCTTTTTTGCTCCTGCGCGACTTCGCCGCCCTGCCATTCCTGCTTTATGTGCTATTTTTATAATATGGTATTTAACTGATCCCCCACGCAATCATCGAGATTGGGCGGGAGAATATGCGCTGCCGGCAGATGCCATTGTGACCGGTCGAACTGTGCATATTCAAAATATACGCAATTTCAAATACAAAACAGAAACGGATTATACACCCCGCTATTATGATGCCGAATATAATCTGGATGATCTTTCATCCGTAGATATGATCACCTCCTATTGGGCTGGGGAAAGTATTGCCCATGTTTTTCTTACCTTTGGGTTCAAGGATGGGCGACACCTTGCCATATCTATTGAAACACGCAGGCAAAAACGCTTCCCCTATTCTGCGATTGCTGGCTTTTTCCATCATTATGAAATGTTTTACGTGACCGCAGATGAGCAGGATCTGATTGGTGTGCGGACAGATATCCGTAAGGAGCGCGTCTATCTTTACCGACTCTTCATTTCACAGCAAACGCGTGAGCGCCTGTTTAAAAGCTATCTTTCGGAAATCCACTTCCTACACTCCCACCCGCGTTGGTACAATACACTAGCAGATAACTGTACAACAGAAATTCTCTCCCGAGCTGGTGCGCAACTACATTATCGGTTGGACTGGCGCGTCTTACTAAGTGGCTACACGGCCTCCTTGGCATATGATCTGGGACTGTTGAACACACAGTATAATTTCCCCACCCTTAAGCGTCTAAGTCGGATTCAACGGCCTGGTGGCGCAACGCCAGATGCATACTATTCGCAAGAAATACGGGCCAATTTACCTTTAGAGAAGAAGCCTACACTTTCACAAAACAAATAACACAAATGTTATAAATAGCGTTACATGGTTAAGATGCTGTTTCGACAACAAAAAACATAAATAACATTTGCGAATAAGAATTACTTATTAAAACTCATTGATATTTAACGATTTTCTGATTGCATTGTGCCTGAAATATCCGTAAAAAGGCTTCACAAGCCTCCATCAAAATCTGGAAATCGTATCATGGTAAAAGATCCTAAAGTTATCGAACATCTGAACACCCAGCTGACAAATGAGCTGACGGCTATCAACCAGTACTTCCTGCACGCACGCACCCTGCGCCACTGGGGTGTTACCCTGCTGGGCAAGAAAGAGTACGAAGAATCCATTGAAGAAATGCGTCATGCTGATTGGCTGATCGAACGCATTCTGTATCTTGGTGGCCTGCCCAACGTCCAGCGCCTGAACACCATCCTGATTGGTCAGGACGTGAAGGAAATTCTGGAATGCGACCTGAAGCTGGAAGAAAAAGCTCTGGCTGACCTGCGCGAAGGCATTGCTTATTGCGAAAGCGTGCGTGACTTTGTTTCCCGTGATCTGCTGCTGAAGATCCTTGAAAACGAAGAAGAGCACGAAGACTTCCTGGATCGTCAGTTCGACCTGATCAAGCAGATTGGCATTGAACGCTATATCCAGCTGAACTCTGCGGCTGCACCGGATCAGGAATAATCACTGATCAAAGGATATGGGGCGTTTCATACGCCCCATATTTCCGTGCTATTTAATTTTTTGCAAATAAATCTGCATAAATTTCTGGCTTAAAACCAACCATGATCTTTCCCTGCGCTTCTAAAACAGGCCGTTTTATAAGGGAAGGATAAGCAACCATAAGCGCCAGTGCTTGTGGTTCATCAATATTTTCTTTTTCAGAATCAGACAATTTACGAAACGTAGTGCCAGCTTTATTCAAAAGCTTTTCCCACCCAACGTTTTGTGCCCACTGCTTGAGTGTTGCAGTATCTATTCCCTGCTTTTTATAATCGTGGAAGCTATACGCCACGCTGTGTGCTTCCAGCCATTTCATAGCCTTACGCATCGTATCGCAGGATTTAATTCCGTATATCGTTATTGTCGCACTCATAACCCCTCCCAGAGCAAAGCAACTTTTTATGGCTGGATATTCAGAAGCTTCCGCATTTCTTCCATAAAAGCTGTATCTTGCTCCACATCAAACGGACGTGCAGAAATACCCGCATAGCCCACACAAACAGGCTTGGTTTTTACGACATCTGCTTCTGTCAGATAACGTGGCACAATATGGGTATGGAGCGAGGGTTCCTGATTACACCATGTCTCATAATTAATACGGGCAGCACCCGTGGCTTTCAGCAAGGCATCACCTACTGTTACGCAATCTGCCAGATATTGCATACGTTCCTGCCCGCTCAGGTCATTCAGGCTCGGCACAATCGGGTCTGACAAAAGCTGGCAATAACCTTGCACAGGCTGTGTATCGGCTACAATAAGCCAGCCTGAAGGCATACGCCCGATAACTTGAGGGAACTTTCCTTCCCTCGCCCATTCAACGCGTTGCTGAATTACATTTTTTGTCATGCTCTGCCTCAGTCATAATTTTGCTTTCTGCAATACGCCTGAGAACAGCCATTCATGAGGCTTATCGAATCAATCGCAGGCGTGATACCGAAAACAATCTGGTTCATGCCCGTTTACCATGCCTGCAGCTTGCATCCATGCATAAACAATAACCGGCCCCACAAAGCGAAAACCACGCTTCTTCAATTCCTTGGAGAGCACCTGTGAAGCGGACGTTTGTGCCAACGCATGAGGATGCTCTGCTGTTACGGGGTTTTGTTGCGCCACAGCCCATGCAAAATCTGCAAAATCCTCGCCTTTTGCCTGCATCTGCAAATAGGCATGTGCGTTTTTAACGGTTGCTTCTATTTTTAGGCGCGAGCGGATAATTCCAGCATCTTGCATCAGCCTTTGCACATCGTGCTCTGTAAACTGTGCGACTTTTTCAGGATCAAATCCTGCAAAAGCTTTCCGAAAATTTTCGCGCTTCTGCAGCACCGTATTCCATGAAAGCCCAGCCTGAAAACTTTCCAATACCAGCGTTTCCCATAAGGTGCGCGCATCCTTGATGGGCTTACCCCATTCAGCATCATGGTAATCACGCAAAAGCATGTTTCCACATGCCCATTTGCACCGATGCTTAGGGGAATCCATGCTATTTTTTGGCTCTAGAAGCGGCGTGGTGGCTGCACAAAAGCAAATTGCGCGCCTTCTTCCCGAAGGATCTGGTCTTTTCTTTTGGTCGATTTTGTCCCGAGCTTATCTGCAATTTCATGCGTGGCGGACAGCAGGCCTTTATCACCTTTTAAAAGACCAATCAGAATCCTTACCCGCAAAGCTTCATCTTCGCTCTGCAAGCTATAGTAAATCGTCCGCGATTCGCGACGTGGCACAATCAGGTTAGAACGCCTTAACGTGCCCAATTGCTGGCTGAGAGTCGGCTGCCCGATTCCGGTTTTGCTTTCCAACTCCCCCACCGCCAACGCCCCATGCTGCAAAAGCGCATCCAGAATCATGAGCCGCTGCGGCTGCGCAAACAGCTTGAGCTGCTCCACCAACTGTTTTGCTTCGTCTAAAGACATTTCCACCATGAGCTTACCGCCCCTGATCAGGCTTTAAACACATAAACCAGGATGGCCCGGCCTGCATGACGGCATCCTGAGTTTGCGCTGTGGGCAGCACCACGTGCCCTCCGGGTGTCCAACCTTCTGGTGTCAGCACATCACCTTCATCCACACGTTGAAGGGCAGCAAGCAAACGCAGCAGTTCCGCTACAGACCGGCCAACAGTCATGGGGTAGCAGGTTGTGGCCCGCACAATACCTTGTGGGTCAATCATGTACACACTGCGCACCGTTGCACTATTGCGGGCTGTTGGGTCCAGCATGCCATAGGCCCGCGCAATAGCCATGGAAGGATCCTCCACCACGGGGAAAGGAATCCTTACGTCAAACCTTTCCCGTATGGCCTCAATCCATGCAAGATGGGCGGGTAGGCTATCCACGGAAAGGCCCACCAATGCACAATTCATGGCAGCAAATTGCGCAGCAGCTTGTGCAAACGCAATAAACTCACTGGTGCAAACTGGCGTAAAATCTGCCGGATGCGAAAACAGCAGCACCCACTGCCCACGCAATGCGCTTAACGTAAGCATGCCTTGGGTTGTCCGCGCCATAAAATCTGGAGCCATGTCTCCAATTCTGGGTGCGGCCACTACCGGCTCCAACTGACTGGTATCTATGATGCGGTCATTCATAGCAGCAGTGTTTACGCGCATTCTTTCCCTTGACGCAAGACGCTTTCATTCTTAATTAAAGTGTATATTCATGTTTACTTAAAATAATAAACTGTTGGGAGTTTCCCTCATGTCAGATCCAGCTATCGCCACAGCCACCCAGCAGATTCTGATGGCTGTGCAGCACCCCGAACAACGGCCTGTTGTAAAAACCTTTTTTGATGAAAAAACCTTCACGGCCAGCCATGTGGTGCATGACCCACAGGCCCTGACAGCTGCCGTAATTGATAGCGTACTGGATTATGATCCTGCTTCTGGCCGCATTAAATACGATTCCGCCCAAGAAATTGTAGATTATGTGCGCGCTGAAAAATTGAAGGTCGCGTGGCAACTAGAAACACACGCACATGCTGATCACCTTTCCGCCGCGCCATGGTTGCAGGAACAACTGGGCGGCAAACTAGGTATTGGTGCCAACATTGTGCAGGTGCAGGAAGTTTTTGGAAAAATCTTTAACGCCGATACCAGATTTGCCCGTGATGGATCTCAGTTTGATCATCTTTTTAAAGATGGTGAACAGTTCAAGCTGGGCAACCTGAACGCCATAGCATTACATGTGCCGGGCCACACTCCCGCAGATATGGCTTTTGTTATCGGTGATGCCGCCTTTATTGGCGATACATTGTTCATGCCAGATTATGGCACGGCCCGCGCAGACTTCCCCGGTGGGGATGCCCGCATGCTGTATCGCTCTATCCGCCGCCTTCTCACCTTGCCAGCAGAAACACGTCTTTTTCTCTGCCACGATTATAAGGCCCCAAACCGTGATACCTATGCATGGGAAACCACAGTTGGCGCAGAGCGCGCGCATAATGTGCATGTGCATGAAGGTGTGAGTGAAGATGATTTTGTAAACATGCGCACATCGCGCGATGCAACGCTCGCCCTGCCCAACCTGATCATGCCTTCCGTGCAGGTTAATATCCGCGGAGGGCACATGCCAGAACCGGAAGATAATGGCACCAGCTACATCAAGATCCCCATTAACAAGCTCTAAAATTTACTGATCTTTTCTGGATACCCCGCATGCTCACCTTATTTTCTGCCCATCTCCTGCTGGAACTTATGTCTGGCGTTCTGGTTGGCTTCACTTTGGGATTAATCGGTGGCGGGGGATCCATTCTGGCTGTGCCACTTATGGTATACTTGGTAGGGGTGAAAAATCCCCATGTAGCTATTGGCACCAGTGCGTTGGCAGTCGCTATCAACGCATTGGTGGGGCTGGCACAGCATGCCCGCAACCATACGGTAAAATGGCGCTGCGCAGGTATTTTTGCATCTTGTGGGATAGCTGGCGCGTTTATCGGGGCAGCCTTTGGCAAAACAATTGATGGCAAAAAGCTGCTTTTGTTTTTTGCTCTACTGATGATTGGCGTAGGTATTCTTATGCTTCGCGGGCGGCATAACGTTGGCTGCCAAGGAGCAAGCTGTAACAGGCATAATGCCCCCAAAGTTATGGGCTATGGCCTTGGCACCGGTTTACTTTCTGGCTTTTTTGGCATTGGTGGCGGTTTTCTGATTGTGCCTGGCCTTATTGCTTCTACCGGCATGCCCATTCTCAATGCCGTAGGCACATCTCTGGTTGCCGTTTCTGCTTTTGGGTTTAGCACAGCTTTAAGCTATATGCTTTCTGGCTATATAGATTGGCAATTAGCTGCCCTGTTCATTTTAGGCGGAGCACTTGGCAGCCTGTTTGGCACGCGCACAGCCCGCCGTATGTCTGGATCTTCCAATCATCTTACAACAGTTTTTGCCTGTATCATTTTTATCGTGGCCATTTATATGATCTGGCAAGGTGTGCAGAAATTATAAAGCTTTTGCGCCATCACATAGCTTGTGCGCACTCGCCAGAGCCGTATGCAGTTGCATGTAAATATTCTCTTTTCCAAGCACGGCAGTAATATGGTGACGCTCCATATCTTTTAGAAAGAATGGAGCAACACGCCCGAACAAAACGGTGATTCCGCGCGCATGCAGTCTTTGCAAAACATCCCGCACAACCTGTGCTGCTGAGTAATCAATATCGGTAATGGCGCTGCAATCTACCACAACACATTTTACCGGATCCGGCGCAGATGAAATCAGCATTGTAATATCATCTGCAAACAAATTACAATTTGCATAAAACAGGTCAGCACAAAAACGATAAATGATAATACCCGGCATACTCTGCTCTCCGGGTGCTACCGCTTCCGCTTCCAACATTCCGGTGGAAGCTTCTGGTGCCATTATCAACGTATGCGGCATATAGCTATGCCGCACGTGCCGAAACAGAGAGAGCGCAATAGCAATAAAGATACCCTGCTCTACCCCTACGCTTACAACCGTGGCCGCTGTGACTAGCGCCAAACGGAATTCTCCGGGGCTTTCTTGGCGGATACCATTAAGGGCCTGAATATCTATCATCCGCACGGCTACGCAAAACACAATGGCACCTAGCACGCAACGGGGAAGATACTGCAAAGGGGCAGGAAAAAACAAAAGCACACAGGCCGTTACCGCAGCAAAAACGAGTTGTGCCGTTTGTGATCTTGCACCAGCCTGCACGGCCATAGCTGTTTGCGTAGGGCTGCCATTCACCGTAAATGTGCCGGTTAAAGCCGCCGCTGCATTAGCTGCACACAAGCCCACAATATCTGCATTTTCATCATCATGTTCATGAAAGATATTTGCAAAGGCACGTGATGTAGCCGCACTTTGTGCAATAATAACAAAAACACAGGATGCAGAAATGGGTAGCAGGGCCAGCATATCATGCCAGCCAGGAAGAGGTATGGAAAACGCCGGCAAGCCACCGCGTATGCTGCCCAGAATAGCAACATCGTAATGCTGCAGATCTAGCCCCCAGCTACACAAAATACTCACCACCACAACACACAGGCCTACTGGCCAATGAGGCTTCTGCCTTGCGCCAGCCAACAGCACCACACAGCTCAGGCTGGCAATGGCCATACTTAACCCTTGCATTTGCCCAAAGCCTTGGAACAACCCTATCGCCTGCACCAATGTATTATGAGAGGACGAGACCAAGCCTGTCATGTCATACAACATGCTTAAGCCCACCTGCACACCCACACCTGCCAAAAAGCCCACCAGCACAGTGCGAGACAAAAAATCTGCCAGAAAACCCAAGCGAAATAAGCGGGCAACCAGCAGAAATCCTGCATTAAGGAGAGCTACCGCACTTACCAGTTCCATATATTTGGCGCTGCCGGGCGAAACAATTTCTGACAGGCCGCTAGAAAAAATGGCTGCTGTGGCAGAATCTGCCGCCACTACAAGGTGACGTGATGAGCCAAACAGAGCAAACGCTACCAACGGAAACAACACTGTATATAACCCGCATACAGCAGGCATTTCAGCAATACGGGCATACCCCAGAACCTGAGGAATATTCATAGAAGCCAGAGAAAGCCCCGCCAGCATATCCGACCATGACCCGGATTTTTTGGTTATCCGTTGGCCGAGCCAATTTTTTATGCCTAACAAGGGCGACATGCTTTCTCTATCCTACTCTATTTGCGTGCCATGATACCCTCAAATATCATAATTGAGGCCTCACTCTTTAGGATGCACCTATGTCTGTCACTCTTTACCACAACCCGTCCTGCGGCACGTCACGCACAGTTTTGGGCCTTATTCGAGATGCAGGAATTGAACCGAACATTATCCTTTATCTAAAAACGCCACCAACCCGGGCAGAATTGGAAAACATTCTTGCCAAAGGAAAGTTGAGTGCGCGTGACATTTTGCGCAGCAAGGAAGCTTTATGTAAGGAACTGGGGCTTGATGCGCCCGGCATCAGCGATGATCAGATACTTGATGCCATTGCAGCACACCCCAAGCTTCTCAATCGCCCCGTTGTGGTTACACCCAAAGGCGCAAAAGCCTGTCGTCCGGCTGATGTCGTGCTGGAACTGTTATAAAATATTCACAACCATACGCCTTTCCTTTGCAAGAAAGATGAAGGCGTATGGTATTACATCAGGGGGCTTAAACATCCTGATACTTGAGCCCCTTTATATTTACCTAGCTGCTACATCGACCAAAAGAAGCTCTGCTTTTTCCTGCGCAATCACAACTATATCCTGCTGGTCGGTTATTGCCGCGGCATCACCACAATGCAGAACATACCCATCTATTGTCACAATGCCTGATACAACCAGCAGATAAAGATCGCGCCCCAAGGTGGTACTGTAAGCAGCCCCCTCCGCCGCTGGTATAATGGCATGTAACAGACGGGCCCGAGCCGTTAAGGTAACAGGTGCACCATCCGTAATCTGTCCCTCTTCTTCCGGATCATCTTCAGGAAATCCTGATGCAAGAATTCTAAAACCTCCATCTTCCAATTGAGGAAAACTTGCACGAACTTCCTGCGCGGGGGACACACCCTCTACATCAGCCATAAACCAGAACTGAATAAACGTGGCACCCTCTGGGCCAGCAGACCATTCCAGTCTTTTACAGCCATTACCGGCGCTTAAAAGATGTAGTCCGCCCTGCCCTACTTTTTCTTGCTCAAAACCATCTGCATTACTGACCAAACCTCCCGCAGATAGCCATGTGAGAATATCTACATTGGCTTCTGGCCCAAGATGATACGCCTGCGCTGGCTTAAGTGTGCCAAGGTTAAGCACACGTAAGCGTCCATCATGGGTATGTGCTGGATCTTGATAATCAGAAAATGCAAAATGGCAACGGAGTATTAACGTATCTGAATGCGCATTTCCCAGAGTGTCTGCTCGTCTGATTGTTATCATACGTCAATCTCACACATGTTTTCTTGCTTTTGTTTTTTCTGGGTACATCCCTTCCCATCCGCCACCAACCGCACGGTAAAGATGTGTAACAGCCCCTGCCACGCGGGCCGTGGCATCAGCCAATGCACTTTGAGAAGATAGAAGTGCATTCTGCAATGTCAGCACATTCAAGAAATCAGATGACCCCTGCACATATTGGGCCTTGGCTGTATCCACTGCAATTTCGTTTTCATGCACGGCTTCAGCCAATTCATCACGCCGATGCTGAGCCGCCGTAAAATCGGCCATTGCATCATCAATTTCCTGCCACGCCTTTAAAACCGTGCGTTGGAACATGGTGGCAGCTTCCTTCTGCTGCGCCTTGCGCAAATGCAGTTGGCCTGTCAAACGTCCACCTTCAAACAAGGGTAATGTTGCCGTGGGGCCAAAACCATACTGGCGTGAGGCCCATGATCCTAACCCGCTAAACTGAAGTGCCTGCACATCCAAACTGCCAGACAGTGTGACACGCGGAAAGAAATCTGCAATGGCCACACCAATACTGGCTGTAGCAGCATGCAAATGATCTGCCGCCATACGAATATCTGGTCGGCGTTCTGCCAGTTCAGATGGCAAACCAATCGGCACCAAAGCAGGCACAAGCGGGATTGGCCCTGGTGGCCCAAGTTCTGCATCCAATGCGCCCGGTTCACGCGCAACCAGAAAGCTCAGAGCATTCAGCATATGTGTTGCCTGCGCCTGCAAAGGCGGCAAGCGTGCCTGAAATGTATGAAGCTGCCCTGTAGCTTCCGCCACATCCAAGCGTGTTGCGGCACCTTGCTCAAACCGCAATGTTGTGAGTTTGACACTATCTTTTGCAACCTGGATATTATGTTGCAAAATGCCAATCTGTGTTTGTGTGGCGCGTAAATCTATATAATCCTGCGCGGTCTCCGCCATAAGAGACACCAGAATATCACGCCGCATTTCTTCCGTTTCGTGCATGGCTGCTGTGGCTGCTTCCACTTGCCTGCGCACATGCCCCCAGAAATCCACTTCCCACGATGCGTTCATACCGTATTGAGGCAAGTTGAATGATGGGTTCCCCACACTTCCGGGCAAGGCTGTTGGCCCAAAACCTTGAGATCCAGATGCAATAGACCCCGCCTGTTCGCGCTCCATGGTGCCCAGCAAACCCAGCACACCATTGGTGCTGGCCCGTTCTCGCCCATAAGATGCATTGGCTTCTGCATGCGGAAACTGTGCAGCACTGGCAATCCGCCGCTCTGCCTGGCTTTGCATCAAACGCAGACTGGCGGCTTTAAGATCCAGATTAGAGGCTGCAACTTCATTTTCCAGCTTTGTCAGCACCGGATCATGAAACAGCGTCCACCACTGCGGATCTGTAGACGCCGTTGTAATCTGGCTTTCTGCTGGCGGTTGTGTGGCACGCCAATCTGCTGGCGCTTTAACCTGCGGTTTATGATAATTCGGCCCGACTGTGCAGCCAGAAAGCGCGATTACAGACAAGCCAGAAAGAAAAAGACGCTTCATGACATTACTGCCAGACATAACGTGGATTATTGGCATGCGGGCCTTCTGGCTTTGATGCCGTATCAATATTCACCTCAACAGACATGCCAACACGCACCTTTGCCGCAAGCGGCTGGTCTGGATCAAACGTCAGTTTAACGGGAATACGCTGCACAACCTTGGTGAAGTTACCCGTCGCGTTATCTGGCTGAATAGGTGCAAAAGCGACACCCGTGGCTGGCGCCAATGAATCCACATGAGCTTTGAGCGGATGGCCGGGAAATGTATCTACCCAGACAGTCGCACTCTGGCCGGTTTGCACTTTTGTAAGCTGCGTTTCCTGAAAATTGGCCAGTACATAAGCTTCGTGAACAGGCACAACAGCCAAAATACCCGTGCCTGGGTGCACATAATTCCCTACACGCACGCCACGTTCACCCACCACGCCATCCATTGGGGCCGGAATAGTACAGTAAGATAGGTTGAGTTCTGCCTGCTTTTCATCCCCCTGCATACGCAGCAAAACGCCACGGGCACGCTGAAGCTGGGCTTTTAAAACAGCAACCTGCCGAAGAGCCGCATCCACTCCTGCCTGATCTCGGGCTATGGCCGCAGCTGCCTCTTTTTCCTGTGCTTCAGAAGATTGCTTTTGTTCAATCGTACCCGCACCACCAGAAGACAGATTGCGATACCGGGTGGCGTTTTGCCGAGCAAACATCAACGCAGCCTGATCTGCCAACACAGCTGCACGTGCTTGCGCAATAACAGCATCCTGCCGGCCAAGTTCAGCTTCCAGATTAGCAACATCACCTTGAGCCGCCAGCGTATTGCCTTTTGCCACTTCCAAGGCTGCACGGTAATCATCATCTTCAATATGCGCCAGTTCTTCACCAGCATGAACAAGCTGGTTATCCTGCGCAATCACCCGGTCAATACGGCCTGAAACCTTGGGGGCAACTGTAGGGAAATCTGCCGTTACGTACGCATCATTGGTATATTGGTTGATACCATTACCATTGATCAACCGCGAACCACCCCATGCAACAAGGGCAAGTACAGCAGCGGCACAGCCAGCGTAAAGCAGCGGTTTTTTATAGATCATAATCTGTATTCCGGATTAGCGGGCTGGAGTATTGGGGGAAGGCGCGCGCGGCGGATACACACGGCGCGGCAGAATAAGATTCATGCAGGCATAACCAAGGCAAACCCAGATCAGCACATAATAGATATCGTTCAGTGCCAGAACGAGCGCCTGCTCGTGCACATAAGTATGGAAAACTTGCAGTGAATTACGCGCAACATGCGCGCTATCTGGCGATGTCACAGAAAGCTGCTGCGTAATGGGGTTGCCCATCCCCTGCAAGGCCAAGCCATGTGTGCCATGATGATCAAGCAACATTGTGGAGTGATATTGTTCCCGCCTACGGGTTAGGGCGGCAAACAGTGCATAAGCCACTGCATTGGCCAACCCTTTAAGCATATTAACCATGCCAGAAATAAACGGGCCATCGGCTGGCCCCATGGCAAGGGTTGCGAGCATAAGAGTGGGAATAACCGTCATGGGTTGGCCAAAAACCTGAAGAATTTGCAGCGGATAAAAATTATCCCGCACCCAATCCACAGTCAGCCACGTGCCCAACCATGCAGAAGCCGCCAGACACAACATGCCACCCGCCAGCACAAAGCGGCAATCCACCTTACGACTGTTACAAAAAGCAGCAATCAACGGCAGCATGATAAGCTGCGGCAACGCCACAACCAAAGATACCGGAGCTGTTTGAATAGGCCGATACCCACGCACAGCAGACAGATAGGTGGCAGGAATATCCCCCATAATCGCGCAAATGGCGAGAATACCCACCAAGGAGAGCAGAGCCGCCTGAATATTACGAGACCGCCAGTATTGAATGCGAAAATAGGGGCTGGGATGAAAGGCCTCGTTAATCACAAAAACAATAAATGCGGCTCCTCCCCAGAATGTCAGATCCGTAATAACGGAAGAGCGGAACCAGTCCAACCTGTCTCCCTGATACAGTACAATCACCAAAGAACAGATGGCTGGCAACCCAACCAACAACCCAAGCCAGTTGAATTTTTCAAACCGCTCAAAGTGCATTGGGTCTTTCGGCAGGCCATAGGCCATCATCGCAATGGCTAACGCTGCCGTTGGAATAATTTCCCAATACAGCCAGTGCCACCCCATGCGCTCAAACCAGAATGCTTCTAACGGCAAACCTAGATTAGGGCCGAAGGTCGCGCTCATGGCGTATCCCCCAATGCCAAATACCCGAATTTCTGGAGGAAGGTATTTTAGCATCACGGTCATCAGCACAGGTGGCAGACAACCTGCTGTTAAGCCTTGAAAAGCACGCAGAATGCAAAGCGATGTCACATCCGGCATAAAGGGGGCCGGTATGGAAAGCAGCGCCATGGCGGCTGTCATGAAAATGGAAAAGCGGTAGATTGAGAACGTCATATAAAACCACGGCGTAAACGCCATGGCTGCAATATTGAACGCCTCATAAATCGCAATAACCCACGTGCCCTCATCGTGGCCAATGTGCATGGCACCCCGAATATCGGACAGCCCGATCTCGGTCACATGCTCATTAAACCCTGCAACATGCACGGCAAGCAACATACCCAAACAGCCAATAACAGTACGCAGGCCAAAAGGGGGAATGTAGGAAGGGCGTGGTGGCGTGGCATGAATAACCGGCGCACCAACCCCTTGTGCAGGAGCAGCGTTGTTCATATGCGCACTTCAAGCGGCCCACTGCATCTCCGACAACCCCCATTTCTGATAAGTGACGAATTCGATTTTCGGAATAGAAAATTCTGGTCATTCCATAAATCAACATCTATTTCTGGAGGGATGAAAGGTTATGATCTCGACCTGCTACGCTACCTTCAGGTGCTTATCGAAGAAGAAAGCGTCTCTCTTGCCGCACGTCGGCTAAAAGTCAGCGAACCGGCCATGAGCCGCCAGCTTGCCAAATTACGCAAAGCGTTTGCTGATCCCATTCTGGTGCAATCTGGCCGACGCATGACGCCATCAGCCTTTGCCGCTGGCATACTCAGCCGCGTGCAAGATGTTGTTGTGGCCGCAGACAGCCTGATAGAAACACGCGCACTCGCCAATCTGGCTAACATGGCGCCTACCTTTACCCTTCGGGCGAATGATCTTGTTGTGGCCGCACTGGCGCTGCCACTCTTGGAGGCATTGAAAAAGGATTGCCCCCAATGTGAAGTAATCTGGGCGCCCGAGCTTGATGCCGCAGCATCTGATCCACTGCGCGATGGCAGTGTAGATTTGTACATCGGCGCCACAGACATGATGAAGCCCGAAATACGACGCCAGACTATTTTCCGAGACTACATGCGGGGCCTTGTGCGTAAAGGGCACCCCATTCTGGCTGAGCCAATCACGCCTCAAAGCATGGTGCGCTACGATTATATCAGCGTTTCACGCCGGGGGCGGGCACAAGGCCCTATTGATTGGATGCTGCGTAATCAATATGGGCTCACACGCAGGATTGCGATGGTCGTGCCCAATTACCATGCAATGATAGAAAGCATGAAAAATACAGATCTCATTCTGCCTTTACCGGGCATTGTGATTGATCATATCTCCCAAGACGCTCTGGGGCTCACATCTTTTGAATTTCCGCTCTCGCTTCCATCTGTAGAAGCTTTTCAGGCTTGGCACCCACGCCGTGACATGGATCCAGTGCATCGCTGGTTACGAGAAACTCTTTTCCGCGTTTCCCGGCAGGTATTGGTCAAGTTTCCTCCTTGAGGCGATAAGGAAATGAGGAATGCTGGAAAGCATAATTTAGCTTTCCAGAACATTCTCCATACTTATTCAAAATCCAGAAAATGACCTTATGGATATAGAGTATTACTTTCTATATCTATGTAGTTCAGGAAGGTTGAGGCCGGGGTTGATTTCAAAATTAACCATCAGGCCAACCTGTGCTGCATATTTAACATTCGGCAACACTCTGGAAGATGCAAGCTGATCTGGGTTCCAGATATATTCAAAATAAGGCGTTGCCATAACACCGGGGGCAACGTTCAAGCCATAGTTCAATTCCATCATGGTTTCTGAACTATTCCATTGGTTACGATAGCCCTCTGCTTGCAAAGATGCGTTCATGGAATGCACAACTTTACGATTCCACAGATAACTTTGGAACACGAGGCCTACATAATCCCTTGGGCGTGAACGGAAAGGCCCCCAATCAAACAGGCCTGCCACAAAGCCATTCCTTACTGTGCCATCTCCCGATGTCAGAAAGTTTGCCGATCCGAACACAATAAGCCCTCGTGTATCATTCGGATCTGGCTTCCAGATCATTTGCTGGGCTTGTGCATATACCGTTGTACGTCCGCGCCTTGGTTGTGCCTTGCCCCCTGCTAACGCGTAAACCTGATGCTCGGTATTATACAGCGGATCACTATAAATAGAGGTATCATACGTAAACCCAAGACTATAAGCGCGCGGATACTTATCTGTTGTAAAGTCCGTATGATATCCGGCTTCAACGGGGATGAATTCCCCTTCTGCCTTATCAAACCCCCAGTCTGGCCCGGGCCAACCATTATGGTTTTTGGCACGCACCCAAGGCTCTACTTCCCAGATACCGCCTTTAATATACGTAGAAGCTGTGGGCTTGATCAGCACACGTGCGCTCCAAGATGAAACCGTAAATGAGGGAGATGAGCCATCAATTGTAAACGTTGTTGGTGATGAACACAGGAAGGTTGCAAACTGGCAGTACAGTTCCGAACCTTCAAACTCGCCACCTTTCGGGTTTGAGCGGCCTGCTAGAATAAAAAGGTGTTTATTAAAAAGCTCTTGGTCCCACGTAAATTCACGCACCTGCAACCCATCATGGTTGCCCCATGTGTTGATCCATGACCAGTCCGAGGCATTATACTCCCAACTCCGCCCCTGCCCAGCCACATCGTCGATGATAAAATGCATCTGGCCACCCGGAATACCGGCTATCCGCTGCATATCAAGGTTTAGCCCCAACAAAGCCCAGTTGGTATAAGCAGAACCATTTTTATACCCACCGCCAACGTTGGCATTCAGCTGTGATATATTCCAGCCATTAAAATAAACACCGTGATCAGCAAGAAACTTTCCCCCCTGTGCTACTGGTTTGAATTGGAGGGAAAAGAAGTAAGGTTGCGGCAAAATGGAATGTGCCCCTTTGCCATTAGGGGCTACAGGCCCATCCCCCCCATTAGGTGCCGGCACAAACCTTGGCACTCCAGGTTGCGTAGGTGCGTGAGCAGCATCGTAATAATGCCTGTTTCCTTTAACAAAGTAAAAGTTTCCGACTTGCTCCATCTTTTCGGTGTGTTGTGGTTCAGCAAATACCAGACTTGGTAATAGCCCACCAAAAACACCACAACAGCCCATGAATTTTGTAGCACGACAGGAAAAAGAGACTGCGTGTAAACCCGTGTTCTGCATCACGTTATTTTCCTATTTGTGTCACGGAAACCCTGTTCCGGACAGTCCCATCACCTGTAGTTTTCAAATACAGAATAAAATTTATCATTCTGTATTTGATATATGAGAAAGTAAATTGTAATTACTTCAGGTTGCTTTTCGGAATCATTAGAACCGAAAGCCCGCCAAGAAGCACCAAACCTGCAAAAAGCCAGATCACGCCGGACATATCCCCCGTAACGCTACGGGCATAACCCACCAAAGCCGTTGCAAAAAAGCCTGCTATATTGGCTATAGAACCTGCCAACGCTAGCCCAACTGCAGCACTATTTCCCTTAAGCATCAGGGACGGCAACACCCAAAAAGGTGGTAGCGCGCCAAGAATACCCATATTAGCGGCGGTAATACAGGCAATAGCAATAAATGGATTGCCCATGCACAACGGAATACACGCCATTGCAATACTTCCCACAACAATAGGAAGAACAATATGCCACCGGCGCTCACCCCGTTCATCGGAACTCCGCCCAATCAGAATCATGCTGGCGACAGCACCAATTTGCGGAATAGCGCTCAAGCAACCAATCTGAAAGGTAGAACGAATACCATCATCATGCAGCAATGAAGGTGTCCAAAAAGCAATTGTATACAACCCTAGAAGTAACGTTCCATCTACAATACCCAAGAGCCATACCCATGGGCTACGGAATGCAGCAGCAATACTGACAGAAAGACTAACCTTATTGAAAGACAGCGGGTTTTCACGGCGCAGCCATTCACTTTCTGATGCAGTGAGCCATGTTGCTTTATCTGGCGATGTTGGCAAAAACAGAAAAACAGCTATTCCGATAAGTACCGGAGGCAATGCTTCCCAGAAAAAAAGCCAACGCCAACCCTCATAGCCGCCTACACCATTCAACCCTTCCATCAACAGCCCAGATACAGGGCCACCAATCACACTGGCTAAAGGAATACCTGCCATAAAAGCCGCAGTGACTTTGGAGCGATACTGCGGCGGGAACCACAATGCCAAATAGTACAGAACACCTGGCATAAAACCTGCTTCTGCAACACCTAACAGAATACGCAGAACATAAAACTGCGTGGGTGTATGCACAAACATCATCAGGCCGGAGCACAATCCCCATGTCACAAGGATACGGGCAATCCAATTACGTGCACCAAATTTAACCAACATCAGGTTACTGGGGACTTCGCACAAAATGTACCCCAAAAAGAATAACCCCGTACCCAAACCATACGCAGCTTCACTCATCCCCAGATCAGAAAGCATACGCAGTTTGGCATATCCAACATTCACCCGATCTAGATAAGATGCCAAAAAACCAAGGAAAAGTAGCGGCAGAATACGCCACGCCATTGTACTAAACAGCCTGTTCCCGCTCGGCTCGGAACGGCTAGTCTGCCCGGAAACAGCAACACTTCGCATGAGCACTCCAGATCACATATTACCAGCAAGAAATTTCCAACAAACAGCCCCGCACCGCCTGAGAAATTTATTGCGATTCCGATATGAGTAAGATAGTCGCGTACACGCCATAATTGTAAAGATTATATTTCTTTATCGAAACATTATTTTCTGCTGTGTCCTTTACGCAACGCGGTACCACACAGAAAATTTAAAACATTGAGAAAATCAGAAATGATAATTTTATTTGTTTTTCTACTTTACAAAGTAATATGTATTTACACTTCGCATGTATGCGAAATTATTTTTATATATGAAAAGAACCATGCTTACGCAATTTTAGTGTGCACATCATATTTTATAAACGATATTTGACATTCTAGGTGGAGAGGAAAGCATATTTAACCTCTCCACCTCTGTATTTAGTATGCGCCAGAAAGAAGTGCGCCGCCACCAGGCGCTATTGCTTCCAACTTCATAGCTTTCAACATGGCATATGTGGTTGCTACAGCCGCGCTTAACGTTGGTTTGCCGGTTATCGCTTCAACCATAGAAACAACGGGTAGCGAAGGCATCTGCACACAAGCCGAAACAATAACTGCATCGGCATCCTGGTAACGTAGCCCCTTCACGATCTCTGGCAAACGCTGGCAATCATGACGCCCCACATCCAGATTATCGGGAATTTCCAGTGCTACGTAATCAATAACTTCAATACCTTCGCGGCTGATGTAATCCACCACAAGTTCAGTTAAAGGCCGCATATAAGGGGCTACAACCACAATTTTTTTGGCGCCGATAACCTTCAGGCCATCAATAAGCGCACCTGCACTGGTAATAACAGGTGCAGGATGCCCATTTTCAACTGTTCTTTCATGCAAACGCTTTTCTGAAACACGATGATAGCCTGGCCCCATAGACATGGTGGCAACAAGGCAGGCATATCCCAGCACATCCAAGGCTGCATCGCTCAGTTCAAGCGCACAACGATCTGACTGTCCATCCATGGCGGCCAGTTCATCTTTGCTCACTGTTTTCATGCGCATACGTGCAGAATGAAACGTAAACCGTTCTGGCCGAATATTTTCACGCAGCTTTAACAGTGCAGGAATTTCGGTTTCCATTGTAATGTTAGAACTGGGAACGATCTGCCCGATACGATAAATGTTCTTCATCAGAACCTCTTGTGAGGAAAGTAAAGGTGGGTCACCCATAAAATGAGTACCCCCTTAAAGCCCCTGCTTTATTCAGCAGTTTCAAAGTTAAGGCTATTTTACAGCAACAGCGCTATAAAAGCCTTCTTCATTATCCCACGGGATCATATGCCCCGCGTTTTCAACGTGCACAATCTCAATGGCACTGTTCAAACCGGATATTTCAGCTTCGTCTTCTTTCTGAATAACCCCTCCTCGTGTTGCAACAACCAAACGCGTTGGGACTTTCAAATGAGGAAGATCCTGATGAATGTCTTCTGTATGGAACTTCTCAAACGAAATGCGTGTTGCCAGTTCATCACAAGTATGCAGCCATTCCGCACGTAGTTGGCGTTGCTCCTCTGTCCATGTCGGGCAAAAACGCTGCATATCTTCCGCAGTCATCCCCTTGCGGGAAAGGCGGATAGATTCTGTATACCAGTCCAGATTTGCAGGATAAGCGCGCCGGCCAGGGCCACTCACAGGAGGATCGACCAAGATAAGCTGGCCAAGATCTGCTGAATTCTTGCGCGCTGCACGAATGGCAATACGTGCCCCCATGGAATGCCCCATGAGTGTAACATCCTTTAGGCCAAGAGCTTTGATGAATTCCAAAACATCATCAGCATAGCTATCCAGATCATAATCCAGATCAGGACCTGTTGAAGAAAGACCGCGCCCACGTATATCAAGAATGTAAACATCATGATCCGCAGCAAGCCGTTCTCCTACAAACCCCCATGTAATAGCAGGGCTGGTAATACCAGGAGCCAACACCAACGGCTTACCTTTCCCGCCATACCGTAGATAATGCTGACGAATACCATTGGCATATACGTTGGCACCATAAAGAAATTTTTCTTCACTCATAATTCAATAATCTCCTGAATATTAATTAGAAATACGGGATAGCAGCGTATCCAACGGCATAACGTCTGCAACCTTCTGGGCCATATCGAACAGATTGGCTTCATGCGGGCCAATCGCGCGATCTCCTACGCAATCTGAGATAACAACAGGGCGAAAACCAGCCTGCATGGCGTCCAGCACACTGGCACGCACACAACCCGATGTTACGCACCCCGCCACCACCACAGTCTGCACACCATGGCTTACAAACCAGGCCGCAAGCGGTGTGCCAGCAAATGCAGAAGGCACCGTTTTACGCACAACGTATTCACCCGCCACCGGTGCAAGTTCTGGCACAATAGCCGAGGACGGATTGTTTTCCGTAAGCCCCAGCATGGAAGGAACCTTTAGGGAAAAGATATTTGCATCGGCACCATCATCTGCAAAAACGATGCGTGAATGTGCAACTTTCCAACCTTTTTTGCGCGCAAATGCAAGCAGATCCTGCGTACGTTCAATAGCCTGCGGAATATTTCCACCACCAAATGCTTCCGGATCAGCAAAACCATTGACAAAATCAATGATTAACAGACCGATACCTCCAACAATACCGATCTCGTTACCAAAACCCTGTTTCTGATACCGTGCCTCATCACGCATATCTTCTGTTATCATTAGGATTCTCCTACCAGTTTGCCATTTCGCACTACGGCTTCATCATCCAGCATCACTGTGCAATCACGCATGGGAATATCGATATGGCAGGCCGTGTCACGCTCACCGCCAGCTTCATTATTGGGGCCTGTAGACCATAGGAAGTTACCGGCACATGCACGTGGGTCCATACCAATGCTTGCTTCACGATCATAAAAACCCATCACAGACCAATGTGCGCGGTTCTGTAACCCCCAGCCTATATGCGAAACTGCAAAAACTTCGGGATCATGAAAGCTTTCCATATAATCACGCAGGTGGTCTGCTTCAAAACCACCTTCAATAGCCCGCACGTATCCCTTTTCTAGGTGACACGTAATAGGAGCAGTGACGTAACTTTTCTGTGGCAAAAGAATATCACCCGGCGCCAGAACAATCTTACCTTCAGCCGAGCCTTCATTTGCCCATGTTGCCAAAAAGCCGCTTGGCCAATGGTCCCATCTGCCCGGTTTATCTACAAAACCGTATTCTTCCAGAATAGGATATTCCCCCAACGCAAACGTAGCATCCGTGCCCGCTGCAGATGTAACTTTCATAACTTTGGCAGCTTTAAGCCGTGCTGAATTTTCCAGAACACGTGTGCGATCTTCTACCGTAGGCGTCATACGCACCAATACATCTGGTGGCTCTACAACCAGCAGAATACGCCCACCAGCATCTAAAATCTCATGCTGTTCAGCAGAAAAAAGCAATGTCATAAGATCCAGCACAAGATCACTGGCCTTTAGCATTTCCACTGCAGCCCGATTGCCGGTAAGCGGTGTTGTGCCAACATAAGCCAAAGGATCTCGTGAAAGAGAGGTACCGCCATTGGTCGGCTGCAAATCAAGCCGATTGGCAATGGCACCTTTTTCCTGCACCGCAAGAATAGCACAGCGCAAGGTTTGTGCATTTGTGCCTATTGAGGTCAGAATCGTAACACTCTGGCCACTTTGCAAATTGCAAAGATCCAGAACCTGACGCCATGATTGGACGAGTTCAAAATCACTTACGGGCATTGGAATGCTCCCCTAAAAAAGGCGTTCCGGTGTGACGCTGCTGGACAAAAGGTAAAAGACACATGGCTTAGTGCCCTCCTTCCGCACGAATGCGCGCAACCCGAGCAACAAGATCGCTCCATTCCCCCTTTTCCGGAGCCATGGTGCGACGTAGGAAAGCCACGACTTCCGCAATCTGCCGATCAGACAACAGGTTACGGTAAGCTGGCATCATGTTGGCTGCCTGATGTGCTGGTGATGGTGCCCCATCAAGCACCACACGAATAAGATTGTCTGGCGTATCGGCCCATACATTACTGTTCAGAGCCAACTGAGGACGTGCTCCATACAGATGTGCCCCTTCTCCTTCATGACACACTGCACAGCCTGAATTGTAGATACGCGCACCTTCTCCTTTCTCCATAGATTGAAGATCTGCAGTACGGGTCAGTATCTGTTGCCGTAAGGCTGGTGTACCTTCTGCTGTCTGCCGCGTATCAAAAGAGGCGATGTAATGGGCTATGGCACGCACATCTTCATCTGGCAGATCTTCCATGGCGTGCACAACAGGTACCATAGGGCCACCAGCAGGGCCATGATTGGGGCTGAATCCAGTGCGCAAATAGGCGTAAAGGTCATCTTCGCTCCACGGCAGAGGAGAACGTGACAGCGAAGATAATGCGGGAGCAACCCATCCTTCAGCTTCTCCTCCAGCTAGATAAGCTGTTTTCCAGCGCTCTGCCCCCAAAGCATTCCGTGGCGTATGGCATGCAGAACAGTGACCCAAACCTTCCGCCAGATATGCTCCCCTATTCCACTGCTCTGAACGGTTCTGATCCGGCACAAACGGCGCTGTGCTATGAAACAGCGTGTTCCACCCAGCCATGGAAAAACGTAAGTTGTACGGGAATTTCAATGACGTTTTGGGAAGCTTCTGTTCTACAGGTTCCTGCGACATCAGGTAAGCGTAAAGCGCCTGCATGTCTGCATCACTTGTTTTTGCAAATGCTGTGTAAGGAAAGGCAGGATACAAATGCCTGCCATCTCGGCTAATCCCTTCACGCATGGCGCGTTCAAAGGCGGCATAAGACCACTGACCAATACCTGTTTTAGGATCTGGCGTAAGATTGGTAGAATAAATTGTGCCAAATGGTGTTTCTAACGCAAAACCACCGGCATTTTCCTTACCACCTGGCGCTGTATGGCAAACAGCACAATCCCCTGCCGCTGCAACCTGTTTACCTTTGGCGATAATTTCCGCAGAAAACATACCGGGCACTGGGGGAGCTACTGGAGCAATAGGCGCACGCCATGGCAAAACTGTTGCTAATGCACTGCCTGCCACGGCCAAAGCTGCTCCTAACCCAGCCTTACGTAGCAATCCTTTCCATCCCTGGCTTGCCATAGCCGGACGGGCCGCCTCTCCACCAGAAGACAACGGCGCCAAAGGCACAACGGAAGGACGCTCTAACGGCCCTAGCGCTTCATCCAGGCGTGTTTTGACTTTTTCAGGTGTAAACGGAACATCCCGAAAACGTACGCCAGTAGCAGCATATATTGCGTTTGCAATGGCGGCGGCACTGGGTACGGATGTGGACTCTCCCGCTCCGAGAGGAGGTTCCTCGGGACGATCCATCAACACCGGGTTGATTTCAGGAATATCCGGGAATTGAATAATCGGATATCCGCCCCATTCCTTGCTTTCTACGCCTGTCTTGTCGAACCTAACCTGTTCTGTCAGCACACGGCTTGTAGACTGCACGACATTGCCATGCAGTTGGTGACGAATACCGGCCGGGTTGATCATCAACCCGGCATCTTGCCCGACCACAGCACGCGTAACGCTTACTTCCCCTGTAAGACGATCAACCGCAACATCAGCCACCCATGCAGACCATGCGGCAGGTTTGCCGGGAAAAGGCCCATGAACATACAGCGCATAGGCCAATCCACGCCCACGCAGGATGCGTTCCTTTGGATCAACCTGTGGTGGTTGTGTCTGCGGCTCCCACCCAGCTTTTGCCGCTGTGGCTTTAAGAAGTTCTGCTGCACGTGTATCGGGCAGGTAACGCAGGCGATATTCCAGCGGATCTACACCTGCCTCTGCTGCCAGCTCATCAATATAGCTGTCGTGCGCAAAGCTGTTGGGCAGTGCAGACACGCCACGAAACCACGAAGCCCGCGCCAAAGGGGGCATATCTTTTACTGTGACCCGTGCATTCGCGTAATCATAAGGGGGAATAGACGTTCTATCCCCCATCTGAGCTACAGTAGGCACTTCCGCGGGCACTTGCCCCGTAAGAACCAGCGCCAGCAACGGCGACACATTGGACGGATAACTTGTATCCAGATTATAGGCGATAGGTGCGCCATGAGCATCCAAGCCACCTTGAATACGTACTAGCTGGGCCGCACCTTTAGGCTCCCAAACATGTTCCTGAGCACGTGAAAGCTGAACACGAACAGGCCGTCCCACTGCGCGAGAAAGAAGAGCAGCATCACCCCCCACATCATCCGCACAATTACGCCCGTAACACCCTGCTGCTTCATGCCGGATAACCGTTACATTTGTTACTGGTAGATCCATTAACAAAGCAATATCGGCTTGCAGCATATGGGGGTTTTGCGTACCAGACCAAACTTTCAGGTGCCCTTCATGCCAAGATGCCACAGAGCAAGATGGCCCAATAGAGCCATGCATCTGATAAGGCCAATGGTATTCCCGATCCAGACGATGAGAGAGTTCACTCAACGTCGCATCAACATCCCCACGCTCCAGAACGACACGCGGCTCGTACGGGTTAGCCCTTACAGCTTCTATCGGATCAGAAAGATCGGGTACGGCAATAGGTGCCCATGTCACTTGTAACGCTTCTGCTGCCGCAATTGCTTGCTCTTCACGCTCAGCAACCACCCCAACAAAATCACCAATCACCACCACATCCACAAGGCCCTCAATATGGGCCACGGAGGCACGATCTACTTTCAGTAAAGAACGCCCCACGAACGGACCATGATCGTAACCCGCGTAAGGGGGCCGAATAACACGGCCATGCAGCATGCCTTCTACGCGCACATCATGCACATAAACCATGCGCCCCGTTACTTTATCTGGAATGTCGACGCGTGGATGGCTCCGCCCTACCAACCGATATTCCGATGGAGACTTCACCGGCGTCGTGTCATCCAGTTCCTCACGAATTTGGACACCACTTACAATATCCCCCATGCCCCAATCTGCCGTTTGAGACTGAGATCCTATCAGTTTTCCATCTCGAAAAGATAAGGATTCAATAGGAGAGTTTGTAAGCTGCGCTGCACGCTTCAATAATAGCTTGCGGGCCTGTGCAGCTGCGCGACGTAATGGACGAGACGAAACCTGAATAGTCTCACTTGCAATCGTCGCTCCTTGATCAGGAGTGCGATCAGTATGCCCCAGCACCATCCGGACATGCTTAGGATCTGCATCCAATTCTTCTGCAACAATCTGAGCCAGGGAAGTCGCAATACCTGTACCCAGGTCTACATGCCCACAAAACCCTAAGACCTGACCATTTTCTTCAATCTGAACCAGAACCTCATCCCGCGGGATAAATTCCCCTCGTGCAGAAAGTCCTTTAGGAGGGAGAGATTTCCGGAATATCTGGAGCACACCGGTCATTTTCCGCTATCCTCCTTTTCTAAACCGGCTGCAATACGTGCAGCGCGCATAATTTCTACATGAGTACCGCAACGACAAAGATTGTAGCGCAAGGCAGCTTTCAATGCGTCTTCATCCGGGTGCGGATTTGCATCTAAAAATGCCCGCAATGTCATGACCATACCGTTTAGGCAGTAGCCACATTGTGCTGCCTGCGCTGCAACCACAGCTTTTTGCACAGGATCGCTTCCATCGGGAGAAAGCCCTTCCAGTGTCACAATATTTTTGCACTTTGCTGCAGCATTTAACGAGACCACACAACTACGTGCAGCTTTCCCGTCCATGAGCACCGTGCAGGCGCCACATGCCCCTAAACCGCAGCCATATTTGGGGCCATTCAGCCCCAAATCGTTACGCAAAATTGCAAGAAGCGGTGTATTTCCTGCTGCCGTAATTGCATGACGGCAGCCATTAACTGTTAGAAAGACGCTGGCTGCCATAACGTCCCTCCTCTTTTCTACGGTTATTCGATTGTCAGATCGTAGATGTTGTCACCGTAACACCAGTAAGGGTCTTCTGGCTGCCGTAGCCATGTATTTGCATTAGAAATGCTCTGAACCTTGGTCGCACGCTCTTTTCTTGCCTCATGATAAGAGCGGAATGTACGTTCCAGATCCTTTGTACCTAATTCAGCAAGGCACCGGGCCAAAACGGCGGCGTCTTCCACTGCCATGGCTGCGCCCTGCGCCATATGCGGCTTCATTGGGTGGCAAGCATCCCCCAGCAATACTGAACGACCCTGATACCAAACTGGAAGTGGTGCGCGTGTCTTGAGAGGCCATTTGGTGACAACGTCAGTCGCGTCGATATAGCCCTGAACCATTGGATGAAAGCCTTTGAATGCTTCACGCAATGCTTCACGCGAGCTGGGCAACTGTCCAGCCCGAGAAGTCCATTCTGCTGGTTCTCCAGTTACCAGATAAAACTCATCTTCGTTCTTATCTAGATAATAGCACACGATATGCCGATCAGCAGACCACCACTTTGCATTCAGATCTGCGCCTAGGCTTTTTGCAGCTGCACCCGGAATAATGGCACGATGTGCAATCCACCCAGTATAAACAGCCTCATCAAGACCAAAGATTTTTTCGCGTACACGTGAATTTATGCCATCAGCACCAATAAGGATATCAACCTTTTCTGAAGCACCGTTTTCGAAATTCAGCGTAACGCCTTGTCCATCATCTGTAAAATCGACCAGTTTATGGCCCCATTTCACACGTTCTGGGCTTACACAGTCCAGCATGGCCTGATGCAGATCACCACGATGAATTGTAATATAAGGAGCGCCATAACGTTCCCGCTCAGCATTAAGCGGAATTTTGGCCATAACTGTACCGTCATCCCACTTACGGCTAACCCAATAATCAGGAAGACATGATATTTTTTCTAGATTTTTATCTAAACCATCTAAAGTAGCGAGAATTTTAAGGACATTGGGCCCGAACTGGATACCCGCACCCAGCCGAGAAAACGCGGGAGCCTGATCGAACAGAACAACATCAAAACCAGCTTTTTCCAGTAGCCCTGCCGCTGCAACGCCACCAAGCCCTGCTCCTGCAATGCCTATACGAACTCCACCTGACATATTAACTCTCCCGACCAGCAGTAAAATTACAGACTTAATAGCGTATACGCGATATATAGATGTTCAGGGAGGATCGTAAAAACGTCAAGGAAATAATTTCATTATCGTTACGTTTTTTTGTAACGTATTGATTTTTAGTATTTATTATTCTTTGTTCTTCGTATGAGATATCGTAAGATTTTCAAATTATGAAAATCATCAGAATCTCAAAACGCAAAAACTAGTTATATTTTTATGATTTTCTATAACGATAGATGTGGACGTAACGTATTTCTGAACTGTCAATAAAATGCTGATATGACAGTATTATTCTTCACAATGAGATAATTTCTGCAAAATATGAAGCACAGCAATCTGCTCACACTCATTTAACGGAGACAACGTCATATCTGTCACCTGCCGTGCTACCGGAATGGTCTCGCGCAAAAGCTTTTCACCTTCTGGCATAAGCGAAACGAGTTTCTGCCTGCGATCTTGCTTACCCTGCTCTACCTTTAACAACCCACGTTTTTTCAAACGTGATACAATGTCACGCAACGTTGCATGATCAATCGCAGCTTCATGGCTAATCTGAACTAAAGAAGCTTGGCCAAGCTTCTGTGTCGTAACCAAAACAGCAAATTGCGCAGAAGTAAGATGCTGGTCCGGAATATGCTCTTGAAAAATAGCTGTATGGCGCTGATAAGCACGCCGTAACAGAAATCCAACTTGCTCATCTAAAGCATAATTCTGTTCAGCCTTATTTTTATTACCCTTCATATCTTACTCTCCTTAAATATATATATTGATAATGGATAATAACCTCTGAAGTCGTAATGTCCGATATAAGCCACTACATACCAATCAATTCTCTACTATCATATTTTCTATCTCATCGATTTAAATGATATTCATTCCCCCATCATACACACAAAAAACCCCGCCAACCGATTGGTTGAGCGGGGTTTTAGAAACTGTGCTTGGTTGCGGGGGCAGGATTTGAACCTGCGGCCTTCAGGTTATGAGCCTGACGAGCTACCGGGCTGCTCCACCCCGCGGTTGTAAGTGTGTTGAAATTTGTATGGGTAAGATTTGGGTAGGGTGGATTGGAAGACCTGGCGGCGACCGACTTTCCCGTGGCTTAAGCCACAGTATCATAGGCGCTGGGGGTTTTCACGGCCGAGTTCGGGATGGGATCGGGTGGATCTCTCCCCGCCATGGCCACCAGGTCATCCAGTCCACCCTGTAAGGGGTGTGTGGAGGACGGTTGGTTATGAAGAAGTAGGCGATATATGGATGATTTCTGTGCACGGGCTGTCCTTTTAAGGGGACAGTAAGAGAGTGAGCCTATTGGGTGATTAGGACCAGTTAGCTGCACGCGTTACCGCGCTTTCACACCTGGCCTATTAACGTGGTGGTCTACCACGACCCTCAGGGAGACCTAGTTTTGAGGTGGGTTTCCCGCTTAGATGCTTTCAGCGGTTATCCCTTCCATACTTAGCTACCCGGCGGTGCCGCTGGCGCGACAACCGGTGCACCAGAGGTATGTTCATCCCGGTCCTCTCGTACTAGGGACAAATCCTCTCAAGTCTCCAACATCCACGGCAGATAGGGACCGAACTGTCTCACGACGTTCTAAACCCAGCTCACGTACCACTTTAATCGGCGAACAGCCGAACCCTTGGGACCTGCTCCAGCCCCAGGATGTGATGAGCCGACATCGAGGTGCCAAACCTCCCCGTCGATGTGGACTCTTGGGGGAGATCAGCCTGTTATCCCTAGAGTACCTTTTATCCGTTGAGCGATGGCCCTTCCACGCGGGACCACCGGATCACTATGGCCGACTTTCGTCTCTGCTCGAGCTGTCACTCTCGCAGTCAGGCGGGCTTATGCCATTGCACTCAACAGCCGGTTTCCGACCGGCCTGAGCCCACCATCGCGCGCCTCCGTTACACTTTGGGAGGCGACCGCCCCAGTCAAACTGCCCACCATACAGGGTCCCGGATCAGGCTAACTGACCACGGTTAGACATCAGAAAAATTCAGGGTGGTATTTCAAGGATGGCTCCACAGGAACTGGCGCCCCTGCTTCAAAGCCTCCCACCTATCCTACACAGAATGTCTCTGATGCCACTGTAAAGCTGCAGTAAAGGTTCATAGGGTCTTTCCGTCTGACCGCGGATACCCCGCATCTTCACGGGGAATTCAATTTCGCTGAGCCGATGCTGGAGACAGCGGGGAAGTCGTTACGCCATTCGTGCAGGTCGGAACTTACCCGACAAGGAATTTCGCTACCTTAGGACCGTTATAGTTACGGCCGCCGTTTACCGGGGCTTCAATTCAGTGCTCTCACACCTCCTCTTAACCTTCCGGCACCGGGCAGGCGTCAGACCCTATACGTCGTCTTTCGACTTCGCAGAGTCCTGTGTTTTTAATAAACAGTCGCTACCCCCTGGTCTGTGCCACCCGCCAATGGTTGCCCACCAACGGGTCTCGCTTATCCCGAAGTTACACGAGCAATTTGCCTAGTTCCTTCAGCATCGTTCTCTCAAGCGCCTTGGTATTCTCTACCAGTCCACCTGTGTCGGTTTCGGGTACGGTCTATACGCCAGAGCTATTTCCTGGAATGCTCCAAAAGCCAGATCAATCCGTTAAGACCTGACAACATATCGCATTCGTCACTTCTGGCAGGTACAGGAATATTCACCTGTTTCCCATCGACTACGGCTCTCGCCCTCGCCTTAGGGGCCGACTAACCCTGCGTGGATTAACCTTGCGCAGGAACCCTTGGACTTTCGGCGACAGTGTTTCTCGCACTGTTTGTCGCTACTCATGTCAGCATTCGCACTTCCGATATCTCCAGAGAGGGTCACCCCGTCTCCTTCACTGACTTACGGAACGCTCCGCTACCGCGCATATCATAGATATGCACCCACAGCTTCGGCACGTGGCTTGAGCCCCGTTACATTTTCGGCGCAGGGTTTCTATTAGACCAGTGAGCTATTACGCTTTCTTTAAAGGATGGCTGCTTCTAAGCCAACCTCCTGGTTGTTATGGAATCCCCACATCCTTTCCCACTTAGCCACGATTTGGGGGCCTTAGCTGGTGGTCTGGGCTGTTTCCCTCTCGACAATGGACCTTAGCACCCACTGTCTGTCTGCCAGGCTATACTTCCGGGTATTCGGAGTTTGGTTGGGTTTGGTAAGGCTTTGGGCCCCCCTAGCCCATCCAGTGCTCTACCCCCCGGGGTAACCACCTGACGGTCTACCTCAATAGATTTCGCGGAGAACCAGCTATCTCCGAGTTTGATTGGCCTTTCACCCCTAGCCACAGCTCATCCCCGACTTTTTCAACAGGCGTGGGTTCGGCCCTCCAGTGCGTGTTACCGCACCTTCAGCCTGGCCATGGCTAGATCACTCGGTTTCGGGTCTTCTGCCAGCAACTATGCGCCCTATTCAGACTCGCTTTCGCTACGCCTACACCTAACGGCTTAAGCTCGCTGCAAACAGAAACTCGCTGACCCATTATACAAAAGGTACGCCGTCACCCCATAAGAGGCTCCGACTGCTTGTAGGCATCCGGTTTCAGGTCTCTTTCACTCCCCTCGTCGGGGTGCTTTTCACCTTTCCCTCACGGTACTTGTTCGCTATCGGTCACTAGGGAGTATTTAGGCTTGGAGGGTGGTCCCCCCATGTTCAGACAGGGTTTCACGTGCCCCGCCCTACTCAAGCATTTCCAAAGACACTACACATACGGGACTGTCACCCACTATGGTCAGCCTTTCCAGACTGTTCTGCTTCTTCTTCAAAAATGACTGGCCTGTTCCGCGTTCGCTCGCCACTACTAGCAGAATCTCAATTGATGTCTTTTCCTCCAGGTACTGAGATGTTTCAGTTCCCCGGGTTCGCCTCGTAACCCTATGTATTCAGATCACGATACCCATCGCTGGGTGGGTTGCCCCATTCGGAAATCTGCGGATCAATGCCTGCTCGCGGCTCCCCACAGCTTATCGCAGCGTGCTACGTCCTTCGTCGCCTCCTAGTGCCAAGGCATCCACCGAATGCCCTTCTCATACTCACTCACCCCATGCACAGAAACCATCCATACCTACTCATGCAGATACAAACAGCTCCAAAGCATGACGCATCCGAGTACGTCTACTTCTTCAAAACGCTTCTGAACGCTTACACCAGAAATGCTTAACGCATGAGCAAATCTCTTTGCTCAATACGGGTCAGACCAACCCACATTTCCGATACGCCCAGACGCGCACCAACCGATTCACACTGACAAAGATCAACA
>NZ_CP039846.2:1337500-1490000 GCF_009914215.2 Acetobacter pasteurianus | reverse complement strand
TAATATCGGCCCATGTCTTTTCCACATCAGATTCCGGACGCGGTAGATAACGAATTGCGGCTTTACGGCCCAAAGCCTGCTCTAGCAATTCCACCAAATACTTCACCGGTTCCGGGCGATGGTTCCCTATATTCAGTACGCGCGGCTCTGTCGCAGGGGGCACTTGTTCGTACACAGCCAGCACAGCTGCAACCACATCATCAATATATGTGAAATCCCGCGCTAAAGATGCGCCCTCATAAAGAGTGACATCCCGACCTTCCGTAATTGCGCGGGCAAAACTGTAATAGGCCATATCTGGCCTACCCCACGGACCATACACAGTAAAAAACCGTAAACCTGTCTGAGGAATATTATACAGATGGCTATAGGCAGATGACGCCAGTTCAGCCGCGCGTTTTGTAACTGCGTAAAAAGATCCCGGATGATCTACGGGATCTGTTTCTGAAAATGGGAGTTTGCGGTTGCGCCCATATACAGAAGAAGATGACGCATACACAAAGTGCTTTAAATTTGGCAGTTCACGCGCAAATTCCAACATCGCCACATGCCCACGCACATTGGAATCCGCAAAGATGTAAGGGTCTTTCAGCGAGTAACGCACACCTGCCTGCGCTGCAAAATGAAAGATACCCTCTATATTGAGGGCTTTCTTCTGCAGCTCTTGCAAATTTTCTGGTTGCCCCAGATCACAACGATAAAAAGAAAACTGCGGCTGTGCTTCAAGCAGGGCAAGACGCGCCTGCTTGAGCTGGGGATTATAATAACCATTCAGATTATCAATCCCAATCACCTGTTCGCCACGCGCCAAAAGAGCCTGCGTGACATGGAAGCCTACAAAACCGGCGGCTCCAGTTACCAAAAGTGTCAAAATTTATTGCCCTACGCCGCAGGGCAACCCTGTGGCCCTACCCATGATGACTGCAAAAATCTGAGCCGCAAAAGTGGCTGCTGATTAAAGCTTTTTACCTAAAGATGGTGCTTCCACCTTATCACCTACAGTAATGCCAAACTTGGCAGTTACGCCCCCTGCCAGCTCAAGCGTAGCAGCTACCGGACCATGGCTGCTGATTCGTGCCAAGCTACGTGGCACTGCATTTTCTGTAATGGCCTGAATACGATGATCCGCATCTATAAAAACAATATCCAGCGGAATCAGTGTATTTTCCATCCACATGTCACTCTGCTGTGGTGTTTTCCACACAAACAGCATGCCGGAGTTTTCTGGAAGATGCTGGCGAAACATTTCCCCTACCTGCTGTTCACGCGGGGTTTTTGCCAACTCAACTGAAAAAACATGCCGCCCACTTGGGGAAACTATAGCCAATTCTTCCCGCGGCAATTCAGCCTGCGCTTGTGTTGGCTCTCCCGTTTCTTCTGCATAAGCAGGTAATAGAGAACCCGCGGCACCGCCGATCATGCAGGCTGCCATCAGCCCCAACAGTTTTTTTGTCAGCACCTTATCTGTTCTCCTTGGTCCCATCATCTTTGCAGAAATGGATTACTGGCACGTTCTGCCCCTAATGTCGTCAACCCGCCATGCCCAGGCACGATAACAATGTCATCCCCTAAAGGAAGTAGTTTTTCCTTTATGCCTTGAATAAGCTGTTGGCTATTACCGTATGCAAAATCTGTTCTACCTATTGTTCCTCTAAAAAGAACATCCCCCACAAAAGCAAAACGTGCCTTTTCATCCACAAATACAACATGCCCGGGCGTATGCCCCGGAACATGCACAACACGAAATGTACATCCGAGATAGTTCAGACTTTCACCGTCTTCGGTAAAACGGTCAACATCTGCATTTTCTAAATCCGAAAGCCCGAAATGACGGGCTTGCTCTACAATGGATTGGAGCAAAAACTGATCATGAATATTTGGTCCAACAACATCTGGCCAGGTTTTCTGCGTATTTTCCAGCCCACGGCACAAAGCCGCCACCCCTCCGGCATGATCCAAATGACCGTGCGTGAGCAGAATGGCTTCCACTTCCAGTATATTTTTTTTTAAGAAATCAAGCAGGACATCCGCATCCCCACCAGCATCTACAATAACGGCTTTACGTGTTTTTTCATGCCACAGAACAGAGCAATTCTGCCGAAATGGCGTAACCGGCACGATACGCAGTTGCATATCCGGGTAATTGACCTGCATGCCTTAATTTCCCTGTTCTCTATATTATCTGAGCAATGCTTTGATGGGTTTTACACAAAAAAAAACTGCCAGAACCAGTGTCTGGCAGTTTTTTATACAACAAAGTGTTCTGCTTATTGAGGCAGCACCCAGCCTGTTTCCGGAATATCAAAGTGCTTACGCAGTTCATGCGCCGGCACATTGGTAAGATCCTTGGTGAATGTTTTGATAATCTTGGCCGTTGCGGGCTTGCTCAGATGTGTTTTGATTTCATGAATAATGGGTGCCGGAGCAGCAACCACAAAACCATCAACCTTCCCGCCATGAGCAATCATGCTGTTCATGCGGTCTGCCACAACGCGGGCAAAAGCATCTTTTGCATCATCTGCCGGGGTAGAACCGGAAGGCATTTTACCCGGTGTACCTTCATGGCCACGCGTATCAAAATCCTGCACATCGCGCATTTCGCCTTCTGCATCATGCAGAAAACGCACCTTGCCGCCATCTGCAACAACGTAAACTACCAGGCCATCTCTTGCTTCCGTCATGGAATACATCCTTTTCAAATCACTCTATCAGCCTGCCAGCATGCCGTATTATGCGACATTTAACCACCAGCGCTGCTGCGCTGCTGATGTGCAGTCTGCGTGCTGAGTGATATAGGATTGAGGCATGACAGTTCCAGCCCTCTTTTCCCAACTTGTTACGCCTCTTGATCACGCTCTACTCTGGGCACGTCAGGGGCAGGCCGTTGCCATCGCAACCGTAACAGGCACGTGGGGCAGTTCCCCCCGTCCTGCAGGCAGCAATATGGTCATGAGCAAAAATGGCCTTATGGAAGGTTCCGTAAGCGGCGGCTGTGTGGAAACAGATGTTATGCTGCACGCCCAAGACATTATGGATGGGCAAGCACCAACCGTTCTTTCCTATGGTGTCAGCAGTGCGAAAGCATGGGAAGTAGGGTTGGCATGCGGTGGCAAACTGGATGTTATGGTGGAGGCCATTCAAAGCCCTGCCTGCCCAACGGGTACATGGCCCCTACATTTGCTGGAACAGATATGTAACCTTCAAGCTTCCCGCAAAGCTGCGGTACTCGTGCGCAGTCTGGATGGTAAGCAGCATGTGCTTGTACAAGCTCACCAACAAAATACCCATGAAGGGCTTCCTCCATCTGTGCAGGAAGCTGCCTTCCACCAGCTACAAGATGGGCGCTGCACAACTATAGAAGAAGCAGATGGGCAAAAATGGTTTGTGCAACCCATTATTCCACCTCCGCGCCTGCTGATTGTGGGAGCGGTACATATTGCACAGTATCTGACGCGCATGGCGCAGATAACCGGCTTTTCTCCCATCGTCATAGACCCGCGGGAAGCATTGGCGACACCAGACCGTTTTCCGGGCTTGGAAAGTGGCACCACTCTTATTACAGAATGGCCGGACGAAGCCCTGGAGGCCTTGGGGGTTGATACCATGACCGCCATTGTGACCCTGACACATGATGCCAAACTGGATGACCCAACACTAGAAGCAGCCCTGAAAAGCCCAGCCTTTTATATTGGCGCTTTAGGATCACGCAAAACACAGGCAAGCCGGTTACAACGCTTGCAAACTCTCGGCTTTACCGAACAAGAACTTAAACGCATACGGGGTCCGGTTGGCTTGGCTATTGGGGCAATAGGGGCAGAAGAAATTGCCCTTTCCATTATGGCAGAAATTGTTGCCACCCGCCGTCATGCTCCCTTGGCAGATATACGCGGGTGGTAACACCTCCATTCCTGCCGGGAACATGGGCCTGCGTGCTATGTGCGGGCCGTTCTTCTCGCACAGCTCCCGCCAACAAGCTGTTAGCTCCAGACGCGGCGGGGCAACCCATGGTGGTTCAGACACTCAAAAATATTCTTAACAGCAAAGTGGAAACTGTTCTGGCGCTTTTGCCACCAGAGCAGCCAAAACTGGAAGCGGTTATCCGCTCATATTTCCTTCATGCTCTCAAAGCAGGAAGATTACAGTTACAAACTGTTTTGAATGCACAGTCAGGCCTTTCCGCTTCCTTGCATGCAGGTGTTCGGGCTGCTCAAGCGGGAAATGCACAAAGCCTGCTTATGTGTCTCGGCGATATGCCGCTGGTTTCTACAACATTGCTGAACACACTGATGGAAACCCAGCATCACTATACCCCTGCCGCCACGGCACCTGTACGCAACAGTAAGGCGGGCAATCCTGTTGTCTGGAATCCATCACAATTCAGCAAGTTGCTTCAGATTAAAGGGGATCAGGGCGGACGTGCCATTTTGCGCAATCCGGACGCTGATATACGCCTTATTCCAGCCAATGCTGACGAGCTGGTTGATTTTGATACCCCAGAACGACTGGCAATATATCGTCAGATAACTTTTCCTGACAGTTGACCAGATGGTCACACGCTCCGACAATTCAAAACAGACCGCAAGTTTTCACTGAACGGTCGTTTTGTCTGTTTTCAACAAGGTATCATCATGAGCAAAATTTTACGCACCAACCCCAACCCCATTCTTTCTGCTGCGGTTGAATACCACGGCTTCATTTTCACGCAGGGCGTTGTTGCCCGCAATCTGGATCAGGATGTTGAAGGCCAGACACGTGACGTGCTGGAACAGATTGACACACTGCTAGAACAGCACGGCACAGATAACACCCGTATTCTGCAGGCTCAGATCTGGGTGAAAGACATTAATGACCGTGACAAGCTGAATAAAATCTGGAGTGCCTGGTTGCCAGAAAACATGGCCCCTGCCCGCGCTTGCGTTCAGGCTGTGATGGCTGACCCACGTATCCTTGTGGAAATCATGGTTACCACTACAAAATAAGCCTTAATATTTGCCAGTTGGTGATGTGAGGAAGCGTGGCATTGATGCAACAACCCTCCGAATCATCATCAACTGGCGCATGTTCCCTGTTCTCCTGAACAAAGACCAGAATGAAACGGAATCAGGCGAATTCGTGACGCGCATTAGGATTAAAATCCTAATTTTTCTTTTTGATACCCATTAATGAAGCAAAGAGTAACTTTAACGATTTTGGTGCGCAATGAACGCTTGCCTGATCTGCATGGATGTTTAATACCTGAACCCGAACATTGCAGTACCCCAACTCACGGCAAATGCGATCAGGAAAGGTAAGCACAATGCGGCACGGACGGTCCGGAATTCTCAAACTGAAGCTGGCCGTTTTATCTTTTCTGTCCGTTTCTGCTTTTACTGCATCTGCATCTGCCCGCACCTATCATGCAGCTTCCCATCATACCGGTGTGCATAAAATTGTCTTCTCTGCATCCGGTCATGCTGCAGGCCGATATGCAGGTGGCCGTTGGCACCCTGCTGCCGGGCGTTATCATTCCGGGTATCATGGTGGGCACGTTATCCAGTGCGTTGCTTATGCCAAATCCGCTTCCGAAGTCATGCTGCACGGCAATGCGCGGGATTGGTGGCATAATGCAAGCGGCGTTTATGATCGTGGCCATGCCCCAGAAGCTGGCAGTGTGCTGAACTTCCGCGCAACACGCCGCATGCCCTTGGGTCACGTTGCTGTAGTGCGCAATGTTGTAGATAACCGTACCATTATGATTGATCAGTCACATTGGGCACAGGCAGGCATTAGCCGCAACGTGGCCGTGATTGACGTTTCCCCCAACAATGATTGGTCTGCTGTTCGTGTGGCGCTGAACAATCATTCTGGTGGTTTCGGATCCATCTATCCAACCTACGGCTTTATTTACGCCCGCCACCCTGGTGCAGAACGGAACATGCAGCAGGAAGTTATGACGGCATGGGCCAAGAAAGGCACGACAACGCAGTTGGCTCAGGCCCCGGCAACACCTCGCCAGATCTCTGCTGGTCAGGAAGATCCCAATATTGCCTTTGATGATAATAACTAAAATCTACGTTTAGTTTCTGCACGAAGCAGTCTTTTCAACGCCCGGCTTTGTCGGGCGTTTTTTATTGCCTTGCCCATGCCCAGAAACCACTGGGGCAGGACATAAAAAAGGGGAGCAACCTAGATTGGCTGCTCCCCTTTTTTAATAGCAAGAAGAAACGTCTAATTTATTCCATCCATTCCGCAATGTCCGGGCAAGAACAAACTAGGTTTCTGTCACCATATACGTTGTCAATTCGGCCTACTGGTGGCCAATATTTGGTCGCTAGCTGCACATTCCCGGGGAAGCATGCTTCCTGCCGTGTATAAGGATGCGTCCATTCCGTTGCTGTTAGCTCAAGACCTGTATGAGGTGCATGACGTAACACTGCATCTTCTGCCGTCACCTCACCATTTTCAACAGCACGCATTTCTTCACGCATAGCTAGCATGGCATCGCAAAAACGATCGAGCTCTGCTTTCCCTTCAGATTCGGTTGGCTCAATCATGAAAGTACCAGCCACCGGAAAGCTCACTGTTGGTGCATGAAAACCATAGTCAACCAAACGCTTGGACATATCATCCACGGTTACGCCGGTTGCATTCTTTATTGGACGCAAATCCAGAATACATTCGTGCGCAACACGCCCATGTGCGCCCTGATAGAGCACGGGGTAAGCATCTTTCAGGCGGCTCACAATATAATTGGCGTTGAGAATAGCCACCTGCGTAGCCCGCTTAAGCCCTTCATCCCCCATCAGGCGAATATAGGCCCATGAGATCGGTAGAATAGAAGCAGACCCAAAAGGAGCTGCACTTACAGCCATGGAAACATCTACATCTGCCGGGTTTCCGGGCAGATAAGGTGCCAGATGCGCCCGCACACCAATTGGCCCCATACCCGGACCACCGCCGCCATGCGGAATGCAGAAGGTTTTATGCAGGTTAAAGTGGCTGACATCCCCACCATAATCAGCCGGGCGCGCCAGCCCCACCTGAGCATTCATGTTAGCACCATCCACATACACCTGCCCGCCGGTTGCATGTACCAGATCGCAGATTTCACGCATGTTTTCTTCAAACACACCGTGAGTGGAAGGATAGGTAATCATCACTGCGGCCAGATCATTCGCATGCGTTTTTATTTTCTCACGCATGTCTCCCAGATCAATATTGCCGCCTGCATCGCACTTTACGACCACAACTTTCATGCCTGCCATCTGGGCAGAAGCCGGGTTGGTGCCATGTGCAGAAGCCGGGATCAGGCAAACTGTCCGATGCCCTTCCCCCCGCGCCTGATGATATGCGCGAATAACAAGCAAGCCTGCATATTCACCCTGCGCGCCAGAATTGGGCTGGAAAGAAACCGCATCATAACCGCTAATGGCACACAGCCACTTTTCCAGATCCTGCAAAAGAACCTGATAGCCTTTTGCTTGATCTGCTGGCGCAAACGGATGAATGTCACAAAAACCAGACCACGTAATCGGCAGCATTTCCACCGTAGCATTCAGCTTCATGGTGCAAGACCCCAACGGGATCATTGTCCGGTCCAGCGCCAGATCCTTGTCTGACAAGCGCCGCAGATAACGCAGCATATCTGTTTCTGAACTGCAGGAACGGAACACAGGCTGTGCCATAAAACCAGACTGGCGGCGCACATCCTCGGGCAATGCTATGGAAGCTGCAGCCAGTGCCTGTGCCATTTTTTCTACACGCCCGTGCTCGGCACAAAAAACAGACCACACAGCGTAAACGGTTTCTGGGGTGCTGGTTTCATCCAGACTGATGCCAATACGTCCGTTCCCTGCATCCCGCAGGTTCATGCCTGCAGAACGTGCACGTTCCAGTAAATCAGCAGCACCTTCACCTACATTTACCGTCAACGTGTCAAAAAATGCGGTTGTTTCAACGGTTACACCCAGCGCCCGCAAACCAGCGGCCAATGTAGCAGCAAGACCGTGAATACGCTGTGCAATTGCCTTCAGACCTTCTGGCCCATGATAGACAGCATACATACCTGCAATAACAGCCAGCAACACCTGCGCGGTGCAAATGTTGGACGTGGCCTTTTCGCGCCGAATATGCTGTTCACGGGTTTGCAGGGCAAGACGATACGCCGGACGCCCAGCACTATCGACTGAAACACCGACCAAGCGCCCCGGCATGCTGCGTTTATAGGCATCTCGCACAGCCATATAAGCGGCATGCGGCCCACCATACCCCATGGGAATACCAAAGCGCTGGGTAGAACCAATGGCAATATCCGCCCCCAGTTCACCTGGGGCGGCAAGCAGCGTTAAAGCCAGCGGATCTGCCGCCATAACCGCAATAGCCCCAGCAGCATGCAGGCTTTCAATCTGTTTTTGCGGGTTTGTAATCTGGCCAGATGTGCCGGGATACTGGAAAATAGCCCCAAATACGTTTTGGGCATCCAGATCGGTTTCGGGCCGACCAAGCTGGAGCGTAATGCCCATAGGTTCTGCGCGGGTTTTTAATACCGCGATTGTCTGCGGCAGACACTCTGCATCCACAAAAAACACATTGGATTTGGAGGTAGCCACCCGGCGGGCCAATGCCATGGCCTCTGCCGCTGCCGTGGCTTCATCCAACAGAGAAGAGTTGGCGATATCCAACCCTGTTAGCTCTGTAATCATGGTTTGGAAGTTCAGCAGAGCTTCCAGACGGCCCTGACTGATTTCTGGCTGATACGGCGTGTAAGCTGTGTACCATGCCGGGTTTTCCAGAATATTCCGCTGGATAACAGCCGGCAGCACCGTACCATAATACCCTTGCCCGATCAGGGATGTCATAACCTGATTTTGTCCGGCCAGTTCACGCAAACGCGCAAGCACCTGCGTTTCCGTCCATCCTGCACCAAGCCCCAAGGGCTTCTGTGCGCGAATGGAAGACGGAAGTGTCTGATCTATCAGATCATCCAAGGAGACCGCACCAACAACTCGCAGCATTTCAGCCTGATCTGCTGCAGTTGGGCCAATGTGACGCGTAGCAAACGCCTCGCCCTCAGCTTTTAGAGCAGCAAAAGCAGGTAGAGCTTCAAGACTGTGTTGGGAACGTGCATCCGAACCGGGAGCAAGGGAGAACATGTAGAAATTTTTCCTGAACAAGGCCCGTCTGGAACGGGCCATTTTTTCCAATCAGGCAGAAATCAGCCTACAAAAGCTGCATATGCTGCGGCATCCATCAGACCGGAAAGCTGATCCGGATTGGCAACGCGGAATTTAACAATCCAGCCTTCCCCTTCTGGGTCAGAACTTACCCGTGCCGGATCATCTGCCAGCGCAGCATTGTTTTCCAAAACTTCACCATCAACTGGCGCATAAATATCAGAAGCTGCCTTAACAGATTCCACAACTGCGATGGATTCCCCGGCTTTCACTTCCGTGCCGGATGGGCGGGCTTCAATAAACACCAGTTCACCCAGTTCATCGGCTGCATGGCGCGTGATACCAACGGTTGCCGTTTCACCATCAACGCGCAACCATTCATGTTCTTTTGTAAAATACAGGGTCATTTTCTCAATTTCTCCAGTCAAGCTAAATCAGTGTCTCAACGGCCTAGCGTTTGAAATGCGCTGGCACAAAAGGCAGTGCACTTATTACGGAAGGCACGGAACGCCCACGTAATTCTGCAAAAACGGTGTGTCCTGTCTGGCTGTCATTGGTCGCCACGTAGCCCATCGCTACCGGCCCACCCACTGTGGGGCCAAATGCGCCAGAGGTAACCTTGCCGATATGCGTGGCAAATTCTGCATCTGCATATAAAGGCGCATCATGCCGCACAGGTGCACGCCCCTCCGGCCGCAAGCCAACGCGGCGGCGGCTTACGCCATTTTCAAGCTGGCCAAGAATGATATCCGCACCGGGGAAACCACCAGCACGCGCGCCACCGTTGCGGCGAGATTTCTGGATAGACCATTCAAGTGCAGCTTCAACCGGCGTGGTGGTGGTATCAATATCGGAACCATACAGGCACATGCCGGCTTCAAGCCGCAGACTGTCTCGCGCACCCAAGCCAATCAGTTTTACGTTGGGCTGTTCCAGCAGTTTACGGGCAACCCGATCTGCATCCTTGGCGGAAACAGAAATTTCAAACCCATCTTCGCCCGTATAGCCAGAACGGGAAATCACACAGCGGGCGCCATCCACATCCAGAGTGCGCACATCCATGAACACCATCTTGCGCACATCATCGGCAAACACAGCCAAAGTCTGTTCGGCTTCTGGCCCCTGCAAGGCGAGCAGCGCCCGATCTTCCTGCAGTTCTACAACACATTCTGCCACCAGTTCAGATTGCAGAAGTTCCAGATCTGCTTCCTTACATGCGGCATTCACCACCAGCAGAAGGCCATCTTCCAGACGCGCCACCATCAGATCATCCAGAATACCACCTTTGGCATTGGTGAACTGGGTATAACGCTGGCGACCATGCTTAAGGGCAGCGATATCTGCTGGCACCAGTTTTTCCAGCGCCAAAGCAGCATCATCTACATCGCCCGAACGCGGGCGCAGCAGCACTTGCCCCATATGGGAGACATCAAACAGCCCAACATGCTCACGCACATGCCGGTGCTCGGCCATAATGCCATCTGCATACTGCAAAGGCATGGCATAACCCGCAAACGGCACCATCTTGCCGCCGGATTCTTCATGCAATGAATAGAGGGGAGTATGAAGGAGAGTATCGGTGCCCATGCACGCCGCCTTGCCAAAAAGGCCGGAACCCACTGCAATCTGACAGACACATCAGCACAACACGAGGCTCCGGATTACACAATCCGCTGCCCCTTCTGTGCTTTTGCCTGAGATCGCTATCCCGTCGGCGGGTGCGATTGCACCTCTCTCCAGAAGTTTTAAAACGCAGGGTCCTTCTGCCTGAGAGTTTCCGGGGCGGTTGCTCCTTCGGCGCTGGCTAGGCCAGTCTCTCCCTCTGCGTTCAGGAACCGTGACATCATTTCGCTTTCAAGTCAATCACGGTTCCTGGCGCGACAATTAGCCAGCAACCTTGGGCAGATGCTTGGCAATATACGGTGGCAGATTAAAAGACCCTACGTGAATTTCAGGCGTCCAGTACTGGGTTTTCCCCAAAATACCAGCTTCCTGCGCACGGGCTCGCACCTGTTCCACATCCTGCGCTTGCAGGTTGCTACCCTTACTGGCGATCCCTAGTGTCATGAACCCACCTACATAGGTTGGCACAGCGGCCACATAGGCAGACACATGCGGAAAGAATTTGGCACGTCGCACGCTGGTTTCATGCAGTTCATCCGCCTGCATAAAGGGCACGCCACACTGGTTCACAATCAGCCCTTCAGCGGTCAGGATACGTGCGCAGTGTTCGTAAAAGGAATCTGTAAACAGCACTTCGCCCACCCCTATCGGGTCTGTGCTATCAACAATAATCACGTCAAACGAGGCATCCGCCGCGCGCGCAACGTAATCTATCCCATCCCCCACAATCACTTCCGCGCGTGGGTTGTTCCATGCATCACCGGCGATAGAAGGAAGATGCTGTTTTGAAAGTTCTATTACAGCACCATCAATTTCCACCATCACGGCTTTTTCGATGCCGGGATGTTCCAGAACGCGGCGCAGAACACCACCATCCCCTGCGCCAATAATCAGCACATTTTTCGGGTTGGCATGTGTAAACAGCGGAACATGCGTGAGCATTTCCTGATAAACAAATTCATCCTTCTCGGTAATCTGCACCACGCCATCCAGCATGAGCACACGACCGTGGGAGTCACTTTCAAAAACAACAATATCCTGAAACGGGCTACGCGTGCGCGCCAGTTCCTTTACCACACGGAACCGCTGCCCCCAGTTATCGTACAGGGTTTCTTCAATCCATGTTTCTGCCATACCAGCTTTATCTTCCACATACGCAGACGGGCCGTGCTGACACCGCCCTTTTCCAGAACTGTATCAGCACGACCGTCAAACAGAGTTTACAACTTTAAGAAAAACAGCCTTTAGGCAACTACACGGCCGCGGCGTTCTTCATCCACTTCAAGCCGTTTGGCCTGAAAAAGACGCTGCATAACAGGAATGGACAGGTGTGGATCACACGCACCACACATAAAGATGTCCACCGCAGCAAAGTCGCGTTCTGGCCATGTGTGAATGGAAATATGGCTTTCAGCCAGCACCACCACGCCAGAAACACCCCCATTGGGTGAAAAATGATGGAAATGACTGTGCAGGATTGTGGCCCCGGCAGCACGCGCTGCTTCGCACAGTGTTGCGTCGATTTTTTCTGGATCATCCAGATTTGTGGCGCCCCACATATCGACAAGCAGGTGAGTACCTGCAAACTTCTCGCCATTCTTTTCGACGAAGTAATCTTTACGCTCTTCGTCAGCAGACGAGACCGGAACAGAAAATGCCTGGTTATTGCTCGGGTGTTCCGAGACCATCCCCAGTTGAGCAAGTGCGTTCATTGACGTACCCCCAAACCAGTAGACAGCCTGTTGGGCAAAAATTGCCCCCTTGGGCCAAGAGCGCGCTTGGTAAGACCCCTGCGCTTACGTTGCAAGCATTATTTACGTGTTTCATAAATTTTTCAGAAACACGCCACCCCAAAATACAGAATAATCAACGCTCTGCAGAAGAATGCACAGTTTGTTTCACAAGCATGTCAAACTGGCGATCCTGCTCTTTTCCCAGCGTTCGTCCCGCCAACCAAGCCTTAAGGCGCAGCAAGGTATCTGCATCATGTGCTGCGGCAGAATCGGTGGCAAGCTGCATGGCAAGGTCTTGCTGCTGCGGTATTAAAGCCCCTGTTTCTGGCAAGGCATGACTAGCCAAACGCCCTACCACCTGCACGGCATCTGCCCATTGCTTGCCTTGCTCATATAATTGCCCGCGCAGTTCCAAACCCGTGTCGGATTCATCGTCAGCCAGCAGAGCCAATGCGCCTGCTCTATCCCCTTTGGTCAATGCAAGATGCGCTTCATCATAATGGCGACGCGCTGCCATATCCTCTGGCAAACCGGGCAGAGTGCTTTGCTCCAATGCCTCCATGGCGGCATTCACGTTGCCAGCCCTGAAAGCCGCCTGAACAATTTGCTCCTGTATTTCCGCCCGCGCTACCGGGTTAGCCGTGAGTACAACCGCCTGCTTGAACGCCATAACTGCAGCATCGGCCTGCCCTATCTGCAACAAAAGTGCTCCGTAGCCTCTCAACAGTTTTGCCTTGGATGTATTATCTTCCAGCAAAGGCAGTTGGGTTTGCAAAATATGCACCCGTTGCTCTGCCGATAATGCCCCATCCCTGCCGCTCACAGCCTTGCCAGATGGCAGAGTATTAAACGCAAGCACATACAGGGCCTGACGTCGCAAAGCCTCCAGCCTGTCTTGCGGAATTTCTGCTGAGGCAGAAAGCCCATCCAGCACTGTTAAAGCCTGTTTTACCTGCCCAGATTGCACAAGTGCTGAAGACAGTAAGAAATTGGTATATGCGCGCACGGAAGGCACAGCCTTTCCAACGCCTTCTTTACCATCAAGAAGGTTTTGAAAGCTCTCTGCGGCCATCCCCGCATCAATCTGATCATGCCGCAACAGAAAGCTCACCAGATCTGCACGCGCATAGGCGGCTTTTTCCGGGTCTGCCGCAGCTGTCAGATTTTCCAGCGTAATCCGTGCTGGCTCTGCATTTCCTTCACGTTCCTGCATATGCGCACGCGCCAGATCATAAACGCCATCAGTGGGCAGCGGTTCCAGAATGAGTGCTGCTTCATCCGTACCATAACGTGCAATATAATTTATAACCTGCGGAAGAAGCAGATCGCGCAATGGTTGTGGGTAGTGGAGGATCTGTTCGTAATGGCGTGCAAGCAGAACAGATGCATCTTTGCTGTTTGCACCACTCAACATCAAATACAGCGCATGCCATATCTCCAGTTCTGGAGCAGCCCCTTCCATCTGAGCCAGAACGGGCGCTGCGGCATTTACATCGTGGCTTAACAACGCTGCACAAGCCCGCAGAAAAAGCACTCCCGCTGGTGGGCCGCCCGGTTCAGAACGCTGGGGCATAGTCTTGACAAGATGCCATGCATCTTCTGGGTGTCCGGCGGCAAAAGCAGCGCGTGCAGCAGCAACCTGCGCAGGCCACCGCAAAGAAGGGGGTGCCTTCTCAGCGTCTGCCTTTGCTACAAGCCTGTCCTTTTGCAAAACAGCGGCTGGTGCAGAATGTAACCCTAACCAGAACCAATCCTGCCCACCTTCCAGTGGTGCGGTTTCTGGTGCTCCCTGCCCTACTGGCAAAGCATCAAGCCCTAATGCGGAAAGAAAGACGCCTTTATCTACAGTAACATCCAGTTTGATCTGTGATAAATCTGCCGCCACCACAACACCTTGGACAGATCCACGCACGCCATACCCTATGCCACGATAGGGAGAACGAGACCCGGTTTCCATAATAGATGGTGCAATCAGCAAACGCACGCCGGTAGCTGGATCTGGAAATGAAATAACGTGCCCAGACTGTTTTTGAGGGAACAGAACGGCTTCTGGCAGCATAACAGCCGGCGGTGCAGACTTTACGCTCGTCGCATCTCCTTGTGGAAGCTGCTCCAGCAACCAACCATCCAGCTTTTTGCGCAGCATAATATGTGGATGAGACGGCGCATGAATACGCAGAATAGTTGCATTTTCTAAAACCGTAACATCCGTATCTGCAAATACGCCCTGCCCTGTCAAATTATGAACGAATGAAGCCACAGGACGATCCGCTACTATCAATAGGTCAGGCCCGGACCAAAAAGCAGCAAGAGCAACCTCCACCCCTATAGGCAGAAAAAGAGATGCTCCTTGCTGACCATCCAGAGATTCTTCCTGCACTGCAAGAACGGGAAGAGCATGCAGGCCATCTTCACCCGCCACAGCCGGCAACATGGGCAGCAATAAACAGGCAGAAAGCATTCCGCACATATATTTGCCCATTACAGATTTACCTGTTGCCACATCTCCTCCAACCTCAAACACGCCGCAATGCTGCTTTTGGCAGCATACGGCCTGCATGACAAAGGAGCCACAGCCTATGCTAGAAAAAACCAACCGTTTTCATCATGCTGGGGCGTTATAAATGCTGGATCGCATCACCAGTATGCAGATTTTTGTTAAAGTTATAGCCGCAGGCAGCTTTACTGGGGCCGCGCGCCTTATGGCGCTGTCCCCAACAATGGTGACCAAACATGTTACGGCACTGGAAACACGGTTAGGCGTTTCTCTTTTCCATCGCAGCACGCGGCATCTTTCCTTAACCGAAGCAGGACGCCTGTTTTTGGAAAGCTGTCAGAAAATTCTGGCTGATGTGGAAAACATGGAACAAACCGTAAGCGAACAGTACCGTGAACCACGCGGGCAATTACGCCTGAATGCCCCTGTTTCCTTCGCCATAAGGTATGTTGCACCTTATCTGCCGGAATTCAGCCGACGGTATCCGCAGGTTCAGATAGAGCTTGGCTTGAATGACCGTCCTGTAGATCTGGTTGAGGAAGGTTGGGATCTTACACTGCGTATCCGCAACCTTACGATAAGCACGCTGCGTGCCCGTAAATTGGCTGCTGTGCGTATGGTTATCTGTGCCTCTCCGTCTTATTTGGCAAAAGCCGGCACACCCACGCATGTAGATGAATTGCAGCATCACAACTGCCTTGGATACACCCTGAGCGGAAACAACAGTGCATCGCGCTGGCATTTTGGAGACAATGGAGAAAAAACCGTTTCTGTTTCCGGCCTGCTCTGCGCCAATAATGGAGATGCCTTGCGGGAGGCCGCAGTAGCTGGCGCTGGAATTGCTTATTTGCCACTTTTTGTTGTGAGCCAGGAACTGCAACGCGGCCAACTTATCGCTTTATCGTTGGATTACCCCACCACACCGGGGCCAGACTTACATGCCGTTTATGCGCCCGGCACAAGCATTCCCTTAAAAGTGAGGGCCATGATTGACTATCTTGCAGAATGTTATGGCCCGATTCCCCCATGGGAAAAAACGGCATAGCCTAACAAGTATATGGGCTGAAACTATCTTTTATATTTTAGAAGATTTTAAAATGGTGAGCCGGGAGGGACTCGAACCCTCGACCATTCGATTAAAAGTCGAATGCTCTACCAACTGAGCTACCGGCTCACACCTTTAACCGTGCAAAACGTAATGTCTGCGCGATGGAGGTGTTCCTAAACGGATTACCTTACCTCTGTCAAGCAGTAGAAAGAATTTTGTGCCATTCCTGTAAAATCAGATGGTTTGATGGGTTTCAGACATAAAAAAAGCGCCATCCCAACAGGAGTGACGCTTTTTTGCAGATATTGGAAAAAATCAGGATTTTTCGCCAACTGCCGGACGCATCCGAGAAATCCGATCCGGATCCTTCACCATGCCGGACATGCCAGAGCCATGTTTGATTTTATCTACGTTTTCCATGCCTTCAATCACTTCACCCACAATGGTGTACTGACCATCAAGGTGCGGAGAAGGTTCAAACATGATGAAAAACTGGCTGTTGGCACTGTTCGGATCAGACGTCCGAGCCATGCCAATGGTGCCACGTTCAAACTTGGCTTTGTTGGTGAATTCTGCTGGCAGATCCGGCAGTTTGCTGCCATGCATACCCGTGCCCGTTGGGTCCCCACCCTGCGCCATAAAACCGGGAATAACACGGTGGAAAGGTACGTTATCGTAAAAACCTTCTGCCGCCAGCGTGCGAATACGTTCCGCAGCCTTGGGGGCCAGATCCGGGCGCAGTTTAATAATGACGCGACCGTGCGGGATATCCATATGAATGATATCGTTTTTATCTTCTGAAGACATCAGAAACTCTCCTTGTGTTTGTAACACCCATGCTTGCCACTTCAGGCAGAAACGTTTTTCCTGTCAGCCAGACGTGCCAACAAACGCGCCTGCGTGCCTGGTGTTACAAATTCCGAAATATCTCCGCCGTAACTAGCAATTTCTTTCACCAGACGGGAAGAAATAAATTGGGTGTGTTCCGAAGCCATAAGGAACACGCTTTCAATTCCGGCATCCAGTTTGCGGTTTACGCCGCTCATCTGGATTTCGTAATCAAAATCCGAAAGCACCCGAAGACCGCGGAAAATCAGCGTTGCACCGTGTTCTCGCACAGCCTTCACCAACAGGGAATTAAATGGCACCACCACAATATCCCCACCCGTGTTGTGGCGAATGGCGGGTAAGGCTTCTTCTACACAGGCAATCCGCTCATCCAATGGCATAAGCGGATTTTTGCCCGGGTTGTAGGCCACACCTATCACCAGCCGGTCCACCAAACGGGATGCGCGTTCAATCACATCCAGATGGCCAACCGTTACCGGATCAAACGTGCCAGCGTAAAAGCCTACCCGCTTTGGCACGGAGCCTACGGGGGTGTTCATTCCCCCTCAGCCTCTCCTGCTTCATCTTCACCATCATCCATAACGGGGAAGACGCTGGTAACGCGTTCATCATCATTCAGACGGAACAACGTTACACCGCTGGCCTGACGCGCCATGACACGCACCTGATCAACCGGCACACGGATAAGGCGCCCCGCATCCGTGACCAGCATTACATCTGTGCCTTCCAGAACAGGCAAGGTGGCAGCCACTTCTTTCCCGCGCTTGTTGGCCGAGAACGTCATGTTGGTAATGCCTTGCCCGCCACGCCCGCTTACACGGTAATCATACGCGGAAGAGCGACGCCCAAACCCACCATCACTGACAATCAGCAGAATTTCTTCAGCTTCTTCGAGCTGTGCAAATCGTTCTGGAGAAAGCAGTGCATCTGTGTTGCTGCCTTCTTCTTCATCCGAATCGGCCTGCACGGTATCTGCATCTTCCTCAGCCGCTTCGGCTGCGTTTTCAGCCCGACGCTTGGCATTCGCCATCCGCAAGTAAGCTGAGCGTTCTTCTACTGTTGCTTCAACATGGTTCAGCACAGCAAGGCTGATTACGCGGTCACCTTCTGCAAGGCGGATACCCCGCACACCAGAAGACCCACGACCAGCAAACACACGCAATGTGTCATCGGTAATCTGGAAGCGGATACACCGTGCCCCACGTGTAGCAAGGAACACATCCTGCCCTTCACGACAGGTGGCAACGCCTATCAGGCTATCCCCTTCATCCAATTTCATGGCGATCATGCCGGACGAGCGGATATTGCGGAAATCACTCAAACGGTTACGGCGCACATTGCCGCTGGCTGTCGCGAAGACCAAATGCAGGGCTTCCCACAGCTCCTCATCCTGCGGCAGTGGCAGCACGGCCGTAATGCTATCGGACCCCAGATCAGGCAGCAGGTTCACCAAGGCGCGGCCTTTGGCGGCTGGTCCGGCTTCTGGCAGACGCCAGACCTTTTGACGATATACTTTCCCGCCAGAAGAGAAGAACATGACCCACTGATGGGTGTGAGCGTTAAAGGACCGCACAACAATATCGTCGCCACGGGTGCTGGCACCTGTGCGGCCACGGCCACCACGGTTTTGCGCACGGAACACATCTAGAGGCGTGCGTTTAATAAAACCTTCCCGCGTAATGGTTACAACCATCTGGCCGGGTTCAATCAGGCTTTCATCATCCTGATCCCCTGCATAATCCGCAATTTCGGTCATGCGTGGGGTGGCAATTTCTGCCCGTGCTACAGAAAGTTCATCACGCAGCACTTCCATACGGCGGACATGACTGCCGATAATTTCCAGAAGCTCATTAATGCGCTGAGCAACTTCCGAAAGTTCCTGCTGGATCTTATCGCGTTCCAGCCCGGTCAGACGTTGCAGTCGCAGTTCCAGAATGCCGCGTGCCTGTGCTTCTGTCAGACGCACTTTGCCGTCCACAACCACGTTACCGTCATCATGAATCAGGGCCAGCAAGGGCTCTACATCTGCGGCATTCCACTGAGCAGCCATCAGAGCTTCACGCGCAGCAGCCGCATCTGGCGCACCACGAATCAGCGCAATGACCGCATCAATGTTGGCAACGGCAATAACCAGCCCAACCAGAATGTGCCCGCGATCCCGCGCCTTGTTCAGCTCAAACCGCGAACGGCGCAGAATCACTTCCTCACGGAACGCAATAAAGGCTTCCAGCACATCTTTCAGCCCCATCAGGCGGGGCTTGCCACCATCCAGCGCCAACATATTCACGCCAAAGGATGTCTGAAGCTGGGTAAAGCGATAAAGCTGGTTCAACACCACTTCTGGTGTGGCATCACGCTTGATTTCGATAACCACCCGCATACCGGAGCGATCAGATTCATCGCGGATATCGGCAATGCCTTCGATCTGCTTGTTGCGCACCAGATCGGCAATACGTTCCTGCAAAGTGGCCTTGTTAACCTGATACGGAATTTCCGTAACGATAATGGCCTTACGGTCTTTGCGGATTTCTTCAATATCTGCCTTGGCACGAATAATAACGGCCCCGCGCCCTGTGGCAAACGCACTGCGAATACCAGACCGCCCAAGAATAATACCGCCTGTAGGGAAATCCGGCCCCGGCACATATTCCATCAGATCATCAAGTGAGAGATCAGGGTTGGCAATCAGTGCCAACGTGGCATCAATAACTTCTGATGGATTATGCGTGGGAATATTGGTGGCCATACCCACCGCAATACCCGTGGCACCATTGATCAGCAGATTCGGGAAAGTAGCCGGAAGAACGGTTGGCTCTTCCTCACTTTCATCATAGTTCGGCTGAAAATCGACCGTATCGCGGTCAATATCATTCAGCAGAAATGTGGAAGCCTTGGCCAACCGGGCTTCGGTATAACGCATGGCGGCGGGGCTATCACCATCCACCGAGCCAAAGTTACCCTGCCCGTCAATCAGCTTGACCCGCATGGACCAAGACTGAGCCATACGCACCATGGCATCGTAAATGGAGGAGTCACCATGCGGATGGTATTTACCCATTACCTCACCAACTGCACGAGCAGATTTGCGGTAAGGTTTATCGTAGGTAAAACCACTTTCATGCATGGCATACAGGATGCGACGATGAACAGGCTTAAGACCATCTCGCACATCCGGCAGCGCACGGCTGACAATAACCGACATCGCATACGCGAGGTAGGAGGAGCGCATCTCCTCCTCAATGGTTACGGGCAGAAGGTCTGAGGGTTCCGGTACACCCGGCTGGTCAGAAATCTCGGTCAAGGTTTATCCGCTCTGTCATGCTGCACGCTCCAGATTATGGAGCATGTGCCAAATCCACTTCTGCACCGGTTACCCGGCACTTGCAGATATTTTCTAGCACACAAAACCCGCACCACCTAGCGGCTGAAATAGCAGACTTGCTTCGGGCAAAAGGCTGTGCCCATCATGATGCACACTATAAGGAGTTCCACCCATGCGCCTGCTTTTGGCATTACTGTTTCCGTGGTTTCAGTTTTTTACGATTGGCCGCCCATTTTCGGGCATTATCTGCCTGATATTGCAGATAACTGTTATTGGCTGGATTCCAGCAGCTATCTGGTCTGTTTATGCGCTCAACCAGTATGAAACAGATAAAAAACTTTCCCGGATGGGCCGATAAAAACCCAATATACAGGTTAATGAAAAAAGGCGGCTCCCTATGGGAACCGCCTTTTTCTTTGGATAATCAGTATTTACATCCGACCGGATTTAACGCCCGGTCATAATCCGATCCACCAACTGCTGCACCGTTGGCACAAACCCGTTGGCATAGAAAGGATCGGTCGCAAAGCGCCATGCGTTTGTGCCACCGAACATCAGGTTATGATCCAGCACCTGAGCCGCATCCGGCCCGCTGGCATGCGCCACAGCCTGAAGTGTTTTCTGAATACAGAAAGAACGTGGGTCTGCCTTATGGCCCGTGGAATAATTGGGGCCACGCTGGCTCCAGTTAGAGAACTGACATTCAGACAGACAGCCCATACAATCGGCCTGATCTGCCAGAATTTCACGCGCTCTGTCTGGCGTCACAAAAATCAGAGTGGAATCTTGGGTACGAAGAGCTTCCGTAAAGCCTTGCTGTTCCCACTGCTGAATACGCGGCAGATCCTCTGCCTTTACAAACACTTCGCGCTTACGCGCACCAATACCGTAGGGCACAACCAGATCTTCTTCTGCCGCCATGGCAAAAGGAACCTGCCGTTCCGAACGCTCACGCAGTTCCTGCAAGAAACTGTTGTTGACCGCAGAAGAGTAAAAACCCGTGGGAGAGAAGCGGTTCAAGTACACATCACCCTTTTTCAGGGTTAGCAAACGCTGCTTCCATGCCTCCGGAATAGGGCTTTCCTTCGTCAGCAGTGGGCGTGTGCCAAACTGGAACACAATGGGGCCAAGCTCAGGATTATCAATCCAGTCTTCCCATTCTTCCAGCCACCATACGCCACCCGCCATGATAATGGGCGTATTATCCAACCCAAACCCACGCATAAGTTTACGCAAAGCCGCCACACGCGGGTAAGGATCTTCCGGCTTTAATGGATTTTCCGTGTTGGAAAGGCCGTTATGCCCCCCTGCACGCCAAGGATCTTCATAAACCACGCCACCCAACAGATCGGCAGATTTATGATAAGCCCGCTTCCACAACGCATTGAAAGCACGTGCAGATGACACGATGGGATAATAATGCACCCCAAACCGTGTCGCAATTTCAGACAGCCGATACGGCATACCTGCGCCGCATGTGAGACCGTGGATAAGGCCCGGTGCGCCTTCCAGCACGCCGGTAATCACCCGTTCGGCTGATCCCATTTCCCACAGAATATTGGCATGAATCCGGCCTTTTCCGCCGGACATTTCATGCGCCACACGCGCTTGGGTAATACCGCCACGAATGGCGTAATCTACCAGTTCCTCATGCCGCTCACGGCGCGTACGACCGTGATAGATCTGGGGAACTGGCTGCCCGTTTTCATCATAACTATCTGCATTGACGATAGAAACCGTGCCTGCGCCACCTGCTGCAGCCCACGCCCCGGCCGATACGCCTGTGGAGACAGAAACCCCCTTACCGCCTTCTACCAGCGGTAGGATATCCACACCCCCCATGCGAACCGTATTGATCGCCTTCATGACCGTCCTATCGTTCCTGCAACTATCCGTATGGTTGAAAGTGACCCGAAAAGGGATGCTTATTCAGCATCCCGACGGGGGCCACGTGAGGGCTTTTCACCCACGGTTTCCGTGATATCCGCACCCGTGTTCTGATCAACAACACGCATGGACAGCTTAACCTTACCGCGATCATCAAAGCCGATGACCTTAACTTTCACGGTATCGCCTTCCTTCACCACATCTGTGGTTTTACCAACGCGACCCTGCGCCAGTTCGGAAATGTGCACCAAGCCATCACGCGCACCAAGGAAGTTTACAAACGCGCCAAAGTCGGCGGTTTTAACAACCTTACCATCGTAAATGCGGCCCAGTTCCGGTTCCGCTACAATGCCGTTGATCCGATCAATGGCCTTCTGTGCCTGATCATCAGAAGCTGCGGCAATGGTAATTGTGCCGTCATCCCCAATATCAACCTTGGCGCCAGAATATTCCACGATTTCGCGGATCACTTTACCGCCAGAACCGATCACATCACGAATCTTTTCCCGGGGCACCTTCATGGTGGTGATCTTCGGTGCTGTGGAAGACACGTTGGTGCGTGTTTCTGTCAGCGCCTTGCTCATTTCACCCAGAATGTGCATCCGGCCATCACGTGCCTGACCCAGAGCAATCTTCATGATTTCCGGCGTGATGGAGGTAATCTTAATATCCATCTGCAGAGCGGTTACACCCTGCTCGGTGCCGGCCACCTTGAAATCCATATCCCCAAGGTGATCTTCATCGCCAAGGATATCGGACAGAACAGCGAAATCATCGCCTTCCTTGATCAGGCCCATGGCGATACCAGCAACCGGGCGCTTCAACGGCACGCCAGCATCCATCAGAGCCAGAGACCCACCGCACACGGTTGCCATGGAGGAAGACCCGTTGCTTTCCGTGATTTCGGAAACCACGCGCACTGTGTACGGGAATTCCTTACGGGAAGGCATCAGCGGGTGAATGGCGCGCCATGCCAGCTTGCCATGCCCGATTTCACGACGGCCCGGAGAACCGATACGCCCACATTCACCCACAGAGAAAGGAGGGAAGTTATAATGCAGCATAAAGTTGGTGCGGTATTCACCTTCCAGCGCATCAATAACCTGTTCGTCCTGCCCAGTGCCCAGCGTGGTTACAACCAGTGCCTGTGTTTCACCACGGGTGAACAGAGAAGAACCATGCACGCGCGGCAGAATGCCCACTTCCGGCACGATCGGGCGAACGGTTACCAGATCACGGCCATCGATACGCTTGCCGGTTTTCAGAACGGAAGACCGCACTACGTCAGCTTCCAGATCTTTAATCATCGGCTTGGCGGCAGCAACATCCAGTTCATCAGCCGTCAGCTTTTCAATAATCGCTTCACGCGCAGCTTTCAGCTTTTCGTAGCGAACCTGCTTCTGCTTTTCCTTATAAGCATCAGCAATCAGCTTGCGGCCTGCTTTTTCCACCTGCTTGCGCAGCTGAATTTCTTCCTTGGTCGGCTCTGCCAGTGCCCAAGGTTCCTTGGCGGCGTGTTCTGCCAGAGAGATAATGGCATCCAGAACCGGCTGGAACGCTGTATGGCCGAATGTTACGGCATCCAGCATCACTTCTTCAGACAGTTCAGAAGCTTCGGATTCCACCATCAGCACGCCTTCAGCCGTGCCAGCCACAACCAGTTCCAGATCTGATTCTTTGATCTGTTCCTGTGTGGGGTTCAGGATGAATGCGCCATCCTTAAAGCCAACGCGGGCAGCGCCAACGGGGCCAAAGAACGGAATGCCAGACAGGGTAAGAGCTGCGGAGCAACCGATCAGCGCAGGAATGGAAGGATCATTTTCCATATCGTGCGTCAGCACGGTTGCAATCACCTGCACTTCATTGCGGAACCCTTCAGGGAACAGCGGACGCAGCGGACGGTCAATCAGGCGGGAAACCAGGGTTTCATTTTCAGAAGGACGACCTTCGCGCTTGAAGAAACCACCAGGAATCTTACCAGCAGCGTAAGCTTTTTCCTGATAGTTAACCGTCAGCGGGAAGAAATCCTGACCCGGCTTTACGTCTTTTGCACCAACGGCGGTGCACAGCACAACGGTTTCACCGTAGGTAACCATAACGGCGCCATCAGCCTGACGGGCAACCTTACCGGTTTCCAGAATCAGCGGGCGACCGCCCCATTCAATCTCTTTACGGAAGTAGTTAAACATTCTGTAAGCCTCTGTTTTATTTCACTTCAGAGCCACAGAACAACAGGACAGACCGGCTGGGCGGACAGCGCCTCGGACGGCATGGTGACTGGCGGAACAAACCTCCCAGGCGCCATGTGGTCGGAAACGCCGTGGCTTACCGGGCACGAAACGCCCTGATGTAAAACCTGTGGCTGTATCCAATATGGTGACGCCAGCAAACAAGTGCTAGCGAAAATCCCGAACGGGAAGAGAGATCATGTATGCACAACACCTCTTCCCGCCCGTTAAGCCGTTTTTAGCGGCGCAGGCCCAGACGGCCAATCAGCGTTTCATAACGCGTCTGGCTCTTGCCCTTCAGGTAGTCCAGCATGCTGCGGCGACGACCAACGAGAATCAGCAGACCACGGCGAGAATGGAAGTCCTTCGCGTGGGTCTTCAGATGTTCGGTCAGGTTGTTAATCCGTTCGGTCAGGATCGCCACCTGCACTTCCGGGGAACCCGTATCACCCGGTGCAGTCTGGTATTCAGCAATAACTTGCGTGCGACGTTCAGCAGTAATCGACATCACATGTCTCCATCAAAAAACATATCAAGTTTTAGAGAATCCGTACCGGCTTCAACCATCCGTCTTCCAGACGGCCAATACCCAGCACGTGCTCACCGTCCATAACACGCACAACGCCCCCCTCCTCGGCGGTCTGTGGGATACGCCCCATCAGATCAACAAGGCCGAGAGCTTGCCCGTGCCGTAGCAGAACTGCTTCATCCTGTGTCAAGGCCAGCGCCGGGATGTCGGCCAGCGCGGTCGAGACCGGACGCAGAAGTTCCGGTGAAGCATGGGCGTTGTCGTCGTTTGGGGTGATTTTGTCCAGCACAATCGCATCTGCTTCTGTAAAAGGCCCCACACGCAGGCGGCGTAGCACAGTAATATGCCCCACAGTTCCGCATGCCAAAGCCACATCACGCGCCAGCGCACGCATGTAAACACCCTTGCCGGATTCGACCTCAAACACTGCGGTATCCCGATCTGGCCGTTCAATCAGCTCAAACCGATCCACCCGCGCGGGCCGCGGCGGCAATTCAGGCGGGCGGCCTTCCCGCGCCATATCGTAGGAACGCTCCCCACCCACTTTCAGGGCAGAAAAAACGGGAGGCACCTGCATGATATCGCCTGTAAGCGCCGGCAGGGCTGCCCGTAGTTCTTCATCAGAAGGACGCACATCAGATGTACCAATAACATTACCATCGGCATCATCGCTATCACGTGCCTCACCCATTTTAAGGGTGAAACGGTACACCTTGGTGCCATCCATAACATAAGGCACGGTTTTGGTGGCGGCCCCAAAAGCCAAAGGCAGCAGCCCCGTCGCCAACGGGTCCAATGTGCCGCCATGCCCTACCTTTTGTGCATCAAACAGCCGCTTGGCGCGCCCCACCACTTGGGTTGATGTCATGCCGGAAGGCTTGTCTACTATAAGCCAGCCGTTAAGGGGCCGCCCACGTCTGCGTCGCATGAAAACTCCCGTATGCGATTCATCAAATACCATGCAGCAGCCACAAACGGCTCAGCCAGAAGGTTTTTGCGTTTAGTACAAACTTATAATGGAGCATGCACTCCATCTGGCGCTGCATGTAGCCGAAGGCTGCCCTGCCATGCAATGCTGCCATCAGGCGCAACGCTGGCCTGTTAAAAAGGACTGTCAGCTAAGTTATTGTTCTTAAACCAAGGCAAACTCAAGGTTTACCCCTTCTAACATGCGTGAACCAAGGGGGCTGGTCATAGGCTTGCCTGTGCCGTAATGTCGCCACCAAATTATGGCTGATCAATCTCCCTCTTCCGGTCTTCACAAGGCTGCCGACACTCCTGCGTGGTCTCTCCAGAACACGGCAGACGGTGTATGCTTGAATGTTGAAGGGGCTTGGACCGTTCAGGCAGGGGGTGCCACACCCTTCCCGCAGGACAAACTGCCTGTAGAACCCGGCCATACACTCCACATTGATACAACCGGCTTAAAAGGCTGGGATTCAGCTTTTGTTGCCTTTTTGTGGGATGTCAAACAGGCTGCCAGCAAGGCGCAGCTTCATTTTGATGAGCAAAATCTTCCGGCACCCGCACAAAGGCTTCTGGCACTTTTACCGGATGCTCCCGCTGAGCCTGCGCAACCCCCACGCAATACCGAAGGTATTTTTGCACGGGTGGGTGATGCAACCCTCAAAGGGCTTACTGAAACTGGTACAGTAAGTGAGCTGGCATTAGAGACAGCTAAAGGCGCCACACAGGCTGTGCGTGGCAAAAGTGCCATGCGCATGAAAGACCTGTTGCTGGATATCTGGAACGCCGGACCCGATGCCTTGCTTATTGTTGGTATTGTCAACTTTCTTGTGGGTGCCATTCTGGCTTTTGTCGGACTAGTGGAACTACGGAAGTTTGCGGCTGAAATTTACGTTACAGACTTGGTAGGCATTGCCTGTGCACGTGAAATTTCGGCTATCATGACAGCCATTATCATGGCGGGCCGAACTGGCGGTGCTTATGCAGCCCGCATTTCCACCATGCTGGGTAACGAAGAAATTGATGCCTTACAGGTGTTTGGCATCCCTATCTCCAGTTACATTTTGCTGCCATCCATTGTGTCTCTCGCGCTCATGATGCCGCTACTTTATCTGTATGGCACCATTGTTGCGATTTTTGGCGGATTTGCCGTTTCCATGAGCATGATGGATGTTTCCCCCATCGGCTATTGGATTTCCACCTTTGATGGTGTGGAGCTGAAGGAATTTATCTTCGGGTTTATCAAATCCTTCTTTTTCGCCAGCTTTATTGCACTGGCAGCTTGCCGCGTGGGGCTAAAAGCCGGACGCAGTGCGGCTGATGTTGGTGTAGCCGCTACACGCGCCGTCGTTATTGGCATTGTAGGCATTATTGCCATGGATGCCATTTTTGCCGTGATAGCCAACGCGCTTGGAATCTGATGATGTCTGACGCAGAAACTCTTATTTCCGTTCGCGATCTGCAGTTATCGTTCGGCCCCAAAATCATTCAGCAGAATGTTTCCTTTGATCTGAAGCGTGGCTCCATCTTTGCCATTATGGGTGGTTCAGGCTGCGGCAAAAGCACACTGCTTAAAAGCATGATCGGGCTGCTGCGCCCAACTGCCGGGCAGATTCTGGTAGATGGGGAAGATTACTGGGCACAATCCGATGCGCGCCGCACGGATATCAACCATCGCTACGGTGTACTGTTTCAGAGCGGCGCTTTGTGGAGTTCCATGACGGTAGGGGAAAATGTAGCTCTGCCATTGGAAATGTTCACTTCGCTCAAGCCCGACACCATTCGGCGTCTGGTGGAACTAAAGCTGGGGTTTGTGGGTATGGAACAGGCAATTGATCTGTTCCCCTCCGAAATATCCGGCGGCATGTGCAAACGTGCAGGTCTTGCACGCGCCATAGCCCTGGAACCCGATATTCTGTTTTTTGATGAACCCTCCGCTGGGCTAGACCCCATTACGTCTGCCCGGTTGGATGATCTGATCCTGACATTACGAGATGGGCTGGGGGCAACCATTATGATTGTCAGCCACGAACTGCCCAGCCTGTTTGCCATTGCTGACGATGGCATCTTTTTAGATGCCAAAACACACACACCCATTGCGCATGGTTCACCGCGCGCATTGCACGACACCTGCAAGATTCCTGAGGTAACGGCGTTTATGAACCGATCTGCCTCTATCCCCTCCGCAGACAAGACAGAAGGCTGAACGGCATGTCTCAAAGCACAAACCGGAAAACTCTGATCGGCGCGTTTGTGATCCTTGGCGGCTTGCTGGGCCTGTTCATTATCATGGCTTTTGGGCACATGCGCTTCTTCACCCCCTCGCGTGAAGCTGCCGTTGTGTTCCAAAACTCCATCACCGGCCTGTCTGTAGGTGCGCCCGTAAATTTCCGCGGCGTTAAGGTAGGCACGGTTAAAAGCATTACCCTGCGCTTTGATCCGCAAGACCGTAAAGCTTACATTCCTGTTGTGCTCACGCTGGAGCCAGACCAGATTCATGTGGTACGGGATGTGCCGGGCGGCACAAAAGTGAGCATTCAGGAAATGATCAGCAACGGCCTCCGCGCTGAGCTGAACCTGCAAAGCTTTGTAACAGGACAGTCCAATATTGAGCTGGATTTTGATAAATCCGTTGCTCCTGTTCTGCACCCGCGCATTACCAACCTGCCGGAAATTCCTGTCCGTCTTTCCACCATGGAAAAGCTGAAAGACACCATTGGCCAGATTCCCATCAAGGATATCAGTCATCATGCTGATCTGGCCCTGCTTTCCATTACCTCCTTGAGCGATCATTTGCGTGAGGACCTGCCGCCGCTGATTTCCAGCGTGAAGGAAACGGCTGATCGTTCCCACGAAACAGTGCAGGCGGCAACAGATGCCATCAAGGATCTACAGGCCAAACTGGACGTGACGCTGTTGAAAATGGACAAGCTGATGGAAACCGGAAATACGCAGCTTGATGCCCGTGGCAAGGATCTGCACGCAACATTGGCCTCTGCGACAAAGACTCTGGATTCCTTGCAGGATATCCTCTCACCACGTTCTATCGACCGAGCAAATCTGGATGCCTCACTGCGGGATATTGCTGCCGCGGCAGCCTCCCTGCGTGGCTTCGCCAGCGATGTGGAACGTAACCCGCAACTTCTGCTGATGGGACGCCGTCCATGATGTTTCCTCCTCGCCGTATTGCTCTGGCTTTTCTGGGGGCATGCACCCTGCTTGCAGGCTGTGCCTCTCCCCCCCTTCGGCTTTATACGCTTGGTATGCCGGGAGACCGGGATATTCAGCAGCCGCATCTTTCTGCTCGCTTGACCACCATAGAAGTGAGCCGCGCAGTACTGCCCGATTATCTTGATAGTCAGGACATGATCACCCGGCAGGGGGAAGAAGTTATCCGCAGCCCGCGCTCACGCTGGGCAACACGGCTTTCTCTGGGCATTACAGATTTGGTGACCAACGAAATTGCATCATCCCACCCCAACGAACTGATTACAGACCAGCCGTTGGCAGATGCAGCCAATATGCGTGTTCAGATTAACGTTTCACGTTTTGATGTGAACGTAGATGGTCAGGCCATTTTGGATGCAAACTGGGCTGTTATCCCGCGGGATCCTAAAAAACCGCTCATTCGCAACCGTGCGCACCTTACGGCTACAGGATCTGTTTCTACAGATGCGGATACAGCATCCTTAATGCGTAAACTGGTTATTCAACTGGCAGATCAGGTTAATCTGTCCATTCCATCTGCACAGTAATAAAGCAGCCCGATATAATAAATCCTTGTTATATCGGACTGAGCCTCTGATCTTACTTCTTAATAGAAGCCGCTTTGCGTGGTTTTGCGGCTGTTTTTCGCGCAGCAGAACGTGTTGTTTTTGCTGCAACAGAAGGCATGGCTTTTTTGGTAGCACGTGCGGCAACAGTCTTACCGGAAACCCGACGTGATGCTGGCTTCCTTGCTGACTTGACTGACTTTTTTACTTCCTCCAATTTTTCCTGAGGAAGAAGACCAGCTTTAGCTTTATGTGTTGCGATCAAACGCGCAATAAGAGTTTCATACTCTGCCAGATACGACTTAATGCAAAGAGTCTGCTCAGCTTTTTCTCTAACCGCACGGCGCAAGCGGGTTGCCAGTGGCTTATTATTCAGCACTTCCAGCACGCCATCGGCAATTTTGTCTGGCTCCGTAAACGGCACCAGCACAGCTGTTTCCTGATCGGTCAGAAATTCCTGCACTGGAGCAGTCGCACTGCCTACAATCGCACACCCCATAGCCATTGCCTCACGCAGAGACCACGATGCGACAAAAGGATATGTGAGATAAACATGCGCATCTGAACGTTGCAGAAGGCGTAGAAAATCCGGATAATCAACTTTACCCGCAAAGTGCACACGGCTTAGATCAAGTTGCCCATCCAACTCCTGAAGCATTTTTTCTCGCCAGCAACCAGATGCCAGCGGAGCTCCGTAACTGACACCATCTCCGCCGACCATAACAACATGAGCATTGGGCTCTTCTGCCAAAATCCGTGGAAGCGCACGCATAAACACATGGAAGCCGCGATAGGGCTCCAGATCACGCGAGACATAGGTAATCAGCTTATCCTTAGGTGAAATTTTAATGTCACCTAACTTGAAAATCTTCTTTGCCAGTTTGGGGTCTGGCTTGCAGGTCTCCAGATCGACCCCTTCACGCAGCACCGTAATTTTGTCTGCGGCCCACGCCGGATAAGCACTTTTCTGAAAATCAGTAGGCGTCTGGCCGTAACTGGGGCCTGTTAAAGCCAATAGATTAATGGCGTTCTTGGCCCGCACAATCGGCAGCATTTGGGGCTGAAGCGGAAATTCTGGATCAAACCCGACATCAAATCCGGGTTCCGTGTGATAGTAGAACTCAAAATACCCCAAGACGGGTACATCAGGATAAACATCCTGAATATTCAGTAGTTCTCCCCATCCGTGATGGCCGATAATAATATCGGGCTGAAACCCCAGATTTTTTAGGGTACGAGCAGCTTTTTCAACCTCATTGGCGCGCACCATACCCATGTCCAGTTCGCGCACAGCCAGATGAGCCTGTGCCGCAGCACCACGAGGCATGCGGTATCTTACACGGCGCACACCCTTAATGGCGTTCTGGTTATCTTCACTAATGAAAACAACTTCGTTGTCATCATTCTGCACCAGATGGCGCACAATGTGCAGGTACTGGCCGGGAAAATTTTGATGAATAAAAAGATATTTCAAACCTGCACCTGCGTGCTGTTCTGGTCACAAATAAAAACAGGCCCGGTATTTAAACCAGGCCTGTTCATGAGAATATCTTAACGGCGAGAAGGCTTGCGCCCACGTGCTCCACCGCGCCCTGTTGCTTTCGGTTTTGCACCCTTCTGGGCAGCGGAAGAAGCACGGCGAGGCTGAGATTTGGCTGCACGCCTTACCGGCTTAACCACCACTTCCTCTTCAACGTCTTCTTCTATTTCTTCTTCCAACTCTTCTTCTGCAAGAATTTCTGCTGCATCTTCCAGAACCTCGGCTTCAAGCTCTTCTATTTCTTCTTCCAGCAATGCTGCTAGATCTTCCGCAGCATTCTGCTTCCGCTTACGGCCGCCGCGCTTGGGTTTGCTTTCTGCATCACGAGGAAGAATTTCAACCAGGAAAGCTTCCAACGGTGCCAGGCTATCAGCTTCTACGGGTTCACCATTACCAACCGGCCCGATTTTTGTACCATCGGTAAAGCTGGCTGTAACACGGCAAATGAATTTTTTAGCTGCAGCACCTTTCAGACGCACACACAAACCCAAAATCGGCAATGCCATGCCGCGGCTGCCACAATACTGGCCACCTTCCACCCACGGAGAAAGCCAACCTTTACCCAGAACAGCCTGATATTCAATATCATCAGACTGGATCAGGTGAGCTGGCGCAATACCAAAACCTTCAATCCACGCCTGACTACCCGGAACCCCCATCCATTCACCCAGAATGCCGGTCACATCACCACGCCGTTGGATATGAGCACCGATTTCGGGCTTCTGAACCAGAGGAGCTTCTGCAGGTGCAGTTTCTTTTGGGGCTTCTGCCACAGGTGCCACAGGCACCGCAGCAGGGACAGGAACTGGCAACGGATCAGATTCCGCACTGAGCTGGATCACCTGTAAACGCGGCGCATCATGCCGGGTGTTCAGTTCCTGATAAATGGTGATCATCACCTGTGCTGGGCCACGGCGCACACGCACCAACGCTGCGTTGTTTCTACCGCCCATCCAGCCATCTTGCTCAAACGTGACAATCTGTACATTGCCCGGAGCAGAAACGGGTGGAAGAGAAATACGAACCCCAGGTAAACCCGCAGATGTTGGCGGCTGCTGACCTGCTGCATGGCTGATACAGAACAGACCGGTCTGGAGTGTCATCAGATGACCTGTGACTTTCAGATCAGTAATCCGCTGCTGGCTTGCCTGAGACATAAAACCTCTTCCATCCTAAATTTTCAGCTAAACTGTAAAACAAAAAAACACCGGTAAGTAAAGAAAGAGTTAGGCAAACGAAAGGCTTCTTTTGTTCTCCATTTCCCTACCCTTTTCCAGTAATTTTTTATTCAACTCCTGTATGGAAATACCAAACGGCACCACGCTCCCCAAACCCGTAGCACGAATGCGCTCTGCCGGAGCCCCCAAATCAAACGCAACAACGTGTAACCCGGCTTTCCATATGTCTCCCAAAGCAAAACACCATGTTTCTGGCCATACAGATGGCAGCAAGGCGATATCGGCATCCACTGCATGAATTAAGGGAACAACATCCTCTTTTTGAAATTGACCGGTTGCAAAAATGCGTCCTGTTTTTAATAACCTTGCATCATCACGCGTATGGCCTACCACCACAAATTCTAGCGGCAGATTTCGCAAAGAGGCATCTACCGCAGCTTCGAACAAAACATCATAGCCCTTTTCTGGCCCTATGCCGCCCACAATACATACTCGAATGCGCGATGTGGTGCGCTTAAGACCCTGCGCGAAAAATGCACTTGCCTGTGCGGTTTTACGCTCAGCTGGCTCTGGAATCTGAAACTGCTTTTTTAAAAAACTGTCTTTTTCTAATCTTCGCACTGTGAACGAAACATCGGGAAAATATTTTTGCAACCTCCGCTCCGTATCACGTGATGGCACAAAAACCTGTTCTGCTTTTTGCAGAAAGGCATGTGCCACTTTGCGATAGGCCGCAACACTGGAGGTATCGTCCACATGCCGACCAAGCACCGTCACACACACTTCACATGTTGCCACGTCTGGCTCACCGCAATAACGATTTTTCCACCCCATCAATGAAATACGGGGGCAAAACCAGATATAATCATGCACGAACACATCATATTCACATTTTAAACGTGCAGGCAGATCTTTAACCTGCTGATCATGGCCAGTGATTTGATGGAACTCTATCCGTCTAACACCTTCTGCACGTAAAAGCCGCAGCAGAAGCCCTGTTTCCTTGGCAAACGCAAAACATAGAGACGGATATTTTACCTCGCTTTCTCCATCTTCCAGCAGACATCCTTTCTCAGATGGACGAAGAACAAGAGGGCGTATTTTTCGATTACGCCAAAAGTCTATGCGTTCCTGCACAACCTTTTCTACGCCACCACCAACGGCATGCGTAACCAACAAGACCGCCTGATCTGAAAAATCTTCTGCCCTATCACTTCTAAACCGGACAAGATCTAGGCGCCGGCGTTCTGCAAAAAGAGGATCTGCTGCCATCCATCGCGCAACATAATCATGATACCCCGGATGCAATTGCTCCAGAACCTTTTGGTTCCGCAGCATTAAAGGGCTAGCACTTTCTCCAAACGAACTACTGCCAACATGCGCTACAAAAACACCAGTGGCTGTCATATGCTTCCACCCAAGGGCACGGGCGCGCATACAAAAATCGTTTTCTTCACCATAGCCTTGCGCAAACACATCCTCACGCAACAGTCCGGCCTGCCGCAGGCAATCATGGCGGATATACATGCAAAAACCATGAGCAGTGGGCACTTCTACACTGCGCCCAGCATTGGCTGCCTGTGCCATTTGCATGAATAGATCTGTTTCTTCCAGATCTGGCACAGGATTTGCACCTTGTTGATCTGGATAGGAAAAAATACTGGCATCATTAGAAAAAGGAGTGACTGTTCCTGTATCTGGTGCTGCATAGGCAACTTGCCGCAATGCTTGCAGCCATCCTTCTGGCACCAATGTATCGCTGTTCAGCAATACAACATCATGCGCAGTGAGATGACGAAGTGCTTCATTGACAGCACATGGGAACCCACCATTTCGTGCTCGTTCCAGATACCGGAAACCCGCCTGCTGACAAAAAGCTGAAACAGAGGTGACCAATTCTGGCTCCGGGGATGCATCATTCACCACCCAAACGTGCACGGATGCCCTTGGTTTCAGACTTGCCTGTACACTTTGCAAACAAGCCAAAGTGCGCATGGCATTTTTAAACACTGGAATGACAATAACAGTTTCAGCCGTATCCCCCGAAACTTTTGGCTGTGCGTTACTCTCATCCATAACTGGAATAGGTATAATTTTTGGAACAGACACGCGTGTTCGAGAATGTTCCTTACCTTTGCTCTGCTCTGCCATATAGGATGCAATCTGGCTGGCTGCGGAGCGCAGAATATCTGGATCTATCGGACTACCGGCGAGATCTTTCCCGTCTGGACCCATCACTCTTACCGGACCTTCCGGTAAGGCAGAAAAAGGAATTGTGAACGCTCTATATCGCGCTAATGGCTGTTTGGAACTCACAGAGTTACAAAAATCTTCCGCGCAAAATGTTAGAATTTTCTTATTTGTTTTCGCTTCTAGAATATCCAAAACAGGTGCATTATCAGAATCATGTGGCTGCCAAACCCAGCCTGTCAGCCCCTTCTCCCCAACATCTACCAAGCCTTCACATTGCATGATCTTTTGCGGGCATACACCACTATCTGGAAAAGACATGCCATGAGAAGACATTATGCAAAGCGTCTGCGCCGTTTGCCATCCTGCAGGACAAAACCATGCCCCTTTTTTACGCACGGCTTTTTTGAGCTTACCATCAACAACCAGTTGCAGCCCTTTTGCAGGAAGGCCCACCCCTACAATTTGGCCATTTCCCTGCAACCCATACCAACAGGAAACACCATTTAAACGGGTAATAATTGTTGCCAGTTTTTCTATATCTGGTGTGCACGCATAATATGTAAGCAAATGCCGAATAGCGAGAAGGGCCTGATAACCAACGCCACTAGCTTGCTTTAATGTTGCCCGCAGGCTCCATCCCTCGCGAAAATCAAATTTTTCCAAAAGCTGGTCTAAAAGTTTAAGAGCATTTTCATTATCCCCAACAGCCTGACGCGCCAAAATGAGTGCAAACATGACATGTGGGTTATCACGCGCCTGTCTGTTGGCTCTTTCCAACCAATCACGCGCAAGGGCATAAGCCCCTTCCTGCCAAGCAGTATTTCCCTGCCTGAAAGATTCCTGCGCTGAGGCACTTGCGCGCTGTTCATATGCTATGCGGTCTGCCTCCGTGACAAACCCTGCCTGCTGACTCTCAGACTGATTCAGGGCGGCCATGGACATGCACCTATTCTTTTAATGATACTGTAAAAATAAAATACTCAACCTTTTGGAATTTTCAGGGATTTTTCTAAGAAGGTGCTTGTGCACCTTCACCAACACCAAGCTTGGAAAGCTCAATACTTGCTTGCAAAACATTTTGTTTTTCTGCTTTCCGATACCAAGCTTTGGCCCCTTCCAGATCCTTGTCTCCGCCAATGCCGTTGGCCAGATAACGCCCCATCATCAACTGTGCGAGGCCATGACCACCTTCAGCTGCCTGTTGAAACCATGACCGGGCCAGAACCAAATCTTCTGGAACCTCATGCCCGCCACCATACATGGCACCAATAGAAAACATAGCATCCACATTGCCAGCTTCAGCGGCTTTTTTATACCACTGCAAAGCCTCTGGATGGTCTTTTACGCCACCTGTTCCTGTAATCAGCAAGTGCCCATAGGCAAGCTGGGCTTCGGTCATGCCAGATTCAGCGGCCTTTTCCATCCACTCCCGCCCTTCTTGCGGGTTCCGTTCTGCCCCTCGCCCTTCTAGCAGCATACGTCCGTACCAATACTGCGCATTCACGACTTTATCGGCAGCTTTACGAATCCACTTAAGAGCCTCTTCCTCATTTTTCTGGGAACCTACCCCTTGAGCGAGTGCAACCCCAACATTGAACGCGGCCAGGAAATCATCCTGCGCTGCAGCGTTTCGATAACATTCCAGAACTTCGGCAGCCTCTGAGGTGGGAACAACGCCAGCCAAGGCCAGATTACCCAATTCAGCCGTGGCTTCCTTATCACCCTGCTCTGCTGCAATTTTGAACCACTGCGCGGCGGCCTGTGGGTCTTTTGGCACCCCTACACCAGCGAGATAAATATTGCCTAATGTACGGCTGGACGCCGCATGCCCCTGATCTGAAGCAAAACGATACCAAGAAATAGCTTCGGCATAATTGGGGGGCATCTCGCCACCCCGTCCGTGCATATCCCCCAAAATGGCAGCGGCTTCAGCATCTCCTGCCAAAGCGGCGCGTCTTAGCCATGTTTCTCCTCGTACAGTATCACGCGCAACACCTTTGCCAGAAAGCAGGGCCAAACCATATTTGGCCTGTGCACCACGCACTTTCTTTTCTGCTGCTTTTGCAAAATACTGTGTGGATTCAGTAATATTTTGTGGAACGCCAATACCGCGTTCCGTCATAACCCCCATAAGATACAGGGCAGTACCCATGTCACCATCAGCCGCTTTTTTAAGCTCGACTGCGGCGGCCTTGTAATCTTCCTGTGTTTTTGCCTGTGCCAGTGCGGCAAGCCCAAGCCCTAAATGGCCCTGCACACATCCATTAGATGCAGCTTTTCGATACCACTCCAAAGCCTGTTCAGGATTACGAATATTTTCCGGACCAGCCGTTAAGATATATCCATACAGAGCCTGCCCATCTGCATAGTCTGCATCTGCTGCACGCCGCGCCCATTCTGCCGCTTTAACAAAATCGGGCTCACCCTTACTTTGCTCGGGTGCATCATCAAAAATGGATTTCGGAGCATCAGCATCCACTTCTTGTGGCAAACCGTGCAGATATAATGTTGCCAGAACGAAAGAAGCCTGTGCCCATCCGTTGTGGCCTGCACGGCGTATCCAGCGCGCGCCCTCTACCAAATCTGGTGGAGCGCCTTGTGCTGTAAGATAGCACTGCCCAACTAGAAATTGGGCTTCAATACTTCCTTCTCGTGCAAGAACAGCCAGTTTGCTGAATGCTTCTACTGGCTGTTCTTTTAGTTGTGCTTTGGCCTGTTCAAGTCGAGATTGAACATCTTTACCCGACTTGCCGAATGTTTTCTGAAACAGTTTCCAGACCAAAGTCCCGATCCTCTATACACAGAGTATTATATTACACCCTTTATTAATCAGGGTTCACGCATCCCATTGGACATCAATGGGACCATGCTATTCAACAAATACTGCATGACCGTGCGCTTACCCACACGAATTTCCGCTGTAACTGGCATCCCCGGTTGAGGATGAAAGAAATTAGGCACGCCATGTAATGTATATTTATCAACCCGTAGACGGACACTGTAAAAAGACTTGGACGTATTATCTGGCGTCACTTCTTCCGAACTTGGCCCACTACTTCCACCCGATACAAAAGAATCCGCACTAATGGTTTTAACTGTTGCTTCTGCACCACCATATTGCTGGTAAGGAAAAGTCGCAAATTTCACCAAAGATTTATCACCAAGCCGTACAAAGCCAACATCCTGGCCCGACAGAACTGTTTCAATTTCCAACCCTTTCCCTACAGGCACAAGGGTCATTAATTTTTCTGCTGGAGTAACAACAGAACCAACAGAAATTTTAGCAATATTTAGTACAACAGCGTCCTCATCAGCTTTAAGCGCTACCATGTTACTATGTAAAATGGCTTTTTGGTACGCGCCTTTTGCTTCTGCAAGCTTATGCTGCGCCACTATTAAATCTTTATAAATTTCGGCTTTCCAAGTTTGAATATAACCTTCTTTTTCAGAAACCGCGGCAGCCAACTTGTTACGGGCAGAAGCTGCCTGCTGCTGGGCCGAAATCTGCGAACGCTCAACTTCCATCAACTCATTTTGAGCACTCAAAGTAGACAGTCGGCTTCCCACCTGGTCCTTCTGAAGCTCCATACGCATTTTATGAACATCGCCAGCCACCTTGGAACGCGCAGCATACATTGCAGCATTTGCAACATACCCCTGCAAGTCACTTTGCAAACTGGCAATCTGCTTATTATAATTTTCGACTTTAGCGTTAAATTCAGCCATACGCCGCAAATAAGCCTCACCCTGCGGTAACGCAGACAGATTATTCACATCAGGCTTATAATCCTGCCCATTTGCTTCGGCCGTAAGGCGATCCACTTCAGCTTGGTACTGATCCATCTGGGTTTTCAGGTTTTCACTATCTGCACCCGTTTGCGTAGGATCCAAATACGTTAAGACATCGCCTTTATGAACGAAATCCCCTTCTCTCACATTAATCGAGCGGATGATTGATGTATCCAGCGGCTGGATCACAAGCGATGGCTCACTGGAAACCAAACGACCTTCAGTGGAAACAACACGGTCAAGCGGGAAGACTGTTATCCCAATCATGGAAAACAGCACCAGCCCGCCAATCACCCAAATAATATACTGCGCACTGGGTGTAGGCGGCATATTAACCAATGCCGCTGTTGGAGAATGAAACTCCAAGAGCGCAACGGGCATGTCACCTTGTGCATAAGGGTCATCAGCCTGCTTGAGAAAATCATCCGAAGCTGGCGTAACGGCCTTCTGCTGCTTGTCATCAGATGGATCGTTCGGCACGACCTGTGCATCCTGTTCGCTCATGGGATTATTCTCCTTCCGCGATCAAAGATGCACCTGCAGAAGAAGCACGCCCTTCTGTATGCCGGTTTTGCTGCATCCAAAGTGTCCGATAAATATCGCACCGTTCAAGCAGAACATCATGTGGCGCAATATCCGCCACTTCCCCTTGGTCCATCACACAAATCTGATCACAGTTTACAAGAGAAGAGAGACGGTGAGAAACAATAACCATCGTACGGCCTTTACCAATCCGCTCCAGATTGGCGTTCACCAAAGCTTCACTTTCGGGATCTAGCGCAGACGTTGCTTCATCCAAAATCATCAGCTTAGGATCTGTAATCACAGCACGCGCGATAGCAAGACGCTGACGTTGCCCCCCAGAAATATTGGTTGAACCTTCTTCAATGAAGGTTTCATAACCAGCGGGCATCCGTTCAATAAATTCTTCGGCCCCGGCCATTCTGGCCGCATGCACTACGTCATCAATCGTAAATCCGGGACGGCCTGCCGTAATGTTATCACGAATGGTGCCACGGAACAGAAAGTTATCCTGCAACACCACACCAAAAGACCGGCGCAAGTGAGTAAGATTGATTTCTCGCAAATCAACACCATCCAACTTGAGATAGCCCGTGTAAGACCGGCTCACCCCTTGCAACAAACGTGTAATGGTGGATTTGCCGGATCCGCTTCGTCCAACAAGGCCCAACATAGTGCCGGCTGGCACGGAGAAGTTGACGCTCTTCAGCGCCAATCTGGTAGACCCAGGGTAAGAGAAATTAACGTCCTCGAACGAAAGCGCCCCTTTAATACGCGGACGCATGCCTGTTGTTAGTGCTCTTGTTTCTGTAGGCTGGTTTAGAACCGATGCAGCCTCTCCCAACGATGCCATAACTTCGTTGAATTCGTCCATGAGCCTTGCCAGACCAACCAGAGGTGACGCAACACGCCCTCCCAGCATCATAAACGCAACCAGACCACCTGTTCCCACAGCAGAAGGACTAACAAGCGCCAGATAAGCACCAACCAAAATAATGCCGCGATTGATAAACAGATCAATCGGCATAACGATTGTTTGGGTCCAGTTTGAAAAGCGCCCTACCGCAAGTTTCCACCGAATAACATTTGCCGTGGCATCATCCCACGCCTGTTTACGAATAGGTTCCAAAGCAAGTGTTTTCAGGGTGCGGATACCCGCAACGCTTTCATACAGAACGGCACTTCTATCCCGATCAGCAGCAAGCTGTTGCACCATCAGTTTGGCAAGTGGGCTCATGGCAACCACAACAACCAAACCGATAAGACCCGCACAAGCAACTGTCATCCAAGCCAGCGTTGCGCTGAGAATAAAAAGAAAAGGCAGAACGACAACCAGCGTAAACAGATCCAAAACGGTGGTCATCAACCGTCCGGTCAAAAAATCTCGCACTTTATAAATAGCTGTCACACGCCCAAGCACGTTCCCCGCCTGCTGGCGCTCAAAGTACTCCAGCGGCAAAGACAAAAGACGACTGAAAAGATGCAGGGAAATACGAGAATCAATACGTGTCGTCAGCACCATAGACAACTCACGCCGCCCATAGCTGATAAGCACCTCGTAAAGGGAAAATATAAACAACAAACCAGAAATTGAAACCAGCGTTGACATGGAGTGGTAACCCACCACTTTATCAATCACCTGCATAACAATAAGTGGTGGAAAAATTTGCAGCACACTTAGCACCATGGATGCGATACCAATATCGCGCATAGAGCGCTTTTCGCGCAGCACCATTTTGGCCAGCCATCCTAGACTGACGGGCGCATCTGCTTCGGATTCCCCCTTACGCCGCTTGATAAGAAGGATATCACCAGTCCATATTCGGGATAGGCGCAGTTCATCTACTGGCACAGCAGCCACAGCTGCACCTTTGAGCGGATCCTGCAGCCATACGACCCCACGATCTGGTGTCGCATTGACCATCAATGCCGCAGAACCATCGCGGAACATCAAAACAATCGGCGGAGAGTTGGTCATCTTAACCAGATAACGCCACTTAATCCGCACGGCCTTTGCTACAGCACCCTGTTCTTCTAACCAGCGCACCAATGTTGCAGGGGATGGCGTATCTTCTCCCGGTTCCGCTGCAAAATCACGGACGTCCAATTCCAGGCCATGATATTTAGCAGCCGCAACAACAGCTTTTAACCGGATAACAGGCGCAGAAACGGGAGCTCCCTGACCGCGATCTGTATCTGAAGGAGAACCGGCCTGTTCCGGCACATGATCAGTCTGGTCCACGCACAACCCTTTTGGTTAAACCAACTTAACAATACAGCGCACCGCACAAATACAGCAGATACGTTCCTGCCCGGCACATGCGCCGTTATGACAGGAGAAGACACAGTCTCCAAGTTTTTCTGTGTAGGTTATTGCAAAATATGTAAAGAAAACTGAGTAGTAATAAAGGCAGAAAACTGGCTTTAAGCGACAAATTTATAAAAAGAATTTAAAAATCCTTCTTTCTGCAACCGTTTCTGCACACGTTCTGCTTCATTTTTGCGACATATAATCCACACAGATTGGTAAGGTGCACAGCGCCCTAAAACGCTTTCCTGAGCACGCGCCAGCAAAAAGGCCGATAAGCTGCCTTGCCCGGTACAGCACACACAATGCGCGGCATGCTGCCCCACCTCTCCATTCCAACGCCAAATATGGCACCACCCTGCATTCTGTTCTTGCGTTATTTCTGTATTAACAAATAAAAGCGCATCTTCATGGTCATCAGACTTCTTGTCTGGCACCGATATACAAACATGAAGCATGATCCGCCCATCTCTAGGCTTTACGCTCTGCTCTATAAGGCTAGTGGACATACGGGCTGCTCTCTGGAATAACGTGAAGCCTTGTGCTTTGCGGTGTTGGGAAAGCACCCTTCCCTTTCCTTTTATATTTTATGGTCGCCATGTCTTCTCGTCTGCCCCTTCTTGATGCCCTCCGTGATCAGGTTCTGCTTTGTGATGGAGGCATGGGCTCACGTATCCAGATGCTGGATCTGGATGTCCAGCGTGATTACTGGGGGCAGGAAAACTGCACCGAGATTCTCACGCTCTCACGCCCGGAACTTATCCGTGAAATCCACCGCGGTTATTTTGAAGCCGGTGCAGACATGGTGGAAACCAATACGTTTGGTGGCTCCCCCATCACACTGGGTGAATTTGGTCTGACAGACAAAGCGCGGGAAATCAACAAGAACTCCGCCATATTGGCGCGCGAAGCTGCAGAAAGCTTTGCCGATGGCCGCACCCGCTATGTTCTGGGCTCCATGGGCCCCGGCACCAAGCTGCCCTCTCTGGGCAATATTGATTACGATAGCCTTGAAGCTGCTCTGGCAGAGCAAGCCCGTGGCCTGATTGAAGGCGGCGTAGACGCAATCCTGATTGAAACCTGCCAAGACACCCTTCAGATCAAGGCAGCTGTAAACGGCGTAAAGATTGCACGAAAAGAACTGGGGGCTACAACCCCGATTTTTGTGCAGGTCACGGTAGAAACCACAGGCACCTTGCTGGTAGGGCCGGACATTGCTGCGGCAGCTACAGTCATTCATAGCCTTGATGTGGATCTGATGGGCCTGAACTGCGCAACCGGCCCACAGGAAATGGCCGAACACGTGAAATGGCTGTCTGAAAACTGGCCGCGGCTCATTTCCGTGCAGCCCAATGCGGGCTTGCCAGAACTGGTGAACGGCCAGACCCATTACCCTCTTACACCCACAGAAATGGCCTCATGGGTTGAGCGCTTTATTACAGAGGATGGCCTGAACCTGATTGGGGGCTGCTGTGGCACCTCCACCCCACATACAGAAGCATTGGATGCCATGTTGCGCCGCCGTGCAGAAGGCACTGGCCGCCTACGCCCTGCCCCTGTGCCGCGCACATCCGTATGGGTGCCTTCTGTTGCCAGCCTTTATTCTCAGGTCCCCCTCCGGCAGGAAAACGCCTATTTCTCCATTGGGGAACGTTGCAATGCCAACGGCTCCAAAAAATGGCGTGAACTCCAGGAAGCGCATGACTGGGATGGTTGCGTAACCGTTGGGCGTGAGCAGATCCGTGAAGGCTCCAACGCGCTGGATATCTGCACGGCTTTTGTAGGCCGTAACGAACGTGCAGAAATGGATGAAGTGATCAAGCGCTTCACCTCATCCGTAAACGCACCACTGGTAATTGATTCCACCGAAACGCCGGTTATTGAGGCAGCCCTCAAGCTACACGGCGGCAAACCCATCATCAACTCCATCAACTTTGAAGATGGTGAAGGCCCTGCATCAGACCGCATGGAGCTGGCCCGCAAGTTTGGTGCCGCTGTTGTTGCCCTGACCATTGATGAAGAGGGCATGGCCCGCAAGCCGGAAGACAAGCTGCGTATTGCCAGCCGCCTTGTAGAATTTGCCTGCGAAAAATACGGTCTACCACAGTCTGACCTGATGATTGACCCCCTCACCTTCACCATCGCCACCGGTGCGGAAGATGACCGCAAACTGGGGCAGTGGACGCTTGAGGGCATTAAAATGATTCGGGATACCTTCCCGGATATTCAGATTGTGCTCGGCCTCTCCAATATTTCCTTCGGGCTGAACCCTGCGGCGCGTGCCGTGCTGAACTCGGTCTATCTGGACCACGCTGTTAAAGCGGGCATGACAGCCGCCATTGTGCATGTTTCCAAAATCCGTCCACTGCACCTGATTGCCCCTGAGGAAGTGAAGGTTGCGGAAGATCTGATTTTTGACCGCCGCACAGAAGATTACGACCCACTGCAAACGCTTCTGGCCATGTTTGCAGATCGTAAAGCCGCAGATGCGGTGAAGCGCAAGCGGGCTGAAACAGCAGAAGAACGCCTGAAAGACCGCATTGTTGATGGCGACAGAAAAGGGCTGGAAGCAGACCTTGAAGAAGCCATGCAGAACATGGCCCCACTGGATATCATCAACACTGTTCTGCTGGATGGCATGAAGGTGGTTGGGGAACTGTTTGGTGCAGGCAAGATGCAGCTGCCATTCGTGCTGCAATCTGCCGAAACCATGAAAGCCGCTGTGGCCTATCTGGAACCGCATATGGAGCGGATAGATGGCCAGCAGCGCGGCACAATCGTGCTAGCTACGGTTAAAGGTGACGTGCACGATATCGGCAAGAACCTTGTGGATATCATCCTCACCAACAATGGGTATCGCGTTGTTAATCTGGGCATCAAAGTGCCTGTGCAGGATATGATTGACGCTGCGCGCAAGGAAAAGGCCGATGCCATTGGCATGTCTGGCCTGTTGGTGAAGTCCACCGTTATCATGCGCGAAAATCTGGAAGAAATCTCCCGCGCTGGGCTGGATACACCCGTTCTGTTGGGTGGTGCGGCGCTCACCCGCAACTATGTGGAAGAAGATTGTGTTGCCGCCTATGCGCCTACAGGCCGTGTAGCCTATGCGCGTGATGCCTTTGATGGTCTGACGCTTATGGACCAGATCAGCCAGAAGAAGTTTGATGATTATCTGGCAGCCATCCAGAAACGACGCGAAGGTAAAGCCACACGCACCAATGCCCGCACGCCAGAAACGGCAGAAACACGTGGCTTTGGCCCCGTTGATGTTGCTGCGGCACGCGCACGGCGTGAACGCCTGACAGCAGATGAACCGCCCATGGTTCCGCCATTCTGGGGTTCCCGCGTTCTGGAAGCTACGCCAGAAGCCGTTCTGCCGTTCCTGAACGAACGCGCGCTTTATCAGTTCCAGTGGGGCTTCCGTAAACAGGGCCGCTCTTTGGATGATTTCTTGGTATGGGCGCGCCAGGAACTCCGCCCAATCCTGCGCCGGATGCTGGATCTGACGGCCAAAGAAAACATTCTCAAACCGCAGGCTATTTACGGCTACTGGAAAGCCGCCGGGGATGGCAATGATCTGGTGCTGTTTGAAGAAGACGGTACAACCGAAGCCTGCCGCTTTACACTACCGCGCCAGCCAAAGGCGGATGGTGAATGTATTGCTGACTTTGTGCGCGACATCTCAGAACTGGAACGTGATGTTATTGGCCTGCAGGTTGTAACCGTTGGCCAGAAAGCTTCTGATATTGCCCGTGATTGGTTTGAGGAAAACCGATATCAGGATTATCTGTATCTGCACGGTCTTTCCGTTGAAATGGCCGAAGCCATGGCCGAATACACCCACAAGCGTATCCGGGCAGAACTCGGCTTTGCCGGGGAAGATGCGCGGGATATGGAAAAACTGCTTCAGCAGGGATACCGCGGCTCTCGCTATTCCTTCGGATATCCGGCCTGCCCACGACTGGAAGATCAGCACCCCATTCTAGCCCTGCTGGACGCCGAACGTATTGGGGTTTCCTTAACAGATGGAGATCAACTCCATCCGGAACAGTCTACCTCTGCACTTGTTATTCTAAACAAGCACGCAAAATACTTCACAATCTAATACCATTGACCAAGGGTGAAGATGCAGCGCATCATTCACCTTATGGTTACTTCACCTCCACCTGCCTCTCCTCCAGCTAGTGCCGCGCTCAAGCGGCTCTGCCGGCAGGTCGGGCTCCATGCCACAAACTGTACTGCCGCGTTTATAGATAACCGGCACCAGGATATTGTGAATGAAAGCGCTTTGTTCCTGCAAACCCTGCACAAATTGTGGGAAAGCCAGGATGTTGATCCGGCCGAAGTATGGACAGAACTGCTGCGCAGGCTGGAAGTGGCCGAACTGTTGATGAAGTTGAATCAACCGCCGCACCGGAAAAAAAGAAATGGCAAGGTTATGCGCCCTTGGCGCGTTACCACCAGCAAGCTGCCATAAAATACAGAAGCGCATGACAGGTCGCTCATTCATTGGCATAAAGCCTGCCTCATGGCTGCCATAGATGCCCTTTCCCTGCTGATTATTGGCCTGTCTGCCCTGCATGGTGCTTGGCGAGGGTTCACCCGGCATGCGCTAGGCTTTATGAGCTGGGGCATTGCCATTGTGCTGGCGCTGCGCTTCCACGCAGCTTTTCTGCCTTTTGTGCAGCGCTTTATCACTTCGCCTACAGGCGCACAGATAGGCTCCTTTGCTCTGCTTCTGCTTGGGGTATTGTGCGCTGGTTATGTGCTTTCTGCTGCCATTGTCCGAATCGTTAAAGCCACCCCATTGGATGCGCTGGATCGGTTACTGGGCCTGCTTTTTGGAATTGTGCGCGGGATGTTTTTGGTGGTTGTGCTGTTTATGGCCGCACAATGGTTACTACAGCCCCAAGACATGGCCGCCCTGACAGAAGATAGCCGGCTTACCCCTTACATCCGGCTCGGCGCATCCCATATCCAGCCATATCTACCGGATTTAAGCGCAAAAGGGGTTGCGCGGAATCCTTCTACAGGTCATGACGCCACCTTGTGATCCCATACGGCCAGTTTCTGACCTTCTGCGGAGGCCCTGCACGCTTATGCTCGCCCATCCCACGCCGTCTGCTTCCTTGCCTGATCCACTGACACTGGATGATGATCATCCACACGAAGAATGTGCTGTCTTTGGTATCTGGAACGCTAAGGATGCTGCTCCCCTTACCACTCTGGGTTTGCACGCCCTACAACACCGCGGGCAAGAAGCCGCCGGTATTGTCTGTTTTGACCCGCAGGAACGTCGCTTCCACTCTCACCGAGGCCTTGGCCTTGTAAGTGATGTGTTTGCAGATTCCCGCGTTATGGCTACGCTAAAAGGCACACGCGCCATTGGTCATAACCGCTACGCCACAACAGGCGCCACGCTGCTGCGCAACGTGCAGCCGCTGTTTGCTGAATTTGCGTTTGGCGGCTTGGCCGTGGCCCATAACGGTAACCTGACCAACGCCGATACCCTGCGGAGCGAACTTATCCGCCGTGGCTGTCTGTTCCAGTCCACCACGGATTCGGAAGTTTTCATCCATCTGATTGCCATCTCCCTGTACGCAACAGTGGAAGACCGGCTGATCGATGCGCTAAAACGGGTAACCGGCGCGTATTCATTGGTTGTGCTGTCTGAAGAGGCACTGATTGGTGTGCGTGACCCCATGGGTGTGCGCCCGCTAGTGCTTGGCAAGCTGCCTTCCGAAGATGGTAAGCAGCCCTCTTGGGTTCTGGCATCAGAAACCTGTGGTCTGGACATTATCGGCGCAGAATTTGTGCGCGATGTGGAACCGGGCGAACTGGTTGTGATTGATGAAAACGGTATCCGCTCCCTGCGCCCGTTTGGTGATACGCACCCGCGTTTTTGCGTGTTTGAATACATCTACTTTGCTCGCCCAGACTCCGTTCTGGAAGGGTTGCCTGTTTACGAAGTGCGTAAGCAGATCGGCCACGAACTGGCGCGTGAAAGCCATGTAGATGCTGATGTCGTGGTGCCAGTGCCCGATTCAGGCGTGCCTTCAGCTATCGGTTATGCTGAGGCCAGCGGTATTCCTTTTGAACTCGGCATTATCCGCAACCATTACGTGGGCCGCACCTTTATCGAACCCACTGATCAGATCCGGCATTTGGGCGTGAAGATGAAACACTCCCCCAATCGCCCAATTCTGAACGGCAAGCGCGTTATTCTGGTGGATGATTCCATTGTGCGCGGCACTACCTCCCGCAAGATTGTGGATATGGTGCGGGCTGCGGGGGCAACAGAAGTGCATATGCGCATTTCTTCTCCACCCACTCGGCATTCCTGCTTCTATGGCATTGATACGCCAGAACGCAGCAAACTGCTGGCGGCCCAGAATGATCTGAAAGCCATGGCAGAGCTGATTGGCGTGGATAGCCTTGCCTTTATTTCGCTAGACGGCTTGTATCGCGCCATGGGTTACAAAGACCGACAGGCAAGCGATGCCCGCTATTGCGATGCCTGCTTTACAGGGGATTACCCTATTCCCCTGATCGACCATGATGCGGAGTTTGGCCCCGGCACTGCCTGAGGCCAGTATCCTTACCAAATAAAAAAGCGGCCAAATTGGCCGCTTTTTTTGTAATCTTCACTCTCCATATTCTAGAGCAATATCACCCGTGCTGTGTTTTCTTCCGCACAATGGTGTGTCGCCCAGTGGATTGACCAGAAGGAAGCTGGCGTAGCTGCTGGGCAGCAACATCCGCCAATTGGCCCAGCAACTGGCTTAACACCTGCACCATTGGCATGGTGGCGCTGGCCTGTGTGCCCTGCAGTGTAAAGTTCTGCATATAGTACTGCTCATCCTTGCCAGGAGCACCAGCAGATGCGGGTTGGATGGAAAGCGTGGCATCCAGTTCCACATTGCCTGACGGGCCGGTTGAGAAGCGGCTGATGGACATATCCACATAGGCTTCCGGCTCAGTCGCCACAGTATCATTCTCTACAAACACGCCTGTGCCCGGCAGGCGCTGTGCCAGATCACCTGCCATAACGCGGCTGATCTGGGCAGGCAGGGAATCGCTCCATGCATCAGCAGCAGAAACTGTAAGCTTATAACCACTATCTGCCGTAACAATTCGGTCTCTATCCAAACCGGATGCCACAGTAGGCAAACGCACTTCTACAAAGCGTGGTCCACCTGGCTGCGGTTGGCCGGGTGTAACCGCCAATGTGTAAAGAGAGGGACTCCCACCAGAGCAGGCCGTTAACGTAAAGGCCATAACACCCAGCCCGGCCACACCGCTCAGGCGGAGCAACATACGCCGGTCAAGACGGGTTTTCATGGGCTTGCAAGAACCAGTTTGCGTCATGATCTTATCGTCCTGAAAGCAGCGCAGAAGGATGGTTGGTCAGAAAATCTGACAGGAACCGCAGGGAGCGCGCTGTCTGCCCCAACTGCACCACCATGGATTGCAGATTCCGATGGAAATCACTGTTGCCGCCATAACTAGCCAGCAGGCGGTTGGCATTTTGCAGAGTTTGATCAAGCTGCTGTGCCATTTCTGGCAGACGCTTGCTCAGCGGTGCCATACCATTGCGCAGATCATGCGTAAGAGCCTGCAGGTTCTGCATGGAATTGCGCAGTCCAATCAGAGACTGCTTAACATCCGGGCTAACAAGTGTTTGATCCGCATGTGCCAGCAGATTATTGGCGTTTGTGCCAATCTGTTCAAACGGCATAGCCGCCAGACGAGACGTAATGGTGGACAGCGAATCCATAATTCCACCCATCCCACCGGCCTGGCTTGGGATAACCAGCGTAGGACCTTCCATGCTGGTGGTAGCTGGTGCGGGATTCTTGATAAAGTTCAGGGAAATCATCCCCTCACCCGTCAGGAAACTCACACTGTCTGTTGAAGCACGCAGACCATTCGCTACCAGAGTGCGGAACATATCTGTCAGGTTGTTATTCCGCAATTCAGCCGGAGACAGCACGCGTTCAGGCTGAACTTCCATGCCGATACGCACACGCGGATGTCCCGGGTTGGTGCTTAGATCCAGCTTTACACTGGTTACATTACCCACCTGAATCCCAAACATCGTGACCTGGCTGCCAACATCCAAGCCTTTGACAGAAGACATTACATAAGTGGCAAGTGGCACGCGCTCACGATAGCCTGCGTTATCTGCATCCTCATGGGTGTCATACAGTTTAAAAACCGTATTGGCTGGTGCTTCTGAAGCTGGATGCAGGCGGCTTTCTGCAACAGGCGGCAGACCAAAAGCCACGCCACCAGAGAACAAAGCCTGCAGGGATTGCAACTGTACCTTAAGCCCACCGGCACCAAACCCAACCTTAACGCCAGAAACGTTCCAGAAACGGGAATTGGTGTTCAGATAATGATCATAGGGTTCGCGCACAAAAATTTGGATCATCACCGGGCCGCGGCCGCCGGGGGGCATGGTGTAACCCAGCACTTCCCCCACATCCACATCACGGAAGAAAACAGGCGCCCCCTGCCCGATAGACCCGATATTGCCCGCTACCAGCGTATAAATACGGCCAGGCTGATCTGAACGCACACCCGGAGGAGCTTCCAGCCCTTCAAACGTTGTGGTGCGTTTACCTGCGGGGTGGCCATTCTTGTTCAGCCCCGGATCAAACGCGATATACGCGCCAGACATCAGGGTTTCCAAGCCGGTAATACTTGCCCCGTTGATACGCGGACGCACAACCCAGAACCGGCCGCTATCTGTCAGCATATCATTCGTACCCTTATTCATACGGATACGCACTTTGACATGCCGCAGATCATCAGTCAGCGAAACACCTTCCACCGTGCCCAGAACCACAGATTTGTTTTTTACCTGTGTCTGGCCGCTGGTCAGGCCATCGGCTGTATCAAATACAACGGTAATTTCTGGCCCATTGTCCATAAAACTGCGCCAGACCAGAAAGCCCGCAATCAGCACGGAAACAATGGGAATAATCCAGATAATGGAAAACCGAATGCGCCTTACCAGAGCATCCTGAGCACTTTCCCCTTCTGGAGGAGAGAAATGATTATGACTGTGTCCGTTCACGCCCTGTCCGGCTCCATGTTGTCCCAATATGCAGCAGCCTCAATTTTTGCCGGGCAATTTTGCCCGGCATCGGCTGGGGCCGTATCGCCGTTTTTGCCCGCTGCATCCCACATCAACCGAGGGTCAAATGCATGCACTGCAAAAATTGTCAGCACCACAACGGCGGCAAAACACACCACACCGCCGTTAGCGCTGATGCTGGCCATACTGCTAAAGCGCACCATGGCTACCAGAATGGAAACCATGAATACGTCAATCATAGACCAGCGCCCGATAACATCTACCAACCTGTAAAGCCTGGATCGGGCAGCCAGATTTCGCGCAGAATGGTATTTGGTGCTGATCACCATAAACATCAGCCCGATAATTTTAAGAACGGGCACCAACACACTGGCAAACAACACCAGCAGGGAAAGCGGGATCATGTTGCTTTCCCACAGTTCTATGGCCCCTTCCACGATGGTATGCCCCGTACCTGCACCCAGCCGGATAACGGTCATAACCGGGTAGATATTGGCCGGCAGATAAAACACCACAGCGGAAACAAGCAGCGCCACGGTACGGGCAATGCTATCTGGCTTGCGTTGGCGCAGCACATGCCCGCAGCGAGGGCAAAACCCTAACGGAGCTGTTTGATCCAGCTTTTCATCAAACAGCAGCACCGCAGAGCAAGACAGGCAGGAAACCATATGGCTGGCTGGCGGTATCTGGTCATCCGGCCCGATTTCCTCGCAGGATAGGCGTACGCGCTGATTATCCATCCGCCGCAAGCTGGTATCTGTTTGCCTGCGCCGCCAGATCAATTCCGTATCCAACGTGGCATCTGTGGCGGACATAGTGACCATAAGCGAGGCGACCAGAAAGACTGCTGCCCCCACCTGCACATAAGCCATATCTGACAGCTTGGTGTAGGCTACAAAGACACCCAGAATATACACTTCCACCATCGACCACGGGCGCAAGCGTTCATACCACTTAAGAAGATGCGGCACCCAGAACGGCAACTTGGGCTGAAGCGCACCAACCAGCACCAGCATCATCATGCTGATAACAAGCCCCGGCACAATAATGGTGGCTATGGCTACCAACACGCCAATTTCGCCCCAACCCTCATGCAACAATTCTATCGGGCCGGTAAGAATATCTACGGTTCTCTCTCGTCCATACAGATCCAGCATCATCAATGTGGAAAGCAGCATGGCCAAATAAAGAGACGCCGAACTGATACAAAAAGCCAGAGGTGTTGCGATAGGAGAGGTGCGATTGCGCCGATCCAGCAATTGCCCGCATCGGCAACAGCGTGCCTGTGTTCCGGGTTTAAGTTCTGACAGATGCTGGTAATGGCCACAGCAAGGGCATTCCACAATACCCTGCACAAGCCGAACATGCCGTTTTTCATCAACCGGAACATTCTGCCCGGGATTAAGGGCCTCCCGCACCAAGCCAAATAACTGCGACATGTTCATACGGATAGTTCTTAAAACGAAAAAACTGTTCCGTCACACTCAAAACAGAATGGCACCCCTGCTTAAAGCCAGAAATGACGTTTTGTTGTTGCCCAAACCTCTAGGTAAATTGCAGTTTTCCCTTGCGTAGGCACAGGGATCATGATAGTCACCGCCCCGCAAACAAAATGTGCCCGCTTAGCTCAGTTGGTAGAGCACGTCATTCGTAATGATGGGGCCGGTGGTTCGAATCCGCCAGCGGGCATTTCCTTTTGCACTTCCCAAAATACTGAACGCACTTCTACATTGCGCTGTAAAAATGCGTTTTATATCCGTCCATTCAAACAGTTTTACTGCTTTGGCGACGTATTCAGCTTGTACAAACTTATGAGCAAATGACGGCCATTGGAGTAATTCAGCCCACCTACTGTACCAAGGCTAACGGCATCTTCTGATTTATTACCCAGCGCTGCCATAAATGCGGGTGTATCGCGCTGATCAACAAGTGCCACCGTGCACTTTGCATCTGCCTTTACAGCTGCTGCAGCATTTTCTGCACCCGTTAGCAACACCTTGCCACCCAGCAGAAAGACCAGGCTGGGCTCAGAAAATGATACTGACACCACATGCGACTCTGCACACGGTTGGTGTGCTTGCACCAGTGCTGTCAGACGCGGGGCCAACCAGATGCTCTGCAGCTGTGGCACCACCACCGTAAACAGCCCCACATAGAGCAGTACAGCGGCAGCCACACTGCTTAAAGCGGCCTGTTGCAAGCGTGCGCGTGAAATATACCATGTTGCAAGGCCAACCAACGGCAATACGCCCAAGGCCAGAACAATAGCAGTTGCGGATATTTGGTGCTCCAACACCCAGACCAGGGTCGGGCCAGCAACGGCCAAGGCAATGCCCACCAGAGCCCACGCGACAGCATAAATACTGAGCAGCACCTTGCCCCAAACTCGCGCAGGCCAATTACGCCATACGTCCCCACCTTGGGCCAAAAACGCTGCTGTAAGAATGGCAATAGCTGGATAAGTAGGCAGCACGTAATGCGGAAGTTTTGTCGCAATCGCTTCAAACACCACCCAATGCGGAATAATCCAGCACAGCAAATAGCGCACTGTTTCTTGCTTACGCGCACACCAAACCAAAGGTGCCACGCAGGCCGCAAAAAATGAGCCAGGCCAGAACGCCAGCAAAAAAACCAACAGATGGTAGCCTGGTGGCAACCCATGCGCTTGCTGCCCAGAGGCCACCTTGCCTAAAAAGTTGGTACCAACAGCATTCCGAAAAAACTCACCGTGGCTCACAACCCCAATAGCTACACACCACGGCACCAGAATAGCGGCGGACAAAAGCCAGCCCCATGCCGGGCGCATTCTGCGCCACAGACCAAAATCTCGTTCTAACATCCCCAACACTAAGGGTGTCGCAAGAGATGGGATAAGAATAACCGGCCCTTTCAACATCAGGCCGCAGCCAATGGCACCCCAATACAGCAAAGCACGCTTTATGGGCGTGGCCACACCTTGCTGGCGATCTCGCAAAGCGCCTGTTAACGCCAACTGCGCAAGCAAAACTGTAAGCAGCAGGCAGGAATCGATAGTGGCCATACGGCTTTCTGCTGCAACCAGCACAGAAGCCATAAACAATAAGCCCGCACCCAATCCGGCCGAAGCCCCAAACAGCATGGAGCCAATAAGTGCTGTAAGAACAACAGCACCAGACATGGCCAGAAGTGAGGGAATACGATACGGCCAAACAACACGCTGATGCTGCATTCCTGTAATAGAAACAGCAGCAGCCTCCAGCCAGTAAATACCAGCCGGTTGCAAATAACGCGGTTTGTCCTGAAAGCGCACATCTACAAAATTGTGCGATTCTAGCATCTGCGCTGTGGCTTCCATGTATCGGGGTTCATCCCGATCAAATGGTGGCGTCACGGCTCGCCCTGGCAGAAACAGCAAAAAAGCAGCAAGGCCTAAAAGCAGCAGAGCTTTAAGAGAAAGTGGCTGGTGACCGTTTTTCTGATTCAGCATTCACGAATCGATTTTGGAAGATGTGTACGATTCCGCAGCCACATCACGCCCAGCAGATCGCGCACGCCAACCACCGCACGATTGAAGTTGGTATATTTAGACTGCCCATGCAAACGCGGCCGATGCGTAACAGGGTGGCACACCAACGGCACACCGTAAGATGCAAACAACGCCGGAAGAAAACGATGCAAGCCCTCAAACTGCGGCAAGCGCAGGAAGTCTGCCCGTTGGAAAATTTTGATAGGTGCGCCTGTATCCGGGCACTGGTCATTTAAAAGTTTCTGCCGCAACCCGTTAGCAAAACGCGTTGCAAAACGGCGAGACCAACCATCCTTACGGCGTGTACGCACCCCTACAACAAGTGGGGCCCTACCCTTGGTTGCCTGCGCTTGCGCAAGAGAAACTAAAGTCCCCAGTTCACGCGGGTCATCCTGCCCATCGCCATCAATAGTGGCAATCCATGTACCACGGGCTGCCGTAATGCCTGTACGTAGGGCAGCAGACTTACCGCAACGTCGATCATGAGAAAGAATGCGTAAGCTTGGCAAACATTCATCCCGCAAATGTTGCAAAACTTCTACGGTTTGATCTTGGCTACCATCATCTACAAAAACCACTTCGGCCGCAGGCAATTGCTGCATGGCCTCGGCCAGTTCCCGGCAAACCTGTGGCAGATTATCCTGTTCATCCAAAACAGCAATAACGATGCTCAGTTCACACTGAGCATCGTTATGCTGTGACGGTGCGGCTGAAACCAGACCTGTCACGTATTCACCATTCAGCTGATAATGTTTCAGGCTGCCTTGCGCGCAAGAGCGGCAGGCAAACCAGCCAGCGCCTGATCAACAAGCCCTGCAGCTTTCTGTTCATCAAGCGTCTGAGGAATAACACCGTTGGCAGCCTGTACGGCCACATCAATTGCCAACTGGCGCACTTCTTTAACAGCAGCGCGTTCTACAGCAGCAATACGATCACGCGCCATTTGCTCATGACGCTGCACAGCGGCTTCTGCCTCTGCGCGTGCTTTCTGGGCCATTTCAGCGGCTTGCTGATGCGCCTGCTCTACATAAGACTTAGCTTCTGCCAGTGCCTGCTCACGATCACGTGTGGCATCTTCTAGCATCTGCTCAGCTTCTCTTCTCAAGCGGGCAGCTTCATCCAGTTCTTCACGGATACGGTTGGCGCGGCTATCCAGAACGGTGGTAATAGGTAGCCAAATCTTTTTGCCAACCAGCACAAAGAACAAAACGAACGAAACAGCGACCCAGAAACCCGCTTCGTGAAAAATGCCAGACATGACGAAAATTCCCCCGGAGCTGGTCAGATAGTGCTGTGCGCCGAAGCGCTTTCAACCTTCTGGGCAACAAGCTGAGCATCAGGCACAATACCTGTCAGACGCTGAACCAGAGCCTGCGTGGTATCACCTGCAATTTCTTTAAGCGCGCTCAATGCACGCGTTTTTTCCTCAGCCACGCGTTTTTCGGCATCAGCAATTTCTGCTGTTACCCGCGCATTAATTTCCTGCATCTGCTGTTCGGCAGCTTTATGTTCTTCTGCCAGAACCTGATCAAGATGCGCCTGAGCTTCTGCCATGGCATCTTTACGGGCCTGCTGAAGTTCAGCAACAGCTTTATCGGCGTCTTGCTTAGCCGCGCGTGCAATTTCCAGATCCCCGGAAATACGCTTGCTGCGGTCTTCCAGCACCCGGGTAATACCGGGCAGCATGGCTTTGCTGAGCACCATATAAAAGACGAAGAAAATTACCGCGCCCCACATAACCTGACCGGTTACAAGGGGGTTGGCAAAATCTAGCTGAGGCATTCCCGTGGCATATGCACCAGGCGCGGAAACGGCCAGAAGAGACACACCGGAAACCGTTGCCAACAGGCCGGCACGAAGCATCTTCTTAATCACACCCACAGGAATGTTCTCCTCTTTCCTGAAAGCTTTCTCAGACGAACAGGATCAGGAACGCGATCAGCAGCGCGAACAGAGCGATAGCTTCTGTCAGAGCAAAGCCGAGCATACCCAGACCGAACACATGCGGGCGGGAAGCCGGGTTGCGCGCAATGCTGCTTACCAGCGTGGAGAAGATGTTGCCGAGGCCGATACCAACGCCGGCAAGGGCGATCACGGCGATACCTGCACCGATTTCCCGGGCTGCAGCGATGTCCATATCAGTCACTTCCTTGTTTCAAGTACAGTTCAAACGAAACGGGCAAAGCAGCTCCTCAGTGAGCCACGGCCTCCCGCAGGTAGATGCACGTCAGAATGGCAAACACATAGGCCTGCAACACACCAACAAGCAACTCAAGAGCCATCAGTGCCACGTTAATGGCAATCGGCCCAACCGCAAACACGTCACCCACCACACCAAAACCGGCGAGCATGATAACAAAGCTTGCGAAAATATCGAACATGACATGCCCGGCAACCATGTTGGCGAACAGTCGGATGGAGAGGCTGACAGGACGCGAAAGAAAAGAAAGAATTTCAATCGGGATCAGCAGCGGAGCCAGAAACGGGCTAGCGCCTTCCGGCATGAAGTGCGCAAAGAAACGCAGCCCCTGCACCTTAAGGGAGACAATAACCGTAAGCACAAACACCATCATGGCAAGCGCAAAGGTTACGGCAATATGGCTGGTAAACGTAAAGGAAAACGGCAGCAAACCAATATAGTTACCGGCCAGAATAAAGAAGAACAGCGTGAAGATGAACGGGAAGAAAGCCGTGCCTTCTGGCCCGATCGTATCAACCGCCATGTTATGAATAAATTCGTAACAAACTTCTGCCGCTGCCTGCAAACGACCGGGAACAACTGCCGCTGGGCGCATACCAAAATATAGGAATGCCAGAACCAGACACACTGCCACAATCATGTACAGAGGGGATTGGCTGAAACGCAATGCTTCGCCCAGCCCACCAAGAACGGGATGAAGCTCAAACTGTTCAAGTACGTTGATGCTGGAACCGCCCGCCACAACCGCTCTCCTAAAACCCTTTACCGCATCCGAATCGTATCGGATTACAGCTTCTTACTTGCCGTCTATCGACTTGACCAGCCGCCAAACATTCAGCACGCCAGCACCTCCGCCCATCAGCGCGAAGATAACGAGAAAAACTGCCCGGGTTTTCAGCCAGTGATCTAGCTCCCACCCAATTGCAACGCCCACTATCAGTGCTGAAAGCATTTCTGCCCCAGCTCTAAGCGCCAGCCCAGGAAGAGATTGCTCTACAGCATCTTCTTTCTCGGCTGAATCTTCCTTTTTCTCTAGGCCAGAGCGACGTTCTGCCGCCTTTAGCCGAGCATCGAAGGAATCGTCACCGTTCTTACTCATTCTTCGCCCCTTCAGAGGGGTGCAGGCGCTTGCTAACGGGGCTGTCATATCCTGTCAAGAAACCATGATGGATAGATGCATCAAAATCTGTCTTTTCCACCATAATTCTCCACAAAAAATCAGACTGTGTCAGCCACACCCACTAAACCGCGTGCATAATCCACTGCGGAGAAAGGTCGCAGATCTTCTGCCTGTTCACCCACACCCACGGCATGCACGGGCAGCCCAAACTGATCAGCCAGCGCCACCACAATGCCCCCACGGGCAGAACCATCCAATTTTGTCACCACCAGACCGGTCACATTCACAAGTTCGCGAAACACCCGCACCTGCTCCACAGCATTCTGGCCAGTTGTGGCATCCAACACCAACAACACGGAGTGTGGTGCCGTTTCATCGAACTTACGCATGACGCGGATAATCTTGGCAAGTTCTTCCATCAGCGCACTTTTATTGTGCAGGCGGCCGGCCGTATCTACAAACAGCAGATCAGCACCTTCTGCCTTGCCACGCTTGAGTGCTTCAAAGGCCAAACCGGCTGCATCTGCACCGGGGGGGCCAGCAATAACCGGGCAACCGGTTCTTTCGCCCCAAATCTGCAATTGCTCCACGGCTGCGGCGCGGAAGGTATCGCCCGCCACCATCATCACCTTCTTACCTTCCTCGGTAAAAAAGCGGGCCATTTTGCCAATAGTGGTTGTTTTACCCACGCCATTCACACCCACCACCAACACAACATGCGGTTTGTGTGCGGGATCAGGCTCAAAAGGTTTGGCAACAGGTTCCAGAATGGTGGCAATTTCGTCCGCCAAGGTGTTGCGAATTTCTTCGTCCGTCACCTCAGTGCCAAAACGGGAGGATCGGAAGGATTCGATAATACGCTCTGCAACAGCCGGCCCCATATCTGCTGTAATCAGCAGATCTTCCAGCTCTTCCAGTGCTTCGTCATCTAGCTTGCGCTTGGTGAAAATGCCCGTAATGCCTCCACCCAGCTTTTGGGTAGAACGTGACAATCCCTGCTTGAGACGAGAGAAAAAACCAAGCGCCATCTTAGATCCTTTCCACCACCAGCCCTGCACTTTCGGCCATTGTGGGCTGAAGGGTTATAATTCCCCCCACTTCGGCTTCACCTTGCGCAAGCCGCACCGGCGCAAACTGCTCACTATGGCCGGTGGTTGGGGTTTCCATCAGCACGCGTAGGGGCTGACCTACAAGACTTTCATAATATCGGGCAGCAGAGGCTGCACCCACTTCGCGCAACTGCGCAGCACGCGCCTTGCGCTCGGGCACAGGCACTGCACGCATACGCGCAGCAGGCGTTCCTGGCCGCTCACTATACGGAAACACATGCAGATACGGCAGCGCCTGCTGGGCAAGAAAACTGCGGGTTTCTTCAAACAGCGATTCGTCTTCTGTTGGAAAGCCCGCAATAACATCAGCGCCAATGCCAATATCTGGCCGCAGTTTTCGTGCACGTTCTACAACCCGCGCAGCATCTGCCACCAAATGCCGCCGCTTCATGCGCTTGAGAATCAGGTCAGACCCTGCCTGCAAGGAAAGATGCAGATAAGGCATAAAACGTGGCTCTTCTGCCAGAAGCTGCCAGATATCCTCATCAATCTCGACCGGATCTACCGAAGAAAGGCGCATGCGCTCCAGTTCTGGCACCAGGCGCAACACGCGGCGGCAAAGCTGACCAAGCACTGGCTTGCCGGGTAGGTCTTCCCCCCAAGATGTCATATCCACCCCGGTTAGCACCACTTCCCGATACCCGGACTGCACCAAAGCACGCACCTGCTCCACCACAGCCCCCACGGGGACAGACCGAGATGGCCCGCGCCCAAAAGGAATAATGCAGAACGTGCACCGATGATTGCACCCCTGCTGAACCTGCACAAAGGCCCGTGTGCGACCTGCAAATTCCGTCACCAGATGCGCGGCTGTTTCCTTGGCTGCCATAATATCGGACACAGCAAGCGGCTCAGACAAGGCCGAAGCAGACCAACTCTCGGCCTTCAGTTTTTCCTCATTCCCCAGCACACGGGCTACGCCGGGCAGATCGCTCCAACTTTCTGGGTTAATCTGGGCTGCACATCCAGTGACCACAATGCGGGCATCCGGATTTTCACGATGCGCGCGCCGAATAGCCTGCCGCGCCTGCCGCTCTGCTTCTCCCGTAACGGCACAGGTATTCACGATAATTACATTATCCAGTGAAGCTGCGTGGTTACGCATCACTTCACTTTCCCATGTGTTCAGACGGCAGCCAAATGTGAGAATTTCTGGCTTGCTCATTCTGGGTACGCGGCCAAATCAACCGTCCCCTCAAAAGCTGTTGTTGCAGAACCTGTCATGAGCACATGATTATTGGCTGCCCATTCAATCCGCAAAATGCCACCATCCAGTTCTACTTCACACACACGGCCGATCAAACCGCGCCGTGCTGCATTTACCACTGCGGCACATGCGCCAGAACCACAGGCTTCTGTTACACCGGCACCACGTTCATGCACCTTGAGCCGCATCCGTGCTGGCCCATCAATACGTGCAAACCCGATATTGGCGCGTTCGGGAAAAAGCGGATCGTGCTCCAGCGCATGCCCTTGGGAAAGGCGCACAAAATCTTCCACAAAAAACGTTGCGTGCGGGTTCCCCATAGATGCCGCAGCAGGGTCACCCTCTAATGGCAGATGCAGGGTATCCATTTCCGCCGCCAAAGGCACATCCTGCCAGTTCAGGCGGGGTTCACCCATATCTACCGTAATCAGACCGTTTTCTTCTATCCGCGCAGGCAGGCGTCCAGCGCGCGTTTGCAGCACAGGCGTTCTGTTTCCTGTTTCCCGCCAGATCAAATCGGCCACACAGCGCGAAGCATTTCCGCACGCACCGGCCTCTGATCCATCAGGATTGAAAAAACGCACAAAAACATCTGCCCCCTCCGCACAGGCCGGGCGCAGCGTCACCAACTGGTCACACCCAATACCACGGCGCCTATGCGCCAAAGCGGCTATACGGGCTGGCGTAAGGGACAAATGCCCATTGCGCTCGTCCAGAATGACGAAATCATTCCCCAGACCATGCATTTTACGGAAAGATGTCAGCATGCCGTGGCTTATACGCCACTTTAAGCGCTGATGCCATGAGAGAAAGCAGCCAGCAGGCCCGGAAATCGGTCTTTTCCGCGCTCTACTGGCATAATTGTAACGTGCTTACAGGAAGCGCCCCGGAGCACCACGCTGCAATACTTCAATTTTATAACCATCCGGATCGGTCAGAAAAAAGAACTGCCCTACCACTTGGCCTTTATTTTCCAGCGTTTTAACCGGCGTAACCGGATGCCCAGCTGCTTCCATACGATCATGTTCTGCCTGCACATCCGCAACAGACACAGCGAGATGGCCGTAACCTTCCCCTAGATCATAAGGTTCTGTCCGCCCGTGGTTGATTGTGAGTTCAAGCTCAAAAGTCTGCTCATCATTAGCCAGATACACCAATGTAAAACTCTCAAATTCAAACCGGCCGACAGGCTTGATGCCGAGCGTATCTGCATAAAAATGCGTGGAACGTGCCTCGTTCAACACCCGCAACATGCTGTGGATCATTTTGGCCATAAAAACATTCCTTTACCAAACAGAGCATAATAAAAACCAACGCCTGTGCTTAACGCACATCTTTTTTCCCTGAAATTATTTTTTAAGGAGAGAGCTCTTTACGGCAAGCCAAGGAAAATGGTTCACATTCATATAAGAACCACTTCAACAATATTTGAAAAGCGAATGCGCATCTTCCGCCAGTTTTCCTGCCGCATGGCACATCATATTAAAACAGGCCTATGCATGGGCACTGTACTGGCCTCTGGCGGAATGGCCATCAACTACGCCTATGCGGCAGCGGATGATGCGGCCTCGCTTGATGCGTTGGAACAGCAGATTGCGCGCATTCAAACCGAACAGCGCGAATTGCAAAAAGCACTTGTAAGCGTGCAAAAACAGATTGCCCAGCGCCGCGGCACTGTACACGCCAGTAATGGCAGCTCCACTACAGCACGGGCTGTTTCTGGCAGCCACCATGCCGTTGCCAGTTCTGGCTCTGGTGTTACCGTTGCCATGCAGGATGGTACAATCGCCAGCACAGCCTCCACAGATCCGGGTATTAGCGCACCAGCCTCCACACGCTCTATGCGTCATGCTCTTGGCCCAGATGCCCAACCTGTATTTTCTGGCAAAAATGATACGCCCGAAGTGGAATCCGTTGTTGGCCACCGTGCAGAAGACATGATTGCCCGTATTGCGGACAACCAGGTGGGCGCGCACCAGCGTGAAACAGCTGGCGCACAGGCCGCCGGTGCGCTGGGTGATCATGGCGTGTTCCACCTTGGCCCACTTACCCTTATTTTGGGTGGCTTTCTGGATGCAGCGGCGGTGGAATCAAACCGCCATACATCCACTGGCACCTTCAACTATTGGGCAGACATGCCTTACAAGGGTGATGCGCGTTACCATACCGATAACTTTGAAGGCAGCGCACGTTACAGCCGTATTTCCCTTATGGCCCGCGGCAACGTGGATAAAAACTCCACCATTTCCGGTTTTTATGAAATGGACTTCGGGGCGGGCGCTTCCACAACAGATCCGTATGAAAGTAACAGTTACACCTTCCGTATGCGCCAACTTTATATGGCCTACGATAACAGTGCTCTGAACTTTCACTTTCTGGCCGGGCAAGCATGGAGCATGCTGACACCTGGCCGCGTGGGTATTATTCCTCGTCAGGAAAATCTGCCCCTCACCATCGAATCCTCCATGCTGGCAGGCCAGACATGGGCGCGGCAGCTACAATTCCGCTTTGTAAAAGACTTCTTCCAGCACAGACTGTGGGCAGGTCTTTCCATCGAAAACTCGGCCACTCTTTATAATGTTGATAGCTTTTCGAGCGTGACAGACGGGCAGGTACGCCTGCCAAACGGACGGATTGCAACTGTAGGGTATGACGGCACGGGCCTGACAAACGATGCCCTCTTCCCCAACGAAATTGCCCCAGACATTATTGGTAAGCTGGCATGGGACCCCCACTGGGGGCACTACGAAGTTGAGGGGATTCTGCACTTTCCGCATACCCGCGTTTCCGAACTTGGTGGCGGACGTAACCATACTGCCATTGCTGGCGGTGGTGGTGGCTCTGTTGTGCTTCCCGTTCTGCCGCACAAGGTGGAAGTGCGGCTTGCAGGCTTGGCTGGGGTAGGCATTGGCCGTTACGGGTCTGTGTTGCTGCCAGATGCCACGCTTAATTCCAAAGGTGAGCCCTCACCCATTCCATCCATACAAGGCACGGCTGGCGTTATTGCCCACCCCAACCCGCTTATCGATGTGTATGGTTACTTTGGATATCAACAGGCAGGCCGTCGCTACTTTGATGCCAATGGCTCGGCCTATGGGTATGGTAACCCATCGTTTGATAACAGCGGCTGTAATGTTGAAATGGCCACAGAACTTTCCACTCTTGGCTGCACGGGCAATACCCGCAGCGTCATGGAAGCAACCGTTGGCGCGTGGTATCGTTTCTTCAAGGGCCATTACGGCACTGTGGAAGCCGGTTTGCAGCTTGCGTATTCCCGCCGCAAAGCCTGGGAAGGGCTGGGTGGCGCCCCAAGTGCAGGTATGAGCCAGGTTTTTATGGATTTCCGCTATCTTCCTTTCCAGTAAAAGCGCATAATTCCTGTGCTATAAAATCATGCAGTACAGGGTTCTGCCGTCAAACTACTAGCTTTTCCGGGCAGGAACCTTTATCTCGCATTTCTATTCCCGTTGCCCGGATCCGGATTGTATGCCTTTTCAGAATGCTCCTGCCCCTCTCGCTCGTGCTCTTGCTGCACGTGGCTTTACTGCTCCTACCGCTGTTCAGGCCGCCGTTCTGGCCGATGATGCCAAAAATCGCGACCTGCTGGTTTCAGCCCGCACCGGATCTGGCAAAACTGTTGCTTTCGGCCTGACACTGGCTGACCTGCTGCTGAATGATGCAGGCCGCTGCGTGCCGTCTGGCGCACCTATCGCTCTGGTTATTGCCCCCACGCGTGAACTTGCCTTGCAGGTGCGTAGTGAGCTGGAATGGCTGTATGCCGAAACCGGTGCACGCATTGTTTCCTGCGTTGGTGGCATGGAACCCCGCAAGGAAGCCCGGGCCCTTGCCTCTGGCTGCCACATTGTTGTGGGCACCCCTGGCCGCCTGTGTGACCATCTGCGCCGCGGTGCGCTTGATCTTTCACACCTGAAAGCCGTGGTGCTGGATGAAGCAGATGAAATGCTTGATCTGGGCTTCCGTGATGAGCTGGAAACCCTGCTGGACGCCATGCCCAAAGAGCGGCGCACCCTGCTGTTTTCCGCAACCATTGCACGCGATATTGCAGCCCTTGCACGCCGCTATCAGCAGGATGCCCTACGCATTGATACGGTAGGGACAAATACCCCCCACGCCGATATTACCTACCGCGCTGTTCTGACAGAACAAGGCGATATGGCTGGCACGGTTGTAAACGTGCTGCGCCTGATGGAATCCTCCGCTGCCATCGTTTTCTGCCATACGCGTGAAGCTGTGCGCCAGTTGCAGGCAATTCTGACAGAACGCGGTTTTTCCTCCGTCGCCATTTCAGGTGATCTGGGGCAGAACGAACGTAGCCGCGCCATAGAAAGCCTGCGCCACGGCCAAGCCCGCGTGTGCGTAGCAACAGACGTAGCCGCCCGCGGGATTGATATTCCGGATCTGGGGCTGGTTATCCATGCCAGCCTGCCCTCCAACCCAGCTACCTTGCTGCATCGTTCCGGCCGTACAGGCCGTGCAGGCAAAAAAGGTACCTGTGTGTTGCTAGTGCCCCCCGCACGCAGAAGGTTGGCAGAACGCCTGCTTCAAGCTGCCAAGGTCACCGCAGAATGGAGTGGTGCCCCTACCCCGGCTGCCATTGCCACAGCCGATGCCGAGCGCCTTTTGGGTGCTCCATTCCTTTCTGCTCCGGCACCAGAAGATGCAGAAACACAAACGCTGATCGGTCGCCTTGTTGCTGAACACACGCCAGAACAGCTGGCTGCAGCACTTGTTGGCTTGTGGCATAAAAGCCTGCCTGCGCCTGTTTCTGTACGCGTCATCACTCCAGATGCTCGTCGTGCCCCGCGGGAACGTGATCCAAACCGCCCTGTGCGCGAAAGAGAACGTACACCTGCGATGGATGGTAAATGGTTCCGCCTTTCTGTTGGCCGTGAAGATCGTGCAGACCCCAAATGGCTGGTGCCCATGCTGTGCCGCTTGGGGAACATTAAAAAGCAGGACATCGGCTCTATCCGTATTACGCAGGACCACACACTGGTTGAAATTTCTCCCGATAAAGCCGAGCAGTTTGCGTCTTGCGCCTCTGCCACGGACCCGGATGAAATTACAGTGGAACCAGCAGCAGCACCCCGCAAAGGTGGCGGTGGTGGTGGCGGACCTCGCCCCGCTTATGCTGATCGGAAACCCAAAGGTGGCCGTTCTTTTGCGCCTCGTCGGGAAGGCCCTAGCAAAAACGGTTCTTCCCGCAAGCGTAAATCAAAATAAACTTTACACTCATCAACCCATCAGGCCGCTTTCAAGCGGCCTGATGCAGTTTGAGCCAACCTTACAAAGGTGGCAGAGTGGTTGCATCGCGCAGGTCTGAAGAAACCCGGTCTTTCTGGGCTTTCCAAGCCTTACGCGTATTTTCCCCCGCATTATTCCAACGGTCTGTAACGTTCTTTTCTGCGTTGGTTACACGATCACGCTGCGCCTGCAGCCTTTCACGTGCTTCCTCACCACTGTTATTCCAGCGATCCCGGACGTTCTTTTCCGCATTAGTAACACGGTCTCGCTGTGCCTGCAGTTTCTCACGTGCTTCCTCACCGCTATTGTTCCAGCGGTCACGCACGTTCTTTTCTGCATTGGTAACACGATCGCGCTGCGCCTGTAGCTGTTCACGCGTTGCTTCAGTGCTGTTGTTCCAACTATTGCGCACCTGATCTCGTGCAGCCTGCCCGCTATTTCTAAAACCAGATGTCAGATTATTGGCATCATTGCGCACGCTATCACGTGTTGCATTCAGTTGGTCCTGTGCGTCCTGCTGCAGGCAACCCGTCAGAGACAGGCACGGATCAGCATGTGCCAAAGATGCCGTGCCAGCCAACGCTGCCACAGATAAACTCATCACCGCAAATTTCTGAATAAACCTCATAATAACCTATTCTTTCTTCAATTCTGTCCACACGAAGTGGAGCGTTGATGAATTTTTAGACATGTAATTCTGGCAAAAAATAGTCCACCCCGGCCCTTGCGAGAACACGATTGCAGACGCAGCATAGCGACAAGTATTTTCGATAAACCCAAGGACCATGCGTATCGTGATGAAACCTGTTTTCTACCCGGCAAAATGGCCAAGTTTTAGCAAGCTAAAGCTTGCTTGCTCTTTAGCTGTTGCCCTTAGCCTATCCACCACAGCCATAGCCGCAACCGAGCCATCACCACCGCCAGCCAAGCCCACACCACCGGTAACAGGCTCAGCTCCGGCACAAACGCAAACAGATACATTTCACAATGAAGCAGCCCTGCTGCCTCAGGATGCCATCACGCATCACACCGGCATTTTTGATAAGCGCAAAATCTCCTACACAGCCCATACCGGTACCCTGACCTTACGGGATGATGAAGGGGCTCCTACTGCACGTGTTTTTTACGTTGCCTATACGCAGGATGGTGTAGATCCGGCTCATCGGCCTGTTGCCTATTTCTTTAACGGTGGCCCCGGTGCAGGCACGGCTTACCTACATTTGGGCGCGGCTGGCCCTTCTGTTCTCTCTTTCCCTAATGGTAACCCGGCAGATGGTGCCAATGCACAGCTCACACCCAACACGGAAAGCTGGCTGGCTGCAGCGGATCTGGTGTTTATAGATGCACCGGGCGCTGGCTGGTCTATCCCTACAGATGCCAAAAAAGCCGCTAAGGCATTTTACGGCGTCAAACAGGATGCACACGCATTTGCAAAAGCTATCCAGCTTTGGGCCCAAAGCAATAACCGGCAAATTTCTCCACGTTATCTTGTAGGTGAAAGCTACGGTGGCCTCCGCGCCATTGAAGTGGCCGATGCCCTCGCGCAGGATCAAAATATTCTGGTAAATGGGATCATCATGATCTCCCCAGCACTGGATATGACATTGCTGGATACGGCCAATGATATTCTGGCAACCAGTTTTGTCCTGCCCTCTCTGGAAGCATCCCAGCTTGCACTGCAACATAAACTGACACCAGAAAACGCTGCCGGTCATTTGGATAGCGCATACCATTACGCCATTGGCCCATACCTCAGCACGCTGGCCAATGCGCCACTTGCCGGAAATGCCGCGCAGGATTTTTACGAAGACGTTGCCACACATTCAGGCATTCCGCTTGAGACTGTGGCAAAAGAGCGCGGCATGCTGCAGCCAGAGGCCCACGATGTGCGCAGCCGTAATGGGCGCCTTTATTCCCTTTACGATGGCACGTTTTCCATTGCAGACCCATTCCCCGAAGGTGTGGAAAATGGTGCCAGCCCGGACCCCATTCTGGATGGCTTTACCCGCGCCTATGGCAGCGCATTTGAACAGTATGCTGCAACAAGCCTGAACTTCCGCACACCGCTAAGCTATTCTCTTTTGAATATGAAGGTAAATGAGGCGTGGGATTATCGGGATGGTGGCAGCCCTATTGTCCGCCCCATTCCGACACTTCGCCGGCTTTTGGCATTGAACCCAACCCTGCGGGTTTTTATTGCCAATGGGTATTATGATCTGGTTTGCCCCTTTGCCTCATCCCGCTGGGTAGCTGAGCATATTCCGGTAGGCAGAAACCGCATTGCCCTGCACACCTACCCCGGCGGGCATATGCTTTACATCCGTGCAGACAGCCGCGCAGCCCTTGCGCAGGATGCCAAAACATTCATGACACCATAAAAAAAACGGGTGGGGAATTTCTTCCCCACCCGTTTTTGCCAAACGGTAAACCGTTTTTCCCGACAGATCAGCGCTTGCTGAACTGGAAGGAACGACGAGCCTTGGCGCGACCGTATTTCTTACGTTCAACCTTACGAGAGTCACGCGTAAGGAAGCCAGCAGCCTTAAGGATGCTGCGCAGTTCTGGTTCGTAATGTGTCAGCGCGCGGCTGATACCATGACGAACAGCACCTGCCTGACCAGACAGACCACCACCTGTTACGGTGCAAACCACATCGAACTGGTTGTAGCGGTCAGACACAAGGAAAGGCTGGGTCAGCAGCATGCGCAGCACGGGGCGCGCAAAGTAGGTGCCAACCGGGCGACCGTTAACGGTGATTTCACCCTTGCCAGGCTTGATCCACACGCGAGCAACTGCGTCTTTACGACGGCCGGTTGCATAGGAGCGGCCCTGAGCGTCACGCTTGGCTTCATAAACCGGGGCGTCAGAAGCAATTTCTGGAACCACGGTCTTCAGATCGGCCAGCGTGCCTGTACGTTCCTGAGTTTCAGACATTCTGCTCAGCCCTTCTGCACGTTAACAACGTTCTTGCGGTTCATGGCCGCAACATCAAGCTGCTGGGGGTTCTGGCCAGCATGCGGGTGTTCTGCACCAGCATAAACATGCAGGCTGCGCATCTGCTGACGCTGCAGCGGACCGCGTGTGATCATGCGTTCCACAGCTTTTTCAACCAGCTGACCCGGATTCTTGCCTTCAAGGCGCTGCTTTACAGTGCGTTCCTTGATGCCGCCGGGGTAACCGGTGTGATAGTGGAAGAGCTTCTGATCAGCCTTGCGGCCTGTCAGGGCAACTTTTTCCGCGTTGATGACAACAACGTGGTCACCGCAATCAACATGCGGAGTAAACTGAGGCTTATGCTTGCCGCGCAGGCGCTGGGCAATGATGACGGCGAGACGACCTAGAGCGAGACCTTCGGCATCGATCAGGATCCAGTTCTTCGTCACCTCCGCGGGCTTCAGCGAGAGGGTGGTCTTCATGACACTGATTCCATACTAGAACAGTTGTGTATCCAAGATGGCGCCTTATGCGGTGCCCGAAACAAAACGTCAAGCACTGTTTGCGTTGATGTCTGTATTTTCAGGGGGTTTTCTATAGGTAATATGTTACCGCATCGGCGCTTGCAGCCCCATCCGCCATGCACTAAAGCTGGTTTTGTGTCCCGAAACAGTAGGATTTCCAACGGGTGAAGAAGAACGTTCTGGTCATGATTTCCGGCATTGCCATTCTAGGTGGCATTGGTTGGCTTGGTGCACGCCATGCCGAACATCTTATGCTGGACAAAAGCATAGAGCGTTTTAGGCAAACATTGGGGCCTGATGCTTCTTTTACATATAAGAAAGCCACACCCGGCGTTCTGGGGCGCAGTGTAAAATTTACCAGCCTTGTGTTCCGCCAGGGGCCAGAAACCATAACTGCAGATGAAGCCGAGGTTTCCAAACCCGTTACCAAAGGCTCCGAGTCCCCGCTTATTGAGCACCTTTCCTTCCGCAACTTTCAGATGGCAGATACGGCGGGTAGCCTGCATCTGGCAAAACTGGCCATGGAAGGCGTGGCACTGCCTGTAAAGGAAGATGTACACACACCAGCACATACGCTTTCCATCCAGCATGCAGAGGCCACAAAGCTGCATGGGTTTATTGATAGCCTGCAATCCGACATTGCTGCCGATACCGTTACGGTTGATGACTTTGGAGAAAGCATGGCCTCACACCTTGAGGCCACAAAGCTGCAATTTTCTGCGGATGTGCCCCCTGCCCGCCATGTTTCTGCTGACCATGTTGGCATTGATGGGCTGGATCTGGCTGGATTGTACAATAGTCTTACAACCGGCGCAGCTTATACCGGCCGCAATGGCACCCGTGACATCCAGATTGATCGCCTTGCCATTGATGGTGACAGCCCTCTTCTGCGCGCTGTGAAAATTCTTTCTCATTCCAGCAAGTCTGAGACCGCTGAGCAGGAGGTTTCCAGCGTGCAGGATGCAGAACTCTGGCCCAGCTTACCGAATCTCGGATGGTTGCCCACCTTGGGTTATGATCGCCTACGTGCCTCTCTGGTTCTCAACGATACGCACGATCTGAAAACAGACAAACTGCATATTGAAGAACTGAGTGTAGATGCCGCCCAGATGGGCCGCCTGCACTTGGATGGCGATTTTGCGCAGGCAGGTTCCCACGCTGTTGTAGCCGCAAATGCAGACATGCAGGTTTTACACATGCACATGAACTATATGGATCATGGGCTTGTGCCGAAAATACTGGATCAGGCTGCCAAGGCACGCAACATGAACCTGCAGGATATGCTGTCCGGATGGCAGGAACAGACCAAGCAGGGCAACAACCCGATTCTGGCCCAGGCACTTACCTATGCCCTGCACCCTGAAAAAGGCCCGCTGGATATCTATATTCAGCCGCAGCGCCCTCTCCCTCTCATGACAGTTCTGGCTTCTTTGGGAGCTGTAGGTGTGGCGCCACAAATTGCACAGCAGGTCGGCCTTTCCCTGCATACGCCGTAATGTTGCCCCTTCATACGCTACAGCCTATGGCAGACCCTGTTCATGTTATTGGGGCATCAGGCCGTTCTGGGCGAGCTGTGTGTCAGGCTTTACTGGCACAGGGTGTTCCCGTTGTTCCGATTGTGCGTAACGCCAGCCGGGCAACCGGGTTAGAAAATATCCGTATTGCCGATCTAACAGCCCCGACGGAGCTGATAAAACCTGTATTGGCAGATGCCACGCGCATTGTTTGCACAGCGCACGCACGTAATATCCCAGCCTTGCTGGCTGCTGCGCCGGCCTCTGCCAAACTGGTATGTCTCGGCAGTACGCGTAAATTCACACACTGGCCCGATGCTCACGGCAATGGTGTTCTGTTAGGTGAAAAAGCCCTGCTGGCCTCCGGGCGGGATGGCATTATTTTACACCCCACCATGATTTATGGTGCTCAAGGTGAAAATAATGTGCAGCGCCTGGCAGCACTCCTGCGCTTTTTGCCCGTTATTCCTTTGCCCAATAGCGGAACAGCTTTGGTGCAGCCTATCTGGCAGGGAGATGTGACCGCCAGTATTCTGGCTGCACTTGCACAAACATGGCATGGCCCACGCAGCCTTGTGATTGCCGGGAAAAACGCCGTAACCTACAAACAGTTTGTAACTTTGGTGGAACAGGCTAGCGGATTACGCCCGCGTCCCTTTGTTTCATTACCTGCCAAATTGCTTATGGCATGTGCCCGTATAACTTCTCGGGTTCCGGGACTACCTGAAATCGGGCCAGACGAAATCCGCCGCCTGCTTGAAAACAAGAACTTCGATATTGCACCGATGCAGAATTTGTTAGGCGTGCAGCCCATAGATCTGCAGGAAGGATTGGCACGCACCTTTACGGGCTAATACGTGCCAACCTTTAGTTCTACACAATCAAGAATCTTTATGAGCGTCTTTTCTAGCTGCACCGCCGCGTGGGCGCACTGCTGGCAGCATGTTGCCGGTTACAGCGTAGTAAACACGCTCTGCAATATTGGTGGCGTGGTCACCAATGCGTTCCAGATTTTTTGCAACAAACAGAAGATGGATACACGGGCCAATCTTGCGCGGGTCTTCCATCATATACGTCACCAGTTCGCGGAACATGGCCGTATATAGCTCATCTACAGCCGTATCCGCATTCCACACTTCCATGGCACGGGTGCTGTCATTTTCCACCATGGCCTCAATAGCTTTGTGCAGGTTTTCCTGCACAAGGCGCGCCATGGCCCGTAACGGGCTAAAGGAAAATGCACCATCCAGCGGCTCCACCTTCATGGCGCGGCGGGCAATGCTGGAGGCGTAATCACCAATGCGTTCCAGATCACCGCTCATTTTCAGAACGGCAACAATCATGCGCAAATCCACCGCCATTGGCGCGCGCAGAGCCAGAATGCGGATCGCCAGCATTTCTGCTTCACGTTCCAGCGCATCCACCTCTGTATCCAGTTCGGGTGGTTCAATCGCGGCTTCTTCGTCCTGATCCACCACTGCGGCAATGGCCTGCGCTGTCTGGCGTTCCACCAAACCACCCATGCGGGCAACAATTCCACGCAGCCGATCAAGTTCCTGATCGTATCGGGTAACGGTATGTGCGGGTTCGTTTCCCATAACGTGTTCCTTTCTGCTCACCCAAAGCGGCCGGTAATATAATCCTGCGTTTGCTGCTCACGCGGGGTTGTGAACATGCGTGCCGTGCTGTCCACTTCAATCAGCTTGCCCATATAGAAAAATGCCACCTGATCCGCACATCGCGCAGCCTGCTGCATGTTGTGCGTTACAATAGCAATGGTGAACTCGGTTTTCAGTTCATCCAGAAGTTCTTCAATACGGGCAGTGGAAACTGGATCCAACGCACTTGTAGGTTCATCCAGCAGAATAACTTCAGGCCGTACAGCAATTGTGCGCGCAATGCACAAGCGCTGCTGCTGGCCGCCAGACATGGCCGTAGCAGAACTGCTGAGCCTGTCCTGCACCTCAGACCACAAAGCCACGCGCCGCAGGGCATCTTCTACCCGTCCATCCATTTCTGAACGGGAAACACGCTCATGCAGCCGAATACCAAAAGCAATATTATCGTAAATGGACATAGGGAATGGTGTAGGTTTCTGAAACACCATGCCAATGCGTGAACGCAGCACGTTCAGGTCCACCCCGGCGGCCAGAATATTCTGGCCATCGAATATGACCTCACCCGTGGCTTTCTGGCCCGGATACAGGTCATACATCCGGTTTAACACACGCAGCAGGGTGGATTTACCGCACCCTGATGGACCGATCATGCCCGTTACGCTGCGTTCGGGAAAATTAAGGGAAATATCGTGCAGCGCATGTGACTTGCCGTAATAGAAATTCAGATCCCGCACCTGCAAAGCAATCGGGCGGGCATCTTTTTCTGTCTCAGCAACAGTCACTGTCTGCTCTGCGGCAACGGTTTCCGTTTGGACCTCTACGCTCATGTCCGTCCTCCACGGGTTCCTACCCGCACCACAATATTAATGACCAATACACCAAGTGTAACCAGCAGCGCGCCTGTCCAGGCCTGCTGCATCCAATCCTGATAAGCGGAACCTGCATACTGGTAGATAGCTACGGGCAGGCTGGCCATGGGCCTGTTCATATCAACAGACCACTCGGAGTTCCCCAGTGATGTAAACAGCAGCGGCGCTGTTTCACCTGCCACACGTGCCACAGCCAACAGAACACCTGTAAGAATGCCCCCGCGCGCTGCACGCAGGCAGATAAACAGGATAACCCGCCACTTTGGCGCCCCTAGCGCAATACCAGCCTCACGCATGGCAACGGGTACCAAGTAAAGCATGTCTTCTGTTGTGCGCACCACAATAGGCATAGCCAGAATGGCAAGGGCCAAAGACCCCGCATAGCCAGAGAAATGCCCCAGCGGTGCCACCAGCACCATATAGATAAACAGACCGATCAGAATGGATGGGGCAGAAAGCAGCATGTCAGACACAAAGCGTACTGTGCGCGCCAGCACGTTGTTTGCTCCGTATTCTGCCAGATAAATACCTGTTAGCAGCCCAGCCGGTGTGCCCAGCAAAATGGCCAGCCCGGTTTGCAGAAGGCTGCCCATAATGGCGTTTGCCAGCCCGCCATTCTGGCCGGGTGCCGCCATGGAATGCGTAAACAGGTTAATGCTCAGCCCAGCCAACCCGTTTTTAACCAGTGTCCACAAAATGGACCCCAGAACACACACAACAATCAGCATGGCCAGCCAGCTCAGGCCGGTTGCCATTCTGTCGGTGATTTTTCTGCGCAACAGAAGCGAAGCAGAACGATCGGACCGAAGGAGAGAACGTGACGTAGCCATTCTTAACCTCCCGCAGCTTTTTGCCCACGGGCCAGAAGCCAGCGAGAGAACCAGAGTGTCAGGAACGAAATTGCCATCAGAATAGCCCCAAGCGCCATGAGAGATGCCAACTTCAGGCTACCTGCCGCACTTTCAGGGAATTCCAGAGCGATAAGAGAAGCAATGGTGTTAGCCGGTGCGAAAAGCGACCAACCAATATGGTTGCTATCCCCAATCACAAAGGTCACTGCCATTGTTTCGCCCATGGCGCGGCCCATGCCCAGCACAACCGCGCCAATCACGCCTTGCCGAGACCACGGCAACACTACATTGCGCATAACTTCCCACCGCGTAGCGCCCAAGCCGTAAGCACTTTCACGCAATACCGTTGGCATGGAAACAAACACGTCCCGCATAACGGCGGTAATGGAAGGCGTAATCATGATTGCCAGAATAAGGCTGGCAGTGAACAAGCCTGTGCCGAATGGTGCGCCAGCTACAAGTGCGGAAAGCCCGGGCACGTGCCCAAACAGATGCCGGGCCGTAGGCTGCACATAATGGGCAACCAATGGCACCACCACAAAAAAGCCCCACATCCCGAAGATAATGGAAGGCACAGCAGCCAGAAGCTGCACAGCCATGCCAATAAAAGCTGCCGCAGCCGGAGGGGCAAGGGCTGCAAGCCAGAATGCGGTACCAAAAGCCAACGGCACCGCCACAACAAGTGCCATCGCACTGCTGACAATGGTGCCAAAAACGGGTGCCGCTGCCCCAAAATGCTGGGTAACAGGGTTCCACACCGCAGATATAAGGAATTCAGGGCCAAAAACAGCAAAGGCTTTCCAGCCCCCTACTGCCATCACACCAATAATGGCCCCCAGCACCACCAGAACACCAATACCGGTTGCCATCACCAGCATCCTGAAGAAAGGATCTGCTGTGCGAACACCTCCGGCTGGATGGTTCTTTTTTGTTGCGGGCAGGGGCTGCCTTGCGGAAATTTCCATCTGCTCTCCGTTCCGAACGTCCGCCGGATGCGAGGAGGAATACTGAACGCCTCCGTCTCCTGCAACATAATCCCCGCAAGAAAGCTGGGTAAAAGCAGATTTGTCACAAAACTGTAGCAGGAAAAACCACTATCCGCCCTTAGGCCGCAATCCCGGCCTGACAGAAGTTTCTTTGTAGTCTAATGTGCAGCCCCCATATATCTGGCGGACGCCAGATTGCTCCGGAACCACACAGCAGACAGAAACCAGAGAGAAGACCCCACCATGGCCGGTTACAGATCCCGCACCACCACACACGGGCGCAACATGGCAGGCGCTCGCAGCCTGTGGCGCGCCACCGGGATGAAAGACTCCGATTTTGGCAAACCCATTATTGCGGTTGCCAACTCCTTTACCCAGTTTGTGCCCGGCCATGTGCATCTTAAGGATATGGGCCAGCTTGTGTGCCAATCCATTGCCGAAGCTGGCGGAATTGGCCGTGAATTCAACACCATTGCGGTGGATGATGGCATTGCCATGGGCCACGGCGGCATGTTGTACAGCCTGCCCTCGCGCGAGCTGATTGCCGATGCCGTGGAATATATGGTGAACGCACATTGTGCGGATGCGCTGGTTTGCATCAGCAACTGCGATAAAATTACGCCGGGCATGCTTATGGCCGCCATGCGGCTGAATATCCCCACCATTTTTGTTTCCGGCGGCCCGATGGAAGCCGGACGCGTAACACTGGCGGATATTGAACAGCGGGCAGACCTTGTAACTTCCATGGTTTCTGCGGCCAACCCGAATGTGAGCGATGCCGATTCGCTTGCCATTGAACGTTCGGCTTGCCCTACCTGTGGTTCCTGCTCCGGCATGTTCACCGCCAACTCCATGAACTGCCTGACAGAAGCTCTGGGCCTTTCCCTGCCCGGCAATGGCAGCCTTGTAGCCACACATTCCGCACGCCGTGGCCTGTTTGTAGAAGCCGGGCAGCGTATTGTGGATATGGCCCGCCGTTATTATGAGCAGGAAGATGCCTCTGTGCTGCCACGCAGCATTGCCACTATGGATGCCTTTGAAAATGCGATGTCAGTTGATATCGCCATGGGTGGTTCCACCAACACTGTGCTGCATCTTCTGGCCTCTGCGCATGAAGGCAACGTGCCCTTTACCATGAAGGACATTGATCGCCTTTCACGCAAGGTGCCGCATCTGTGTAAGGTTTCCCCTTCCCGCCCGGATGTGCATATGGAAGATGTGCACCGCGCGGGTGGCATTCCGGCCATTATGGGTGAGTTAGATCGGCTAGGCCTGTTACACCGCGATGTGCCGATGGTGCATTCTGCCAACCTGCCCGAAGCCTTGAAAAAATGGGACATTCGCGCACCGGGTGCTGAAACCAACACCACAGCGCGAGACTTCTTCCGTGCCTCTCCGGGCGGGGTGCGCACTACGGAAGCGTTCTCTCAGTCCAGCCAATATCATGAACTGGATATGGATACGGAAAACGGCGCTATCCGTAGCGGGGCACATGCCTATAATCAGGATGGCGGTTTGGCTGTTCTATACGGCAATCTGGCCGAAGATGGTGCCATTGTTAAAACAGCAGGTGTTGCCGCTGGTTTGGAAACATTTTCTGGTCCGGCCCGTATTTTTGAAAGCCAGGATGCCGCAGTTTCCGCCATTCTGGGCGACAAAATCAAACCCGGTGATGTGGTGCTGATCCGCTATGAAGGCCCCAAAGGCGGCCCCGGCATGCAGGAAATGCTCTACCCCACCAGCTATCTGAAATCCAAAGGATTGGCTGAAAAATGCGCCCTGATTACGGATGGTCGTTTTTCAGGCGGTAGTTCTGGCCTTTCCATTGGCCATATCTCCCCCGAAGCCGCCGAAGGTGGCGTGATCGGCTTGGTTGAGGAAGGTGATATTATTGAAATTGATATCCCCAACCGTAAACTGGCAGTTGCTGTGCCAGAAAGCGAACTGTCTGACCGCCGCGCCCGTATGGATGATCTGGGGGATCAGGCATGGCAGCCTAAGCGTGACCGCGTGGTTTCCAACGCGCTGAAGGCCTATGCGGCCCTCACCACCAGTGCTGCCCGTGGTGCCGTAAGAGATGTTAGCCAGCTTACGCGACGGACGCCCCGTTAAGACGGGCTCCTCAACATATCAAATAACAAAAAGCCCCGGTGGATATTTTCCACCGGGGCTTTTTATTGCGTTTTAACCGTGCCGAATATCACCCCTAAAAGATGATATCCAAGCAGCTAAAATCTTACTGACCAGCTACTGGAGGCGCTTCAAGCGGAGCTGCCGGAGGAGCTGCCTGTGTTGCCGGAGCAGGTGTGGCGGCTACGCTATCACCCGCCGGAACAGCAAGCTGCTGCCCATTAGCAGGCGGCTGTGGCACGTTTTCATTGGTGATAACGTAGGAGATGGATTCCGCACGCGTAATATCCACCACATCGCCAATTTTCAGGGTCGCCAGAAAATCCTGCATGGCCTGGGTACGCAGAACAGCAACATGCAACGCGCCGTCGTCCGTAACAAAGGAAGCCGTGTGGGTATTCAGGTCAATCGCCTTAATGGTGCCACGTTCACGGTTGAAAGCTGCAATCACACCGCGTGGATGACCATGCGCATAACCACGTGCTGTTGTAAGCGTGGATTCGGGCAGCGGGCTATCAGGCGGCGCCATCTGTGCGCCCAGTGTTTCTACAAACCGAATCTTGAGGTGATCACCCTCATGCAGGTGCGGCAGGTCACGCACAGCGCTACCGTATTCAACGGTGATCAGATGCCCATTGCCTTCACGCAGCAGCACTTCACGCGCATCACGGTCCACTGTTTCAACCACAGCGGTTGCGGTCTGGTTTTTCAGAAGCACGGAAGCCTGAGCATGAGCTGCGGAAGGAGCAGCAGCCAAGCCAGCTACAGCGAGCGTGCACACGGCCACTGAACCTGTGACCAAAGAAGACATACGGGAAACGAGAGGATGCAACGCTCTTAATCCTTTCCAACATCAGTCTGATGCAGCCATGCGCCAGACACTGGGTTATTTTAATGCCCGTGATACAATGGTTTCACCATAACACAAGCCATGACGCCATGTTATGGGGTCTGACAACGACGCGATCAGAAAACAGAAAGCCCGTCTGGCGGACCAGACGGGCTTTGCTGCATGAAATCTGCAAGAAGCAAATTTTATGCGCAGGACTTCTTCTTACGCAGGAAATACACCACTGTTGCAATCAGTCCGGCAACCAGAAGGCCACGCACACACGGAGATTTCGGGCACTTAACCGCACACTTGGACATGTTCTGTTATCCTTGATCTATTCCACCCGTTACAATCAGGCAGATAAGTTATCCTACCCTATACGGGCCTGCACGTCATGCCATTGAAACGCATGTTGGCATATGTTCATGACAGCTGCGCAAAAAGCTAAACTGTTAGAATCGTGCTGCCAGTTGTGCGGCTCGATTCCAGCGCCCTATGCGCTTGTTCGGCTTCTTTTAGCAAAAAGCGTTGACCAATTTCTGGCTTCAACACCCCCTGCTCTACCATTGCAAACAGTTCCTGCGCACTGGCCTCCAGTTCCTTGCGATCTGCAATATATGTCGTCAGAGAAGGACGTGTCAGATACAAGCTCCCATGTGCACTTAAAGTTCCTACGGATACACCCGTAACCGGCCCGGATGCATTTCCATAACTGACCATAAGCCCACGTGGGGCAAGGCAGTTCAGGCTGGTTTCAAAAGTATCTCGCCCAATGCTGTCATACACAACGGGCACCATTTTCCCGTCAGTCAGATCTCTTATCCGAGCAGGTAAATCTGATGTTCCAATAACAACATCCGTAGCCCCGCAAGCCTTGGCAATAGCTGCTTTTTCCTCTGTAGATGTCACACCTATTACACGCGCGCCCAAACGCCGTGCCCACTGGCAGATAAGCTGCCCGACCCCTCCGGCCGGGGCGTAAACCAGAATATCCTGCCCCGCACGCACATGGTACACTTGGCGCAATAACATATGGGCTGTAAGGCCCCGTAAAGTGACAGCAGCCGCAATATCAAATGGAATAGTATCAGGCAGCACCACCAGCCTATCTGCTGCAATGGTGCGATAACGGGCATAAGCCCCCAAAACTCCTGCGTAGGCAACCCGCATACCCGGCTGAAGATGCTGCACACCTTCGCCCACTTTTTCCACCACGCCCGCTCCCTCGTTTCCGGGAATGGCTGGCAAAGCGGGAAACGGATACAGGCCAGAGCGAAAATAGGTATCTATAAAATTAACGCCTATGGCTTCCTGCCGCAGGAGTACTTCCCCTTTTTGAGGCTGGGGAACAGGAAGAGTTTCAACACATAATACATCCGGTGGGCCTGTATGATGCACACGCACAACTGTGTTGAGATCGCTTGCCATTTCTTGCCTCATTTTCTGCTGTCCGCTGCATAGCCCTCCGTCATCTTCCCAAGCACAACAGCAGCCAGACAGGTTTACAATACTCCAAACATGTCGGCCCTATCTTCCTGAAAGTCAGGGCCTGTCTGCGTCATCCTCACCCAGAAAACTGATAATATGCTTCAGATCAGTCAGCAGGATTCCTACAACAAAACGTATAATCGGGTCTGCCGTTTCATCTTCTGCCGGAAGGGCTGAAATAACTTCTGCTGCCACGCGGCTGTCATCCCCTGAACGGGCCGTGGCTTCATCATTGCAACGCTGAATAACCCATTGAAACCCACGCAGAAGGCCCGCGCTAATTGTGGCCACCTGTTGTGGGGGAATAGTGGCGCCGGAATGTGGAAAACGCAGCATGGCACGTGCCACCACCAATGCATCCATCTGCAATTGCCGCACTTCCTTGGGAAGTTGCGCCAGCATGGGGTCTCGTTGCTCTAACGGCTTCCAATGTTCACGCCGTGCCTCTTCCAACGCAGCCTGAACCTTGCGCAAAGACGCCGCGCACTCATCATTCATGTCCTGAATGGTCACCCAATCTGTGTCTCCAGAACGGGCTTTTTGCAACATAGCCACAATTTGCGTCACTGTTTCCGCTGCGTTGCGGAAGGCATCCCGCCGTGCCTGCTCATGCAGCACAACGTACGTCACCAATGTGGAAACCCCTACCCCGATCAAAATAGCCAGCACACGCTCAATAGGACGGAGGTACGGATCTCCCTCTGAGGGAAACAAAGTGGCAATCATGAGTGTGACCACACCCATGCGTGCTTCGGGCTTCCAACTGACCAACACGGCTAATGGAATAAAGGCAATTGCAAAGGCCTCCCACAACGGCCAGCGCAAAAACATCATCAGCGTAATGGGCACAATACTGGCAACTGCACCAATAAGGGTGCCAACAATCTGATCTCGCCCTTTGGAAATGGTATCCGTAATACTGTTTTGCGTGACAATAACGGACGTAATAATGGCCCAACCTGGTTCCTGCAGATTGGTCAGCCACACCATAAAACCAGAAAGGCCGACGGCACTCAGCAGCCGTACGGTCTGCCGCGCCACGGCGTTGTTCAGCCATGGCGCCTGAATAGAAAATGGAATCATTTATTGAGACGTATCTTCACCCGTTAAGGAAAACGGAATCCAACGCAACCCATCTGAATCATGCACAAGCAGCAGAACAGAACGCTTTTTGTCCTTTTTGGCTGCTTCAATCCGTTTTTTTAGATCCGCCGGTGTGTTCACCTCGGCCTGCTGCACTTCGGTAATCACATCTCCGGGCTTTAGCCCCCGGTCTGCGGCAAGGCCATCCTCCTGCACGGATGTAACCAGCACCCCTTTCTGATTGGCAGACAGGCCGTATTTCTGCCGGGCTGCCGTATCAATGATGCCAACAGAAAAACCAAAATCTGCAAAACTGACGGTTTCTTTGGTTTTAGATGGAGCCGTTGTTTTCTGAGGCGTTTCATCCGCAGGTTCTGGCAAAGCTGCAATGGTAACTGGCAGATCCAGAGTTTTGCCATGCCGCCATACGCCAAGATGTGCCACACTTCCTACAGGCAATTGGGCAGAAAGGCGTGGCAATGCCTTGCCTTCAATCGGTTGTGCATTCAGTGACTGAATGACGTCCCCAGTCTGCAATCCGGCTTTGGCTGCTGGGCCATTTTTTTCCACACCGGCCACCAAAGCGCCGCGTGCAGGCGTAAGCCCCAGACCATCCGCAATATCCTGCGTGACATTCTGGATTCTTACACCCAGCCACCCGCGTGAAACCTTGCCGGTTTTACGCAGCTGTTCGACTACATTGCGGGCCTCGTTGGAAGGAATGGCAAACCCAATACCAACAGAGCCGCCAGAGGGCGAATAAATGGCTGTATTTACGCCAATAACCTGCCCATTCATATCAAACAGCGGGCCACCGGAATTGCCCTTGTTGATGGGCGCATCTGTCTGGATAAAATCATCATACGGGCCTTGGTCAATATTGCGCCCGCGTGAGGAAATAATACCAGCCGTAACGGTGCCGGACAAACCAAACGGGTTGCCAATAGCCAGCACCCAATCCCCTACCCGGTGGCTGTCACTATTACCGAATTGCACAAAAGGCAGCGGCTTTTTGCTTTCCACCTTCAGCAGGGCAAGATCTGTTCTGTCATCATGGCCAACAGCCTTGGCCGTTAGCACCGTATTATCCTGCAAAGTAACCGTAATACGGTCTGCCTTACGAATAACGTGGTTGTTGGTCACAATGTAGCCGGTAGGATCAATAATAAAGCCAGAACCCAGAGCCTGCATCCGCCGAGGTGGTGCATCTGGCTCAGTCTGCCTGTTCATGAAATCATGAAAGAATTTCTCGAACGGAGAGCCCTGCGGAAAATTGGGCATCTGTGGCAGTTGGTCATCTTCATCATCATCGTCCGAATCTGCCCGCACGGTCTGGGTGGTGGACACATTCACCACAGCGGGCAAAAGCTTTGCCGCCAGATCTGCAAAGCTTTCCGGCACGCGCTGTGCCACCACTACAGGCGGTGTAGCAGTAGCAGCCTGATCTGCCCGTGCAGGATGCACAAAACTTGCACCCGCCAGCAAAAGGCCAGACAGAGAAAAAACACGGGCAAAACGGACAGATATACGCATGAAGAAACAGTCTTTCTGTCAGACAGCGGCAGGAAAATATGTTCTGAGTTTATGGCATGAACGTGCTGAAAGGTCAGCCCGCTTTACACATGCGGTTTTTGTTCTGCCCATATCAGCCTAATTTAAAGCCGTTACCCCTCCGCCAGTTCCAGCACCCACGCCGCAACGGCCTCACCTAACAATTGGTAACCAGTATCCCCCATATGGATACCATCGGGCGAAAGGTCTTCCCGCCCTAAACCGTATGTTTTGCTCCACTGCTTCATCATCTCAAAACGTGGGAATACTGGCATTTCCAGCTCTTGCCCCAGTGCGTGCACAGAAGCCTGAAAAGCCGGTGCCACAGGGCATTCATCCAGCAAACGGCACCATTGCAAATCCATGAGTGCAACATCTGCTCCGTTTTCGCGCAGCGCTCGCAGATCATCGCGCGTTATCTGCTCAAAATCTGTCAGATTTACGCCTGTTAGCGGGTCATTTACACCGCCTTGCCAGATTACAAGATCGGCCTTGTCTGCCAGAACCTGCGCCAAGCGGGCATGCATCTGCACAGCCCCCTGCCCACCAATACCACGATTAATGACTTCCAGCTTATCCGGCACGGCAGCACGCAATGTTTGCTCAAAAACGCCAGCGTAACTGGTCGCAATCGATGAAGCGCCCACGCCTTCCGTAGAGGAAGAGCCAAACAACGTAATTTTTACAGGCTTTTTATACTGCAAAAGTCGGGCCACATGCGGCAGGGCAGAAAGCTTCGTTAAGGGCATGATGTTTCCTTTATGATGCAACCAACTCTGCGTTACTTACTGGCCGCCAACGCAGCACGTTGGCGTGTGCGGCGGGCATCCAGCCAAGCGGCCAGCCAGAACAATATAGCCAGCCCCACAATGTTGACCGCCACCTGCAAACCCCAACCTTCACCAAACGTGCTGAAAATGAGCCGTGCGTATAAATCCAGCACCGTGCCCACCACAAAGATTTCCAGGGAATGACGGCCAACCCGTGCCAGAATTTGCCCCAGTTTGCTTTCTGCCGCCCACTGCCGCGCTTTATCTGAAGACTGAACCAGATAAAAAATGGCCACAACATCCAGCAGACGAAACGGAGAAAGCCATGTTTTGGCAGGCGCTATGGAATCTCCAAACGGGCGGAAATCTGGTAGCCCCCACAACGTCCAGGGGAATGCCTGAATGGCAGAAAACACCAGATACAAAATGCTGGCGATCACCAGTAACCGCTTCTGTGGCAGATCACCCCCGCGCCGCTCGGTTTCGGCAGAAGCCGTCAGCCCCAGCGCAAACAGAAACTGCCATGCAAATGGATTAAAATACCATCCGTCTGGGTCCAGCCAGTTCGGAAAGTTAATTTCCGGATCAAAATTGACAAACAGCCACACAGCGCCAGACAGCACGAGCGCAAGGGAACGATGCACGCGCATCAGCACATAAAAAAGCGGAAACCCACCCAGCAGAACAATATACAGGGGCAAAATATTAAGGTTGCTGGGCAAGGCATCAAACATCATCACACGCCAGACCCAGCCCATGCCATGCGCCAGTTCTGGCTCCAGATAATCGACTGAAACTGGCGTAAAATGGCGCCATGCCCGCACGGTGAAGACGTAAGCCGCCACCATAATGGTTTGGCCAATGTAAAGCTGCACACACCGGCGGAAAATCCGCTTTAGAATTGTGGGCACACCATATTTTCTAAAGCCGCGCCCATATGCCAACCACGATGCATAACCCGCAAGCAGCACAAACACTTCTGCTGCATCTGCAAACCCGACATTGCGCATGGTAAAACGGTTGAGCAGGTTTTGAGGGATGTGGTCTATAAACATCATCAGCAGCGCCACACCACGCATGGCATCAATCCGATGATCTCGCCCTCGGCCTGCAACAGGCTTGAGTGGCTGTGCAGAGACAACACCAGATCCTGAAGTTTTTTCAGCCTGTGAGGTCATTTTTTCCACCCGGCCATCCGCCACTGCATTTACCATGTGCGTCATCTACCGGCCTCGTCTGTTCTGTGCCAGAAAAAATCTGTCACACACAGAAACCACGCCAAACCTGCACAACATCCCGCGCAGGCCCTCCCCTTGACGGCAAGCCATACTTGCTGTTGCCAACACAACAGACCTCATCACCTTTAACAGGAGCAAAATTGTGGCCCAGCCTCCCTCCGTTTCCTCTCAGGACATCGCGCGTGTTCTGGAAAATGTAAAAGATCCACAAACAGGCAAAAACCTGCTGGCTTATGGGCATCTGGAAGGCTGTTCACTTACGGAGGGCAAACTTTCCGTGGCCTTTGCAATCGCGCGGGAACACGCCCAAACCATTTCTGCTTTATGTGATGATGCGGCCCGTCAGCTCGAAACCCTTCCGGGTGTGCAAAGTGCCAGTATTATTCTTACTGCACATCGCCCAGCCGGAGCCGCAGCAAAACCCAAGGCCGCAACTGGTGGGCATCGTCCTTTAGGAGGTGTGGCACCGGCTGATGGCAATGCCCCCATTCTTCCCGGTGTGAAAACCATTATTGCCGTGGCCTCGGGCAAAGGCGGTGTGGGCAAATCCACTACTGCAACCAATCTGGCCGTTGGGCTTGGTTTGGAAGGCCTAAAAGTTGGCCTGCTGGATGCAGATATTCATGGTCCTTCCCTGCACCGCATGTTGGGCGCAACGGGCAAACCTGAAGTTATAGAGGGTAAGCTGCAACCTGTTGAAGCATGGGGCATCAAGGCAGTTTCCCTCGGCATGCTGGTAGATGAAAAAGCCGCCATGATCTGGCGCGGCCCCATGGTGATGGGCGCCATCAATCAGCTGCTGACGGATGTAACCTGGGGAGATCTGGATGTGATGGTGGTGGATCTGCCGCCCGGCACCGGTGATGCACAGCTTTCTCTTACACAAAAAGTGCCTTTAACCGGCGCGGTTATTGTTTCTACCCCGCAGGATATCGCACTGATTGATGCGCGCCGCGGCGTGACAATGTTTGAAAAAGTAAATGTGCCCGTATTGGGCCTTATTGAAAACATGTCCTACTTCTGTTGCCCGAATTGCGGACACAATACAGAACTGTTTGGCCATGGCGGCGCCAAGAAAGAAGCCGAAGCCATGGGTGTGCCCTTCCTCGGCGAAGTTCCACTATTGGCAGACATTCGCGCAAGCGGAGACAAAGGCGTGCCCGGTATTATTGAAAACCCGGATGGTGAAGGTGCCAAAGCATGGCGCCACATTGCACATACAGTTGCAGAAATGCTGCGGCCACAACTGCAAAAGTAAACAATTTTAACAGAAAAACCGGTCATTCCCTTTATGCAACGGGAGACCGGTTTTCTTACACATTAAACACGTGGTTATTTGGATTTTGGCTTATGTGCCGGAGGTGCTTTTGTACCTTTTTTGAAAAAAGCACGACACTTAGGGCTGAGCTTATCCTGCTTACGCTCCATGCATTGTGTGATTTTCTTTTCATTGGGAATAGCCAGCGCACAAAGACGTAGAGCATCCCCTTTGCAAGCTTCTGTCTGCTTTTCTCGCAATGTGTCCGCATGAGCAGGATACGCCAGACCGATCATAGCCACCCCAGAAAACACTATAGAGATACGTTGCATAAAATTTGTCATTCTATCCCCCATTAAATTTCAGAAATTGCCAATTACCTGTAACAGGCTGCTCTTACGGGTCGAGCTTAGGGCAAATGTTTTTCATTCCACCCTGCGCCTTATCACAGAATTGAAAATGCCAATTATCTTTGGTGGCTGGGGCATTCAAAAACAAAACACCCCATATAACCACCAGCACAACAGCAACAACCACGAAAGGCCACAATGGCGGCAAATATGTAGGCTTAAAAGGTTGCCGTAACTTTTTACCGTGTGAACCTTTCTGCACAATTTGCTCAAAGAGGGGTGTTTCCCCTTTGAATGCGTTTGTTTCATCCGGCTTGTTTGTCATGGTCAGGATAACGCTCTAGCAATCAGCCTTTCAGGCTCGCCAACATTTCATCCCATTCACGACGGCTCAGGCCAGAGCCTTTCTGCTCCACATTCTCTCCGGCCAACATACGACGCAGAACCTGCATCATGGTTGCAGAGAATGTGACTGCGCCACGGCGATATTCTTCAAAAGCGCTGGCTGTTACCGGCACCCATGCATGCAGAATTTTCAGCATGATTTCTGCATAAACCCGGATTTCATACTGCGCATGCGGGTCGATCCGCAGGGCCAGAAAGTGCATGAGGTTATGAAGGTCTATTTTCCAGTACCACTGGGTATAGGTATTCAGGGTCAGGTTAATACGGCCCAGTTCACGCGCCAGCCCATACCCATTTTCTGCATCTAGCATTTTTTCGTAATCACGATATGTCCGCATGGCATCATCGCGCAGAATATCCAGAACCTCGGCTGCCTGTTCTGGAGCCAGAATCTGCCCCCGGCCCTGACGGTTTACTTCACTCTGGGCGGCCATATGTTCTGGGGCGGGTAGATAAAATTCACTGTCCAGAATGGAATAGCGTGCAGAATATTCATTCACGCTAGCCATACGATGGCGAATCCACTGCCGCGCCACAAAGATGGGCAGTTTGACGTGAAATTTCATCTCGCACATTTCAAACGGTGAGGAATGGCGATGGCGCATCAGATAGCGGATCAGCCCCGCATCTTCTGAAACCTTGCGAGTGCCTCGGCCGTATGAAACACGGGCTGCCTGCACAATGGCGGCATCATCCCCCATATAGTCAATAACACGCAAGAACCCATGATCCAGCACTTCCTGCGGTTCATACAGCATAGCTTCCAGCGCCGGCACGGTAGGCCTGCGCGTGGCAAAGGTTTCCTGCCCGTGAGCTGCTATTTCCGCCCGCTGTTCGTCGGTCAGTGACATGGTCTGGCCCTTACTAAAATCTTTGCAAAACACGGAACTGAGCCAATAGCGACCACCCCGCGAAACGCGGGCATTTTACGTACACAACGCGCTATAGGAAAGAGGGAGAAAGGGTTAATTCCGCTTGCAATCCATTACCGGACTTCCTATGTTTGGGGTGTGAGAAGTTTGCTTCTGACTATGGCAATAAACGGGATATGGAATAGGCGTAGTGGACCCGGGGGCGGTACCCGGCGTCTCCACCAATCATCCGGCCTTACAAAGGTTTGGACAGATGGGGACGAAATAGGCTCGACACGCGCAGTAAAGATGTTCTTTTTGCCCGGTATTGTACCACCGTTATCGGGCTATTTTTACAAGTGCCAATGATAACACTGAGGTGCTCGCTGTCGCTGCATAAGCGATAAGCGCGGTTCGGGAGGGCACCGGGCAACAGAAGCCCTCCCACCTCATTTTCCAAGCTCAGCTTCGTATTAAAACGTTATACTCCGGCCTGCATGGCTGGTGTTGCAACAAACATGCCCGGCGTGCTTGCGCTTGCGTGATCTTTCGCGCATCCCTGCGTTATATAAGTACTGATCAAAAAGCCGGGGTAACCCCGGTGGCGGCAAGGAGCAAATAATATGGCTGATGACCACGACCCCACACAGGACGACTCCCTTTTTCCGGCTCCCAGCCTGCTGCCTTATGAACGCTGGCTGAATGAGGCCTCACGCAGTGTGATGTTGAATGCGCTCGAACATGTGAGCCGCGAAGGGCTTGCAGGAGAGCACCATTTCTATCTGACTTTCCTTACGGATTTTCCCGGCGTGGATATTCCTGCCCGACTTCGCGCCCAGTATCCGCATGAAATGACCATCGTGCTCCAGCACCAGTTCTGGGATCTGAAGGTAGACCGGAAAGCAAAAACTGTTTCTGTCGGCCTTTCCTTTGGGGGTGTTGGCTCCATACTGGTTATTCCTGTGCAGGCTATTACTGGGTTTGCTGATCCTGCCATAAGGTTCAGCCTGCATTTTGCTGCCATGGAGCCAACGGAGGAACCCGCGCCGGAAGAACCCACCACTGGCCAGCCCGAACAGGACGGGCCGGAGGAAAGCGACTCGTCCTCACAGGTCGTGAGTCTTGACGCTTTCCGCAAGAAAGGACCATCACCCGCCTGAAGCCCCGGTGCAAACGGGGCCAGGTTGACGGAGAAGACACGAAGAAATGACCAGCCAGCCCCCTCGCCCCCCGGTGCCGGAATTTGCCTATTCTCCCCTGTTCCCGATGGGGGAGGATAAAACCACCTATCGCAAGCTGGATCTTGCAGGTGTGAGCACATCACAGTGCGGTGGCAAAACCGTGCTGCATGTTACGCCCGAATCCCTTACCGAACTCACAGCGCAGGCCTTTCATGAAGTGGCGCATTTTCTGCGTCCCGCACATCTGACGCAGCTCGCCTCCATTCTGAAAGATCCCGAAGCTTCAGATAACGATCGCTTTGTGGCGCTTGATCTGCTGAAAAACGCCTGCATTGCTGCTGGTGGCGTGCTGCCCATGTGCCAAGATACCGGCACTGCCATTGTGTTCGGCAAAAAAGGCCAGCGTGTCTGGGTGGAAGGGAACGAGGAAGTTGCCTTCTCCAAGGGCGTATACGAAACCTATACACGCACCAATCTGCGCTATTCCCAAATGGCGCCGCTGACCATGTTTGAGGAAAAGAACACCGGCACCAACCTGCCCGTTCAGTGCGATCTTTTTGCCAGCCCCGCTGGTGAGCACGATGAGCAGATGGACCTGATGTTCGTGGCCAAGGGCGGTGGCTCTGCCAACAAAACCTTCCTGTTTCAGGAAACACGCGCTCTTCTGGGGTCTGAACAGCAGTTGCTGGACTGGCTGGACACCAAGATCAAGACACTCGGCACATCCGCTTGCCCACCTTACCATCTGGCCATTGTTATTGGCGGCATGTCTGCTGAACAGACACTCAAAACAGTTAAGTTGGCATCTACCCATTGGTATGATTCCCTACCAACCAAAGGGGATATGACAGGCCACGCCTTCCGTGATGTTGAGATGGAACAGAAGGTGCTGGAACTTACCCGCAAGCTGGGGATTGGAGCTCAGTTTGGTGGCAAATATTTCTGCCACGATGTGCGCGTTATTCGCCTGCCCCGGCACGGTGCATCACTGCCGGTTGGTATTGGGGTTTCCTGTTCGGCAGATCGTCAGATCAAGGCGCGTGTAACAGCAGAGGGCTTCTTTCTGGAACAACTGGAGCATGACCCTGCCCGCTTCCTGCCAGAAACCACAGATGAACATCTGGAAGGCGAAGCCATCAAGATCGACCTGAACCGGCCGATGGATGAAATCCGCAAAGAGCTTTCCAAATATCCTGTCAAAACCCGTCTGGCCCTTACGGGCACAGTGGTAGTTGCACGTGATATTGCCCATGCCAAGTTCCGCGAACGCCTGCAAAAAGGTGAAGGTCTGCCGCAGTATCTGAAAGATCATCCCGTCTATTACGCAGGGCCGGCCAAAACGCCTGCTGGCATGCCTACAGGTTCCTTTGGCCCTACAACGGCTGGCCGTATGGATTCTTACGTGGCGGAACTTCAGGCCAATGGTGGTTCCTACGTTATGTTGGCCAAGGGTAACCGCTCCAAGGCCGTGAAGGATGCCTGCCAGAAATATGGGGGCTTCTATCTGGGGTCTGTTGGTGGGCCTGCCGCACGGCTTGCCAAAGACTGCATCCGCAAGGTGGAAGTGCTGGAATACCCTGAACTGGGCATGGAAGCCGTGTGGAAAATTGAGGTAGAAGATTTTCCTGCGTTTATTGTTATTGATGATAAGGGCAACGACTTCTACGCTGAGCTGTAAGACAGCAGCCTTGGCCCCTTTGCTGCAAAGGGGCCAACAGCAAGGGAGCGATGCGGTTTCATGCGTTTTACAGTAGATCGGTTAGACCATGTGGTGCTGACTGTAAGGGATGTAGAAATTTCCGCTTCATGGTTCCAGCGCGTGCTGGGGATGGACCGGGAAGAATACGGCCGCAACAATCGCACTGCGCTGCGTTTTGGGGGCCAGAAGCTGAACCTGCGTGCTTACAATGCCGAAGGGTGGGAAACAGCCACGCACGCCCTGCCCGGCGGAAACGATTTATGCTTTGTAACCGCCATTACCAGTGAAGATGTTTGCGAACACCTTAAAACCTGCGGTGTAACAATTGTAGAAGGCCCTGTGGCACGCCTTGGTGCACTAGGCCCCATTACATCCGTTTACTGCCATGATCCGGATGAAAATCTGATCGAAATTGCATCTTATCAAGGTTAAAAAAAAAGCCTCCCTCTTTAAAATTTATAAAAGAGGGAGGCTTTTTACTTTCAGCCCTTACGCCGCACAACTGATGAGGGCTGCTGCGCGACCTGTTGCAACCACCCTCCATGAAAACCAGCCTGAAGCAGACCACGCCGAATAACAGCGCTTTGCCGCATTGTGTCCCACACAAGGCCGCTGCGCCAGTTTTCCACCATCAGCAAAATGGGCCCTTGGTCGATACCCAGGTAAGTATTATCGGCCCAGTAATCCTGCTTCTCATCATGAAAGCTAGGGTTGAACGAATCTGCAAAACCATATTTGCCGTAAATATGGTTTCCGTATTTGCTTTTCATGGTGCGCAGTGCCGGAATGGCAATTTCCGGCGCAAACGCCACAGAACCACCAGCAGCCGTTGGGGCAATAGTGCCATCGTCCTGCGTATAATCACGCCCAACACCACGCGCACTGTAAGACAGGAAGTGACGCGTCTGCCCGTTTTCTGTTTTGGTCACATCGCCGGGGCCATCACTGGCTGTTAAGCCCCATGTGTTTGCATCGTAACCTTGCCATTTTCCGGGGTTGGACACAGCATAATTACGTTGCGCATACACAGCACGCCGGCTGTTTTCAAAATAATCAATGCCCTTGCTGCTGATCCAGTTATCCTGAATCCCTCGGAAATCTATCCATGCGTGGGAATACTGATGCCCAAACAATGGTGCAAAGTTCAGGAATGTCTGCCCGTATTCTTCACCCCAGCGCTTATCATTTGTTGCCAGCCAGGCTTGCCAGGAAACAGGCTGTAACCCATGCTCGGGAGCACCCAAAGCAAGAATGTACAGCATCATCCCTTCGCTGTAGCCTTCCCAATAATTAGGAAGAAAACCATGCTCGGGTGACCACCCCATGCTCAACCGATGGTCTGGACGTTCCATCCATTTCCAGTCCACCCTATTGAAAAGCTGGTCTGAAAGCTGACGAATTTCTTTTTCCTGTGCTGTATCCTGCGTATAAAAATTACGACAGAACAGCACACCCTGCATTAATAATGCGGTATCAATACTGGAAAGTTCAATATCCGGGTTCAGGCGCAAACCTGTGCGGTTATCAAGAAAATGATAGAAAAACCCGTGATAGCCAGAGGCTTTATCCGCACTCTCATTTTGCGGCAATTTCCACATATAACGCAGCGTTGTAAGCGTACGTTCTACTGCCTGCTGGCGCGTAATATAATGGCGCTTAACACCAATACCGTAAGCTGTAAGACCAAAACCTACGGAAGCAACACTATCCTGCTTCTGATCTGATGGATAACGATCTGGGATAAGCCCTGTAGCCGGATCTGCTGAATCCCAGAACCACTGGAATGTCCGTTGCTCCAGATCCGATACCATCGCCACATCAGCCGGTGTGGGTGTATAAGCTTGCGGTGCCTGCGCAGATGGTGCAAGCGCATAAGCCTGCCCACTGATATTGGCAACACCCAGAAAGAGGCTTCCGGCAAGAAGCAAAGCCCCAGTTTTTAGAAAGGATTTTCTTTTTTCTGAAAGATCCAGCTTCTTGTTTTTCCACACATCAGGCACGCACTTTGTTTTCATAACCGCCAAAAATCCGATTGTTACCCCAGACCGTCCCGACCATTACGTTACAAAACCGCACTGCCACGGCTTGTATGCAAGACGCATGAAAACATTCCAGCAACTGTGTAAAGTTCCCACAAACGTGAGCATGAAACACAGCGTATGCAAAAACAATGCTTTTGAGGGTAGATTTTTTGCGGTGCGCACAAGTGGAAAACGCATATAGCGCTTTCCACCCGCACCTGAAAATAGTTCTGGATGATAGAATTATGACTGACGATACCGGAAGATATTCAAATCTGCCGTATCAATCTCAGGCTTTTTGTTGGACATAAGATCAGCCAGAACTTTGCCGGAACCACATGCCATGGTCCACCCAAGCGTGCCATGCCCGGTGTTAAGGAACAGATTATCCAAACCTGTGCGCCCAATAACCGGCGTGCCATCTGGAGTCATTGGGCGCAGACCTGTCCAGAAAAGTGCCTGCCCTACATCGCAACAGCCGGGGAACAGATCTGTTACAGAATGTTCCAATGTTTCACGCCGGGGCTTACGCAAACGGCGGCTAAAGCCAGCCAGTTCTGCCGTACCCCCAATACGCACTCTGTCCCCCAAGCGGGTGATACCAATTTTGAAGGTTTCATCCATAATGGTAGAAACAGGTGCTGCATCTGCATTTTGAATAGATGCTGTGAGCGAATAACCTTTTACGGGATAAACTGGAAGATCAATCCCCAAAGGCCGTAGCAGTGCGGGAGAAAAACTGCCCAATGACAGCACATAGGAATCTGCCGTCAATACGCCGCGAGAGGTTTCTACACCCGTCACCCGTCCACTTTCTGAGCGAATGCGACGCACAACTGTATCATACAGAAATTTTACACCAGCTTCCTGCGCCATACTGGCCAGACGCTGTGTGAATTTAAAGGCATCTCCCGTTTCATCACCCGGTAAACGCAAACCACCAACAATCTTTTGGCGAGATGCTGCAAGACCCGGTTCTGCCGCTACGCAGCCATCTACATCCAAAAGTTCGTAGGGTACATTATACTGTTTAAGAACAGCAATATCCTTGGCTGTTGCATCAAGCTGCTTCTGGGTTCTAAAAACCTGTAGCGTGCCCTGCTGGCGGTCATCATACGTGATACCTGTTGTCGCACGTAAATCCTGCATGACATCACGGCTATATTCAGCCAAACGCACCATACGGCCCTTGTTGCGATCATACGCAGCAGCCGTGCAGTTTTCCAGCATCTGAAAAAGCCATTTCCACAAATGCGGGTCTGGCATTGGCCAAAACACAAATGGCCGATACTTCATCAGCAGCCAGCTAATGGATTTAAGCGGCACACCCGGCCCGGCCCATGGCGCAGAATAACCGGGGGAAACCTGCCCCGCATTGGCAAAACTGGTTTCCATACCGGCTTCCGGCTGGCGGTCCACCACTGTAACTTCATGCCCGGCTTTAGCCAGATACCAGGCAGATGTAACCCCTACAACACCACTTCCCAGAACCAGAATTTTCATTTCTGCTTATCTTTCTGTTGGGTAAACTGTTCAGGCAGCCGCTGCGTAAACGCGATGATAACGCCGCCCCAGAGATGTCAGTACTTCGTAGCCAATTGTGCCTTCTGCTTTGGCCACAGCATCTACGCCGTACGACTCATTCAGAAGTTCCACCATGCTGTCTTCTTCCAACAGACCCTCGGGCACTGCAGAAAGATCAACAGTCATGGAATCCATGGAAATTCGGCCCAGAATTGGCAGCCGATAGCCCTTATACCAAGCGCACCCAGCGGCAGCCCCGGCACGGGCAAAACCATCTGCATAACCGGTAGCAATAGTGGCAACACGGCATGGACCATGAGCCTGCCATGTCAACCCGTAACCGACCCGGTCTCCCTTGGATAAATGACGAATTTGTAGAATATGCGCTTGCAGGCCAACCACAGGCTTAAGCGGGTTATCACCCTCATTCTGTGGTGCCACGCCATATAAAGCAGCACCGGGGCGCACGAGATCAAAATGAAACTGTGGCCCCAGAAAAATGCCGGATGATGCAGAAAGGCTTAATGCCGCTTGCGGCAGCATGTGGGCATATGCCTCAAACCGTTCGCGCTGCATGGTGTTTGCTTGATTTTGCGGTGTATCTGCGCAAGCCAGATGACTCATCACCAGACTGACAGATAAGCCTTTCAGAAGCTCTGGAGACGCCACCAGTTTATGAATATCCGCCTCTGAAAGCCCAAAACGAGACATGCCCGTATCAAGCTGAATAGCCACATCCAGAGGCTTATCCATTTTGGCTGCCAGATCTCGCAAAACAGCAACTTGTTCCAAACTGTTCAGAACAGGCCGCAGATTGTTGCGTACACATACCTCAGCAGCATCAGGCCTAGGCCCATGCAACACCGTTACCGATGTGTGAGGAGAGAGAAATGGCCTGAGGGCAAGTCCTTCATCTACATGCGCAACAAAAAAATGTTCTGCACCTGCTTTTTCCAAAACAGGCGCCACCTGCGCAACACCCAGCCCATAGGCATCCGCCTTAACCACTGCGGCACACGCTGTTTTGCCTAGTCGGCTTTTAAGATAGCGGTAATTTTCAGCAATGGCAGACAGGTTGACTGTAAGAACAGCCCCCGCGCGAGATGCCGGCCACAATGTTCTGGCTGAGGACGAAACAGTATTCACAACCGCCACCCTTATTTGTTTCGATTCCAAAATTTTAGCAGGTATTTTATAAGATATCCTGCCTGTGTGTTGCAGAACATACTATTTTTCCTATATTTTAGAATAAAATTTCAATATTAGACCGCAAAAGACAGATTATGCCAGATCGTGTAACCGAAGCCATTTTGCGACAGCTTGAACACAATGGCCGCCTTAGCAATGCGGAACTGGCTGCAAAAGTTGGCCTTTCTCCATCTGCCTGCCTGCGCCGTGTGCGCATGCTTGAACAGCAGGGTACCATACAAGGCTACCAGGCTATTATTGCCCGGCAGAAAAGCCCGGCAGTTGCCACCATTATTGTGCAGATCACGCTAGAAAAGCAGACAGAGGAATGCCTTCGGCGTTTTGAAAGCCGCATTAAAGAATGTGCTGATGTTAAGGAATGTTACCTGATGACAGGTGATGCAGATTATCTACTGCGCGTAGAAGCCCGAGACATGCAGGATTACGAGCGTATCCACAAAGAGGAATTATCCCGCATGCCAGGTGTTGTGCGTATTCAAAGCAACTTTGCCATTCGCCCCGTTGTGCAACAGGGCAAATGTAGCTGAATACCTAGTCTTCCGACTCTTCATCTTCTGATGCTGCATTGAGATCACGCTGCACTTCCGGAGAACGCAGCAGTGTATCCATATGCATGGCCGTATCCAGCGCTGTATCTGGCTGGAAATGTAGTTCCGGCACAGTACGCGCACGTATTTTATGCGCAAGCTGTGTTCTCAACCACGGAGCCACCCGCTTTAAAGCGGGCAGAAGTTCCGCAACATCGCTACGCCCCAAACGGGTAATAAAAACCGTTGCGTGACGAAAATCTGGGGAAAGCCGAACTTCTGTTACCGTAAGGTCAACATCTACCAGATCCGGATCACGAAACGTGGTGCGTGCAAAAACTTCTGCCAGCACACGCCGCACTTCTTCCCCCACCCGCAACTGACGCTGAGAGGGGCCAGATGGAGCAAGACCGGCGAGATACCCCGCCGGCCCTGCTACTTTACTGCCTGATCCGTTCTTACGGCTCATGCTGGAACCAGCTCACTTTCAAAGCATTCCACCACGTCGCCTTCGCGCAGATCATTGTAGCCTGCGAAGGAAAGGCCACATTCGTAACCCTTGCTGACTTCCTTCACATCGTCCTTGAAGCGCTTGAGCTGGCTCAAATCACCTTCATGAACCACTACGCCATCACGCAGCAGACGCACGCCACAGCCGCGTTTGACAACGCCTTCCGTAACGTAACAGCCAGCCACCTTGCCCACCTTGCTGATTTCGAACACACGGCGGATTTCGGCGTAGCCAAGGAACTTTTCACGATGCTTAGGTGCCTGCTTACCGCGCACAAGCTGTTCCACATCATCAGCAACCTGATAGATGATGGAATAGTAGCGGATATCAACACCTTCACGCTGCGCCAACTGACGTGCCTGCGCTGTAGCACGCACATTGAATGCAATAATCACTGCATCCGATGCCTTGCCAAGCTGCACATCGCTTTCCGTGATCTGACCAACAGAAGCATTGAGAACGCGAACGCCCACTTCTTCATTTGCCAGCTTGAGCACGGTTGTCTGGATAGCTTCCGCAGAACCCTGAACGTCTGCCTTGATCAGAACAGAAACTTCTTTCTGATCACCCGCCTGAATACGAGCCAGCATCTGATCCAACGTACCACGAGCAGCAACCTGACCAGCCACCTGATGTTCTTTCAGCTTACGCTGACGGAACTCGGAAATCTCACGGGCGCGGTTTTCGTTTTCAACCACCACGAACGGAGCACCGGCAGATGGCACACCAGAAAGACCCAGCACTTCAACCGGCATGGAAGGCCCTGCATCCGTAACCTGACGGCCACGATCATCCAGCAGAGCACGTACCCGGCCCCATTCGGTGCCAGCAACCACGATATCGCCCTTATGCAGCGTGCCTTTTTGCACCAGCACAGAAGCAACAGAACCGCGGCCACGATCCAGACGGCTTTCAATAACGGCACCTTCGGCAGCCCGATCCGGGTTTGCTTTCAGTTCCAGAATTTCTGCCTGCAGAAGAATAGCTTCTTCCAGCTTGTCCAGACCAATACGCTTAAGCGCGGAAACTTCGATATCCTGAACGTCACCGCCCATGGATTCCACCACAATTTCGTGGCTCAGAAGTTCCTGACGCACCCGATCAGGTTTAGCACCCGGCTTGTCGATCTTGTTGATAGCAACAATCATCGGCACGTTTGCAGCCTTGGCGTGTTTAATGGCTTCAACCGTCTGAGGCATAACACCATCATCAGCCGCCACAACCAGCACCACCACGTCCGTAATGGATGCACCGCGAGCACGCATGGCCGTAAAGGCTTCATGGCCCGGGGTATCCAGGAATGTGATCTTGGAACCAGAAGGCAGAGTAACCTGATAAGCGCCGATATGCTGGGTAATACCGCCTGCTTCTCCACCCGCAACGTCTGTTGTGCGCAGAGCATCGAGCAGGGATGTCTTACCGTGGTCAACGTGACCCATGATTGTCACAACTGGCGGACGCGGACGCAGAGCTTCGGGTGCGTCTTCCACACCTTCAATCCCCAATTCAACGTCTGCTTCAGAAACGCGGCGTACGCGGTGGCCGAATTCTTCAACAATCAGTTCAGCCGTATCAGCATCAATGGTCTGGGTAACAGTTGCCATCACGCCCATTTTCATCAGCGCTTTGATAACTTCACCCTGACGGGCTGCCATACGGTTGGCCAGTTCCTGCACGGTAATGTTTTCCGGCAGAATCACATCACGTACGACCTTCACCTGATCGGAACGCAGACGTTCCAGCTCAGCCTGACGGCGTTCGCGTTCGCGCTGGCGACGGACAGATGCGAGTGAACGCGTCTTGTCGTCATCACCTTCAATCGCGGCCTGCACGTCAATACGGCCTGCACGGCGACCACCACCAACATCGGACTTACGCCCGCCACCGCTTTTGCGATGGTTGCCAGGAGGTGCCTTGCGAGATGCACCACGGCGCGGCGCATCGTCACTTTCCATATCGCGGCCACTACGCAGACGCAGCGTTTGCGCTGCTGCTGGTTCTTTTTCCTTGGCTTCAGCAGGCTGAGAGCGTGAAGGAACAGGCTTCAGCGGCTTGGCTGGCATAATCGCACGTTCAGCCAACGGACGCAGACGCCCAACCGGCGGAGCCAGCGTTACTTCACCCGGAATGGGCACAGCAGAAACAACTGGCTCTTTCACGGCGATAGGCTGAATGGATTCAATGCGCGATTTGCGCTCATCCTCTTCAGCAGCAGCCTTTGCAGCTTCGGCTTCTTCAGCTGCGCGCTTATCTTCCTCTTCCTTACGGCGTGCTTCTTCAGCAGCCGAAAGAATACGAATTTTTTCAGCTTCACGCTGCTCGGCTTCACGCCGGGCGGCTTCTTCCGCTGCTTTTTTCTGTTCCGCCAGCACACGCTGACGCATGGCCAGTTCAGCGGCTGTTAGCGTACGACCGCCACCACGCGCTCCACCGGCACGTCCACCAGAGCCACCCGGCCCAGCACCACGTTTTTTGCGCACTTCAACCTGCACAACCTTGGAGCGGCCATGACTGAAACTCTGCCGCACGGATCCGGCATCAACCGTCCGTCCGACCTCCGAACGCCCTGCCGGCCGAAGGGACAAACGCCCCTTACCCTGATCCTGATCCTTGCCTTCGCTCATTGACCCGCCTGTTCACACCCATGCGCCGGAAAGGTCCGGGGCATGCGAGGGCCGCCTTCAGCAACCCCCGTAAAACGCTTATTCTCACAACGTAAGCGCTGTGCCAGCCCACCGGCTGAAAGCGCTACGTTCACCACTCGCTCCCGCCCAAAAATCTTTGCCAGATCTTCAGATGACAACGCCTCAACAACAGGAATATCGCGTTGGCCGGAAACCAGCCTCTCCCGCTCTTCCCTGCTTCCATCCAGCGCATGAACAACAATGGCAGCTTTACGCTGCACCAGCCATTCCCGCACCTTCATAAATCCACTTGTAGCCTGACCAGCTCTACGAGCCAGCCCTACAAGTTCACTCATCCGCCGGAGCAGCCCCGCTTCTACACGAGCCACTATATCTTCCGGCACTTTAACCTGCTGGCGTGCGGCGCGTGAAAAAACGCCCCGAGCACGCGCCTGTTCTATCACATCCCGGCGGGGGCTCAACCATATTCCCCGCCCCGGCAGACGTGCATCCAGATCAGGCACCACTTCACCAGATGGTGAAATCACAAACCGGATCATTAAAGAAGGTTCGCCTTCTTCGCGCGTTACCGCGCACCTCCGAAGGCTGCCTTTCTCTTCTGTTTCTGGCAAGAAATCACCACCCACTTTATATCAGGCCTCAGGCGTTGGCCTCACCTTCCTTGGTATCGGAAGGCTGCTGATTTTCATCCTCAAACCAATGAGCACGTGCGGCCATGATAATTTCATTGGCAGCATCTTCCTCAATGGCATCGGTGCCCAAGATCTCAACCAGTTCATCACCGGCCAGATCTGCAAGGTCGTCTAAGGTTTTTACACCTTTTTCACCCAATGTCACAAGCATCTGGTTTGTAAACACGCCCATATCGGCAATATCGTCCACAACACCCAGCTCTTTCCGCCGATCATCCAGCTTTTGTTCCTGCTGAACGAGGTAAGATTCTGCGCGCTGAACCAGCTCCTGAACCACCGACTCGTCAAAACCTTCAATGCCGATCAGCTCATCCGGATCTGCAAAAGCCAGTTCTTCGATGGAGTGGAAACCTTCTGTGACCAGCAGACCTGCGATCACATCATCCACATCCAGCGCTTCAACAAACAGCGCAGTCCGACGACGGAACTCTTCCTGACGGCGTTCGGATTCTTCTGCCTCTGTCAGGATATCAATATCCCAACGCGTCAACTGGCTCGCCAGACGGACATTCTGCCCACGGCGGCCAATAGCCAGAGAAAGCTGTTCATCCGGCACAACCACTTCTACGCGGCCGGCTTCTTCGTCCATCACCACCTTGCTGACTTCAGCAGGTGCTAGCGCATTCACCACAAAAGTAGCGGCCTGTGGGCTCCATGGGATGATATCGATCTTTTCACCCTGCAGTTCGGCCACAACGGCCTGCACACGGGAACCGCGCATACCTACGCAAGCCCCAACAGGATCAATAGAAGCATCACGAGAAATCACGGCCATTTTGGCGCGAGAACCCGGGTCACGCGCAACGGCTTTAATTTCAATAATGCCATCGTAAATTTCCGGCACTTCCTGCGCAAACAGCTTGGCCAAAAAGGCCGGATGCGTGCGGGAAAGGAAAATCTGCGGGCCACGCGGCTCATCACGCACATCGTAAATGTAGGCACGCACGCGGTCTGAGTTACGGAACGTTTCACGCGGAATCAGCTCATCACGCCGAAGCAGTGCTTCTGCTGAACCAATTTCAACCAGCAGATTACCGTATTCGGTCCGTTTGACGGTACCGTTTACGATTTCGCCTACGCGATCCTTGAATTCGTTATACTGGCGCTTGCGTTCGTATTCACGCACGCGCTGCACAATCACCTGCTTGGCGGTTTGCGCGGCAATACGACCAAAATCAATCGGGGGCAGCGGATCGATCAGGTATTCGCCTGCCTGAATTTCAGGCCGAAACTTGCGGGCAATGGAGAGCGCAATCTGCGTATCTTCATTTTCCACTTCGTCCACCACTTCCGTCCAGCGGGACAGGCGTACATCGCCTGTCTTGCGGTCGATGGTGGCACGAATGTCCTTTTCGTGCCCATATTTGGCGCGTCCGGCTTTCTGGATCGCCTGTTCCATGGCTTCCAGCACTTCTTCACGCTCGATACCTTTCTCGCGCGAGACAGCGTCTGCAACCAGCAAAAGTTCAGGACGGGAAACAGAGGTATCCATACTCTCAGCTCTCCAAAACAGGCAGCTTTATCAATGCACCTTGGGCCCGGAAGAATCGTCGTCATTCTTCTGGGCGGGATCAGTGCCGGGCGCAGATTGCACCATACGGGCACTAGCTTCAATCAGAGCATCTGTCAGCACCAACCGTGCACGCCGAAGTTCTTCCAGCGGCAAGGCAACTTCTGTGCCATCATCCAGACGCATCCGCGCAACAGTTCCATCAGACCCCAGAACCGTGCCGGAAAAGCGGCGGCGCCCATTTACCGGCAGCAAAACTTCTGCCTTGGCCTGGTGCCCGGCAAAGCGGTTCCAGTCCTTCGCACGGGTAAGGGGCCGATCTATCCCGGCAGAGGAAACTTCCAGCGTCCACGCCCCGGGAATGGGGTCTTCAACATCCAGCACGGCACCTACCGCGTGGCTGATCCGTTCACAATCTTCCACATTGATCAGGGAGCCATCTTTGCGGTCCGCCATGATCTGCACGGTCGGACGCTCACGCCCCAGCACAGCAACACGCACGATCTCATAACCCATATCCTCAACGGCAGGGGCTATCAGCGCAGCAACGCGGGCTTCTAGGCCAGAGTGAGTAGAAAGGTCTGTATCCAATGCAAAAAAGGCGGCCGTCAAGGCCACCCCCCGAAACGTAAAACAAATTGAGAAGGATGGCTCTTTATGTAAGGTATGCAGAGTGAAACCGCAAGGGCAGAATAAAGCTGCTGCCCGCCATGCAAATCTTTACCCTTTATAAAAAACAATTTTACAGGCTGGATGCAAATTGCACATTGCAGGGCACGCCGGACATGCTTTTATTAACTCTATTGCGACATATTTGCCATCCTCCACACTGCAAGGGCTGACCTTCCAAGATGCACAAAGAGCCAGAACCCGCGTGGAAGCCACAGCCGCAACCTCAGGCTGCAGATAAACCCTCTGGCGTGCGTATGGCTCTTATAGGGCTGGCAACATGCGTGATCATGGCCGGAGCTGGCGTGCATTTTATGGGGGGCGGGCATGGAAATACCGCCACGCCTGCTGCAGAAAACAATACGCAAGACCATGATAACAGCGCGAACCGAATGGGGATTCCCCTCACGCTGATTGCCTCGCAAAAAGCGGCCCAAACCTTAGCCAAATCCAATTACACGGATCAGGAACAGGCGGATATTCTGGCAGGCATAAAGCGGCGGGACATTCGTTTGGTAGCCATGCCTGTTTACGATGCCACAGGCGCTGGTGGCACCATTACGCTTATTTGCGGAGCATGGCACCAAACTGTGCATTTGTCCCCTACTCCGCAAACCGTCATTCTACCCATTACGATAAGTGGCAATGTTGATATCATACCAGCATCAGACCCTGGGCCTGCGGGTATTGGTAGCGGTGCCATTACGGTATTTGGCCCACAAACACTGCCGATTATGTATAAAGGGGATACTTTGCCACTAACGGTGATTGCGCAATGAAGGGACTGTTACCCGCCCTAAACCGGCTGATGCCGTTGATGATGGTCATCTTTCTGGTGCTTGCCAGTATTCAGATTGCCCTCAGCCTGCATCTTTCCCTGCATTCCATTACGCATGTTTTGCAGTGGTGCGCTCCAGCATGGCCGATTTTAGCCGTAAGTGGCATTATACTTACAGTAGCAGGGCTGCTGTTTGAAACACGCGCCGAAAAGCTGGCGCGCAAAGGGCTTTTACGCCGACGGGGATTCATCATGGACGTTCTTGCCAGACTGACCAACCGCGCCGCACTGGAAGAAATGATGGCGCGCGAGCAGCGTGAAACCACCATTGATGCGGAAGAACTGGCAGCCAACCTGCGCGCCCGCGTTATTGGGCAGGATCAGGTATGTGAGGATGTGGCTGTGCAGTTGCGCCGCCGCCTCGCCTTGCAGGTGCGCGGTAAACCAGTAGGCATTTTTCTGCTGGCTGGCCCCCCGGGCACAGGCAAAACCTATCTGGCCAAGCAGCTTGCCCGCCAGCTTGAACGCCCCCTGCTGCATTTTGACATGACTCAGATGAGCAGCCCCCACGCTGCAACCCAGCTGTTTGGCTCTCCCAAAGGTTATGTGGGTTCAGATACTTACGGGAAGCTGACTGGCGGCCTGAAGGAAAAGCCCGATGCCGTTGTATTGCTGGACGAAATTGAAAAAGCACATCCTGATGTGTTCAAAAAGTTTCTGACAGCCTGGAATGACGGACACATTACCGAAGCCTCTACCGGGCAGCAGATTTCTACCGTGCGCGCCATTTTTGTGCTGACATCTAACATCGCCACGGATGCGCTCACAGAAATTGCAGACCGCCTGCATGATGACCCGGATCGTATGCGTGCCGAATCGGTAGAAGCCCTGCGTCAGGCCGGATTTGCCCCGGAAGTTCTGAACCGGTTGGATCGGATTTTCGTCTTCCGTCCGCTACAGGGGCTGGATATTGCCCGCGTGGCCGCGCTGGAAATTGAAACCATGATTGAAAGCTACGGCCTGAAAGTAGAAACCGGCGGGATTGATGCCACCCTGCTGATGGATGTGATGCGCCGCCAGAGCCGTATGGGTGATGCAGCATCTGCCCGTGATCTGGTGCGCTCCATTGAAGATATGATCAGCGAATCCCTGATTGTGGCCCGCCAGCAGGGTGCCAATATGGTGCGGTTGGTGAAGGAAGATGATGGCGCAGTGGTTGCAAAAGTGGCGGATAACCGCACGGATGAAGGCGATAGCATTCACGCGCGCCTGATCCCATAAGCGGCCCCTTACTGTTTATTCTTCCGGCACAAGGCTGTTCTGCATGTCTGCTTTTACCCGATTGTGGCAACGCGCTCCTGTTTGGCGTGTCGCGCTGTTTACCGCTGGCGCATGCAGTGTGTTTTCCGTGATGTTTCCGGCCCCTTGGCTGACATCACGCCTACCAGCCTATGCAAAGCTTACCTCCAAAATCAGCCATATGCTGCCTAGCGGTGCATCATCTGCCGATTCGTCAGAAGATGCGTTGCGGCCGGATGAAGATCGGCGCACCGTTTCTGCACCCCCTATGGATGCACAATTTGAAGGCACATTATCCTTTGCTGGCCGCCAGCTCCCTTTGCCTGCTGGCAAGTGGCACCCGCTTTTGAATTATCAGGATGATGTTGCACATGGGGAAATTCTGACATCCCTTTATGTGCGTTCCGAACAAGGCATTGTCACGGGCCTCTTGGTTGCACAGGCCACCACGCAATCCCTACCCATTACAGATACACAGCTTGTGCAGGATGAATGCCACAGCAACTTCAACTTTATGTCCGAAGCCTTGCCGCAGGATGGCACACATACAGAATGTTGGATGACATCCCCTATTCGGGTTGTGAACAACGTTTTCCTGACATCTAACCCTGCATTACAGGCCTTGCTGGGCAGCCCCATGTTTATTCCCCCAGCAGTGCAACGCCTAACAGGCATGGGCTTTGATCTGCCACCAGTTTTGGTAGACGCGGGATGGAACCGGATTGAAAAAAGCAAATCCGGCCCAGGTGTGGATTTCATGAGTATTCACATGCTGACAAGCCCGGCAGAAGCGGGCAGCAAAACCGTACCGGGTGCACCAGAAAACTGGTCCCGCGCAGGTATGTCCGATTCGTCTGCAGTGTCAGATTTTGTCCACCGCACCAACGCATGGCTACGCGGATGGGGCCCTTACCTGCGCCAAGGGTTTGATAGCAAGCTTCCCGATACTGCGCTGCCCACCACTGTATCGGCAGATCCTGCGTTCCACGGTTGAGCAACCGTTAGAACGCTTTCTGTAAGGTATCGGAAGCTATTAAATAGCTTGGTGAAGTTTACCTTCACGCAGAAGATCTGCGGAAACTTCTATCAAGAAATCCAGAACTGTCCGGGTACGCAAAGGTAGCGTACGTGGGCCAGTATGCACGGCATAGAACGGCAGAGAAGGAATGTTCCAGTCTGCAAACAGGCGCGTAAGCCGACCACTGGCAACAGCCTCACGCACCTGAAACTCTGGTAGCAAGCCGATGCCTAACCCAGATTCCACCGCATACAGCACAGCTTCACTGCTATTGGCACGGAAAACAGCAGAAGGGGCAATAACGCTTTCTTCGCCATCCCGTTCAAAATTCCAGTCCAGCCTGCTGGAACCGTAATTATAGACGACTCCCGGGTATTCCGGCAGATCACGCGGGTGCGTGGGCGTGCCACAACGGTTGAGACAAGATGGTGCAGCCACCAACCATTTGCGCACAACACCCAACTTACGGGCGATAAGAGAACCCTCGGCTATATCCCCTACGCGCACAGCCAGATCCAGCCCTTCTTCTACCAGATCACCAAACGCATCGCGCATAACCACTTCAATAGCCAGATCAGGGTGCCGTTCCAGCAACTCCCCGATCCGCCGAGTCAAGCACAGACCGAAAGCTGTGGTTACGCCCAGACGCACCAAGCCAGAAACAGAAGCCCGGCGGCGGCCCAGCACTGTTTCTGCGGTTTCCAGAATTTCCAGCACTTCATAAGCATGCGGAAGAAGGCTTCTGCCATCTTCTGTCATGGTAAGGCTGCGTGTGGTGCGCGCAAACAGCGTTGTGCCGTAATGCGCCTCTAACAACGCAATATGGCGGGAAATTGTAGGCTGACTAACACCTGTCTCACGCGAGACGGCAGAAAACGAGCCTGTAGCCGCAACGCGAACAAAGCTGTGAAGCGCGGAAAGAAGATCCATTGAAGTCCAGCACTGTCCCTGCGAACACGCGCACATTACATTACAACTCCTTACCAGCAAGAAGTGTATCTAATGTTGCGCGTATTCCTGATTTATCGACAATTTTGGAACAAGCTGGCTGGTCGCACAACATCCGTCAGGCTCTGTTCCGCCATGTGACAGATGCACTTGCATTTGTCTCGCAAGACGGAACAGATATCCCAAACAGGTTTTACCGGCGCCGCATATGCGGCTGTGCCAACTTTTTTTCTGCCATACGTGCCAAACGCACAAAAGGCAGCCCTAGCAGCAGATAAGCCGCACCAACCATCAGCCCCGTTCCAAAATAATCGAAATAGGAAGAGGACAGACGGATATAAGTCTGGGTCAATTCTGTCAGCGTAATCACGCTGACCAGTGACGAATCTTTCAACAACGAGATAAAATCGTTCGTCATGACAGGCATAACCAGACGGAAAGCCTGCGGCACCACAACATAACGCAGTGCCTGAGCGTGCGTCATGTTCAGGGCCAATGCGGCTTCCATCTGCCCATGCGCAACAGATTGCAGACCGGCACGATAGTTTTCGGCCTCGTATGCCGCATAGTTCATACCCAAGCTGACAACACCGGCCAGAAAGGGGGTAAGACTGATGCCAAATTCAGGCAGGCCGTAGAAAATGAACAGAACCTGAATCAGCAATGGGGTGCCACGCACCACTTCCACATATGTGGTCGCCGCCCACCGCAGCGGTGTAGGGCCATACAAACGCAGAAGCGCCAGAGCCAAACCTGCACCAACAGCCAGCACCATTGCACACAGGGAAACCAGCAAAGTCAGCCATGCGGCTTTTGCCAGTTGCGGCAGAAAGCCGATATAGCGTTCCAGCTTAATGCGCCAGCCGCCCTTACCTTCCAGCTCCGCTACATATGCGTTCCACGCCGCTGGTGTAACGTTTAACGTGGTGTGATCATTGGTGAGCTGCGCCATTTCTGGCGTCCACAGGTCCCACCGCAGCAAAACACGATGAAGCGTGCCATCATGCTGCATGGTTGCCAGTGCTGCATTTACTTTTGTGCGCAGGGCGGCATTCTGCCCTTTGGCAAAAGCAATGCCATATTCAACACGGCCAATGGGTTCACCCACCACCTGCAGGGCTGGGTTGGTATCACCGTAATATTTGGCAATGGGGCCATCAATCAGAATGGCATCCGTGCGTCCGTTTGCCAGATCCATGAACGCATCGGTTTCTTCATCATACGTCCGAAGCTGAACCTTGGCATTCTCGGTAAGAATACGTTCAGCCTGCGTATCTTTGATGGTGCCAATGGCATGGCCGTTCAGATCCGCAAGGGTTTTCAGTTGCGGGCCATTACGCCGCACCACAATGCGTTCTGATGTGATGTAATACGGGTCTGAAAAATCAATGCCTTCAGCATGTTCATCTGTCATCTCGATGCCACAGATGACCATCTCGTACAGGCCGCGCTGCAAGCCGGGAATAAGGCCATCCCAGTCATTCTGCACGAACTGAAGCGACGTACCCATGTGCTTGCCCAGTTCCTGCATCAGGTCGTATTCAAACCCGGTCAGCTTGTCCTGATCTTTCAGATCATGAAACGTATAGGGCACATCCGATGAAGCATCCGCAGCCCAACGGATCGGCTTTTCTTCCTGTGCGTGTGCCACATGCGCGCCAGCACCCAACCAGCTTACGGCCAGCAGCATACAGACACAGCGCAGAAACAAACCCCAAAAGCGGGGCGGGCAATACTGTGCGTTCTGTTTCACAGAAGTGTCCTCAAAAAGCGGCGTGTCTGTTCATGGGCCGGGTTCACACACAGAACCTCCGGCGGGCCGGATTCAACAATATGGCCGCCATCCATGTAGACAATGGTATCCGATGCCACTTGGGCAAAACGCATATCGTGGGTGACGATAATCTGCGTCATCCCTTCATCATCAAGGGTGCGCATAACCCCCAGCACTTCTTCTGCAACTATCGGATCAAGTGCTGATGTGGGTTCGTCATACAGCATAATTTCTGGCCGCATGGCCAAGGCGCGCGCAATGGCGGCGCGCTGCTGCTGCCCACCAGAAAGCGAAACGGGGTAACGCTGTGCAACACGCGCCAACCCTACTTTTTCCAGCAGAGCCATAGCCTCGGCACGCTCCACTTCTCCGCCCTCACCCTTCACCACTCGAGGGGCCAGCAGAACGTTGTCCAGAACTGTAAGATGGGGAAAAAGATTAAAGCTCTGGAACACCATACCCACATGAGTGCGCAAGCGGTGTGCCATATGCTCATCAGCGCGGCGCCAGACGGCATCTTTGCGCTCTATGGTCACCCCCATGGCGGTAATCTTGCCGCTATCGGGAATTTCCAGAAAATTCAAACACCGTAAAAAAGTGGATTTTCCGCAACCGGATGGGCCGATAATAGAAACCAGCTCACCCTTTCGCACCTGCATGGATACACCACACAGGACATCCCCCTCGCCGAAACTTTTGTGCAGATGTTCCGCACTCAAAACGACTGGGTCTTCCACAGAAAACGCCGACCCGGTGCGTACCGGGTCGGCATCTTGACGTTCACCTTGAACGAATTGGTTCTCAGGCAGCTTTCGTCATCCCTCGCAAGACGTACTGAAGAATGCCACCATGCCTATAATACTCGACTTCTTCTAGGGTATCGACACGGCAAAGCAGTGGTACTTCCTGCGTGGAGCCGTCATTTCTTGTAATTGTCATAATTACATCCATGCGCGGCGAAAGTTTATCAACACCCTTGATGCTGATCACCTCATCACCCTTCAGACCAAGGGTCTTGCGGGTTGTGCCATCCTTGAACACCAGCGGCAGAACGCCCATGCCCACAAGGTTGGAACGGTGGATACGCTCAAAGCTTTCAGCGATAACAGCCTTTACGCCCAGCAGCAGGGTGCCTTTTGCGGCCCAGTCACGGGAAGACCCCATGCCGTATTCCTTGCCACCGATCACCACCAGCGGGGTGTGTTCCTTTTTGTATTCCATGGCCACATCGTAAATGGCGCCTTCCTTCCCATCTGGGAAGTGCTTGGAATACCCACCTTCCGTACCCGGCAACATTTCGTTTTTGATACGGATATTGGCAAAAGTACCACGAACCATCACGCGGTCATTCCCACGACGGGAGCCGTAAGAGTTGAAGTCTTTCGGTTCAACCCCGTGTTCCATCAGGTAACGACCAGCCGGTGAATCCTTCTTAATGGAGCCAGCCGGAGAGATGTGGTCAGTCGTGATATTATCACCCAACAGGGCCAGAATACGCGCACCTTCGATATTGCCCGGAGCTTTGGGCTCAACTTCCATGTGCTTGAAGTAAGGCGGATCCTGCACGTAGGTGGACTTCGGATCCCACTTATAGGTTTCAGAACCCGTAGCAACTTTCAGGCCCTGCCATTCCTTCGTGCCCTTAGACACATCTTTGTAACGGCTAATAAACTCGTCACGGCTGATGGCGGAAGCAATAAGGTCTGCAATTTCCTTGTTGGAAGGCCAGATATCCTTCAGATAAACCGGCTTACCATCCTTGGATGTGCCCAGCTGTTCCGTTGTAATATCCTGCCGCATAGTACCCAGAAGGGAATATGCAACCACCAGCGGCGGGCTTGCCAGATAGTTCGCCCGAACGTTGGGGGAAATACGGCCTTCAAAGTTACGATTGCCAGACAGGACAGAAACAGCAACCAGGTCGTTGTTTTCAATCGCATCTACAATGTGGGAAGGCAGCGGGCCGGAGTTACCAATACAGGTGGTGCAACCATAGCCAACGGTGTTGAAGCCCATGGCATCCAGATCAGTCGTCAGACCTGAACGGTTCAGATAATCCGTAACAACCTGAGACCCCGGAGCCAGAGAGGTTTTCACCCATGGTTTAGGCTTCAAGCCCAGAGCACGTGCCTTGCGGGCAACCAGACCAGCCGCAATTAGCACAGCCGGGTTGGATGTGTTGGTGCAAGAGGTAATAGCGGCAATAACAATATCGCCCTGCCCCAGATCATAGTTGGTTCCGGCAACCGGCACCTTTTTATCGGCATCGTTTGCGGCCACACCCAAAGAGCTGGTGAGTTCTTTTTCAAACGCTGTTTTGGCGCTTTTCAGTTCCACACGGTCCTGCGGACGCTTGGGGCCTGCCAGAGACGGCACAACGGTGCTGAGATCCAGCTCCAGAATATCCGTAAACACGGGCTCAGGTGTTTCGTGCGTGCGGAACATACCCTGTGCACGCAGGTATTCTTCAACCAGCTTGATACGGTGTTCATCACGACCGGTCTGACGCAGGAAGTCCAGCGTAAGGGCATCAACCGGGAAGAACCCGCAAGTTGCACCATATTCCGGAGCCATGTTGGCAATGGTTGAACGGTCTGCAACTGGCAGATGGTCCAGTGCCGGGCCAAAGAATTCAACAAACTTACCAACCACGCCTTTTTTGCGCAGCATCTGGGTAACTGTCAGCACCAGATCGGTAGCTGTTGCGCCTTCTGGCAGCTTGCCTGTCAGCTTAAAGCCGATCACATCGGGGATCAGCATGGCAATCGGCTGGCCCAGCATTGCGGCTTCCGCCTCAATACCACCAACACCCCAGCCCAGAACGCCCAGACCGTTAATCATGGTGGTGTGGCTGTCTGTGCCGTACAGGGAATCCGGGTAAACGTATTCCTTGCCACCAACATTAGCGGTCCATGCCACCTGGGCAATGTATTCCAGGTTCACCTGATGGCAGATGCCCGTATCAGGCGGCACAACAGAGAAGTTTTCAAAAGCTTCCTGGCCCCAGCGCAGGAAGGCATAACGTTCTGCGTTGCGCTCAAATTCCAGCGTAATGTTTTCCTGCAGCGCATCTTTTGTGCCTGCATAGTCCACCATCACGGAATGGTCGATCACAAGGTTGACCGGAACCATCGGGTTCACCTTCTGCGGGTCACCCTTCAGGCTCACAATCCCGTCGCGCATAGCTGCAAGATCCACCACACCCGGCACGCCGGTGAAGTCCTGCATCAGAATGCGTGAAGGCTTGAAAGGCACTTCCTTGCTGCTGCTGCCCTTTGGCAACCAGCCTGCAATGGCCTTGGCGTCTTCCACATTGTAGGAACGCCCATCTTCAAACCGCAGAATGTTTTCCAGAAGAACCTTCAGCGAAACCGGCAGGCGGCTTACGTCGCCAATGGTTTTTGCCGCTTCGGGAATGGAAAAATAATGGTAGGTCTTGCCGTCAACCTCAAGGGTGCGGCCTGTCTTTAGCTTATCGTGCCCAACCGTTTTCATAATCGCTCTCTCCCCGATCACAGCCGATGGCTGGTGATGCGTTCAGGACACCGTAAATATGCCATTCGGCGCCGAGTGCCTGCCTGATCTGCCGGGCAACCGGCTTGATATCCCGTTGGGCCTAGAACATACCGGCAGTTGGAAAAGGCACAAGCCGGGGAGCGACCACGAGAACGCGAGGACCCCGGCTTTTGCGGCCTTGCACGGTAACAATAAGGAGAAGTGTTATCGCCGACAGTCCTTTCCCTGCCGGGCAATCTGCCCCAATCGGGCCTGAAACTGGTGCATTTCCGGCACTTTATGCCGAGGATCTTTGCGTTTTCCGTGGGGAAAGGCTGGTGCTGGATGGTGTCAGCTTTCAGATGGAAGCCGGAGCCGCCATGTTGTTGACCGGCCCCAACGGCGCAGGAAAGTCCACTTTGCTGCGCGTTTTGGCAGGCCTGCGCAAACCCGATTCCGGCCAGTTACTCTGGCATGGCGAATCGGTTTTTGCTGATCGCGCAGCTCATGCCAGCAAGGTGGCTTATCTGGGGCATCAGGATGCGCTCAAGCCGGGGTTGACCGTAACAGAAAACCTCGCCCTGTTCGCACGTGCGGGCCAAGGCAATATGCAAGCAGCCCTTGAGGCCATGGATTTGCAGCCGCTTGCCAATCTACCAGCGCGCCTGCTTTCTGCCGGGCAGAAACGGCGTACGGCGCTCGCCCGCATTCTGCTGGCCAATGCGCCTTTATGGCTGCTGGATGAACCCAGTCTTGGCCTGGATGCCAATGCCATTACCCTTTTAGGGCAAGCTCTTACGGCACACAGACAACAAGGCGGGTTGGTTATTGCCACCACGCATGTGCCCCTGCCGCTAGAAAATGTGCAGCCTCTTACATTGCCGGGCGCGAGCGATTCGTCCGCCTCTCCCTTTTACCAGCAGGAAGATGACGCATGATCGGGCTGTTCTGGGCCATTGTTGGGCGTGACCTCCGCCTTGCCCTCCGGCATGGGGCAGACACAATGGGGGCCATTCTCTTTTTTATTGTTACAGCCACCCTGTTCCCGCTTGCGCTTGGCCCATCTCCAGAATTGCTGCGCCATATGGCACCGGGCATTATCTGGGTCTGCGCCTTACTGGCAGCTCTGCTCCCATTAGACCGGCTGTTTGGTGCGGAGCTTGAAGATGGATCTCTGGACCAGCTTCTGCTTCTGGGCGTTCCGGCTTCTCTGGTGGCCTTGGCCAAAATAACTGCACATTGGCTCACCACCGGCATCCCTTTGCTTCTGGCGGCTGTGCCATTGGCAACCATGCTGGGCCTGCCTGCCTCTGCCCTGCCTGTGCTTTTAACCGGGCTTTTCCTCGGGTCTGTTGTGCTGTCTCTTATTGGGGGAATGGGCGCATCTATTGTGCTGGGGGCGCGGCGTGGTGGTGTTCTCCTGCCACTGCTTACGCTGCCACTTGCAACTCCTGCGCTGATTTTTGGGGCTGCGGCTATTGATGCCGCATCCACCGGCCTGCCCTGGCAGCCAGATTTAGAACTTCTGGCAGCATTTGTTGCTGGCGCTTTACCACTCTGCCCTCTGGCGGCTGGTGCAGGCCTGAGAGCTGCGGCAGAATAATACATCTGCTGTTATGGCCACCTGAACGGACCATAACAGCAGCATATTTGGCAAACTTACTTAGATGTATTGCCAGACGCAGCCTGCTGATGGCTTACAGCCTGAATATCAACAGAGGCATAGCGCACTGAATTTTCTGCATCACGCAGAGCTTCACTGGCCTTGTACGGATCATTCTTGATGAACTCAGCGGCACGATTTACGTCCTGCCGTGTCTGTTCCAACGGCACTGCAGCAATCACGTAATCTGCATCTACGCCAGAAACTTTCAGCACTTCAGAAGCGCGGTCCGGATCTCCTGCGCGCAGATGGCGGTTTGCTGCGGCAACAGCAGCGCTTTTTTCCGTGGTAGGTTCAACTGTTTCATCCAGAACCAGTTCGCCATCAATCGGCAACCAAGCCACTGGCGTGGTGCTGCCCGTGCCTTTTTTGGCTGTCTGAGCCTGTTTGGTTTTCACCGGCATCAGTTCAGCTTCTGCTTTCTGGAAAGCTGTGTTGTCAGCCCGCGCCCGATCTAGCGCCTGCTGTGCGCTTGTAATCAGGGTTTTAGCCCCTTTGAGATCACCATCAAAAATGGCGCGGCGTGCCAGCATCAGTTCTTCAAACGCTGTGTTACCATCATCTGAAAGACGGCCGAAATCCTGCGTTGCTGCCGCTGTTGCAGCATTTGTTGCAGGCACTGCGGCCGTAGATGCTGCCTGCTGTTGTGCCCATGCTGGCGCAACAGCCGTTGTTGCTGCCAGTAGAGCGCCCAACAGCATACCCGTTTTCTTCATGATTTCTCCCTTTCCGAACGCCATCCATAATGGCCTTGTTTGCGTTCTGATTGTTGAGCGAGAAAGCACGAAAGCAAAGGCAGGCAAACACAAGGCTGGCCTGCCCTCACATCGGATCAGATATAGTGCTCGGTTAATGGCGCAAAACCGTTGAACCCCGTAGCACAGTAAGTGGAGACATAAGCACCAGCTCCCAGCAGATCGACCTGCTCTCCCGCAGCCAGATCCAACGGTAGTTCGTAGTGCGTTTTCTCATACATAATATCCGCACCATCACAGGTTGGCCCGGCCAACGCCACACGCCCTGTGGGAGATCCATCACGGCTGGTACGAATCGCGTAGCGGATGGATTCGTTTTCCGTTTCCGCCAAGCCACCGAACCGCCCGATATCCAGATACACCCAGCGCAGCCCATCCTTGCGCCCACGCGCACTGACAAGCACAACTTCCGAGCGCACCACACCAGCTTCACCCACAATAAAGCGACCGGGTTCCACCAGCATTTCTGGCAACGCATTGCCAAAGTGCTCTGTCATGGCGCGGAAAATGGCCGTGGTGAAATGATCAATCTCCGGCACATCATCCCGATAGCGGATAGGGAAACCGCCCCCCAGATTGACCATGCGCAAATCCAGACCGGCGGCACTTAAATCTGTAAACAGGGCCGCTGCACGGGCAATGGCAACTTCATAGGCTTCCGCAGAAAGCTGCTGGCTGCCCACATGAAAGGAAAGACCATATGGGTCCAGCCCCAGCTCTCTGGCGGCCAGCATCAGTTCCTTGGCGGATTCCACTGTGGTGCCGAACTTGCGGGAAAGCGGCCATTCCGCCCCGTAATTATCTACCAGAAGGCGGCAGTAAACGCGGCTTCCCGGTGCATGAGCGGCCAGTTTTTCCAGCTCTTCCCGGCAGTCAAAAACAAACATCCGCACACCGGCCTCATAAGCAGCACGGATAGCGGAAACTTTTTTGACCGTATTGCCAAAGGAAATGGCATCCGGGCTGGCGCCTGCCTGCAAGCACAGGGAAACTTCTTCCCACGAAGCGGCATCAAAGCAGGAGCCAAGCTCAACCAACCGCCGCAGAATAGGCTGCGCCGGGTTGGCTTTAACGGCATAGTAAATGCGAGCCTGCGGTAAAGCTTTACCCAAAGCATGATAGCGGTCTGCCACGGCATCCACATCAAGAACAAGGCAAGGCGTTGCCGGCTTTTGCTCGGCGAGAAAACGGGTGATTTTGGGATTCATATCCCCACTCCCCCAGATCAGGCTCCCCCGCCTGAACAGCGCGGAGAAGGACGTTGCGAAACGGTCTAACGGACCAGCGACCAAAGGCAGATGCACGAAACATCCCGATTGCCAGAACGCTTGACGTCGTTGCGTAACCTCAGAGGGCCAGTGGCACGTGCGTTGCTGCGTAGGGGCGTGCATATGAGGCCAAAGCGCAACAAGTGCAAGTCAAAAACATTCAAAAAACAAAAAAACATGGCACTGGGCCATTATGCCCGATAAGACAAGGCAAGCTTTATACACGGCATTTATGCCCGTTTTTGGCAAAAGCATGCAGTGTTAACTGTTTGTTCCTGCAAGAAAGCATGCCGCTTTACCGCACACCATGCCGTTATTGTTTTGGTGTGCTGCTACAAGTTTATCGCTGGTGCCGCAGAAGGTGCCTCTTACCTTAACGAAGGACGCTCCAATCCCGATGCAGGTTATCTGTCAGCCCGATACGCGCCCATCTGTGCACCCGGATTCCCACTCCCACACGATTCATGAAAATGTGCAGCCCAATTTTTCTCGCCCTTCTGAACTAGGGCGGAAAGATTGGAAAATCATTTTGCAGCGCACCGTCAAAAGCCTTATTTCCGGCCCTACTACATTGGTGGCCGCTGGCTGCGCATTTTATACCACGCTCTCCCTGTTCCCCGCCATCAGCTCCCTGATCTCCATTTACGGGTTGGCTTTTGATGTGCAGACCGTGGCGCCACAGATGGAAGTCTTGCGCAGCCTGTTGCCCCCTAATGCGTTCAATCTGCTGTATGATCGGGTGCAAACACTTGTGGCAGAACCACCCTCCTCACTCACATTCAACCTGATTATTTCGGTTAGCGTGGCTTTGTGGTCTGCCTCGGCGGCAACGCGCTCCATTATTGCGGCCCTGAACATTGCCTACAATACGCGTGAAAATCGTAATTTCTTTATATTTCAGATTACAGCCTTTGCCCTTACCCTTTGCGGTATTCTAGGTGCGGTGCTCACCTTGGCTCTTATGGTGGCCATGCCCCTGCTGCTTAATCTGCCAGCATTGCTGCATATTCCCACCCCTCCCGGTTCCATTGAATTCATGGCTCGGTGGAGCGGCCCGGTGGTGATGTTTACGTTTGAAACCCTGGCACTTTCCGCGCTGTACAGATTTGGTCCAAACCGGCACATTTCTACCCAATGGCGCTGGGTTCTGCCCGGAGCCGTATGTTCCACATTAACATGGATTGCGGCCTCACTCGGCTTTTCCTACTACGTGGCACATATTGCCAGCTACAGCGCCACCTATGGGCCATTAGGTGCCTTCATCGCCATCATGATGTGGTTTTTTGTGACTGCATGGGTCGTGCTGATGGGTGCGGAATTGAATGCCGAGATGGAAAGTTACGCGCGCGGCATTACACGGCAGCCTCTGGAAGTCTGACCCGCCAGAATCCAGAACTTATCAAAAAAGGGTATCCCGATCGGGATACCCTTTTTTAATTCTCTACAATGCTTTTTGTAAAAGCCTGCCGCACTCGTTTTAACGGCGATGACGCGCCCTATGAAGAGGACGCGCTGTATGCGGCGCAGTATCCTGCAAGGAAAGGCTACTATTCGCCAAACCACCTTCATCTGGCGCAGATGCCACTTCAACCGGAGCGGGCTCTACCCGCACATGGGCAATACCACTGTTCAACATTCCCAGTTCCGCAGCTGCGGCTTTGGACACATCAATAATGCGCCCACGGCTGTAAGGCCCACGATCATTGATTGTGACCACCACAGAGCGGCCTGTATCTTCTGAAACAACGCGGAGCTTGCTGCCCAAAGGTGCCGTAGGGTGCGCGGCTGTCAGGCTGCCCTTGTCAAACCGCTCCCCCGAAGATGTGCGTCGGTTATGGAAGCGCCCCCCATACCAGCTGGCAACACCTTTCTGGAAAATGCGGTGGGCCTGATTGGTATCAGAATCCGCAGTGGCGACTGTCTGTGCGCTACGCCCAGCCAATGCACGGCGGACAGAATCTGCCCACGCCGTGCCACCTTGCCCAGCCTCTGCTGCCTGAACAGCTGAAGCCGACAAAAGAGAAGACATAACAAACACACTTCCAAGAAGTGCCCGGCGCAGGGCTGACATCCGCCTGTTTACTCCATTTTCTGACATCGTTCTGTTCGCCAGAAGACCGTGTTCACACTGTAAAAGCAATCTTTTTCGACCTTCAGAGTGCAATACAGATTTATAGTCACTTATGTTCAACACGCTTATCATGACAAAAATATGGCCTTAAAGCGCGTAACTCCGCTGCACGTATTTTTGCTAGAGTGCATTTTCCTGTCTCCCAACCTGCCTCTTCTCTTGGATACGAGGCGGCATCGTGCTACGGCCCCTTCCTGTTATGGAAAGACCTCTTATTGCTGTGCTCAACGGCCCCAACCTGAATATGCTCGGCCAGCGCCAACCCGAAATATACGGGCGGGCAACGCTGGACGACGTGGAACAACTTTGCCTGCAAACAGCTGAAAAGCTGGGCCTGGCCATAGATTTCCGCCAGACCAACATTGAAGGTGAGCTGATTTCCTGGGTGCAGGACTGCCGCAAGCGGGCAAAGGGCATTATTATCAACCCGGCTGGCTATACACATACGTCTATCGCGCTGCTGGATGCCCTGCTGACAACAGACTTGCCTGTGATTGAGGTTCATATCTCCAACATTCACCGCCGCGAGCCATTCCGCCATCATTCCTATGTCTCTCGCGCTGCTACAGGCGTTATCTGTGGGCTAGGCGTGGCGGGGTATTCTCTGGCATTGCAGGCAATGACCGATCTTATTCTGAATGAGGATGACTGATGAGCGGATTGCTCGTGGATGCGGAGGCCATTCGGGCTCTGGCTGAAATTCTGGCCGAAACAGGCCTGACTGAAATTGAAGTATCGGAAAAGGACAGCCGCATTCGCGTTGCCCGCATGCCTGCCCCTGTGCAGGCTGTGGCCGCAGCGCCTCAGGCTGTTGCTGCTCCGGCACCGGCACCCGCCGCAGCCCCGGCTGAAGCCGCAGCACCTGCCGCTCCGGCAGATCTCTCCCGCCATCCGGGCGCTGTAAACAGCCCAATGGTGGGTGTGGCTTACCTGACGCCAGATCCGTCCTCCCCTCCTTTTGCAAGTGAAGGCCAGATTGTAACCGCCGGCCAGACCCTGATGCTGATTGAAGCCATGAAAACCTTCAACCAGATCAAGGCCCCCAAAGGTGGTACGCTCAAGGCCCTGCTGGTGGCTTCGGGCGACCCGGTGGAATACGGCCAGCCGCTTGCTATTATTGAGTAATGTTTTCCAAGATCCTTATCGCCAACCGAGGCGAAATTGCCCTTCGTATCCTGCGCGCCTGCCGGGAGCTAGGGATCAAGACCGTAGCGGTACATTCCACTGCGGATGAAGACGCCATGCACGTTCGGCTGGCAGATGAAGCTGTTTGCATCGGGCCGCCAGCCTCACGCGATTCCTACCTGAATGTGGCTGCAATTCTTTCTGCAGCCACCATTACAGGGGCGGAAGCCATTCATCCCGGCTATGGTTTTCTTTCAGAAAATGCAGATTTTGCCGAAACAGTGGAAGCGCATGGCCTGACCTTTATTGGCCCAACGGCGGAACATATCCGCATGATGGGGGATAAGATTACCGCCAAAACCACCATGCAGATGCTGGGCGTGCCTTTGGTGCCCGGTTCTGATGGTGAGCTGACAAGCCTGGAAGAAGCCCGCGAAGTTGCCGATAAAGTCGGCTATCCCGTGCTGATCAAGGCTGCGGCTGGCGGTGGTGGCCGTGGCATGAAGGTCGCCCAAACGGCTGGTGATCTGGAAGACGCCTGGAAAATGGCCCGCGCCGAAGCACGCGCTGCTTTTGGCAACGATGCCGTTTATCTGGAAAAATACATGGACCGGCCGCGCCATATTGAACTCCAGATACTGGGGGACAATTACGGCAACGTGGTTCATTTTGGCGAACGCGACTGCTCTCTCCAGCGCCGTCATCAGAAGCTTCTGGAAGAAGCCGGCTCTCCGGCCCTTACAGCAGAGCAGCGTGATGCCATTGGCCAGACAGCCACGCAGGCTCTCTCTAAAATGGGCTATCGTAATGCGGGCACGCTGGAATTTCTGTATCAGGATGGTCAGTTCTGCTTCATCGAAATGAACACGCGCCTTCAGGTGGAACATCCAGTTACCGAAATGGTTTGTGATGTAGACTTGGTGCGTGAGCAGATTCGCTTGGCCGCTGGTGAGCAGCTTGGCTATACGCAAAAAGATATTTCATTTTCTGGCCACGCCATTGAATGCCGTATCAATGCGGAAGACCCAGACAGCTTTACCCCCTGCCCTGGCACGGTTGCTGTTTACCACCCACCCGGCGGCTTGGGTGTGCGCGTAGATAGCGCCCTTTACACTGGCTACCGCGTGCCACCTTTTTACGACAGCATGATTGCCAAGCTGATTGTGCACGCCCCCACGCGTGAACAAGCTATTGCCCGTATGCAGCGTGCTTTGGATGAATTTGTGGTGGAAGGCATTAAAACCGTTATTCCGCTGCACCGTCGCATTCTGGAAGATCCTGAATTCCAGAAAGGTGAATACACCATTCATTGGTTGGAACAGTTTACAGCCAAGCCACACTAAACTGCGGTTTGGCTCTTTTCTGACAGCTACAAAAAACCCGGCACATCCTTCCAGATGTTGCCGGGTTTTTTATGCGTAGAAAGCGCAAGATCAGCAATTAGGCAGCGGGCGTAACCCCAACAGCCTCCTCTTCTTCCTCATCATAGGAACGAATGCGCGGGTCTTGCCCCACCCGTGGGCGGAATTCGCCACGGCGCAAAGCTGTTTCAATGTCCTCCAATGTTGCACCAGCTGTTTCCGGCACACAGAAGAAAACAAACAAGACAGAAGCAAGGTTAACAGCTGCATAAATCCACATGGTGCCACCCAGAGAAACTGTCTGCACCAATGTCAAAGCCGTGGATGTTACCAGAAGGTCTGCTCCCCACAGCATGGCCGCATGAATGCTGGTTGCCGCAGCACGCATAGGCAGCGGGAACAGCTCAGCACCCAGAAGCCAACCTACAACCTGAATACCGCCCGAGTTAAACAGCATAAACAGCAGCAGGAAGGCCACAATCAGCCAACTTCCTACGCTACCCTGAGCCGGGTGCATGGCAAAAACAATGCCCAAGCCAATAAGGCTGACAACCGAACCCGGCCCCATAATCAGCACCAAACGCCGACGGCCAATTTTATCTACAAACAGGCAACCAAGCAGGGTCATGATCAGATAAACAAGCGCGATCCCCAAGCTGGTCAGTAGTGCTGATGAACTTCCAAACCCTGCGTCAGACAAAAAGGTGGGGGTATAGTAGATCATCATCTCCAACCCACCGGCTTGGGTGAAGAAAGCAATACCCAAAGCAGCTATCACCGCAGGGCGCACCCAAGGCAGCTTTAAACCTTTCCAGCCGCGCTCATCCTCATCCAGATTCACAACATTAGCATGGATCTCATTGATCTCACGCTGAATGACCTTACGGGAGGAACGCACACGTCCGAGCTGTTCCACCGCAGATTCCAGCCCTTCATTTTCAGCAGTCCAGCGTGGGCTTTTGGGCAGAAAAAACATGCTGATAAAAACAAAGGCCGCAGGAATGGCAGCCACAGAAATCATGGGGCGCCATCCCCATTTTTCACGCATGGTAAAGCCAACCAGGTTGGCCAGAAAAATACCAATCCCAATTGCCACGTTAAACAGCGTTACCAGATTGCCGCGCTTACTGGCTGGAGCCAGTTCCGAAATATATGTTGGCACCACCTGCGTGGCACCACCTACCGCACAGCCCAAAAACACACGGGCAATAATCAGGCTGGTAAGGTTAGGTGCATAGGAACATGCTAATGCGCCAATTACAAAAACTGCGGTAACAACCATAACCGAAACACGGCGGCCAAAGCGTTCTGATAGGTTGGCAATGCCCATGGCACCAATAACGGCGCCCACCAGAATAGCTGATGTAACAATTTCCTCCTGACCAGAAGTCAGATGGAAATCTTTTGTAATAAGAAGAAGGGCACCAGAAATAATACCGGTATCGTAGCCGTAAAGACCGCCGCAAATGGCAGAAACAAATGCTGCAATCCACAACACGTGCTTGGCATACGGAGAAATTTCGAGATTTTGTATAGCTTCTTGAGCTCGTTTCTTTTCAGATTTCATGTCGTGATTATGCCATAATCAGAAAATTATTGCATAGCTGACATAATTTTATTTATTATGTCACAAATAGGCTTTTATGCCTTATGCATTTTACCCCCATAAAACGCACGCATACGTTTTTCGTTTCCCTTTGATTTTTCTTGACATAATCGCGCTTAAGGCTATCTGCTGTCCGATACCAAGGGGGGTTCCGGTAAGGAACTGAGAGGCCACTTTTTGCACGATTCGTTCGGGCACCGTGGCGACCCTGCCGCCAGAACATGATGTTTTGGTGGGGAACCTGATCCGGCTTATACCGGCGGAGGGACTGGTGCCTGAAAAGACAGATATGTTCTTTCCGAACCTAGCCGCCATACAAGCGGAGTCTTTTTCAGACCTGTCCTCCTCGGCAGAGGAGACGATGACGTCATGTCTTCAGTTGATTCCAAACAAAATGCGGCCCCTCCCATTACAGGAGGCAACCCTAAACCCGCCAATACGGCTGCACCCGCTCCGGGGCATGTTACAACCGGTGCCATCCGTGGCTCATGCAAAGTCTATTCCAGCCCCGCAGATCGACCCGATATGCGCGTGCCTTTCCGCGAAATCATGCTGGAACCTTCCGCAAACGAACCACCTGTGCGTGTGTATGATACGTCCGGCCCCTACACAGACAGCACCGTAGAAATTGACGTTAACAAAGGGCTGCCAAAAATTCGGGCACCGTGGCTGGCTTCACGTGGCTTTGAGCACATCAAACCACGCGACATTAAGCCAGAAGACAATGGCAATGCAGAAGGCAACTACCTTGTAGCCCCCTGCCCTGCACCGCATACCGTGCTTAAAGGGCGAGAAGGCCAGCCTGTTACGCAGTATGAATTCGCCAAGGCTGGCATTATTACAGACGAAATGATTTACGTGGCCCACCGCGAAAACCTGGGCCGCCAGAAAGCTGCAGATGATGCGGCCCAATGCCTGGAAGATGGTGAATCCTTTGGCGCCAGTATTCCAGAATTCATCACGCCGGAATTTGTCCGTCAGGAAATTGCCCGTGGCCGCGCCATTATTCCGGCAAATATCAACCACCCTGAGCTGGAACCTGTTATTATCGGGCGTAATTTTCTTGTGAAAATTAACGCCAATATCGGCAATTCGGCCATTACCTCATCTGCCGCAGAAGAAGTTGAAAAACTTGTATGGTCCATCCGTTGGGGTGCGGATACCGTGATGGATCTTTCCACAGGCCGGAACATTCACAATATCCGTGACTGGATTTTACGAAACGCCCCCACACCTATCGGCACAGTGCCCCTGTATCAGGCTTTGGAAAAAGTAGGCGGAGATGTCAGCAAACTAAGCTGGGAAGTGTTCCGTGATACTCTGATCGAACAAGCAGAACAGGGAGTGGACTACTTTACCATTCATGCAGGCGTGCGGTTGCAGCATGTGCCACTCACAGCCAACCGCGTGACGGGCATTGTTTCACGCGGTGGTTCCATCATGGCAAGCTGGTGCCTGAATGGCCACCGTGAAAGCTTTCTGTACGAACATTTTGAAGACATCTGCGACATCATGCGCGCCTATGATGTTTCCTTCTCTTTGGGGGATGGTCTGCGCCCCGGCAGTATTGCCGATGCCAACGATGCCGCACAGTTTGCCGAACTGGAAACCTTGGGTGAATTGACCGAAATTGCCTGGGCAAAAGGCTGCCAGGTTATGATCGAAGGGCCGGGCCATGTGCCTATGCACAAGATCAAGGCCAACATGGATAAGCAGCTTAAAGAATGTAAGGAGGCCCCCTTCTACACGCTTGGCCCGCTGACCACAGACATTGCACCGGGGTATGACCACATTACATCCGCCATTGGAGCAGCCATGATCGGATGGTTTGGCACTTCCATGCTCTGCTACGTCACACCCAAGGAACATCTGGGCTTACCAGACCGGAATGACGTAAAAACCGGTGTGATTACCTACCGCATTGCAGCACATGCTGCTGACCTTGCAAAAGGCCACCCATCTGCAAAATATCGGGATGACGCCCTAAGCCGCGCACGCTTCTCCTTTAGGTGGGAAGATCAGTTCAACCTTTCTTTGGACCCCGATACAGCCTGCGCGTATCACGATGAAACCATGCCGCGTGAAGCACATAAAAGCGCGCACTTCTGCTCAATGTGCGGCCCTAAATTCTGTTCAATGCGTATCAGTCAGGATTTGAAAGAAGACGCCATACGCATTGCTGGCATGGAACAGAAAACCGAAGAATTCCGACAAGCAGGCGGCAAAGTTTACGTACCTGCGGAATAAACTATCAAGCTGACAACAAAAAAGCCCCGGACAAATAGGCCGGGGCTTTTTTTTACGCCGTCAAAAATCACGCTTATTAGAAATAATGTCTTAAATAAACTTTCGGCACGCCTTCACTATTCAGGCAAGAAAACACAATAACAGCGGTCCATACCACACAGGATGCCACGCAAAACGCCTTTGTCCATTTTGGCAGCTCATTATCCCGCCCGGCCATAACCGGCCAGTAAATAGATTTGTGCCCAAACCACGCCAGAACACCCGCCACCACCAGTGCGATAAGCTTAGGAGAAAGGTACGCCCGATTGCCAATATGCATTGGATCATAAAAGAACAAAGCGAAACCAGAGATCATCGCCAAGGCATAACTGATATGCAGCGGCTTCACCATAAACCGTGAAATGCGCACCACTGTTGGCCGATCCAGATTTTGAATAACGGCAAGAATAAACAGAAATTCCAGACCAAAAAACGCTGCCATTGTAAGAATATGCACAATTCTCGCAAGGTAATGCACTGGCTGGAACCAGAAATGATAAGCCCGACTATCTAACGCCATAAGCAAGGAGTTGGGCAGGCGCAGGAACGCCAAGGGATGAGATGACATAAGCGTTAGGCTCGCGGGTTATCTGGTGTGATTGACTTTGACAATGATTCGCACTAATCCAAACGGCATGACTGATGGAGTATCATACAATGAAACTGCTTGTAGCAGCCATTCCTCTGTTAGCAGGTGCATGGATATGTTTCCCTCAGCAGGCCCATTCTCAAACAGTTTTTCAGCTTACTGTCAAAGATCATCATTTCGAGCCTGATCATATCACTGTTCCCGCTGGTGAGCGATTCATGATCGAACTCAACAATCAGGACACGACAACTGATGAGTTCGAAAGCTACGATATGAAATTTGAAAAAATTGTTGTTCCACAAGGAACAATCAAAGTTCATGCCGGGCCTCTACACCCTGGGACTTATACCTTTTTTGATGATTACCATCCAGACGAGGCCAAGGGCACCGTTACAGCAGAAGAAAAGAAGTAAATTATGCTTGGAAGCCTGATTATTGTCTTTCGCGAGGTTATGGAAGCCGGGTTGATTGTTGGCATTGTGCTGGCAGCTACACGGGGCATTCCGGGGCGCGGATGGTGGGTTTCCGGCGGCATTGGCGCAGGTGTTGTGGGTGCAGCAATTGTGGCCATGTTTGCGGGGGAACTCTCTCAGGCTTTTTCAGGAAACGGGCAGGATATCTTTTCTGCTGTTATTCTGTGCATCGCAGTTCTTATGCTTTCCTGGCACGTTATTTGGATGGCCAGCCATGGCCGTGAACTCGCTCAGGAAATGCGTAGTGTTGGCAATGAAGTATCAGAAGGAAGCCGCTCCCTTTTTGCTTTAGCAACTGTTGTTGCAGTCGCTGTTCTGCGCGAAGGCATGGAAGTTGTGCTGTTCCTGTATGGTATTGCCGTATCTGCACATACCGGTTTTATGTCCATGCTTACGGGCGGCCTCCTGGGCGTACTAGGCGGAGCCGCACTTTCATGGGCACTTTACAGAGGCTTGATTATCATTCCTCTGAAACATCTTTTTGCAGTCACGAATGTTCTGGTCTCCTTTCTGGCTGCTGGCATGGCCAGTCAGGCCGCCGCGATCCTGGCGAATGATGATCTGATCCCCGCCATGGGTTACGATATCTGGGATACATCCTGGCTGCTGTCTGATGGCAGTATGCTTGGGCGTACGGCCAAAGTTCTGATTGGATACACAGACAGACCAATGGGCATTCAGCTGCTTGTATGGGTGCTGACACTTGTCGGACTGGTTGTTGTTGAACGCTTTGTTCGCACCCGTCCTCAATCCAGCGCTTCATAATCAGTCACAGGTGCGCAGAAAATTTCTGCCACTGTGCCTTACAAAAACTTGAGGTGCAGACACATGAAATCCTATCTTTCTATTCTTTCCGCAGCATCGGTGCTTACCCTTGCCATCGCACTTCCCGCTGCAGCACGTGAATACCCAGTGGGTGGCCCCGTACATGCACATGACATGGAAATAGCAGCAAATTACCTGCTTGATATTAACATGGTGCCCATGACGTCCGACATGGCGATGGGTAAAGATACCATCCATCTGGAAACTGATGTGCATGCCACAGCAGATAACCAATGGGGCTTTCCCGATGGTGCGTGGGTTCCCTACCTGAAGGTAGATTACACCCTGACCAAAAAGGGATCTGATTGGAAAAATCAGGGCACGCTGCACCCCATGACAGCAAAAGACGGCCCGCATTACGCAAACAATGTTAAAATGGATGGTCCCGGTAGCTACACTGTTGTGTTCAGCTACAGCTCACCAGAAGCTAACGGATTCATGCATCATACAGATAAAGAAACCGGCACACCCGGCTTCTGGCAACCCTTTACAGAATCATTCACTTTTGATTATCCACAGAAATAATAATACTTTTTTAAAAGAGAGGGATCTACCCTCTCTTTTTTTACATTCCAGACCCGCGCTCATGAAGACAGTATTCTAATTGCATTTTTTACACGCTCTAATTGAGAATGATTATCCATTGCTGAATGCAGATCATCCGCGCCAATTGTCAGAGCACCTTACAACCATGCAAAAATACCGTAAAAATAATAGAAAATTTCTAAAGTTTTTTTGTCTTTACGCGACAATTCTAACTGCTCCCGCCCTAGCGCATGGTGAAGAGACGCAGGTTGAGCAGGATCGTCGTCGTTTAGGCAATTCAGGGCCATTGATTGAACAGATTGATCCGGCCACGGTGCGGGATTCCCAGCGTGCGGCAGAGGCCGCGGCTTCTGAGAAAAAAGGCGATGACACGCCAGACATGAGTGACCACCTGCTTGGCAACATGTGGGGCGCGCGGGATTGGATGGCCAGACACGGCATCAGCTTTGACATTCAGGAAGTGGATGAACTGTGGGGCAATGCCACAGGGGGCACGGCCTCGGGGGCGGATGGCGCCAGTGGCTCGGGCACCGGCCCCGCCTATGATGGTGTGACCATGCCCACCCTGACGGTCGATCTGGAAAAGCTGATCGGCCTGAAGGGCGGCACATTCAATGTCAGCGCCCTGCAGCTGCGCGGGCGCTCCATCTCGCAGGATCATCTGGCCAACTTCAACCCTGTCAGCGGGTTCGAGGCCGACCGTTCCACACGCCTGTTCGAGCTGTGGTATCAGCAGTCCTTTTTGGACGGCAAGCTGGACGTCAAGATCGGGCAGCAGGATCTGGATACCGAGTTCCTGATCAGTGATTACGGGGCTTTGTATCTGAACTCCAACTTCGGCTGGCCCATGGCGCCATCGGTCAACCTGTATGCCGGTGGCCCGTCCTGGCCGCTGTCTTCTCCGGCCATTCGCATCCGGTATCGTCCGTCAGACAAGTTCACCTTCATGTTTGCCGCAGCGGATGACAACCCGCCGGGCAATCGCAACAACTCCTTTGGCATCCAGAACGGCGGCAACAGTGCAGATCCCACCAATCAGAATACTCATGATGAAGATGGCGCCAACTTCAACATGGGCACCGGTGCGCTGCTGATTACCGAACTGCAATATGCCCTCAACCCCCAACCCGATGACATGTCGCATGTCACTCAGGACCCCGGTCTGCCGGGTATCTACAAGCTGGGTGGCTATTACGATACGGCCAAATTCCCTGATTACCGCTACAACAATCAGGGCAAGGCTTTAGGGAGTGCGGCGGACACTACGGGCATTCCGCGGTGGGATCGGGGTAACTGGATGGTCTATGGCATTATTGACCAGATGATCTGGCGGCCCTCGCTCCAGTCCCCTCAATCTGTAGGTGTTTTTGCGCGTGCCACAGGCAATGGGGGAGATCGCAACATGATCAGCTTTGCTATTGATGCGGGCATCAACCTCAAGGCGCCCTTCAAGGGGCGTGACAATGACACGGTGGGTCTGGGCTGGGGCATTGGCCGGGCCTCTTCTGGCCAGCGGCGGTATGACCGTAACTCCGGTGCACCTGTGCAGGGCAATGAGAACCATCTGGAACTCACCTATCAGGCACAAGTGATGCCGTGGTGGGTCATGCAGCCGGACTTCCAGTATGTCTGGCATCCCTCTGGCGGTGTGACTGACTGGACAGGTAACCGTCTCGTCGGGAACGAAGCCATCTTCGGCCTCCACTCCAATATCACTTTCTAGGAGAGAGATATAAAAAAGCATTTCCTGCAAATTGATGTTCTAAAAACACAGAACAATACAATGTCAGGAAATGCTTTTTTATAAATGTGCATTACGCACATAAAATCTTTGAAAAGATTTATTTTAGTAGGATTTACGGAAAATAAATTTTCCATAAATCCTACTTATACCAACAACCAAAAAATCAAGCAGTCTTCCGCATGGCACCATTGGGTGATGGTAGGCATTTTTCTGCCAGAGCACCAAAAACCAGCCCCAAAACAGACCACAAAACAATTTGCATACCTATAGATGCTTCTCGAAAACGCCATAGCACTACAGCAGGAAAATTGTCTGGCACTTCATTGATATCTGGCAAACCAAACTGCACCGCGGCAACAAGCACAAGCCCGAGCACAATGCTGCATACAGTCGCGTTCCAACATCCTATCACGTTAGAAAGCGCCCGCCCCACCGACAGAGAAATCATGGAAATTGCAATGGAAAGACCAACCATTGCAAAATACATTTCCGTCCGCAAAGCAATGGTTTCTTCCTGACCTACTGCGGGTGGGTTTGGTGGATATTTTAGATCTGGTATCAGCACAAATGTTAAAAACCCAATACCAGAAAGCAACAATGCCATAGAACGCGGGCTTAATGCTGCAAGGCGTTGGTAAGCAAATGCAAAAACAATTGCAAAAATACCGCCATATGCAGCACCGTACATCAGCACCGCAGTAAGCAGCCCCCAAGATGCCTGCACACCACGGCTTACCATTTCAGGTTCTGGCGCGGCACCAGCTGCAGCATCCTGCGCTGCTTCAAACGCAATGGCCAAAGCCACCTGCGGTTCACCAAAAATCTTTGCAAATACAAAAGAAAGCAATGCAGCCAGAATGCCCGCGACCATGCCGCGGGCTAAAAGACGACCAACCATGAGTAAAACTTTCTTCTAATGCCTTAGTGGCAGGGGAAACCAAGCAGATGGCGGCCATCATGCACAAACTCATGCACGGCGTGTCCGGAAATCAGGGAAGTGGCACCCTGCTCTGCACCCACAAAGTAGAGCAGCAGTGCAGAAACAATCAGGCCGAAAACAGCCCAAGGCAAAATGGCACGAACCGGAATGCTCTGGCCCGCTGCCGCAACCGGCATAGCTGTATGAACGGATGTGTTCATGATGTTGTATCCTTTTTAATAAAGCCTACCGGAGCAGGCACAAAAGAGTTTGAAACAGAACGTCATGGTTTGGTCAGCCCTCATCATAGAATGACAAAGCCTGACAGCAAGAGTATTCCGAACACGCCTGCTGCTCTCCCCGTCCCTAGAAAGTGATATTGGAATGGAGGCCGAAGATGGCTTCGTTCCCGACGAGACGATTACCTGTCCAGTCAGTCACACCGCCAGAGGGATGCCAGACATACTGGAAGTCCGGCTGCATGACCCACCACGGCATCACTTGTGCCTGATAGGTGAGTTCCAGATGGTTCTCATTGCCCTGCACAGGTGCACCGGAGTTACGGTCATACCGCCGCTGGCCAGAAGAGGCCCGGCCAATGCCCCAGCCCAGACCCACCGTGTCATTGTCACGCCCCTTGAAGGGCGCCTTGAGGTTGATGCCCGCATCAATAGCAAAGCTGATCATGTTGCGATCTCCCCCATTGCCTGTGGCACGCGCAAAAACACCTACAGATTGAGGGGACTGGAGCGAGGGCCGCCAGATCATCTGGTCAATAATGCCATAGACCATCCAGTTACCCCGATCCCACCGCGGAATGCCCGTAGTGTCCGCCGCACTCCCTAAAGCCTTGCCCTGATTGTTGTAGCGGTAATCAGGGAATTTGGCCGTATCGTAATAGCCACCCAGCTTGTAGATACCCGGCAGACCGGGGTCCTGAGTGACATGCGACATGTCATCGGGTTGGGGGTTGAGGGCATATTGCAGTTCGGTAATCAGCAGCGCACCGGTGCCCATGTTGAAGTTGGCGCCATCTTCATCATGAGTATTCTGATTGGTGGGATCTGCACTGTTGCCGCCGTTCTGGATGCCAAAGGAGTTGTTGCGATTGCCCGGCGGGTTGTCATCCGCTGCGGCAAACATGAAGGTGAACTTGTCTGAGGGACGATACCGGATGCGAATGGCCGGAGAAGACAGCGGCCAGGATGGCCCACCGGCATACAGGTTGACCGATGGCGCCATGGGCCAGCCGAAGTTGGAGTTCAGATACAAAGCCCCGTAATCACTGATCAGGAACTCGGTATCCAGATCCTGCTGCCCGATCTTGACGTCCAGCTTGCCGTCCAAAAAGGACTGCTGATACCACAGCTCAAACAGGCGTGTGGAACGATCGGCCTCGAACCCGCTGACAGGGTTGAAGTTGGCCAGATGATCCTGCGAGATGGAGCGCCCGCGCAACTGCAGGGCGCTGACATTGAATGTGCCGCCCTTCAGGCCGATCAGCTTTTCCAGATCGACCGTCAGGGTGGGCATGGTCACACCATCATAGGCGGGGCCGGTGCCCGACCCGCTGGCGCCATCAGCCCCCGAGGCCGTGCCCCCTGTGGCATTGCCCCACAGTTCATCCACTTCCTGAATGTCAAAGCTGATGCCGTGTCTGGCCATCCAATCCCGCGCGCCCCACATGTTGCCCAGCAGGTGGTCACTCATGTCTGGCGTGTCATCGCCTTTTTTCTCGGAAGCCGCTGCCTCTGCCGCACGCTGGGAATCCCGCACCGTGGCCGGGTCAATCTGTTCAATCAACGGCCCTGAATTGCCTAAACGACGACGGTCCTGCTCAACCTGCGTCTCTTCACCATGCGCTAGGATGGGCAAGTTGCCCAACACCCCTCCGGCCAGAAGCAAACAATGCAGAGAATACGGAAATCTCTTCCAAATTCTGTTTGTAGGGAAAGGCATTGTTACACTTCACCGCGCAGCATGAAGGTAAAACAACCAAAGGGATTACGAGAAAAACCTGCCAAAAGTGGCGGAGTAAACATAGTACATTATCCACCTCCGGCTCCCTCGCCCGGCGGTTAAACAAGACAACAACGGCAGGTCTCCTGACTTGCGGGTCATGGCACGTTACTCAGCCTTCCCGATGTTGCCACCAGTGGCTGCCGCTTTATACGGCCAAGGAGTAATACGCTCTCCGCCTACAGTTGCGAGGGCAGTTGCCGACTGGGTTCCTGGTACTGGAGCCTCCGGCATTCCCTTTCAAACCCGCTTGCGCGGGACCGTTGTAAGGTGGCGTAACCCTTACCTTATTTTGGCCTTATATTTCAATCTTTGGCTGAATATACGTGCATCACTCTTGCCAGAACTCTCATTTTAACCCACCTGTTTCTCCAGACTTTTCCCTGACTGGCGACTTATGGACCAACGATACCGCATTCCACCTCTAGCCATGCTCAATGCCTTTACGGCATTTGCACGCACGGGCGGTATCAGACGGGCAGCAGCAGAGTTGCGCGTAGATCACGCCGCCATCAGCCGCCACATTCGGGATCTGGAAAATATTCTAGGCACCCCTTTGCGAGATAAGGAAACGGGAACCCTTACACTTGCAGGGCATACCTATTATTCCCGCATCACCCCATTATTGGAAGAACTGGCGACAGCTACAGCAGATATTCGCAACCATACGCCGCCCCTTACCATTACCTGTGCGCATGGATTTGCTTATCATTGGCTGCTGCCGCGGCTTTCCACTTTTCGGCGTGCACACCCTCAACTGGAAATCATGCTGCGCCCGGTAGATGCCAATACGGCGTTTCATGTTACTGGCGTGGAAACAGATAATCATGCCCATATCGGCTATGTACGGGATGATGCTCCGTTAGCCGAGCCACGCAATACGCGCAGCATGATTATTGCACGGCCGGATGTGTTTCCGGTAGCGGCCCCCATCTGCCTGACAGAACTGGGCGGCCAACCCCGCACAACGGCAGATTTGCTGCGCGCGCCCTTGTTGCAGGAAGAAGATGAAGCCGAATGGAAACTTTGGTTTCATGCACAAAATGTTGCCTGCACAAAACTGCCAGCCGCAACGCGCCTGTGGCAGGCCCATATTACATTGGCTGCTGCGCGCGCTGGAGAAGGCATCGCCCTGGGCAATATTTTCCTGCTGGGAAATGATCTTGAAACAGGCCATCTGGTGCGCGTGCAGCCTACGCAAACCCCTTTGCGAGAAGTGGCCTTGGGGGCTTATCTGCTGCGGGCTTCCACCGCCACATGGGAGAAAAAATCCCTCATCACGTTCCGAAACTGGCTTTTGGAACAAGTAGAACTGGAAACCCAGAACACATCCACCCTGCCTTAATGCTGGCAGGCATAGGCACACCAAATATGTACGCGCCAAATAGATGGTGACTTTTTATCACCATAGAGGCAACAAAAAATCTCCTCCCCCTGCCGTGCGAAACATTTTACGGAACAGAAACAACTTTGCCCGCAACATAGTTCCCGGGAGCCCGTATTAATGGCCACGAATAAAGACCTTCTGAACCGCCGCACCAATGCTGTGCCGCGCGGTGTTGCCACCTCCACCCCTGTTTTTGCAGACCGCGCAGAAAATGCCGAAATCTGGGATGTGGAAGGCAAACGCTATGTTGATTTTGCCGGCGGCATTGCCGTTCTGAACGTTGGCCATCGCCACCCAAAAGTAATGGACGCTGTTAAAAAGCAGCTAGACCGTTTTACCCACACAGCTTTTCAGGTTTCTGCTTACGAGCCCTATATTGAACTGGCTGAAAAGCTGAACGCCCGCGCACCGTTTTCTGGCGATGCCAAAACCATTTTCTTCACCACGGGTGGGGAAGCTACAGAAAACGCCGTAAAAATTGCGCGTGCCGCAACTGGCCGTAATGGCGTGATTGCTTTCTGTGGTGGGTTCCACGGTCGCACGCTGCTGGCTTCTGCACTTACGGGTAAGGTTCTGCCTTACAAGGCACCTTTCGGCACCCTGCCTGGCGAAGTTTACCACATCCCCTTCCCCGATGGTCATGACATCACGGTGGAAGACAGCCTGAAGATGCTGAACTTCCTGTTTGCTGCTGATATCTCCCCCAACAATGTGGCCGCCATTATTATTGAGCCTGTGCAGGGTGAAGGCGGCTTCCGCGTTGCCCCTACTGCACTGCTCAAACACCTGCGCGCGATTTGCGACCAACACGGCATTAAACTGATTGCCGATGAAGTGCAGAGCGGCTTTGCCCGTACTGGCAAGCTGTTTGGTATTGAACATTCTGGCGTAGAACCGGATCTGGTGTGCATTGCCAAATCTCTGGCAGGTGGCTTCCCACTTTCTGGCGTCATTGGCCGTGCGGAACTGATGGATTCCGTGCCTCCGGGTGGCTTGGGTGGCACATATGCTGGTGCTCCGCTGGGCTGTGCTGCTGGGCTGGCTGTGTTGGATATTATTGAAGAAGAAAAGCTGCTGGACCGCGCCAACAGCATGGGCGAACGCCTGAAAGCCCGCATTGCAGGCTGGCACAAGCGCACAGATATGCTGCCTGTCAGCATGCCACGTGGGCTAGGCGCAATGGTTGCCTTTGATATTCTGGAACGCCATGAAGGTGTGGAACAGCGCAAGGGCTTTGGTTCCAAACTGTGTGCCCGTGCCTGTGAAAAAGGCCTGATCCTGTTGGCCTGTGGTGTGCAGGGCGCTACAATCCGTATCCTGACACCGCTGACTGCATCTGATGAACTGGTTGATGAAGGCTTGGACATCATCGAACAGATTCTGCTGGAAGAAGCAAAAGCCTGATCTGCATTTTTCTGCAGTCATCAGTAAAAAGGCGGCCTTTTCTGGGGCCGCCTTTTTCTTTGCCTTGTCATATATTTTTAAAATCAGAATTCATTTCATCAAGTATACCGTCATAGTCAGGCCATCATTCCTGCTTAGTCTTAAAAATAACGATCAAGAAAAACAGGAGGCCAGAATGACAGCATTTGGCGCGTATTGGCTGCAAATACAAAATTCTTTTCGCAAATTACTTCACGCTTTGCACAATTTAAAAATGCGCAAAGCTGCACATATCAAACATTAAATATTCCAGCCCCTCCTGTTTCCTATGCAAACAACAAAAAAGCCCGCCTACCATTAAAGGTAGAGCGGGCTTTTTTAGCCGTCGTTATACAGCGTTATTTTTTGTCATCAGAAAACGTGTTCTGGCCCCAGCGGCCAACATCATGCGCGGCATTTTCTGTGCCTTCCTTGGTCTTGTTCCAAGCGTGCTCAGTGCCTTCACTTGTTTTGTCCCAAGCCTTGCGAGAACCGTCCTTGGTTTTATCCCAAGCCTTTTCGGTGCCATCGCTGGTCTTGTTCCAAACCTTGTGGGAGCCTTCCTTAGTTTTGTCCCAGGTTTTTTCAGTGCCTTCGCGGGTTTTATCCCAAGCGTTGTGGGTGCCTTCCTTGGTCTTATCCCACGCCTTTTCACTGCCTTCGGTGGTCTTGTCCCAAGTCTTGCGAGAACCGTCCTTGGTCTTGTCCCACACTTTTTCTGTGCCGTTGCTTGTCTTTTCCCAAGCCTTGTTCGTGCCTTCCTTGGTCTTGTTCCACGCGTGCTCGGTGCCTTCACGGGTGTTATCCCATGCGCGGCCCAACACGCCTTCTTCAGCATGGGCGCAAGGCAGACTTAGAGCAAACATGGCAGCACCCAGCAGAGTTGTAGCGGCCATCCGAAAAGAATTATGAGACACGAGATACATCCTCTTAAGTGAAAACCTTATCGTTAAAGGTAAGTATTCAAAGGCTTTATGGCAAATGTACGCCACATCCGTGGCAATACCGCCAAACACGTTTAACGTGGCAGAGAGTCCAGCGCGGCCTGCAAGATGTATGCTGCAGCCAGCCGATCCACCATTTCCGCCCGACGCGCGCGGGAGAGATCGGCCTCATCAATAAGCATACGATTCACAGCGGATGAGGAAAGGCGCTCATCCCACTGGCACACGGGCAAACCTGTCTGTTCCGAAAGCGCAAGCGCCCAATCATGGCTAGCCTGCGCTGCGGGGCCAAAGGACCCATCCAAAGAAAGAGGGATCCCCACAACCATGCCGCCAATTTCGTGTTCTTTGGCAAGATCACGAATAAAATTGGCCATTTGCCCCAGCTTACCGCGCTTTACTGTTTGGAATGGTGAGGCCACCATGCGCGAAACATCGGAAAGCGCCAGCCCCACCTGCTTTTTGCCGGGGTCTATCCCCAGCAGGCGTGCGTGTCTGGGCAGGGTTGCAACAAGGTCTGTCAGGCTAAGCAGTGTCATACGGACGGTATGTTGCCTTTCGCGCGATTATGCTAGGTGCTTTCTTCCTATTGAGATCAAGAAAAGAGGGGTCCGCTTTCATGTCGCTAGACCTTGCGACCACCCGCCGCATTGCCAAACTGGCCCGTATCGGGCTGGAAGAGCATGAGCTTGAAGCCACACGCCAGAAGCTGAACGGTATTCTGGGCTGGATTGACCAGCTTGCCGAAGTGGATGTGGAAGGCGTTCCCCCCATGGTGGGGACAGAAACCGAAACCCTGCGCCAGCGGGAAGATAAGGTAACAGACGGCAACTGCCGTGATGCCCTGCTGGCCTGTGCGCCAGAAACATCTGGCCCCTTCTACACAGTACCCAAGGTGGTGGAATAATGCTGACCGGACTGACGCTCACCCAAGCGCGTGAAGGGCTTGCCGCCCGCAAATTTTCTGCACGGGAACTGGCCAAAGCCCAGATGGACGCCATTGCTCGCCTGAACCCGGTGCTGAATGCCTATATTACCGTGCTGCCAGAAGAAACAGTTCTGGCTGCGGCAGATGCGGCAGATGCGCGTTACGCCGCAGGCACTGCAGGCCTTATGGATGGCCTGCCCATTGGTGTGAAAGATCTGTTCTGCACCAAGGGCGTGCGCACCACGGCCGCCAGCAAGATGCTGGAAAACTTTGTGCCGCCTTATGAAAGCACAGTAACAGCCAACCTGCTGAAAGCTGGTGCGGTTTTCCTTGGCAAAACCAACCTTGATGAATTTGCCATGGGCTCTGCCAACATCACATCGGCTTTCGGACCGGTGGCAAGCCCGTGGAAGCGTAAGGATGATCCCTCCGCCACACTGGTGCCGGGTGGATCTTCCGGTGGGTCTTCCGCCGCTGTTGCTGCTGGCTTGGGCCTTGCTGCCACAGGCACGGATACCGGTGGTTCCATCCGCCAGCCTGCCGCGTATTGCGGTATTGTGGGGCTAAAGCCCACCTATGGCCGTTGCAGCCGCTGGGGCACCATTGCCTTCGCAAGCTCGCTCGATCAGGCTGGCCCCATGACGCGCAGCGTGGCAGATGCCGGACTGATGCTGGAAGCCATGGCTGGCTTTGATGAAAAAGACAGCACCTGCTCAAACCGCCCAGTGCCTGCTTTCAGCAAAGCTGTTGGTAAAAGCGTAAAAGGCCTGCGCGTGGGTATTCCCACAGAATATCGCTCCCCCAACCTGCCAGCAGAAGTTGTGGCTATGTGGGAACAAGGCATTGCGTGGCTGAAAGAAGCCGGTTGCGAGATTGTGGATGTTTCTCTCCCGCACACCAAATACGGCCTGACCACCTATTACATTATTGCTCCGGCTGAATGCTCCTCCAACCTGGCGCGTTATGATGGCATCCGCTTTGGCATCCGCAAGGATGCGCCTACGCTGGATGGTGTATATGAAGCCACACGTGCCGCAGGGTTTGGTGCAGAAGTGCGCAACCGTATTCTGATGGGCACCTACGTGCTTTCTGCAGGCTATTACGATGCTTACTATCTGAAAGCCCAGAAAGTCCGCACCCTTATCAAGCGCGATTTTGAACAGGCGTTTGAAAATGTAGATGTGCTGCTAACCCCCACCGCGCCATCTGCTGCCTTTGCGCAGGGTGAAAACATGGATGACCCGGTGCAGATGTATCTGAACGATATCTTTACCGTGCCCGCCAGCATGGCCGGCGTGCCTGCCCTTTCCGTTCCGGTTGGGCTGAACGGTAATGGCCTGCCGCTGGGGCTGCAGGTCATTGGCAAGCATTTTGATGAAGAAACCGTGCTGTCCATTGGCGGCGCGTTAGAAGCGGCGGCAGGCTTTACGCACCTTCCGTCCGTACATGCGGGAGCAGGCGCATGAGCTACGTAATTGAAGGTAAAACCGGCCCGTGGGAAATTGTGGTGGGGCTGGAAGTGCATGCACAGGTTATCAGTCAGTCCAAGCTGTTTTCCGGTGCTTCCACAAAATTTGGGGGTGACCCGAACACACAGGTCAGCCTTGTTGATGCGGCCTTCCCCGGTATGCTGCCTGTTATCAACAAGGAATGCGTGGCGCAGGCCATCCGCACCGGGTTGGGGCTGAATGCCCAGATCAACCTGTTCAGCCGGTTTGACCGTAAAAACTACTTTTACGCCGACCTGCCGCAGGGTTACCAGATCAGCCAGTTCGAGCACCCGATCATCGGCAAGGGTTCTATCGAAATTGAGCTTCAGAACGGCGAAACACGCCAGATTGGCATTACCCGCCTGCATCTGGAACAGGACGCCGGTAAGCTGCTGCATGATCAGGACCCCACAAAATCCTTTGTGGACCTGAACCGCGCCGGTGTGGCCCTGATGGAAATTGTGAGCGAACCCGATATTCGCGAACCAGAAGAAGCCGGGGCCTACCTGCGTAAGCTGCGCCAGATTCTGCGCTATCTGGGCACGTGTGATGGCAACATGGAAGAAGGCTCCATGCGTGCAGACGTAAACGTTTCTGTGCGCAAAGCGGGCGAACCCTTCCGCACCCGTTGCGAGATCAAGAACGTCAACTCCATCCGCTTTGTTATGCAGGCCATTGAAGTGGAAGCCACACGCCAGATTGAAATCTGGGAAAACGGTGGGGAAGTTGATCAGGAAACACGCCTGTTTGATCCAGGCCGCGGCGAAACCCGTACCATGCGTTCCAAGGAAGATGCGCATGATTACCGCTACTTCCCAGATCCTGACCTGCTGCCGCTGGTGGTAGAACAAGCATGGGTGGATGAACTGAAATCCAAGCTGCCAGAACTGCCGGACGCAAAGCGTGCACGCTTCCAGAAAGACTACGGCATTCCATCTTACGATGCTGGTGTGCTGGTTGCAGAACAGGCTGTGGCTGATTTTTATGAAACCGTAGCCAAAGGGCGCGATGGCAAGCTGGCGGCAAGCTGGGTAATTGGTGATCTGTTTGCAGCCCTGAACCGCACCAGCAACACCATTGAAACCAGCCCTGTCAGCGCGGTCTCCTTGGGTAAAATGCTTGATCTGATTGCTGATGGCACCATCAACGGTAAGATTGCCAAGGAAGTGTTTGAAGACATGGTGGAAACCGGTGATAGCCCGGATGCCATTGTGGAACGCAAAGGCCTGCGGCAGGTCACCGACACAGGTGTGATTGATGCCGCCATTGCCGCCATTTTGGAAAAACATGCGGATAAGGTGGCAGAATACCGTGGCGGCAAAGACAAGCTGTTCGGATTCTTTGTGGGACAGGTCATGAAGGAAACCAAAGGCAAGGCAAACCCTGCTCTGGTAAATTCGGCCCTCAAGGCTCAGCTAGACGGCTAAAATCCACAATTTGAAAAAATAAGTTTTTAGGGGGTTTGACGGAACGCGTTGAACCCCCTAAAAGCAGCGGTGCAAACGTCGTGTATGTTCGCACTCTTCGGCGGAGGGGTGGCCGAGTGGCTGAAGGCGGCGGTTTGCTAAACCGTTATACGATGTCAAGTCGTATCGAGGGTTCGAATCCCTTCCCCTCCGCCAGAGATAGAAATCTCCCCCAATTCCATAATTTACGTATTTCCCAGCCTTCTTCCGCGCCAAGGCCGCGTTAAAGGGTCTGCAAATCATACAACCGGCGGTACAGCCCGTTTTGTTGCTGAATCAGCGTTGTATGTGCGCCATCTTCTACAATCTGGCCGTGTTCAAAAACCAGAATCCGATCCAGCCCGACAACAGTGGCAAGGCGGTGTGCAACCACCAGAACGGTACGACCTGTCATCAGGCGCTCCATTGCTTCCTGCACCAATGCTTCGGATTCGGAATCCAGACTGGCAGTAGCTTCATCCAACACCAGTATGGGGGCATCAGCCAAAAAGGCGCGCGCAATGGCAATGCGCTGACGCTCCCCTCCCGAAAGTTTGACCCCTCGCTCACCCACTAGCGTTTGGTATCCTTCGGGGAGCCTATCAATAAAACCAGCGGCATTGGCTAATTGGGCCGCCTGCGCAATTTGCTCTGGCGTGGCATCTGGCCTGCCATAAGCAATATTTTCTGCCAGACTCCGATGAAACAGCACAGCTTCCTGCGGCACTAAGGCAATTTTTGCCCGCAAATCAGACTGACGCACGCGTGCAATATCTGTGCCATCAATCAAAATTCTACCTGACTGCGGCACATAAAAGCGCTGTAGCAGTTTAATGAAACTTGATTTCCCTGAACCAGAAGGCCCTACCAACCCCACCCGACTACCGGCGGCAATTGTAACGGAAAGATCTGTAAAAAGCGCCCGCTCCTGCCCCGGATATTTAAACAAGACATGTTCAAAACGGATTTCCCCTGCACTCACTTGCAAAGGCACTGGATTGCTAGGATCTGCTACCGCCGCAGGCGTTCTCCACAACGCCAGTAATTCTTCCATTTCATTGACAGATCTCTGCACGACGGAAACCTGCTGCCCAATATCGCGCAGGTATCCCTGCACCAAAAAGGTCATGGTCAGCACATAGGCTACATCACCAGGGCCAGCACGCCCCTTCCACCACAACCAAACAGCAGCACCAGCCAGAATAAGGCGCATACACATAACAACAGTTGCCTGAATGTTTGCGCTGTCTGTACCTTTGGTCCATGTATAAATGGTGGCCTTGCGCCATTGGGAAATAAGTGCCTGTAGTCGGCTTTCTTCACGCTGTTCTGCACCAAAAGCTTTTACAACCGTATTGCAGGTTATGGCGTCTGCCAGAGCAGCACCCATACGGCTATCCCACGCATTGGCAGCACGCGCAGAAGGCGCCACATAACGCAGCGTTAATGTGCAGGAAAGCACAATAAATAAAATAGAAAGCACGCCCAGAATGGCCCCCATAAACGGCCAATGCCACCCCAGCACCAGAGTTGTCAGCACTAGCAGGCACGCTTCGGGTATCAGCATTAAAAGCAGCGTATCATCCAGCATGTCTACAGCCCACATACCGCGCGTTAAGCGCCGCACCGTGGAACCTGCAAACGTATTGGTATGCCATTCTGCAGAAAGCTTTTGTACATGCGCAAAAGCTTCGGAACCTATTTTCTGCATGACCTGAGTGGTCAGGTGCGTAATGCCCAAATAAGCGTACCGCTTTAACAGCACATTCCCAAACCCACATGCTGCCATGGCGGCAAGCATCCATAGGGCATCATGCACTTTGCCTGCCTGCGCTGCCGGAGCGGAAACATCTGTTACCAAACGCCCCGCAGCCAAAGGCATCAGCACATCAGCCACCGTAGCAGCCAAAATGCTCCCGGCTGTTATGGTTAAGGGCAGAGGGAACGCCAGCCAGCGCCGCACCACAAACTTCAGCACATCCACAAAAAGCGATGCCTTACGCCCGGATTCGACATGACTTTCTGAAGCTTGTGGCATGATAAAAACCTGAAAAAACAAAACCGATGCGCTGTGTATCCTGAGACATAAAGCCCTGCAAATCCGGAATGCGCATGAGCATGGACGCCATACAGCCAGACGCGTTACACTGCACCTATGGCCAAAAAACCCACCACAGCAGCCCCCGTGAACTCAGACAAACCGATGGATAAGTCGCGGGCAAAAAAACGCACGGCAGCCAAAAAAACGGCCCCAGCCACACCTAGCAGTGGACCGGCTGCTATTGCGCCACGAGATATGACGCCGCAGGAAATATACAGTTTTCTGACAGACCTTTCCCAAGCATGGCCAGATGCTCAAACTGAACTACTTTACACCACACCCTTTACGCTACTGGTGGCCGTAGTACTTTCAGCTCAGGCAACAGATGCCTCCGTCAACCGCGTAACACCTGCTTTGTTTGAGGCCGCCCCCACTCCTGCCGCCATGGTGGAACTGGGAGAAGAAGAAGTGGGCAAACTTATTCGCACCATTGGGCTGTGGCGCAACAAAGCCAAAAATGTGGTCGAACTTTCCCGCCAACTTGTAGAAGACCATCATGGTAAAGTGCCCGGCACGCGGGAGGAATTGGAAAAACTGGCTGGTGTAGGCCGCAAAACAGCAAACGTTGTGCTGAATGTTGCGTTCCACAAACCTACCGTACCGGTAGATACGCATGTTTTCCGTTTGGCTAATAGGTCTGGGCTAGGACGGGGCAAAACCGTAGAAGCTGTTGAAAAATCTCTGGAAGCCCGTATTCCTCTGGAAATGATACAGCCTTCCCATCATTGGATGATTCTTCAGGGAAGATATGTCTGTAAAGCCAGAAAACCTGAGTGCTGGCGCTGCAATGCTCAAAATCCCTGCCTGTTTCCAGACAAAACACCCGCGCCACGTGTAAAGGCACCGAAAACCTTAGCCGGGTAGAATCCCACACAGGCTCTACCTAGCTAGATGGCAAAACCCTTATAGCCAGCCTGCAAGTTCCTGATGTGCTAAAGCCTCCAGCAAATCAATGCTGGCGGGCGTATCATTCAGGCATGGCACCAGCGTAAATTCCTGCCCACCTGCCTGTATGAATTCTTCGCGCACTTCGTTGCCGATTTCATCCAGTGTTTCCAGACAATCCGCCATAAAGCAGGGCGTTACAACGGCAATGCTGGTAATACCTTTTTCCGGCAAACCGGCAATAAATGGTGCCGTGTAAGGTTCCAACCATTTGGTTGGCCCAAACCGGGACTGGAATGTCATGGGCAGGGTTGTTTCATCCCGCCCCAACTCCTTGCGTAAGGCCACAACAGTTCTTTCACATTCCGCCCGATAGGAATCACCCTTACGAACATATTCTTCTGGCAAACCGTGAAAGGAGGCGACAATCATCTGGAAAGGAATATCAGCTTCTGCCTCTGCCAGACGGATAGAATCTGCAATAGCTTTAATAAAAGCCGGGTTATCCGGAAATGATGGAAGTGTGCGTATGGCAGGCTGATTACGCAAACGCATCAGCGCACGAAACAACTGGTCATTTGCAGTGGCTGTTGTTGTGGCGCTGTACTGCGGATAAAGCGGCATGCACAAAACGCGATCACACCCTTTTTCAAGCAATTCGTGCAGCGCTTGCGCAATAGTCGGCGTGCCATAACGCATACCCCACGCAACAGGCACATTTTGTGCCGCAAAACGCGCGCTCAGTGCATCAGCCTGATGGCGCGTATAGGTGCGCAAGGGGCTTTCATCTTTATGAGTATTCCAGATACGCGCGTAGGCTTTCCCGCTTCTACGCGGGCGAGTTGTCAGCACAACCCCTTGCAAGATTGGCTGCCAAAGTGCTGGTGGCCCTTCTATCACCCGACGGTCAGACAGAAATTCGGAAAGATAACGGCGCACGGCCCGGTAGCCTGTATCATCCGGGGTGCCCAGATTAACCAACAGGATACCAACTCGTGGGGCAGCCTGTGCGTGTTGTGGCTGAGGCGGAATATGATGAAAAACCATGTTTATGACTTCTTTTCTTTCAAACAGCTTAAACCTTTTTCAAAGCATTTCTGCATCACAGAAGGTAATGCTGTATCTTTCACACATTCCACAGGCACCAAAAAACCATCACTCACAGCCTGATTGGAAAAATGCTTTATCTGGGCCACATATACATCCAGATATAAGGTAAAATGTGTAAACACATGCTTAACACGCCCCGCCAACTTCCAGCCTGCTGCAAAAGGCGCCACTTGTAGAATTTCTGCTTCGCTCCAGTTTTCTAATCGCCATTCAGTGCCGGGCAGTTCCGTCATGGCGGCCAGAAGTCCTTTTTCTGCCCTTTTACGCAGCAGAATTTGCCCGGCTGCATCTTGGGCAAGAAAGGCTGCGCCGTAGCGCACAGGGCGTTCTGCCTTAGGCAGCTTACGCGGTAATTCGGCTGCAATACCCTGTTTATGCCCCGCACATTCCCCTTGCCACGGACACAGGCCACAGGCCGGTGCACGCGGTGAGCACAGAGAAGAACCTAAATCAAACAAAGCCTGTGCAAAGTCAGATGGCCGTTCCTGCGCTTCACGGTCCGCATTTAACGTTATGGCCAGTTGCGCCAATTTTTTACGGGCTGGTGGCAATGGTTCTGTAATGGCGAACAAGCGTGCCGTGACACGCTCTACATTGCCATCCACAGGCACCACAGGCACCCCAAAGGCAATGGCTGCCACAGCAGCAGCCGTGTAAGGGCCTATACCTGGCAGGGCACGCAAACCCTGAACATCTTGCGGAAACCCGCCAAGCGCCACCACAGCCTGCGCACAGGCGTGCAAATTACGGGCACGGGAATAATAGCCCAGCCCAGCCCATGCAGCCAGAACGTCTTCCCGATCAGCACTTGCCAAGGCCTGCACTGTCGGAAACTTTTCTGTAAAGCGTAGATAATATGGGGCAACCGCTTTAACAGTGGTCTGCTGTAGCATGATCTCGCTTAGCCATACCCGATACGGGTCTGGATGAGACTGGCCAACAACACGCCACGGCAAAGTGCGGCGGTGTCGGTCATACCAATGAAGCAATGCGTGGGCTGATGGATGTGTCACGGAGGCAGTTATGAAGAAGGAAGCCAACGGCGGCAAGGCTGTAACACCTAAAAGCCGCACCGCACGCCGCAGCCCTCAAAAAACGGAAGCGGCCCCTCCGCCACGCGCCAGAAACCTACGCAGCCTTGCTGCACTGCTGCCAGCCGTTACGGCACCGGCTTTTCGGCGGCGTTCCCCCACAGGCGCTATGTTAATGAGCCAGTGGCCAGATGTGGTAGGTCCGGCACATGCGGCTGTTACAAGCCCGCGCCGTCTTTCTGCTGGCACATTAACCATTGCATGTGCTGGTCCTGTTGCCATGGAGCTTCAGCATCTGGGGGATATGCTTATTGCACGTATCAACACATGGTGTGGGGAGCCTTTGGTGAGCCGCCTGCGCTTTGTGCAGGACCCAGCCGCAGGCGTTCGCCCCCGACCACAACGCAGAAAACCCCAGAACCCCGGCGTGATCTGCACACTCCCCGAAATGGAAGAAGGCCCTTTACGGCAGGCTTTAGAAACTTTGGGGACTGATATTTTAAAAAGTCAGAATAAAAAACGTTCGTAATGCGAAGAAAGATTACCCAGCTATATTGTAATAAAAAAGTTATTTTGAACCTCTGTTCTTGAAATTGACATAATCTTATTGCCTTACAAAGCCCAGTTTTTCAAAAGCTGGGCAAAGCCAATTCTTTCGGGCCTTTGTCTGACAATCAAACAACAAATACAGGATAATCACAGGATCTGCGCCATGTTGCGTAAACCTAACACGACACTGAACATGACACGCCAGAACACAAATATTTCCACAGGGCATAAAACACGAGATAGCCTTTCCGACCTGCAGTTTCTGCAAGAATGGGTAGCTTCTCCTGCCTATTCCACTGCCAGCGTTTTACGGGCAGGGCAGATCCGCCGGACCAACCCAGATCTGGTACGCCAAGTCGCGGCCAAAACACATAAAACACCGTAAAATACCAGTTCTCCAGCATTCGCATAAAATCAGGATTGCATCACAAAGGCGCACAGCGCACCATAAGTTAAGTATGTCTTTGCTTATGGGTTGTTCTTTGGCTGTCTCTTTGCGTCAGAAAAAGCGGTTTTTAATGGCTTTTGCCAGCCTTGCCATGCTGGCAGGCTGCGCGAACCAGCCACGTTCCAGCTACAATCCACCGGGCCCTGCCGTAGATAAATGGGGGCCTTATATTCAGGAAGCCTCCACCCGCTTTTCCATCCCTCAGGCATGGATCAGGGCTGTGATGCAGCAGGAATCTGGGGGCCACCAATACATGCATGGCCATCTCACACGCTCTGTACATGGGGCCGTGGGGCTTATGCAGATTAAGCCAGATACTTACCGTGAACTCGCCAAGCGCTATCAGCTTGGCTCGGACCCCTATAATCCGCACGACAACATTATGGCAGGCAGTGGTTATATCCGCCAATTGTATGACAGGTTTGGTTCTCCCGATTTTCTGGCCGCATATAGCTGCGGGCCGCAGTGTATGGAAAACCACCGTTCTCGCCATACGGCCCTGCCTTCTTATGCCAAAGCTTATCTGGCGTCCGTTTCCCCGCATCTGAATGACCCAGTGCCTAGTAGCATTACGCCAGCAAGCGCAATTGCCATTGCAGACACACAAGCCCCAACAGTTACACCTGCTGCTACGGTTGCGCCGGCTCAACAGGTTGCCAGCATTGCCTCACCGGGCATTGCACCGCCTATTACAGATGACATACAACCACCAGCGCCTTCCGCCACCGATGGCAGTGCTATTCCGGTATCATCTTCCGCTGATACCCAACCAGTAACAGACACGCCACCAACTTATCAGGCCGCCAACACCGCACCCGTTTCTGGGCCTGCAATGGTATGGCAGCAGAACACCCCCTCTGGTGGCGCCATTATCCAAATTGGTGCTTTTTCCTCGCAGGAGAGAGCGCAGCATGCCATCCAAATCGCACATCAAGCCACGCCCGCTCTCGCTGGTGCGGAAGATCGCATAGACCGGATTGCCCTTAAAAGCAGCGGACAATCCGTGTGGCGCTCACGCTTAGCGGGCCTACCATCTGCCCAGACAGATACAATCTGTATGTCCTTGAAGCAGCAAGGTTTGAACTGCGTTGCCGTAACGCGCTGAATTATATTGCATCCCTTCGGCATCAACCGCGCATACGTGTCCGAGGCATGATTTCTCCTGCCTTACCCCCGTTTTCAATGCGCGGTTGAACATCTCTCCCCAGCAAATGCTTGGCGGGACAGAACTGAAAGGATATGAGATAAGCAGAACACTCACTTGACCCCGAAGCCAGACCTGAACATTTGCAAAGGCGACCGGGAAACACGGATACCCAGCGCTGAAGGAGCCGTACCGACACCATGCTTCGTCGTCTCATGCCCTGCCGTCCCGCCGCCAGCCATGCGCCTGCCGGGTTCCGCCACGCCAGCACCTTGCTTACCGCATGTGCAGGTCTTGGCCTGTTAGCTGCGTGCTCTTCTGGTGATAGATCAGACAATGGTCTGACAGCACCGCGCAACCATCTGCTGGCCGAAGACCGCGGAGCATCTGGTGGTGATGCAGAACTTAAAGGGGGCGTAAACGCCTATTTGTGGCGCGCAACCCTTGATACCCTTTCCTTCCTGCCGGTTTCTACCGCAGATGCAGAAGGCGGTATTATCCTGACAGACTGGTACACCCCACCTGCTGCCCATGATGAACGCTTTAAGGTAACCGCCTTTATTCTGGACAAGCGTCTGCGGTCTGATGCCCTGCGCCTGAGCGTGTTCCGCCAGATCAAGCAAGGGGAAGAATGGGTAGATACCCCACCTGCCCCCAATACCGCATCTGATATTGCTGCACGTATTCTCTCCCGCGCACGTAAGCTGCGGGCCGATAATGGCAACCGGGATAGCTAATTTTATCCCGGCGCCTTTTTCACATTCCCCTTCATTCAGGTCTCAGACACAGAATATTCATGTCCCAGTCTTCCAGCACGCCCACGTCCTATGATTTTAATACGGTTGAACCCAAATGGCAGAAAGCCTGGGCAGATGCCGATATTTTCACCGTTCCTGACGTTCCCCCAGCGAACAAGCCCAAATACTATGTATTGGAAATGTTCCCCTACCCATCTGGGCAGTTGCACATGGGGCATGTGCGCAACTATGCACTGGGAGATGTGATTGCCCGCTATAAGCGCGCTCGTGGTTTTTCTGTGCTGCACCCCATGGGGTGGGATGCGTTTGGCCTGCCAGCAGAAAACGCAGCGCGTGAACGTGGCGTGCACCCCAAGGAATGGACGCTGAACAACATTGCCACCATGCGCGGCACATTGCAGCGTCTGGGCTTTTCTTTGAACTGGGATAGAGAAATAGCAACCTGCCTGCCAGACTACTACGGCAAGCAGCAGAAGCTCTTTTTGGATTTTCTAAAAGGTGGCCTGGTTGAACGGCGTGAAAGCTGGGTCAACTGGGACCCGATTGATCAGACTGTTCTGGCAAATGAACAGGTGGTCGATGGTAAGGGGTGGCGTTCTGGCGCCCCTATTGAGAAAAAGCAGCTTTCACAGTGGTTCCTGAAGATCACTGACTTTGCTGAAGACCTGCTGAACGGGCTTAAAACGCTAGACCGCTGGCCAGAACGTGTGCGCACCATGCAGGAACGCTGGATTGGCCGTTCTGAAGGGGCAAAGCTGCGCTTCTCTCTCCATCAGCCGCCCGCCGGGCTTGATGAAAACCTGAACGCCGTAGAAGTGTTCACCACCCGACCGGACACGCTGTTTGGCATGTCCTTTCTGGCTATTGCTCCAGATCACCCGCTGGCTGCATGGGCTGCTCAGCAGAACCCACAAGCGGCAGAATTTGTGGCGGAATGTCGCCGGCTTGGCACATCCGTAGAAGCTGTAGAAACGGCTGAAAAGCGCGGTTTTGATACAGGCCTGCGGGTCAACCATCCGTTTATGGATAAAAGCTTTCCGGTCTGGATCGCCAATTTTGTACTGATGGATTACGGCACAGGCGCGCTGTTTGGCTGCCCTGCCGGTGACCAGCGTGATCTGGACTTTGCACATAAATACAACCTGCCAGTCACACCTGTTGTGTTGCCTGCCGGCAAGGATCAGGCTGATTTTGCTATCACCACCACCGCCTATACCGGTGATGGCACCATGATCAATTCCGGCTTCCTTGATGGTCTTTCTACCGAAGAAGCGCGGAAAGAAGCCATTTCCCGGCTGGAAGGTCTGGGCATCGGGCAAGGTGTGGTTAACTGGCGCCTGCGTGACTGGGGTATTTCCCGCCAGCGTTATTGGGGCTGCCCTATCCCCATCATTCATTGCGCAGATTGCGGCCCGGTTGCCGTGCCGGATGAGCAACTTCCTGTTGAGCTGCCAGATGACGTGTCTTTCGATAAACCCGGTAACCCGCTGGACCATCACCCCACATGGAAGCACACGACTTGCCCAAAATGCGGCAAGCCCGCCACGCGTGAGACAGACACGTTTGACACGTTTGTAGATAGCTCCTGGTATTTTGCCCGCTTTACAGCACCGCATGCACCTACGCCCACGGTGAGGGCTGCTGCTGATGGCTGGCTGCCTGTCGATCAGTATATCGGTGGTATTGAACACGCCATTCTACATCTGCTGTATGCGCGTTTCTTCACCCGCGCCATGCACCGCACTGGGCATCTGGATGTGGACGAACCCTTTGCCGGGCTGTTCACCCAAGGCATGGTAAGCCATGAAAGCTATAAGGATTCTGCAGGTAACTGGCTGTATCCAGAAGAAGTGGAACGCACAGCGAATGGCTGTGTGAAACGCGGCACCACCGAGCCCGTAACCGTTGGCCGTGTGGAAAAAATGTCCAAATCCAAGCGGAATACGGTTGCACCTGTTGCCATCATTGAGCGCTTTGGTGCCGATACCGCCCGTTGGTTTGTGCTTTCTGACAGCCCGCCTGAACGCGACATGGAATGGACAGAAGCTGGTGTGGCTGGGGCAGCCCGCTTTAGCCAGCGCTTGTTCCGTACCATCCGCACAGTTGCGCAGGATGTTCCCGCCAGAACAGAATGCCCTACTGATATCGACCGTCAGGCTGATACGCTACGCCGCACCACGCACCGCACCATTGCTGCTGTAACGGAAGCTCTGGAAGGTTTTGCCATTAACGTGGCCGTTGCCCGTATTCATGAGCTAACATCTGCTCTGGCAGAAGCTGAAAAATCTGCAACGGTTCCTGGTATGGCCTTTGCACGCCGCGAAGCTGCGCAGACACTGTGCCTCCTTTGCGCACCCATGATGCCGCACCTTGCTGAAGAAATGTTTGCGCTGGTTCTGCCTTCTGCTGGTTTAGCAGCCCAGCAAGCATGGCCAGAAGCCAACCCTGAGCTGCTTACAGCAACGCATATTACAATTGCTGTGCAGATTATGGGCAAACTACGCGGCACTATTGAAGCGCAACCAGATGAAGATGCCGCAGCCGTTGTTGCCCGCGCAGAAGCAGAGCCTAATGTGGCGCGGCTTCTGGAAGGCAAACGCATTGTAAAACGCGTGCATGTTCCTAATCGTATTGTTAACTTTGTAACGGCAGGCTAATGGCTCATTCCCGTTTTCTCCTTCGCTCCGCACGTCTTGCACTGGCAATTGCGCCACTGGTTGCTTTGCCAGTTGTGCTGAGCGGTTGCGGCTTTCAGCCTCTGTATGGAGAAAACGGGAAGAACAACGTAGATGTTAACTCAGAACTTAAAGAAATCTACGTTGCCAATATACCAGAACGTACAGGCCAACAGTTGCGATTGGCCTTGCAGCAGCAAATGGCTGCAGATGGACCAGAAGACCCACATAAATACACACTGATTGTGATGCCATCCTTCAATGCAGAAGCGATCGACATTCACTCAGATAACACATCCGGGCGCACGCGTATTACCGGCCATGCCCACTGGCAATTGCTAACTGTAGAGCAAAACCCAAAATTGCTGGCGCAGGGTGATACCACCACAATGGATGGCTACACCAACACATACGAACAGTATTTTGCCCAGACATTGAACAACGAAACAGCTATGGGGCGTGTGGCCCAAACCCTTGGTGAACAAATTACCCAGCAGGTTTCTACATGGTTCCGCACTCAGGCAGCCCCTGCTGTCTCTCGTGATCAAGGGCCAAAAGCTTTTTATCCTATTCCAACAGCCATGCCAGAATCTGACAAAGAAGTGCCTATGGAACAGGAAGGTGCTGATGCGATTCCAGATATGGCAACTGGGCGTGGTGGACCAAGCCAGTATTAAGCCGGCTTTTATTTTATGAAGATAGACGCCCGCAACCTATCCCGCGTTCTGGCTGATCCTGGCGCATGGCGCATCCTGCTTCTGCATGGTGAAGATACAGGGCTTATTAAAGAACGCGCTCAGGACGCTGTTATTAAAATAGGCGGATCAGCAGATGATCCTTTCCGGGTTGCTGTTCTTGACCGTGAAACGCATGAGAAACTGATGGAAGAAGCCACGGCGCTTTCCCTTATGGGGGGCCGTCGTGTGGTGCGTGTGCGTGATGCTTCCGATGCCCTGCTCAAGCCGTTAGAGGCCTTTCTGGCCCAAAACAGTGATACTCTTGTTATACTGGAAGCACCGGGTCTTTCATCGCGCTCCAAGCTTCGTGGTTTTCTGGAAAAACATCCCAACTGCGCCAGTATCGGCTGTTACCCAGAAGAAGGCCGTAATCTGGAATCCTCCATTACGCGCATGCTGGCAGAGCATAATGTGCGTATTGATTCTGATGCCTTGCATTGGTTGACCAGCCGGCTGGGTGCAGACCGTGCTGCAGCGCGTAGCGAAATAGAAAAACTATGTTTGTATGCCGGTGATACTGGCAACCTGACATTAGATGATGTGCGTGCAAGCATAGGGGATGCTGGGAGTGTCTCTTTGGAAGATGCGGCTTTTGCTGCAACAGAAGGCAACCGCATTGCCGCAGACACAGCCCTAGAAAGAGCATTAGCGGAAGATACAAGCCCTATTGCCATTGCCAGATCTTTTCTAGGGCATCTGCATAGGCTTCGCCGTGTAAGAGCTGCCATGGCTGCTGGAGTTAGCCGAAGTGAGGCTGTTAAGGCACTTCGGCCCCCAGTTTTTTTTAAACGCACAGCAAGTTTTAACAGGGCATTGGAGTTATGGTCTCTCCCAGCTCTTACCAAAGCCGTGGAAGAAACACAGGCACTGGAATATGCCTGCAAACAAACAGGCAGCCCCGACGCTTTGCTGTGCCGGCGGTACGTTTCCACTTTAACTGCTCGGGCAGCCATGCAGGCGAGACGATAGGCCTGTTCGTTTTATCTCTTGTTCCTACCAATCTCTTTCAGTATACGAAAAGCGTGTGTCCGCGTAGCTCAGCAGGATAGAGCACAGGATTCCTATTTAATTGGGCACTATAATTGGAAACATTATAGTGAATCTGCTCAAAGTCGGGGAACGCTTAATCTGGGTAACAGATTGTGCCAATCCCGAGCCAAGCCTTATGCTTTTATAGAGTAAGGAAGGTGTAGAGACTGGACGGGCAGTACCTAATAACCTGGTTTCTCAGGTTTACGGTAAAGGGACAGTCCAGACCACGAACGTTGCGTAGTATGTAAATGCAACGGCAGTGAAAGCTGAAGTGGTATGAATCCTGGGGCCGTGGGTTCGAATCCCGCCGCGGACACCAACACACATTTTCCGCTCTTATAAGTTCTGCACTGCATATATACGCATTCTGACGATTGCGTCGTAGAACGCCAAAAGGCCGCTTGCCGACCTTTTAAATCTTTGATTTTATTTGGTAAATCTTGGTTGCGGGGGCAGGATTTGAACCTGCGGCCTTCAGGTTATGAGCCTGACGAGCTACCGGGCTGCTCCACCCCGCGGTTGTAAGTGTGTTGAAATTTGTATGGGTAAGATTTGGGTAGGGTGGATTGGAAGACCTGGCGGCGACCGACTTTCCCGTGGCTTAAGCCACAGTATCATAGGCGCTGGGGGTTTTCACGGCCGAGTTCGGGATGGGATCGGGTGGATCTCTCCCCGCCATGGCCACCAGGTCATCCAGTCCACCCTGTAAGGGGTGTGTGGAGGACGGTTGGTTATGAAGAAGTAGGCGATATATGGATGATTTCTGTGCACGGGCTGTCCTTTTAAGGGGACAGTAAGAGAGTGAGCCTATTGGGTGATTAGGACCAGTTAGCTGCACGCGTTACCGCGCTTTCACACCTGGCCTATTAACGTGGTGGTCTACCACGACCCTCAGGGAGACCTAGTTTTGAGGTGGGTTTCCCGCTTAGATGCTTTCAGCGGTTATCCCTTCCATACTTAGCTACCCGGCGGTGCCGCTGGCGCGACAACCGGTGCACCAGAGGTATGTTCATCCCGGTCCTCTCGTACTAGGGACAAATCCTCTCAAGTCTCCAACATCCACGGCAGATAGGGACCGAACTGTCTCACGACGTTCTAAACCCAGCTCACGTACCACTTTAATCGGCGAACAGCCGAACCCTTGGGACCTGCTCCAGCCCCAGGATGTGATGAGCCGACATCGAGGTGCCAAACCTCCCCGTCGATGTGGACTCTTGGGGGAGATCAGCCTGTTATCCCTAGAGTACCTTTTATCCGTTGAGCGATGGCCCTTCCACGCGGGACCACCGGATCACTATGGCCGACTTTCGTCTCTGCTCGAGCTGTCACTCTCGCAGTCAGGCGGGCTTATGCCATTGCACTCAACAGCCGGTTTCCGACCGGCCTGAGCCCACCATCGCGCGCCTCCGTTACACTTTGGGAGGCGACCGCCCCAGTCAAACTGCCCACCATACAGGGTCCCGGATCAGGCTAACTGACCACGGTTAGACATCAGAAAAATTCAGGGTGGTATTTCAAGGATGGCTCCACAGGAACTGGCGCCCCTGCTTCAAAGCCTCCCACCTATCCTACACAGAATGTCTCTGATGCCACTGTAAAGCTGCAGTAAAGGTTCATAGGGTCTTTCCGTCTGACCGCGGATACCCCGCATCTTCACGGGGAATTCAATTTCGCTGAGCCGATGCTGGAGACAGCGGGGAAGTCGTTACGCCATTCGTGCAGGTCGGAACTTACCCGACAAGGAATTTCGCTACCTTAGGACCGTTATAGTTACGGCCGCCGTTTACCGGGGCTTCAATTCAGTGCTCTCACACCTCCTCTTAACCTTCCGGCACCGGGCAGGCGTCAGACCCTATACGTCGTCTTTCGACTTCGCAGAGTCCTGTGTTTTTAATAAACAGTCGCTACCCCCTGGTCTGTGCCACCCGCCAATGGTTGCCCACCAACGGGTCTCGCTTATCCCGAAGTTACACGAGCAATTTGCCTAGTTCCTTCAGCATCGTTCTCTCAAGCGCCTTGGTATTCTCTACCAGTCCACCTGTGTCGGTTTCGGGTACGGTCTATACGCCAGAGCTATTTCCTGGAATGCTCCAAAAGCCAGATCAATCCGTTAAGACCTGACAACATATCGCATTCGTCACTTCTGGCAGGTACAGGAATATTCACCTGTTTCCCATCGACTACGGCTCTCGCCCTCGCCTTAGGGGCCGACTAACCCTGCGTGGATTAACCTTGCGCAGGAACCCTTGGACTTTCGGCGACAGTGTTTCTCGCACTGTTTGTCGCTACTCATGTCAGCATTCGCACTTCCGATATCTCCAGAGAGGGTCACCCCGTCTCCTTCACTGACTTACGGAACGCTCCGCTACCGCGCATATCATAGATATGCACCCACAGCTTCGGCACGTGGCTTGAGCCCCGTTACATTTTCGGCGCAGGGTTTCTATTAGACCAGTGAGCTATTACGCTTTCTTTAAAGGATGGCTGCTTCTAAGCCAACCTCCTGGTTGTTATGGAATCCCCACATCCTTTCCCACTTAGCCACGATTTGGGGGCCTTAGCTGGTGGTCTGGGCTGTTTCCCTCTCGACAATGGACCTTAGCACCCACTGTCTGTCTGCCAGGCTATACTTCCGGGTATTCGGAGTTTGGTTGGGTTTGGTAAGGCTTTGGGCCCCCCTAGCCCATCCAGTGCTCTACCCCCCGGGGTAACCACCTGACGGTCTACCTCAATAGATTTCGCGGAGAACCAGCTATCTCCGAGTTTGATTGGCCTTTCACCCCTAGCCACAGCTCATCCCCGACTTTTTCAACAGGCGTGGGTTCGGCCCTCCAGTGCGTGTTACCGCACCTTCAGCCTGGCCATGGCTAGATCACTCGGTTTCGGGTCTTCTGCCAGCAACTATGCGCCCTATTCAGACTCGCTTTCGCTACGCCTACACCTAACGGCTTAAGCTCGCTGCAAACAGAAACTCGCTGACCCATTATACAAAAGGTACGCCGTCACCCCATAAGAGGCTCCGACTGCTTGTAGGCATCCGGTTTCAGGTCTCTTTCACTCCCCTCGTCGGGGTGCTTTTCACCTTTCCCTCACGGTACTTGTTCGCTATCGGTCACTAGGGAGTATTTAGGCTTGGAGGGTGGTCCCCCCATGTTCAGACAGGGTTTCACGTGCCCCGCCCTACTCAAGCATTTCCAAAGACACTACACATACGGGACTGTCACCCACTATGGTCAGCCTTTCCAGACTGTTCTGCTTCTTCTTCAAAAATGACTGGCCTGTTCCGCGTTCGCTCGCCACTACTAGCAGAATCTCAATTGATGTCTTTTCCTCCAGGTACTGAGATGTTTCAGTTCCCCGGGTTCGCCTCGTAACCCTATGTATTCAGATCACGATACCCATCGCTGGGTGGGTTGCCCCATTCGGAAATCTGCGGATCAATGCCTGCTCGCGGCTCCCCACAGCTTATCGCAGCGTGCTACGTCCTTCGTCGCCTCCTAGTGCCAAGGCATCCACCGAATGCCCTTCTCATACTCACTCACCCCATGCACAGAAACCATCCATACCTACTCATGCAGATACAAACAGCTCCAAAGCATGACGCATCCGAGTACGTCTACTTCTTCAAAACGCTTCTGAACGCTTACACCAGAAATGCTTAACGCATGAGCAAATCTCTTTGCTCAATACGGGTCAGACCAACCC